>CALKNV010000026.1 GCA_938091935.1 uncultured Pseudomonadales bacterium
CACGACGCGGCTAAATTCTATCTGCAGCCAGCGCGGCAATTGAAAGCCGAATTTATTCGCCAGCACATAGGCAACCCCGCCCTTGCCTGATTGACTGTTGACTCGAATCACGTCTTGATAGGTTCGCCCTATATCTCTGGGATCGATGGGCAAATACGCAATCTCCCAGGGGCTGCCCTCTTCATAGATATCCAGGCATTTCTTGATGGCATCCTGATGGGAGCCGGAAAATGCGGTAAACACCAGATCGCCGGAATACGCCTGACGCGGATGCACATCAATCTGCGTACACTCACGAATCACCGAGACAATGCGATCCATGTCATGCAGATCGAGGCATGGGTCAATGCCCTGGCTATAGAGGTTCATGGCCATGATCACGATGTCCATGTTGCCGGTGCGCTCGCCGTTACCCAGCAGCGTGCCTTCGACGCGCTGCGCGCCCGCCATGACCGCCAGCTCTGCAGCAGCTACTGCACTGGCTCTATCGTTATGGGTATGCAGGCTGATGATCACCGCATCACGGTTTTTGATACTGCGACAGAAATATTCAATCTGATCGGCATAGACGTTGGGTGTCGCCATCTCAACGGTAGCCGGGAGATTCAGAATCGAAGGATTCTCTGCGGTGGGCTGCCATATTTCATTCACGGCATCACAGACTTCAACTGCGAAATCCATTTCAGTGCCAGTGAAGCTTTCCGGCGAGTACTGGAATACCCATTCAGTTTCAGGCGCCGCTTCTGCGCAGCGCTTAACTTCACGAGCACCGCCCACGGCGATATCAATGATGCCGGCCCTGTCGGTCTTGAAAACTTTTTCGCGCTGGACTGTAGAAGTTGAATTATAGACGTGAAGGACGGCGCGCCGGGCGCCACGCAAAGACTCAAAAGTGCGCTGGATCAGCTCCGGGCGCGCCTGGGTCAGCACCTGAATTGTGACATCGTCAGGAATTCGGTTTTCTTCGATGAGACAGCGCACAAAATCGAAGTCCGGCTGTGACGCCGCTGGAAAACCGACCTCAATCTCTTTAAAACCAACCTCAACAAGCAGCCCGAACATTTTTTTCTTCTGTTCAACCGACATGGGCTCTATGAGAGCCTGGTTACCATCCCTCAGATCGACACTGCACCAGGTAGGCGCTTCGGTAATAACTTGGTCTGGCCAGGTCCGATCGGCTAATGCGATTGGCTGAAAAGGCTTGTACTTGGTGTGATCAAAGCGGCTGCCTGACATTGCAAATTCTCCGGTCTGAAAATGGCTATGCCCGGAACAAGAAACCCTGTCCGGGCAAGCATGAGATAGCTCTCTTTGGTTCCTGCTCAGGTTCCAGCTTCCAGGGATAGCCCCCTTGGTCCCCTTTGGCCCTTAGCGAGCCTGGCTGAATCCATATTCTCTTTGTTTCCTTGTGAGAAACCAGCGTCCTGGCCTGTGCATCTTGTGAATGCTGAGCTTGCTGCGAGAAAGTTTGCGTATATTAGTTGAAGGGCATTAGCATTTCTATGCATAGTTTCCACTGATTTACCTATTTATTAGAGATATAAACTAATTATAAATCTATTTATAGTTAATTATGCCATTCATGTTAGAATTCATGGTGTTCGAAGAGGAAAAAGAGGGATTTGCATGAAATTGGACAAACTCGACAAGCGCATCCTGCGGGAACTCCAGCGCGACGGCACTATCACTAATCTTGAACTGGCGGATCGTATCGGCCTATCGCCCTCCCCCTGCGCGAGACGGGTAAAGCAACTGGAGGACGCCGGCATTATTAGCGGACATGTCACCCTGCTAGACCCGAAAAAACTGGACTTGAAACTCACAGCCCTAATCCAGATCAGCATGGATCGACATACGCCCGATCGCTTTGAAAAATTTGAGGCCCAAATCAAGAGCTACCCAGAAGTGACCGAATGCCTGCTAATTACTGGTCAATCGGCAGATTACCAGCTTAAGGTCATCGTACCGGACATGGAGTACTACCAGGAATTCTTGCTCAATAAGATCACGCGCATAGAAGGCGTTACCGATGTGCACTCAAGCTTCATGCTGCGAGAGGTACTCAACACCACTGCCCTGCCCCTGGAACATATCCAGTCTCCCTAAGGCACAACTAGGCCCGAGCAAGAAGGCCGCAGCCTAGAAGAAATGTTTGACCTTGTCTTTGTAGGAACGGCTCATTTTTAGTGACGACCCGCAGCTGAGAGTCAGGTGGAATTCGCCGTTGATGTGGGAAGACACTTTATCCACCCGCTCGAGATTGACGATGGTTGAGCGATGCACGCGCTGAAAAATTGTCGGATCTAGTTTGGCCTCGAGGTCCTTCATGGTGGTTCGCATAATATGCGTATCACCACTCGCATGGACGCACATATAGTCGCCAGCCGCGTCTATCCAATCGATATCTCGCACCGGCACAAAGGTGATTGAGGACCCATCTTTTATTGCCAGGCGATCCACCTGTTCACGCAATTCATCCCCACTGTCGAGCAGGCTGTTGATAGCGGCCTCAGACTTGCCCGATAAGGACACCACCATTTCAAGCAGGCGCTGTTTTTCCTCGTTTGCCACCCGCGCAACTTTATTCTCAAGGCATTTTGCAACTGCCTCCTGCAGCCGTTCTTTTTCTACCGGTTTCAGCAGGTAATCAACTGCATGCACCTTGAATGCATCCACCGCAAAGGAATCATAGGCCGTGACGAAAATTACCATGGGCATAATATCGCCCTGGATCTCGCTAATGAGCTCAAACCCTGTCATGCCAGGCATCTGGATATCAAGAAACAGCACATCAGGCCCGAGTTCAGAGATTGCTTCCATGGCTTCTCTGCCATTAGCACACTGCTTGAGTATTTCTACCTCTGTCATTTCCTGCAGTCGCAATGCCAGACCTTCTCGAGCGAGCTGCTCATCATCGACGACCAGTGCTTTCAGCGTGTTACTGTCATTTTCTGTCATAGGGGATACATACCTTAACCGTCAGACCATGGGGCATTTCGTTAATGAATTCCAGCTGGTGCTTGTCGCCATAAATCTCACGCAGCCGGTTTCTGATATTACTGACTCCAACGCCGCTTGAGAACGAAAACTCCGTGCCGCTTAGCTGCTCAGCATTCAATCCTGGGCCGTCGTCGGTAACCTTGATTTCCAAATTGTCTTCGATCTTGTGTGCCCAGATACGAATAGTGCCGCCCTGCTCTGCCCTTGAGATGCCGTGCTTGATGGAATTCTCGATGATGGGTTGCAACAGCATGGTGGGCACCAGCGCCTGCTCTGTCGCGGGATCAATTTCAAACTCAAGCCTTAAACGGTCTCCAAACCTGACTTTTTCGATATCCAGATAGAGTTGGGAAGTTTCCAACTCATGAGCCAGGCTTACCCGGTCCAGGGGAGAATGGTCCAGGGAATAGCGCAGAAACTTGCTCAGCTTGGTGAGCATCTCATTGGCCTGCTCGGTGGCCTTGGACAGAACCAGAGTTGAAATTGCGTTGAGAGTATTGAACAGAAAATGGGGGTTTAACTGATAGCGCAGCATACGCAATTGCGCCTCATGGGCCAGGGCCTCCGAACGCAGACTCTTTTCCTTCTCGACCTGAAATAACTGGTAGTACTTGATGATGAAGTAGAGCGCACTCCACACCAATAGGGTGGTGAATGAGGAGGAAAACACACCATCGAACAGGTCTTCGGCGCTGGCATTTCGAAAATCGAAGAACTCGCCAAAAGGAATCAGGGCAATGGCATTACGAAAAGGTTGCCAGGCCAGGGCGGCAGCCAGCGAACCGAACCATGTCACCAAAAAACGAACCACGAACCCGCGATCCCAGGCCAGCCGGTAAAGGTAGCGCAAGCCAGTGGTGAGTACTGCGCCGTAGAAGGCGCTCAGGGCCCAGATCAGGACCCTGGAGAACATATATTCAGGGGGAACAAAAAACAGGTCACGCAGCGCCAGCATGACGACCCAGACAGACCAGCCAAGCAGCTGAAAAATCCAAAACTGGCTGCGTCGAATGATGGCGAACGAGTCACTACTCATGAGAGAAGGGTCGGCTGTGGAAGGCCGACCCAGTTTACTCACTAGGGGAGCAGGTCAGCAATAGCGTCACGCTCTTCCTTCAGCTCTTGCTCGGTTTTGTCCATGAGATCCTGGCTGAATTCATTCACCGCCAGTCCCTGAACGATACTGTAATTACCCCCTTCACAAGTAACCGGAAAGGAGTAAATCAGGCCTTCTGCTACGCCGTAACTGCCATCGCTGTGGATGCCCATGCTCACGGTCTTGCCGCCAGTGCCCAGCGCCCAGTCACGCATGTGCTCGATCGCCGCATTGGCCGCCGATGCCGCACTGGATGCACCGCGAGCCTTGATAATTGCGGCTCCGCGTTGCTGCACGGTGGGAATGAAGTCATTCACGGTCCACTCCTGATCTACCAGGTTCATAGCTGCCTCGCCGGCAACTGCGCAGTGGTGAATGTCCGGATATTGCGTGGCGGAGTGATTACCCCAGATGATCATGCCTTCCACCTCAGTATTGTGCTTGCCAGTCTTGGCAGCAAGCTGAGAGATAGCACGGTTATGATCGAGCCGGGTCATCGCAGTAAATTGCCCAGGATTCAGGTCAGGCGCATTGCGATAGGCGATAAGCGCATTGGTGTTGGCTGGGTTACCAACCACCAGTACTTTGACGTCTCTGCTGGCTGCGGCGTTGATCGCAGCCCCTTGCTCGGAGAAAATCTTGGCGTTGGCCTCGAGCAAATCCTTGCGCTCCATGCCCGGCCCGCGCGGGCGTGCGCCGACCAACAGGCAATAATCAGCGTCCTTGAATGCCACATTAGGATCATCAGTGGCGACGATATCTGCTACCAGTGGAAAGGCACAGTCCTCTATCTCCATGACCGTGCCCTTCAGGGCTTCCAGGGCAGGAGTGATTTCCAGCAGCTGCAGAATCACCGGCTGGTCAGCGCCAAGCATCTCTCCAGCAGCAACGCGAAACAACAGCGAGTAACTAATTTGACCAGCTGCACCAGTGACAGCAACACGCACAGGGGCTTTCATGACGACTAATGTCCTTTATTTGGTGGTTGATTGAGGTAAACCGGGGCGCGAATTATAGCAGAATGTAGCTCGCTGTTCCCACCCAGCTCCAATTGACCGAAAAACAGGCTTCTGAGCCAGCCGCAGGCAATGCCGCCACACGCAAAAAAACTCACTTACTAATAGATCAGCATGGCATCACCATAGCTAAAAAACCGATACTCCCTGGCTATCGCCTCTTCATAAGCGTCAAGTAGCATTTTTTTCGAGCAGAAAGCGCTGACCAGCATCAATAGAGTGGATTCAGGCAGATGAAAGTTGGTGATCATGGCGTCTACGATTTGGAACTCATACCCAGGATAGATGAAAATATCGGTTTCACCCGAGAATGCAGGCAAACCCTCAGCTGTGGCAGCGGCCTCTAGACTGCGCACTGAGGTCGTTCCCACTGCGATAACGCGCCCGCCACTGTTTTTACAGGCATTGATTTGCGCAGCCACTGCGGCAGAAATCTCAACACGTTCCGAATGCATCCTGTGGGTCGTTATATCGTCCACTCGCACAGGCTGAAACGTACCGGCACCCACGTGCAGAGTGAGAAATGCGGTGCCAACGCCCTTCTCTCTCAAGGCTTTAAGCAATGGCTCGTCGAAATGCAATCCCGCTGTAGGTGCCGCTACAGCCCCCGGCACCTCCGCGTAAACCGTTTGATAGCGCTCCTTGTCTTCTAGCTGATCCGCGCGCTTTATGTAAGGCGGCAATGGCATATGGCCATAGCGACTGATTAACTGCTGGAGTCTGTCTATCGAAGCCGCCTCGAGGACAAAAAACTCATCTCTGCGGCCAACCACCCGCAGACAGTCTTCCAGAGCCTGAGGCTCACTGTCCGCTGTGGCGCACAGCCTAACGAGGTTACCCTGCTTGGGAGACTTACTGGCGCGCACCTGGGCGAGAATCTGACCCTCACCGAGTTGGCGCTCAATCAATATCTCTACCCGCCCACCGCTTTCCTTGCGTCCATAAAGTCGCGCCGGGATGACTCGGGTATTGTTATATACCAGCAAATCTCCAGAATTCAGAAAATTAATGATCTCAGCAAAACCGTGATGAGCTACTGCGCCGGATTTTCGATCCAGGCCTAGCAACCGACTCGAAGACCTTTCCGCGGCTGGATGACTGGCGATCAATTTCTCTGGCAGTTCGTAAGTAAAATCGCTTAATTGCATCAAACTGGCACTCTTTATGAAGCGGCACAGACTATAGAAATCTTATCGCCGATGGAAGCTTGAACGCACCGCCTGGAAACAGCGAAATCGATCACCAGGAGACTAATCAATAGCGAGTTTGTCATGGCTTCGATTGCGCCCCTCAGGTCAACTGGTATAATGCTCGATCGCTTGCGTGCTGCGGCTTACAGAAGAGCTACCAGGTTTTTACAATAGTTCAACTGAAAAGCATGGTGGCAGGCTCTAGCGAGAGTATGAGCAAGATCTGAAATACGGATGGTTCAGTCAATATGGCATGCTGAAACCAGATCCAATGCCAGCGTGGTGAAATTGGTAGACACGATGGATTCAAAATCCATTGCCTTCACGGGCGTGGCGGTTCGAGTCCGCCCGCTGGTACCACTTGCGAGACCAAGCGTTGACCACTATTTTTGTGGTCTTCGTGAAAACACAAATAAATTGAAGGCCTTAGAGCACTTGCCGATAAGTTTCTAAGCAACTCAGCTGATTCATAGACAGATTCCATCCCAGTAAAAGGCAACACGAATGAGCTTTGACGACGACAATGTAGACAATGACGCTGTCAGCGGGGACAGCAGTAGTGACGGCAAAAAACCGAAAACCTTCTTCGGCATGGAACTGAGCGATGGCATGGTCTACGGGATCGTGATTGTCCTGACCATCATTTTCATCCGCCAAGTAGCTGCAGTACTGCAGGCTCTGGGATAGATCTCCATTCAGCTCTGCACCAGCTAAGTCTCTACCAAGCAGCTTCCTAACGCCTTCCAACTCTAAAACATCCACCCGGTTGTGCTTTCCCGTGCACGTGGTAAATTACGCGCCGATCTGCGATGCATCGTCATCGCTCCGCAAACTGGCAAAGTAGGACGCAAGTATGACCACGCATAAAATCGCGCTGTTGGATGGTGATGGTATCGGCCCTGAGATTATGGCTGAGGCAGTCAAGGTTCTGGAACTCGTGGCAGAACGCAACGACATCGAGTTTCAATTGGAAAGCGGTGCCTTTGGTGCCAGCGCTTATTTTAGCCACGGCCACGCTTTCCCTGATGAAACCAAAGCCCTTTGCGATAGCGCAGATGCAATCCTGAAGGGACCAATTGGGCTGAGTCATGAAGAATCCAAGAAAATTCCTGTGGATATGCAGCCGGAGCGTGGCGCGTTGCTGCCGCTACGTCGACGCTACGATACCTTCGCAAATTTCCGACCGGTTTACCTGCCCAAGGAGATCGCCCACTTCTCCCCACTCAAACCGGAGATAATCGGTGACGGCGTAGACTTCATTATTATTCGTGAACTGGTTGGCGGCTTATACTTTGGCAAGAAAGAAACCGGAGTCAACGATGCCGGCCGACGCTATGTCAACGAGAGCCTGGAATACGATGAAGACCAGATCGAACGCATTGCAAGGGTAGCCTTTGAAACTGCCCAAAAGCGCAAAGGCGTGCTGCACAATATTCACAAGAGCAACGTGCTGAAATCCAGCGTGCTGTGGAATGAGGTCATGGAAGAGGTGGGGGCGGAATTTCCGGACGTGGAAATCAAACACATCCTGGTTGATGCCGCGGCTACCTATTTATGCCTGAATCCGGGCCAGTTCGACGTCATGGTGATGGAAAACATGTTTGGGGACATCTTGAGCGACCAGGGTGGCGGCATCCTAGGCTCTCTGGGACTAATGCCTTCCGCCTGCATGGGGCCGGATAAAGCCTACTATGAGCCGTCCCACGGTTCCGCCCCTGATATTGCGGGCCAGAAGATTGCCAACCCCTACTCCATGATCGGCTCAGTCGCAATGATGCTGGAAATGAGCTTCGGTATGGATACGGAGGCCCGCAATGTCTGGCAGGCTATGCAGTCAGTTTTTGGCCAGGGCTATTCCACCCCGGACCTGTCCAAGCCCGGCAGCGATGTCAGAATGATCAGCACCGATGGTTTCGGCGATCTTGTAGTCGAAGAGTTACGAAAACTCTAGCAACCACGCACTGCCAGTGTCTGTAGCAAGCTCTGGTTTACAGACTATGCAACTTCAGGTTCACCATCCTGAGGGTCGCTTTCACCGCTGCCATAACCTGATTTGCATCCACGCCACGGGTCTTGAAGTCACGCTCTCCTGACTGCCAGGTAATAATACACTCGGTCAAGGCGTCAGTTTGGCCGCCTCGTGGAATATGGACCTCGTAGTCAACCAGCTCCGGCATAGCGAAGTTTTTTTGCTTAAGAATGCCTGTAATCGCATCCATAAAGGCATCGAAACCACCATTGCCTGAGCCAGTGCCCTGCTGCACTTCGCCCTCTATTTCGACCCTTACACTAGCAGTACTATCCACATTGAAGCCGGTATTGATATAGCAATTCAGCAGCGTGATGTGATGATATTCTTTGCTTTCCATCACGTCAGCGATGATGAAAGGCAGGTCTTCCGCCGTAATTACCTGCTTGGAATCTCCCAACTGAACCACGCGTTCCAATACCTTTGCCTTCTCGTCGTCAGACAGCTGAATACCCAGCTCATCAAGATTGTTTTTCAGCGACGCTTTGCCACTCATTTTACCCAGAGCATAGCTGTGCTTGCGCGCGAAGCGTTCAGGACTGAGAGCACTCTTATAGAGGTCGCCCTTAAGATCACCATCCGCGTGAATACCAGCTGTCTGAGTGAAAACATCAGCCCCCACGATTGGCGTATTGGCGGCTATCCACTTCCCGGAAAAATTCTCAACCATGCGACTGACCATAGTGATATGGGTTTCATCCACTGACAGCTGCATGCCCATCTTGTCCTTTAAAGCGACGGCGACCTCAGCCAGCGAGGCGTTGCCAGCCCGCTCCCCAAGACAGTTAACTGTACAGTGAATATTATTGATGCCCACCGCTACTGCAGCCATCACGTTTGCTGTTGCCAGACCATAGTCATTGTGGGGGTGAAAATCGAATTCCTTATCGGGAAACTCGGACAGCATGTCTGTGAGCGCGACCGTTACCTCTTCCGGTGACATGAGACCCAGCGTGTCAGGCAACAAGTAATGGCCAATATTGAGATGGCTGGTACCGCTGACCAGGCCAAGCACATAATCCCTGCTGTCCTTGTAGCCATTCGACCAATCTTCCAGATACATATTGACCTTGAGTCCAGTCGCTTCGGCGTACTCTACGGTGCGAATAATATCCTCGACGTGGGTTTCCAGCGTCTTCCCAAGCTGCTCTCGGCAATGCTTCTCGCTGCCCTTGCACAACAAATTAATCACCCGGCCGCCGGCATCAGCAATCCAGTCCACGCTACGTTTGAAGTCGACGAAGCCAAGCACCTCAACGCGATCAGCCAGCCCCTGCGTTTCAGCCCATTCAATAATCTGTGACACCGCATCCTTTTCTCCGTCTGAAACGCATGCTGAGGCCACTTCTATTCGATCAACCTGAAGAGATTGCAGCAACGCCCTGGCGATATTTACTTTCTCATTGACCGAGAAAGAAACGCCCTGGGTCTGCTCTCCATCGCGTAGAGTCGTGTCCATCAGCCGAATATGCCTTGGCTGGGGTGTGTTATTCATTGATCTGTCCTGGATGTGTTATCGAGTGCACCTGGGGCGATTAAGGGGGAGTAATTGTTGGAACAAAGCCGCAGGCGCGGCGAATTCTAACAAAATCTCACCCTGACGAATATTGAGAAGGCTCGCAAAGCAGTGATTTACCCTCATTTTCAACTGAGTAGCCACAAATTGGACCTACTTCCTGATCGTTATATACTGCCCGCCTCCAGCCCCAGAGAGCGATTAGGGATAAGCCTTGATAATTCAGGTGAGCGCAGCCAATGATATTTGTCAGCATAATCACAGTGGGACGCTCTGTCACCGCGCAGCGCAGAACCGGGCTAAAACATCCCCGTGACTGAATCCGACGCAACTCACACAGACCATGAATCGTCTGCTGGTTTGCCAGCAGCCGGTCTCTGGCGCCGGCTGGCGGCGATGCTTTACGACGGATTTCTGGTAGTGGCCATTTGGATGGTGCTGGGATACTTCATCCAGTTTCTCTTCGGCACCGAGACTAATCAGGTGGTAAATGGACGCGTCGAAACTGATCCAATACAGGATACGGTGCTGTTTCTGATGATGGTTATCAGCAGCTTCTCTTTCTATGCCTGGTTCTGGACCCGCAGCGGCCAGACTCTGGGCATGATTGCCTGGCGTCTGCGCACCCAGCAGCCGAATGGAGAGTTGATCACACTGGCGCAGGCGATCCCCAGATACCTCCTGGCGTGGCCGAGTTTCTTGCTGTTTGGGATGGGATACTTCTGGCTCTATATCGATAAGAACAACGATGCACTTCACGACCGCTTCTCAAGCACCCGCGTAGTGCTGCTACCACGCTCGCATCGACCTTTCTAACCACTAGCTGCCTGAATGGTCAGGCAACCTGCACTTCACGTCTGCCTAGCAACGCCAGCAGTGCCTGTGGAACCTCAGTGATTTGATGTTTGTCGAAATCAAAAAACACCACACCAATCTTCGCCTGGCAGACTACTGTTTCAAGGGCACCGTTAGTTACCTGCAAGGCGATATCAAAGCCATAGCGATTGAAATCGTCCACGCCAACATCGATGATCAGGCAGTCTCCGGAAAATGATTCGGAGCGGTAGTCAATAGCCAGGTCAGTGACCACCATACCGTAGCCAAACACATTGGCTTCTGTGAAACCCAAACTGGCCAGGAACTGCAGCCGCGCCTCGTGCAGAATTTGCACCATGGCAACACTGTCGAGGTGCTTGGCATAGTTAACATCACTAATGCCGACTGTTCTTTCCATGCTGAACAAAAATTGATCAGGGCTGGTGACTTTTACGCGAGGCATGACTTCTCCTTGTAGCAAGCAACTGCATCTCTAAAATGAGACAATATGTGTTTAGATTGGTTCATTTCTACGCACTCAATTTTGGCGATTTCTAGACAAGTATTTTCAGTTCCAAAAGCCACCTTCGCGTAATTTTTAACGCATGTTGCTTAACTATTTGAATATCTTTAGGATTGCAGCAGCATTTTTCTCCCTATTTTTCCCGAGCGCCCAGGAGGCGCATGCAAGCGATGAGGTATTCGATTAAAGCAGGCGCTATCGACAAGCTGGCTACTGAATGTCTAGTGGTTCCTGTTTGGAGCAAGAACACGCTGTCTACGGAAGCCAAGCATCTTGACGGCGTGTCAGGCAAGACCCTTTCTGCAGTACTTAAGTCTGGTGATTTCAATGGCAAGCTCGGCGAAACGATCCTCCTATACAAGCCCAAAGGAATCAGTGCCCAGAGATTAATTCTGATTGGTGCCGGCGATCGCAAGAAGCTGAACGCACGTAACGCTGCCAAACTGGTCAAGGCCGCCGCCATTGCCGTCAGCAAGACCGAGGCTAGCAGCGCCCACTTCGCTCTGGCCTCCGCCGAGATCACGGACAGGGAATATCCCTGGCTTGCAGCACGCGTCGCGCAAGAGCTGGAGGATGTTTGCTATCGCTACGACGCGACCAAGAGCAAGAAAAGTAAGAAACCGGCGGTAAAATCCGCCAGCGTCTCTCCTCCTGCTGGTGCACGCCGCAAGACTATTGATGAGTCCTTGCGAACTGGTCAGGCTATTGGCAAGGCGATAAATCGTGCCAAACACCTTGGCAACTTGCCTGGCAATGTCTGCACGCCTTCGTTTCTGGCGAACGAAGCCCAGACTTTGGCAGCGAGAAACAAGTCTGTCACGACCCAGATTCTTACCGAGAAACAGATGGCACGCCTGGGTATGGGCTCTCTGCTTTCCGTTTCCGCGGGCTCTGCAGAAGAAGCCAAGCTAATTGTCATGCAGTACAAGGGGGCAGCCAACAGCAGTCGACCCTATGCCCTGGTTGGCAAAGGCATCACGTTCGACACCGGCGGCATCAGCCTGAAGCCCGGTGGCGCTATGGACGAAATGAAGTTTGATATGTGTGGCGCCGCCAGTGTGATCGCCACCTTAGGCTGTGTCGCCGAACTCAAGCTGCCTATCAATGTGGTGGCTATTGTTGCTGCTGCCGAGAACATGCCTGGCAGTAGTGCGACCAAACCCGGCGACATCGTCACCAGCATGTCGGGCAAGACGATTGAGATCCTCAATACTGACGCTGAGGGACGCCTGGTGCTTTGCGATGCCCTGACTTATGCCGAGCGCTACAAGCCTCGCACCATTATCGATGTCGCCACCTTAACTGGCGCAGCAGTCGCTACCTTTGGTTCCCAGGCCAATGCCCTGTTGAGCAACGATGACAAACTGGCTGAGACCCTGCTGGCGTGTGGCGAGGAGTCACTGGACCGCGCCTGGCAACTGCCGCTTTGGGATGAATATCAAAGTCTGTTGAATAGCAATTTCGCTGACATCGCCAATATCGGTGGCCCGCGGGCTGGCACCATTACCGCGGCGTGTTTCCTGTCGCGCTTCACCGAAAAGCAGAAATGGGCACACCTGGATATTGCTGGCAGCGCCTGGCACTCTGGTGCTCAGAAAGGCGCAACTGGGCGACCCGTGAGCCTGCTGATGCAGTATCTGCTGACCCAAAAGGCGTAGTATCAGGTCGTCGGACCTGGAGTTACCCTGATATCGACTCCATGTCCTGCGACCATATATGGGAACCAGGAATAGGCACTCTGACAAGAGCTATGACCCAGGTAAATTTTTACGCCTTGAGCAGCACAGACCAGACCAGTCGACAGCAATTTGCCTGCCGACTCGCTGAGAAAGCTGTCCAGCTGGGCCACCGCGTCTTCCTTCAAGTGGACTCGCCAGAGCAGGCCCGGCAAATCGACGCCTTGCTCTGGCAGTTTAAACCGGCCAGTTTCCTTCCTCACGCCATCGCCGAACCCGGTCAAGCTGCAGCAGAGCCCTTGATGATAGGTACCAAATCAGACCAGGAGGCATTTGAAGATGTCTTCATTAATCTCTCAGCCACGCCTTGTCAGAATCTGGACCGATACCAACGAATCAATGAAGTGCTGAGCGCTGATCCCGAGGAGCTGGATCTCGGGCGCCAAAACTACCGATATTATCAGCAGCAAGGATTCAATCCCGAAACCCACAAACTTTGATTCGAAGAAGCCGGACTGCCGCAAATTCAGGGGGCTTGATGTATACTTGCGCCTCTCTCCAACACTCGCTTAACTCATTCAACTCACAGAACATCATTGATGGAAAAGACTTTTCAACCGCAACAAATCGAAGACCACTGGTACAAACTCTGGGAAGAACGGGGCTATTTCTCGCCCCAGGGTGAAGGAGCCCCCTACTGCATAGTTATTCCGCCACCCAATGTGACGGGCCGCCTGCATATGGGTCACGGGTTTCAGCACGCCATCATGGATGCGCTGATTAGATTTCACCGCATGCAAGGGCGCCAGGCCCTGTGGCAGGTAGGCACAGACCATGCGGGCATCGCCACGCAGATGGTTGTGGAAAGGCAACTTGCCGCGGCTGGAACTAATCGCCATGAAGTCGGCCGCGAAGCCTTCGTGGATAAGGTGTGGGACTGGAAAGAAGAATCAGGCGGAATCATCACGCAACAGCTCCGACGCATGGGTTCCTCCCTGGATTGGTCCCGTGAACGCTTCACCATGGATGAGCAGCTTTCCGCTGTGGTGGAGAAAGTCTTTGTCGATCTCTATAACGAAGGACTGATTTATCGCGGCAACCGGTTAGTGAACTGGGATCCACAGCTGCACACCGCCATCTCCGACCTGGAAGTAATCTCGGAAGAGGAAGATGGCCATCTGTGGCACTTCAACTACCCTATCGCCGACTCCGATCAACACCTCACAATTGCGACTACCCGACCAGAGACCATGCTTGGGGATGCCGCGGTGGCTGTTCACCCTGAAGACGAGCGCTACACCCACCTGATCGGCAAATTCGTAGACTTGCCGCTCTGTAATCGACGAATCCCAATTATTGCAGACGACTATGTCGACCCAGAATTTGGAACGGGTTGCGTTAAAATAACGCCTGCCCATGACTTCAATGACTATGAAATGGGCAAGCGTCATAATCTGGAAGTCATCAATATTCTCACTGATAACGCCAGTATTAATGACGAGGCACCAGCAACCTACCGTGGCCTGGATCGCTTCGAAGCCAGAAAACAGCTTGTCGCTGATCTGGAAGCGCTGGGACTGGTGGAGAAGATTGAGCCACACAAACTTAAGGTACCCCGTGGAGACAGAAGTGGAGTCGTGATAGAGCCCTATCTCACCCACCAATGGTACGTGGCTATCCAGTCCCTCGCTGACCCTGCCATCAAGGCAGTCGAGGATGGCGATATCGAGTTTGTGCCAAAGAACTGGGAGAACACCTATTTCGCCTGGATGCGCAATATCCAGGATTGGTGCATCAGTCGACAGCTGTGGTGGGGGCATCGTATTCCAGCCTGGTATGACGAGGACAACAACGTTTACGTTGGCCACAGCGAGGTAGACGTCCGTGCGAAACACGAAATCGACGATAGCGTGGTGTTGCGCCAGGACGAAGACGTGCTCGATACCTGGTTCTCCTCTGCCTTATGGACGTTCTCGACCCTGGGATGGCCAGACGACACAGAGTACTTCAACAAATTTCATCCGACAGATGTACTCGTAACCGGCTTCGACATTATCTTCTTTTGGGTTGCCCGGATGATCATGATGACCCTGAAGTTCACCGGCGAGATTCCGTTCAAGAAAGTCTATATCACCGGCCTGGTTCGTGATGAACATGGGCAGAAGATGTCCAAATCCAAGGGCAATATCCTGGATCCGATTGACCTGATTGATGGCATCGAGCTGGACGAACTGGTGGAAAAGCGCACGGCAGATATGATGCAACCTCAGCTCAAAGAGAAGATTGCGCGCCTGACCCGTGACAGTTTCCCTGAAGGTATTGCAGCCTATGGCACCGATGCCCTGCGCTTCACCTATTACTCGCTGGCATCAACCGGACGCGACATCAAATTCGATGTGGGGCGCACCGAAGGATTCCGCAACTTTTGCAATAAGATTTGGAATGCTGCCCGCTACGCCATGATGAACAGCGAGGGGAAAGCGATTGCCACAGACTGGGACCCTGCCCAATTCTCCAGCGCTGACCGCTGGATCCTGAGCAGACTGGAACAGACCACCAGTGAAGTGCTGGAAGCAGTGGATAACTACCGCTTTGATCTCGCCTCCCAGGCTTTGCATGAGTTTATCTGGAATGAGTATTGTGACTGGTATCTGGAACTATCCAAGCCCATTCTGTGGGATGAAGACAACAATCCTGAGGCTGCCCAGGCTACTCGCAAAGTGTTGCTTACGGTGCTGGAGCGTAGCCTGCGATTGCTGCACCCGTTCATGCCGTTTCTCACGGAGGAGATCTGGCAGAAATTGGCGCCAGCTCTCGGCATTGTAGGCGACAGCATCATGCTGCAACCCTATCCAGAATTCGACGCCGACAATGTCGACGCCGCCGCCCAGTCCGAAATCGACTGGCTCAAGGGCATTATCGTTGCGATTCGAAACATTCGCGGAGAAATGGATATCTCGCCAGCTAGATCCATCAGTGTCTTCCTGCGGGGCGGCGAGGAACAGGACCAGAATTATTTACAGTCGAACCTGATGTATCTCCAGAAACTGGCGAAGCTGGAAAACATAGAATGGCTTTCGGCTGAATCCGAGGCACCTGCCGCGGCCACCGGCCTCTACGGTAATGTGGAAGTCCTGGTACCTTTAGCTGGCCTCATCGATGTCAGCGCGGAACAGGCAAGGCTAGAAAAAGAAATCGGCAAGCTCGAAGCAGGCCTGAAAGCAGTTTCTGGGAAACTGAATAATGAGAAGTTTGTAAGCAACGCACCGGAAGCCGTTGTCACCAAGGAACGTCAGAAACAGCAGGAGTTGCAGGCAGCTGCGGATGCGCTGAAGGCGAAATTCGAGGAGTTAAGCAAACTCTAAATCAGGCGGGTCGCAATTCCTTGGGCATACTGAAGACGATGTTTTCTTCTACGCCCGGCAGTTCATGGGGCGCCACATCTGTCAATTCTTTAAGCCTGCTCACGACTTGCCCCACCAAAACCTCGGGCGCAGAGGCCCCTGCGGTAATGCCGTAGCAGCTTTTACCCTCGAACCACTGCGGGTCGATGTCGTCCACGCTGTCAATCAAATAGGAATCACAACCCAGACGCTCGGCGAGTTCTTTGAGACGATTCGAGTTAGAGCTGTTTGGCGACCCGACGACCAATAGCAGATCACACTCCAGTGCCAGCTGTTTCACAGCGTCCTGGCGGTTCTGGGTAGCGTAACAAATATCTTCCTTCCGCGGCCCCTGGATGGCGGGGAATTTCTCCCGCAGGGCATCGATTATGCGGGCAGTGTCGTCCATCGATAGAGTAGTCTGGGTCACATAGGACACGCGATCTGGGTGTTCAACCTCAAGCCGCTGCACATCATCGACTGACTCCACCAGGTAGATCCTGCCGCCACGACCTTCATCATATTGACCCATCGTGCCTTCCACTTCAGGATGGAACTGATGACCGATAAGGATACATTCCTGCCCAGCCTGACTGAACTTTATGACCTCCAGATGCACTTTGGTCACGAGGGGGCACGTCGCGTCAAATACTTTAAAGCCTTTTTCCTGCGCCTCTTCCTTCACCTGCTGGGAAACGCCATGGGCACTAAATATCACAATAGATGAACGACCATGTTCATCAGTCACTGGAATATCTGACAGCTCATCCACGAAGACGGCCCCACGCGTCCGCAGCGTTTCTACAACAAACTTATTGTGCACGACTTCATGGCGGACATAGATCGGCGCACCGAAAATATCCAGGGCGCGGTTCACTATATCAATGGCTCGATCAACCCCGGCGCAGAAGCCGCGCGGATTGGCCAACCGAATTACCGGGGACACACTCGCTTGATTGGTTCCGCTTAGCACTTCGCTCATTACAGTTTGATCTCAATAGCCTGTTCTTCAGCGGGCAATATAGAGAGAACCTTTGCCTTGAAGATGATGTCCTTACCCGCCAGAGGATGATTAAAATCGATCTTGATCGTCTTTTCCCCAATTTCCTTCACCACGCCAGGCAGATCAAAACCACCCGGATCTTTGAAGGAAACGACGCTACCCACTTCCGTGGGAACCAGATCATCTTCCAGCAAATGATCAAACTTCTCAAGCGGGAACACTTGTTCATTGCGAGGATTTGGCTCACCGAAAGCCTGGGCTGCCGGAATAGTCTGATCCACCTCGTCATGTGCCCGCAGTCCCAGCAAAAGCTGTTCAAAGCCTGGCAACATATTGCCGTCACCGACCCGGAAAGTGGCAGCTTTCTTGTCGAAGTTGGAATCAATAAGATCACCATTGGTGAGCGCAAGTGAAAAGTGCAAGGTCACCTGCGCACCATTGGTAATCAAAGTTTCAGATTTATCTGTCATGGACCCGGGTACAGTTTCCGTACAATCAGGCGTAACGTCTCTGCTCGCCCTCGGCGTCGACATTGTTAACACAGCGCAGGCAAAGACCGGGATGTTCAGGATTGGCACCCACATCTTCCCGATGATGCCAGCAGCGCTCGCACTTGCTGTGATCTGAGCCGCTTACGGTCAGGCTGAGACCTTCAACTTCTGTTTTCACCGCTACCTCAGGGGCATCCGCCGGCGGTAGAATTGAAGCTCGCGATACTATCAAAACGAAACGCAGTTCCTCTTCCAAACGACCCAAATTCTCTGCCAGATCACCTTCGCAGTAGAGATCAACTTCAGCACTCAAACCCGAACCGACTATTTTTTCGGCGCGCTTAACTTCGAGTTCACGATTTACTGCAGTTTTCACATCCATCAGCTGGCGCCAGAATTTATCGGTAAACTCGGCAAACTCAGGCAGGGTATCACC
Organism: uncultured Pseudomonadales bacterium; assembly: GCA_938091935.1. Taxonomy (GTDB): domain Bacteria; phylum Pseudomonadota; class Gammaproteobacteria; order Pseudomonadales; family Pseudohongiellaceae; genus UBA9145. Next base: position 18,176 of record CALKNV010000026.1, read on the forward strand.
CGCGTCGGAATAGTCAGTCAAAAACACTGAGGCAGCACGTTCCCCTGGAATGTTTTGCCAGATTTCATCCGCAGTAAAGCTCAAGATGGGCGCGATCATGCGACTCAGCATCTCAAGCACGTGATACATGGCTGTCTGGGTAGAGCGACGCGCCCTGCTATCTGCCTGGGTCGTGTACTGGCGATCCTTGATTACATCAAGATAAAACCCACCAAGTTCGATTACGCAAAAATTGTGAAGCTTTTGGTAAATGTTAAGAAAACTGTACTCATGATAGTGTTCTATCACCTCTGACTGCAGCAGTTGGCATTGGCGCACGATCCAGTAGTCCAGAGCCAGTAATTGCTCAGATTCGACAACATCGGTAGCGGGATCGAAGCCATTAAGATTTGCCAGCATAAAACGCGCCGTATTGCGGACCCGTCGGTAGGCATCCGCCACCCGCTTGAAAATTTCATCTGAGACTGTCATCTCTCCGCGAAAATCCGTGGCTGCAACCCAAAGCCGTAGAATATCGGCTCCATACTGCTGATAGATTTTGGCGGGCGCCACGGTATTGCCAAGGGATTTGGACATCTTGCGACCCTCACCATCTACAAAGAAGCCGTGAGTCAGGCATTCCTTGTAGGGTGCAGAGCCATACATGGCAATCGCAGTCTTGAGGGAAGAATTAAACCAGCCTCGATGCTGATCCGATCCCTCCAGATAAAGATCAGCCGGATACTGCAGTTCTTCACGCTGCTGTAGTACCGAAAAATGTGTGACGCCAGAATCAAACCAGACATCCAGGGTATCAGTGACTTTCTCATACTCTGCCGCTTGTTCACCAAGAAAGTCGCTGGCCTCTGCCTCAAACCAGGCATCCATGCCCTCAGTTTCAATCTTGGTCGCGATTTCCTCAAACAATTCTGATGTGCGGGGATGCAATTGCTGGCTTTCTTTATGCACAAACAGCGTGATCGGCACACCCCAGGTGCGCTGGCGAGAGACACACCAGTCCGGACTGCCTTTTAACATCAACTCAATTCTGGCCTGCCCCCAATCAGGAATCCACTTGACCCCTTTGATCGATTCTAATGCTGACCCCAATAGATTGTTTTCGTTCATACTGATAAACCATTGCGGCGTGGCGCGGTAAATCAGGGGTGTCTTGGTGCGCCAGCAATGGGCATAGCTGTGGGTGATAGTCTCTTCTGCCACTAACGCCCGTTTGGCTTTTAATACGTCAATGATTTTTTCATCGACCTTGTAAACATGCTCATTGGCGAATTCCCCAGCACCGGCATTGAATATGCCGTTTTCATCGAGGAGATTCAGGGTACCGATATCGTAGTTAAGCCCAACATAGAAATCATCCAGACCGTGGTCGGGTGCGGTGTGCACCGCGCCGGTACCTGCTTCGGTTGTGACATGATTGCCCAGAATGAGCGGTACCTGCTTGTCGACAAAAGGATGCTGCAGCTGCTTCAATTCCAGCTCACTTCCCTGAGTCGTCCCCAGCACTTCAAAAGCGCTTGCACCGTAGCGCGCCATGATGTTTTCCACCATGTCAGCAGCCAGCACGAATAGCTCTTGAGAGTCTGCAAGCTCGCACTTGACCAGCGCGTATTCCAACTCTCCATGCAGGCACACCGCCTGGTTCGAAGGCAGTGTCCAGGGGGTCGTTGTCCAGATTACTACGGAGAGGGGCAGCGAACCGGCGGCGTCTGGATTGCCAAAGCTTGCCAGCATGTCGCTCCTGTCAATGGCGGCGAACCTGACATCGATCGCAAATGACTTCTTGTCCTGGTATTCCACCTCAGCTTCTGCCAACGCAGATGCGCCAACAACGCTCCAATAAACAGGCTTGTAGCCCTTTACCAAGTGGCCGTTGGCCGCGATGCGTCCGAGAGCACGCACGATATCTGCTTCGGTATGGGGATTCATGGTGAGATAGGGGTTATCCCAATCTCCCAACACACCGAGACGTATAAAGCCTTGCTTTTGAGTTTCTACCTGCCCTGCCGCGTAGTCTCTGCAGGCCGCACGAAACTCAGAATAGCTGATCTTCTGCCCAGCCTTGCCCTTCTTTTTTTCCACATTGTGTTCAATGGGGAGTCCATGACAATCCCATCCTGGGACATAAGGCGCGTCGAAGCCGCTCATTTGGCGTGATTTTACGACGAAGTCCTTCAATGCCTTGTTGATGGCATGCCCAAGATGCAGCTCACCGTTGGCGTAAGGAGGTCCATCGTGCAGAATAAATTTTGGGCGCCCTGAATTTTTCTCACAGATCTTGCGATACAGATCCTGCTCGGTCCATTTCTCCAGCATATTTGGTTCCCGCTGCGCGAGATTAGCTTTCATGGGGAAAGCCGTTTGGGGCAGGTTAAGCGTGTCTTTATAGTCAGTCATGTTGTCTTGTCTGTACTAGTCTTGATCCATGTTTACGCGCGCTGCGCTTCAGCCGCACTCAATATTTCGCGCACTTGTTTTACGTCAAGCGCCATTTGCGCCTTAAGCGCTTCCAGGCCATCGAACTTTTCTTCGTCTCTTACTTTCTGGCGAAAAATCACTTCTATGGACTTGCCGTAGAGATCTTCGTCAAAATCAAGAATATGGGCTTCCAGCAAAGCTTCGCCCGTTTCAGTTACCGTGGGTCGATAACCAATATTCACCGCAGCCTGCAAAAAGCTGTCACCGAGCCGGACTTCACACGCATAGACCCCATGCAGCGGAATGCGTTGTCGATGTGGATTGACATTACAGGTTGGATACCCCAGGTCCGTACCAAGCTGAGCACCACGTTCGACTTCACCCTTCATTGAATAAGGGCGTCCCAACAACTGTTCAACGAGGTCGAAATTACTCTTGGCGAGCTCTTCCCGAATCGAGGTGCTACTGATACGTAAGCCGTTGTACTCGTAGGCGGCGGTTTCAACAACTTCAAAACCAAGTTCTGCACCGCGCTCCAGCAGCATGTTGAAATCACCCTGGCGCTTGTGGCCAAAACGAAAGTCGTGACCCACGATGAAACAAGAGACACCCAGGCCATCAACCAGAATATCCTGGATGTAGCTGTCCGCGCTGAGCTGGCTAGTCTCTTGATTGAAATTCAGTTGAAACACGAAATCGATGCCAAAACTTTCCAGCAGTTCGAGCTTCTCCTTCACTGCCGTGAGGCGAGCCGGACAGTCGCCATCAGCGCGGGCAAAAAATTCCTCTGGATGTGGCTCCAGCAGAATTACCAGTGTGGGCAGGTTGAGTTGTTCGGCACGCTGCTTCACCTGATCGAGAATCAGTTGATGCCCGAGATGCACGCCGTCGAACTTGCCGATGGTCGCCACGCAGCTCTGATGAAATTGTGAGAAGCGATCAGGATCGTCAAAGATGATCATTTGCTGGAGCAGCCTGGAGTCAAAAGCGCTGGATTATACTCTTTTATCAGGCGGCTGTGCAGGCGAAATACGGGTAACTGGCCTGGATTATTCGGCTTCGCTAGTGTGCTTCAGAGCGTCCTTGGGAGAGCCTTTCAGAGTCTGCCAGCCCTTGCTACCAATGACTTTGGCTAGAGCCGCCAGGCAGACGATTAATACTCCCTGCCCGATGATGGCATTAACCACGGAAATGGTTTCCGGCCGCGTTGCGATCAGCACCAAGTTGACCAGGGTAGAAATGACCGCCACCGCCAGGATGAGGGCGAGCAATAACTGGAGCACAGCAATTAACTTTTCCATGACGCCATTATAAGAGCCTTGGCTGGGCAGCGCTAGGCAGAGTCTTTCAGCTGGTGAAATGACAGGAAATATTCCAGCCCCTCGGCTCCGAGGAATCGATTGAGGGTCTTGCGCTCGGTATTACGCACATCGACAATGATCAGCCCTTCCAGAGAATCATTAAAATTTGAGTGGATATTGAAGCAGACCAGCTTGCCATTTAGCGAGAGGTAGTGACGCAACAAAACAGGCACCGCCTTGCCGGGATCGCAGCGACCAATCAATTTACCAAGCATCTTGACGTTTGCCAGCTCTGCAAGCATGTCCTCAGTCCATACCCGGTTTCTCACCTTTAGCGGGGTAATGGGTTCCACCAGGGCAGCGAAATCTTTCGCCTTGAAATTCGTCAACATCGTATCAGCTATCAAGCTTCGCGCCAGGTCACTGTAATCCCTGGAAATACTCACCGATCCGAATAAAGTGTGATACCTGGGGTTTTTTACGAGAATCTGCCCGATGCCTCGCCATAATAGATTCAATGAAACAGGCCGGCGCTGGTAATCGATATGAATAAACGACCTTCCCATCTCGATAGCCGAACCCAGCCGATTGATAAAAGCTTCGTCGTATTTATAGAGCGAACGACTGTATAGACCCTTCACGCCGTGCTTGGCCACGATTTCATCAACCAATCCCACCCGATAGGCACCCGCTATCCGCTGCTCTTGTTTATCCCAAAGGAACAGGTGGAGATAGTGAGGGTCAAACTCATCCGAGTCCTTGGCGAGACCGGTGCCCTCACCCACTGCCCTGAAGCTTATTTCCCTGGCTATCGCAATCTGCTCCATGATCGGTCCGAGGCGATCATAGGGCGCGCAATAGACATCAAATTCCTCATGCTCTACCAGCCTGCAATCGGCCAGGCCATCTATCGCTTTTTCTACTTTAGAGATGCCATATTTCTGGCCCAGTTGCTCGATGCCCTCCAGGGATATCGCTTCCACCGACTTGCCTGCCTCTGCCAAAGCATCGGTCGCGACGCGCAAATATTGGGTAACGGCTATCGGGCTTTTCAATAGCCGCAACTCCTGGGCGGGGATGGGGCGCCCGATCTTGAGAGGTAGCGTATAGCCCTGTTTGTTGGCAAGCTGGCGCGGCAGCAAAATAGTCCGCAGACGCGGATGAATGACCCCTGCCCCATAGAAATAGCTGCTATTTCTGCCCCCCACGTAAACCGGGGTGCAGCTAGCCTCATAGCGCTTCAGCAGCTGACCAGCCAGGCGGTTCCATTCCTTGTCCTGAATGCGGCGGTGGCTAAACTCATAGGCTGAGACCATACCCGCCGGAAAAAGTAATACAGCTCCACCATTTTTAAGCTGCTTGTGTACCTGTTTGATGCCCCCGACGTTGCCGGCAGCCGCGTCACTTGAGAGTACATTAACCCCTATAAACAGAGGCGCTAGCTCGGGAATGAGGCGCAGCAACTCATTGGTTAAAACCTGTAAATCAGGTCGATACTTGCCTATGACTTTTGCAATAGCCATCCCTTCCAGCCCACCCAAGGGGTGGTTCGCCACGATTAAAACGGGGCCAGTTTTGGGAATATCTGCCAGCAGCGCCTCATCCTCAATGTCTATATCGATGCCGAGGGCATCCAGGGAATAATCCAGGAACTGAAAAGGATCCAGATTGGGCGGCCGCTCATCATAGATTTTGGCCAGAGGTTTAAGTCCCAGCGCACTTTCAATGGCAGAGGCGACAAAGCGTGGCTTGATGGGGAGCCGACAGGGATTAGTCATTATCAGGATATTGTTTTACTAATTGCGATTCAAAGCGCCATGCACTGAATAGCGCCCTGAGGCCAGGCGGTTCATGCCCCAATGCGCGATTGGCGGCACCAAGTTTAAACAGCGTGTGGTATTGCTGCAACAACGTTCTCAGGGCCAGGCCCAGGCTGGCGCTGCGATCCCAGATATTAATGGATTCAGAGCTGGCGCCGTTTATTTCAATAATGTGAAAATCCCTTCCCGACTTAAGGCTTTCAAGGTCTTTGAACTTGATGTCCAGGCGACCATAATGATAGCCAGGTATATCAGCAAAAATCTGATCGAGGGCGGCAAGCAACTCTTCGCTGATCAATTCTGGGGCGTCTCGAAACACAGCCCCGCGACAATGGCTCGCGGAAAACACCAGGCGATAGGGCACCCCTGCTGGGATAAGCATCTCCCAGTTTGTCTTGTGACGCTCCCTGTAAAGATGCCGAAGCTCTCCAGCCCGCGGATCCGCTGCAACCAGTTCGGCCAGCGAACTGCAGCCATCGCCAACAACATAAGGCGTGTATTTGAGTGTCAACGATGTAATCTCGCCGCGCTCGGCATGCGGATGCCTGACATAGAAGACTCCTGCCTCAGCATCCCACTCGCTAAGACGCTGGAATTGGATCTCTCCTCTAACTGGAAATTCTGACAGGTAGGCTTCCAATTCTGTCCGGTTGCCGAGCAGTTTTACACCAGCACCCCGACAGCCAATATTGGGCTTGCCTACCACAGGAAACTTGAATCCGGCAGCGTCTATCAGCGCAGCCACATCCGCTGCCTGTTCAGGGATAGGCGCGGTGGTTATGGGATAAATTCGCCATGGCAATATCCAGGCGCGAGCAACCGCGCCGGCGGCGTCAAAGACAGCGGATTTTTGCACGCCAACCATACCTGAAAGTGGCACGGCGGGATTGGCGATGAGAGGCAAGGTAAGACTGCGATGCCGCACCGACAGCAACAGCCATTGCAACACCACGGGGATGTACATAAGCCACATTGGCCAGAATTCGAAATAGGAGGTGGTACGACCAGACAAATCCAGGGGTGGCATGCCCGGTGGCACATAGGGAGTCTCGTTGCTTCTCGTTTCTCTCACCCTAACACCATCCAGTAAAAACAATTCAGACCGACCTACGGCGAAAAGGATTCCCTTGGCTTGGATACTTTTCCAGACCTCGGATATCTAGCTTCCTAGATCGAAAACCCATTATAGCCTTGTAGGCTCTATCGCGGCGACTAGGCAATGCTTCACAGGCACTGCTATTATCAAGCGACCTGCCGCTATCATTGTCGGCACCCCTGAAGACGGACAGGACGGACTTAATGCTAGGCAAGATATTGCTCACTCTCACCGTGATCGGCATTGCCTACCTGGTGATCAGGCAGCGTCAGGTAGCCGAGGCGGCTGCAACGACCAAGGCGAAAGACAAGGGCAAAGCAAGCGCAAAACAATCTCCACCGAACTCATCTCCATCTGCAAAGATCTCCGAAGGTAATTTGGCCGCAGACCAGCCCGGATGGAGTCAGGATCTTCGCATCGCCTCCTATCTATTCCTGGTATTTATGGTTGGTATTGGCGCAGCGCTTTACTACTACCGCTGGCAGGATGATCACCAGGTGATCACTGTGAATCTGCACCGTGCTGACCAGGACACGCCGGTAAGCTACCGGGTGTATAAATTTCAACTGCGTGACCGCACGTTTACCACCGTGGATGGCAGGCAGGTTACGGTTGCCAGCTCAGAACGTATGGAGATCATTGGCCTGAATGACTGAAGATTCAAAATTTGATGACCTTCCCTCTGCAGGCGGTTTTAAAGCCATTAACTATGTGATGTCAATCGCTCGCAAAGTAGGCACTCGTAAATTGACGGCCGCGGTGAGATCCAAGAACGCCTGCAAAGCCTGCGCCTTCGGTACCGGCGGCCAACGCGGCGGTTTGCACAATGAGTACAGCAACCGAGTTGAGATTTGTAACAAGAATATCCAGGCCCAGTTAAGCGACAATCGCGCACCCATTCCTAAAGAGATCTTCGATCAGAACGCGCTCTCTGAACTGCGGAAACTAAGCGGCAAGCAACTAGAAGACCTTGGGCGCCTCTCACATCCACTTTATAAAGAGGCAGGCGCCGACCGCTACCAGATCATTGACTACAAGCAGGCATTTCAGCTCATCGTAGATCGTATGGCGAGCAGCGATCCGCAGCGCAGTTTCTTTTATGGATCGGGCCGTTCCTCTAATGAAGCAGCGTTTATTCTGCAGCTATTCGCGCGCCTGTATGGCTGTAACCATATCAACAATTGCTCCTATTATTGCCACCAGGCGTCGGGCGTAGGACTAAACGCGACTATCGGCACCGGCACCGCCACCATTCAATATGGTGATCTGCATAAAGCAGACCTGATTTTCGTATTTGGCGCGAACCCCGCGTCGAATCACCCCCGCTTTGTCAAAGTGCTGTTGGAATGCCGTCAGCGAGGAGGCAAGGTAATCGTTGTCAATCCAGCAAGAGAAGCGGGACTAGTGCGTTTTGCGTCCCCAGCGAATTTCAAATCGATGATTGCCGGTGGTGGTGAGGTAGCCTCACACTACGTTCAGCCCCATGTGGGCGGTGATGTGGCGTTTATCACAGGTGTCGCAAAATGGTTACTGGAGAATGATGCGATCGACAGCGGTTTTATAGCCGCTTGCTGTGAGGGTTTCGACGACTATCGCCATTATCTCGAGCAGACTGACTGGGATGCGATTGTCCGGGAATCAGGGGTCGATCACGACACTATTGCAGAGATAGGCAGGGTTTATCAGAATTCTGAACGCGCCGTAATGGCCTGGGGCATGGGACTGACCCATCACTACAACGGTTCAGAAAATATTGAGGCCGTTACAGCCCTCGCGCTATTACGCGGCATGATTGGTGGAGACGGCAAAGGGCTACTGCCACTTCGGGGCCATTCAAATGTGCAGGGTGTAAGCAGCGTTGGACTGACGCCTGCCTTGAAATCACAGGTTTTTGCAGCACTGGAATCCGAGCTTGGCATTGCCTTACCCATCAGCGAAGGGATGCATACACTGGCCTGTGTGCAGGCTGCCGAGGCTGGCGAAATAGACTTCGCCTTGCTACTGGGAGGCAATCTTTTCTCAGCCAACCCCGATACCAGATTTTCTGAGCGTGCACTGAGCAACATTCCATTCAAAGTCATGATTAACTCGACGCTTAATCAGACCCACCTTAACGGGGTGGCCGGAGAAAACCTGGTGCTACCCATCCGGGTGAGGGATGAAGAACAGCAGCCCACGACTCAGGAATCGATGTTCAACTTTGTGCGCATGAGTGACGGCGGATTTGATCGAATCCCGGCACTGCTTTCTGAGGTAGAGATAATCACTGCCATCGCCGAACAGCTTATTCCACAGGCCACCCTGGACTTTTCACAATTCCGAAAACACCGCAATATTCGGCATGTCATCGCGCGAGTCATTCCAGGCTTTGAAGACTTCGCGCATATTGATGACAGTAAAAGGGAGTTTCATATCAAGGGCAGACATCTGGATTCACCGCTGTTCAATACGCCATCGAGGCGCGCGCGATTTACCGTACCGGAAATTACAAACTGGCGAAAAAGGCAGCGTCAGGCACAAGCGGCGGGATCGGGTTTGGAATTTATCCTGACCAGCGTACGCAGCGAGGGTCAGTTTAATACCATTATTTATAGTGAAGAAGATGTCTACCGCAATCAGCAGGATCGCCAGGTCCTATTCATGCATCCAAAAGACATAGCGTTAATGAACCTCGAGGAAGGGGCATTGGTAGATGTATTCAATGCAACAGGCGCTATGCAGAAGCTGCGAGTCGCCAGTTACGGTATCAGGCCAGGCAATGTGATGACCTATTTTCCTGAGGCTAATGTATTAATCCCTCAGGATACTGATCATCGCAGTAAAACACCTGGCTTCAAGAGCGTGCCGGTCCAAATTCGGACGCAGCAACCATCGTCATCATAGCCAGCTAGCCCGCGTTGTATGCTCCACGATGTCCACGTGCAGGCTCAAAAGCATACTCCAGCATCTGGTTGAGATCACCATCCATGTTAATCATGACGAGTTCATCACGCTCAAACACAAATACACTCACGGCCTCGAGGGCGAAGTCTTTTTCATTCATTCCCACAAAAACCCAAACTTGTTCATCCTCTTCCCTTACCTTGACGATGCGCTCCCAGGTAAGTGATGCGTCCTTTGCCAGTAACGATTGCTGGAACACCTCGTCTGAGAAATTTACCTCGCCACCGCGCGGATGTACCTGGTATACCGCGACCTGTAAATGGTCGACTGCCGACAGGTCAATCTCATCCGAGTTAATCACGTCCAAAAAATTAAACATGCCGCCGCCCAAGGCTACCGCCATCTCTTTCTCCAGGCGTATTTCTGGCAACTGCGATGTGATGGAGTTCCTCACCGGGCGCATGGCGCGGTCTGAGAACGACATGCAATTGACGAGCAAAAGAGACAGCGCTGTTAACATGATTACTTTACGCATGATTCTTATTCCGTGGCCTGGTTAAGGTGTTATTGGGTCGCTACTTCTAATTCAGCCAACTCATCGATATCAAAACGACGCCCGAGCGCACTGATATCATCGCCGCTGATTTCACCGACAATATTGACCATCACTGTGTCGCCCGGTTCGGCAACCATAATGGCTATACCATGGATTATTTCAGCGTCATCCGACATACGCATGTAGATATCTACGTGGTCATCGTCTTCACGTACACGCACGACCCGGTCCCAGCCCTGATCATCGAGATTTTCAGCGATGACTGACATCGAGTCCGCGATTTCTTCCACGTCTATAGCGCTGCTTTCGTACACGTTCACCGTCACTCGCATGAGCTTGGAGACGAACTCCGCCGCCTGATCATCCTCTGCACGAATCAGATTCGTCACCATTCGCAATAACGGCGCCTTCAAACTGATTTCCACTGTGGGTTCGACGTTAGTGACGGCCGTAAGACTTGAAAAGTCCACAAAGCCTGGATGATCATCAAGAGAGTTGTCCGCGGCAAAAACCAGCGGCACAACTGCTACAGTGGCAATCGCAAGGATCATTCGATTAAATAATTTCATAGGTATACCTCGCCTCTAAATATAAAGTCTTTGAGTAAGCTGAGCTCTTGGAGCTTCTTCTTGTGCTTACATTGGTCATGCTTGGATTGATCACATTTAGCTTGATCATAGTTAGATTGGATCATTTTCCAGCGGGTCCTCTGGATCCAATACCGCGCGCTCAAAAGATGCATTGATTCGCTCCCGAAGCGGGCTCACCAGAAAGCGACCGCCGATCATGGATTCGGTCCTCTGGCTCACTTTGTTCAGATAATCAATGGCTGTGTTTAACTCCAGCAAGGCCCTCGCAATGTCCTCGGGCCCATACTCCTCAAAGTCAACCGGAGTCGTGACTACAGAATTTTGGGGCTGACTCGCTAACTGGGGCTGCGTGGGTTCTGACGTTGGCGTCAGTGGCAGCAGCGCAATGGCGAATAAGGCAACGGCAAATGCCGGGGCCGCAACCCGCACCGCGAGTGGCGCTGAGACCAGCCAGTCGAAAAAACCTTTCAAGGGAGAGTCTTTAGCGTCCTCACTGACAGGTAGACTACCCCTGGCAATATCATGAGCCGGCTTCAGCACTGCATCGTGACAGTCCAGCAACGGCATATCGATTAACGCGTCCTGCATCGTGCGAGCAAATCGAAACTCCTGAGTGCACTCACTACATCCATGTACATGAGACATGAAGGTATCTTGCTGGCCGGGAGTCAACTCACCATCGAGAAAACTATCGATCTGGAGTTGCACCAAATAGCACTGTGATTCATTTGTATTTGTAGGCATCTTAACTACCTGCTCTCTACTCTAGCCTTTGACTCGGGTCGCTTGTTTGATTGAGACTACTTCGCCCTGACTGTCTCCAGTCTCCGAATCGCTCATGGCTTCAAACAAGCTTCGTAATTTCTTGTTTTCTCTCAATTTACGGCGCCCTCGGTGCAGATACACTTTCACCCGGCTGGCGCTGATATCCAGACTCTCCTGAATATCTGTATAACTCATTCCCTGAATGTCACGCATAACCAAAATGCTGCGGAAGGGATCGTCTAGCACCTTGATTGCTTCCATTAACTGCTGCTTGAAGGCGCGGTCATCAAGATCACCTCCAGAGTATTCTTCGCTTGCCTGGTCTTCCGGCTCAGCATAGTCATCAACCTGCTCGTTCGCTTTCTTGTACTTTCTGACGTGATCAACCACCGCATTATGTGCAACTCTCATCAGCCAGGCGTTTAACTTGCCATGGTCAATCTTTTGCCAGTTCTGCCAGAGCTTGATGAAGACGTCCTGCGTAATATCCTCGGCGTCTTCTCGAGCGCGCAGGCTGTAGTGGGCGAAAGAGAAAACCCTTTGCCGATACTGCGTTATAGCTTGCTGATATTGTTTTTGCATTTGTTTATAGAGACGGGGTCTCTTCCAAAAAGTTACACCCCTTTTTCGCTTCCCCTGAATTTGACGACAAACCGCTAAAAACCAACTGATTTCATTGGTGTTTTATCTCAAGAATCCACTGCAATCAGCGCGCCCTGCTATACTCAGGAAAAACGCCGATTGCCGCCCTATGCGCTCATATTGCCTTTTATTTCTCTCTATTCTGGTCGTGATCACGCCACAGTCGGGCATGCCCGCCGAAGAAACCATCATTTTAGACGATGGCATCAGCGTGCGGGTGCTCTATTTTGAGCCAAGGTCATATGTCGAGAGCCCCCCTCTGGCGATATTGATGTCAGGTGGCTACAGTGATGAATTCATGGCGAGGGCCCAATTCTGGCTTGGTAAGGAGATGGTCGAGAGGGGTTGGGCTGTGGCAGTACCGATTACCGATCAGGGCAGGAAATTTTTCGTAGAGAACGGCGGCATCATTCCAGCCGTCATTAACCAGTTAAGGAAGACCCACACCATCAGCGAGCTTAAACCCATGCTGCTGGGTATCTCCAGCGGTGGAAGTGCCGCGCTGGCCATTGCAGCCGCTTCTCCCGATCTTTACACGGGAGTCATCGCTGCACCCGGCAGGATTTGGGATGCAGAAAAATTCTCAAGGCTGGGTGGACTCCAGGTGTATTTAAGGGTCGGGGAGAAGGATGATTTTCGATGGAATCGGTTGCTGGATGAGAATGCCGCTCTGCTGCGCCAGGCAGGCGCCCGTGTGAACGCGGCAATAGTGCCCGACGCGCGTCACATATTCCCTTTAAACTGGGAGGAATTGGAGATTTGGTTAGAGCCCCTTCAGCAGCAACGAGGATCGATTTCAAGGTCAGAGCAATCGCCGCGCCGCTGAATTCTGGCCAAGATAGTCCCAAGGCGACTTCTGGTTAGAAGCGCTCCTCTTCTATCCAGTAATTACTCACAATGCCATCGGCAAATTCTATGGAAAGCGTTTCAACTCGCTCTTCCTCTACGTCGACAGAAAATATCAGGAAGACTCCGACTTCAGTGTCTTTCTCTGAGCGGTTGCGATATTTCCAGATTTCCGTGCCATCCGCGTAGTTCAGCTTGGTCACCGGATCACCGAAAGAGTTTCTGACCCACTGCTCATCACTCTGGCCGACCTGTAAGCGACTCACATCCCCCTCATTCCATACCGTCTGTAGAGGTCTTGAATCTGAATCAACGGTCACTAGGCATCCAGTCATTGTTACAGCCAAGGCTAATAAAAGCGCTTTCTTTATCATTACTCGTTCCCCGTTAATATTCTTGGTTAAAATTGTTAGCATGCTGAGATGAAATCACTGCATTGAGTCCCTACAACGCACTGCGAGATCGCCTGCTATACCCCTATGACGCTACTAAGCAGAAAAAGTTACAGCGAATTACCACGCCATCTTATCCCCGCAGCCTGAATCAAAGCTTAATAGGCACAGCGCTTTTCGATATGCTTGGCACTGCTGAATTAGACTGCGAAACCCTCAAACGCCTGCGACCCCGCAACCATGAGACTATTTAATTCCTTGTTCCCACTTTGGGCCGCCCTGCTGTCAGTATTTGCCTTCTTGTATAGTGAGGTATTTGCACCTCTGCAGCCCGGGATCGTGCCCTTGCTTGCGACGGTTATGTTTACCATGGGTTTGACCCTTGAGATGGAGGACTTCAAGCGAATTGCGGCCGACCCGAGACCTGTCATGGTCGGCGTACTGCTGCAATTTATACTCATGCCACTGTTGGCAGTTGTGCTGGCAAAGATGTTTGGTCTGTCGAACCAACTTACTGCAGGCCTGGTTCTGGTAGGCAGTTGTGCGGGAGGTACGGCTTCAAACGTCATCAGCTACCTGGCGCGGGCCGATCTGGCACTTTCAATTAGCATGACTCTTAGTTCGACCCTGGTCGGTGTCATTGCAACACCTTTACTCTGTAGCTTCTATCTCTCAACCACAGTCGACGTGGACACCATGGGAATGCTGACCAGCATCATCCAAATCGTTTTTTTGCCAGTGCTGTTGGGCACATCCATCAATCATTTTGCACCCAATCTAGTTCGACCACTGCACGGCTATCTGCCTTCTTTCTCAATTGGGGTCATACTCTTAATCATTGCGATAGTGGTCGCCCTGAATAGTGAACGCTTGCTGGAAGTAGGGCTACTCACCTTAATCGCCGTGATGCTGCATAATCTCTTTGGACTGGGCGGAGGCTTTTACTTGAGCCGCCTGCTTGGCCTCGACCTGCGCCAGAGCCATACCATCGCTATCGAAGTTGGTATGCAGAATTCCGGGCTGGGCGTTGCCCTTGCGCTTGAGTTTTTCTCTGCAACCGCAGCATTGCCTGGCGCATTGTTCAGCGTTTGGCACAATATCACCGGATCCATTCTCGCATCGCATTGGAGCCGCAAGCGTGATTCACTCGAATACGTCATCAAAGATGATGAACAGTTAAAAGCAGAGTGATTAGTATCACATCACATAAACATTAACTGCTTGACCCGCTTTTTTTTCGGCGTAGACTGCGCCGCAACGTTAAGCACAACTGGTGAAAGACCAATGAACACCCAATCTATTCTAATCACCTCTCTAGCGACTATGGCCGCCGTCGGTCATCCGTCCTGCGTGCGCGTGGTTCAAAATTGGGTGGCGAGCTTGGAGCGAACTTTCTACGATTAAGCGGTATTTAACCGAATCACAGAAAAGACCTCTAAGCGGAAAAGCCTAGAGGTCTTTTTTTTTGCATCGATTTTTTTTGACTGCTCACTTCATGAGTGAGCACTGGGGGACTGTTGTGTCCAGAAAACTAAAAAGAAACATCAGCTTGATATACGGCCTGTCCTTCTTTCAATGCTTCATGCTGATAGTTCCGGTAATCGTTCCCTTCTTCGCTTCGAAGGGGCTTAGCCTTGCGGAAATATTTTATGTTCAGGCTGTGTTTGCTACGACTATAGTGTTACTCGAGGCACCTTCAGGATATTTCGCCGACATCTTCGGTCGCCGCAATGCCCTGATGGTTGGCAGTGTGCTACATGGTCTGGGATACCTGGTATTGAACTTCGCTAACGATATCTGGGGTCTTATGGTCTTCGAGATCGTTCTCGGCATCGCGGCAAGCTTGCTCTCTGGCGCTGACCTCGCCTTGCTCTACGACACGCGCAAGGCGCTGGAGGGCGAGAAAGGTAGCGAACACAGCAAAGCAATATCCCATCTCAGCTTTACCAAGAATGCTGCGGAGGCGCTTGGCGCTCTGTTGGGTGGCACCCTGACTATCTATTCATTCGACCTACTGATTCAGGTTCAGTCGGTTGCAGCGTGGTTGTGCCTGCTGTTTGCCAGCTTTGTTTACGAACCGCTCTATCAACAGGCCGATGCAGCGACGCATCGCATTAAGATCATTGAGATATTGAGGCACCTGTTTATGCAGGACCCACTACTTCGGAAGATTGTCATTGCCATACCAATCTATAGTCTCGCGACGTTTAACGTCGCCTGGCTCATCCAGCCCTACTGGGAAGAGAGAGGCATGTCCTTGGCGATGTTTGGCGTACTCTGGTGTGCCCAAGGGTTTACTACCGCCATCACCACCCGCATCGGCTTCGGCATCGAACGTCGACTCGGCGCTGCGATGACGCTAGGCCTCATAGGCATACTGCCCGTGGTCGGGCATCTTGGAATGGCAATCGCGCCCGGTAAGGCCGGAATTGTAATTGCCTTACTGCTGTTCGCAGGCGGGGGCCTGAATCAGGTCATACTGGTAAACGCTCTCAACCGCAGGGTGCCAAGCGAATTCCGCGCCACTGCGAACTCATGCACCAGCTTGCTGTTTAGGCTGCTTTTTATCCTGACCGGCCCTGTGATCGGTTGTGTGGCACAACTACAGGGACTGGAAATGGCCCTGACCGTTATTGGTGCGTCCTATATCGCTGTATTTGCCATGGTAATGATGCCACTGATTCAAACTGTAAAAAGTATTCAGCGACGCGTTGCTGCATAAGCAATCTCTCCCCACTTTAGGGGTAATTACTCAGCTCAAATCCCCCCTCCCTTTCTGAGTGATTACCCCTATTTTTTGGTATTTCTAGGCAGTTTCGCAGTAGTTTTAGCCAAGCCACACTGAGCGACCCATTCTAGTTCCTTGTCATTCATAGCCTTCGAATGGCCCAGTTTGCTGCGCTAGAAGCCGTCGTGGTAAAGTTCCGCGTGCTATAAGCAAATGCCATATTTCCTTTCTGAAAATAAAAATTCTCGCATAGAGCGCACCAATATAGGGCGAATCATAGGGCGAACCACAGGGCGAACCGCAACATCACTGAACACTACTTCAGTCCATTCCAGGAGAAAAATAATGAAACTGATTACCGCAATCATAAAACCCTTCAAGGCTGACGACGTGCGCGAAGCACTCTCAGATCTTGGAATCAGCGGTATGACCATGACCGAGGTAAAAGGCTTTGGTCGCCAGAAAGGTCACACCGAACTTTACCGCGGCGCCGAATATGTCATTGATTTCCTACCCAAGGCGAAACTCGAAATCGCAGTGGCCGACGCCATGGTTGATCAAACAGTTGAAGCGATCTGCAAAGCTGCCGGCTCGGGCAAGATCGGCGACGGTAAGATTTTTGTGGCCGACCTGCAGCAGATTATTCGCATTCGTACTGGAGAAACTGGCGATGATGCACTCTGACAAACTAGCGAGAGAAACTATGAAATCTAGATTTAAGACGACCTCCATTCTGCTAGCACTCGCAGGCATATTTTTGCCTTCCCTGGCCTTGGCGCAGGACGATCTAAACGGTGCCAACACGGCTTGGATCCTCACGTCCACAGCATTGGTGCTGTTCATGACACTCCCTGGCCTCTCGCTCTTCTACGGTGGGCTAGTCAGAACCAAGAATGTTCTTTCTGTACTCATGCAGTGCTTCGCCATCGCAGTAGTTATCTCGATTCTCTGGTTAGTGGTTGGCTATAGCATCGCGTTTGGCCCATCAGAGTCGGCCTATTGGGGCGGCCTGAGCCGCGCCTTGTTCGCAGGAATCGATATAAACTCCATGTCCGGCGACATACCGGAAACCGTATTCGCCGCCTTCCAGATGACGTTTGCGATTATTACCCCCGCCCTGATCGTTGGTGCCTGGGTGGAACGCATCAAGTTCTCATCAATGCTGCTGTTCTGCGCGCTTTGGACCCTGTTTGTCTACTTCCCAGTGGCCAACTGGGTATGGGGCGGAGGCTGGCTCGGCCAGATGGGTTTGATCGACTTCGCCGGCGGCACTGTGGTGCACGTTACCGCGGGTGTGGGTGCCCTAGTAACTGCATTAGTCCTCGGTCCCCGTAAAGACTTTATGCAGTCTTCTACCCTGCCTCACAATCTAACCATGAGCTTCACTGGCGCGGCCATGCTCTGGGTCGGCTGGTTTGGCTTCAATGCCGGATCCGCGCTTGCCGCAGACGGCGCTGCTGGCATGGCGCTCTTCGTGACCCATATTTCGGCATCGGTGGGTGCCTTGACCTGGATGATCATTGAGTGGGTCAAGTTTGGTAAGCCTAGCGGCCTAGGCGCGATAACGGGCATGGTTGCAGGACTTGCCACCATTACGCCCGCATCGGGCAGTGTCGGGCCGGCCGGCGCCCTTATAGTTGGCGCCAGTGGCGGCGTAATCTGCTATTTCGCGACCATATACCTTAAGCAAGGATTGAAAATAGATGATTCTCTGGATGTCTTCCCAGTTCACGGCGTGGGCGGCATAGTTGGGACTTTTCTGGCCGGAGTCCTGGTCTCCGGTGACCTCGGTATCTTTTCAGGCAATGGTCTGGCCGAGGGTGCAACCATGGGTTCACAGGTCATCGTTCAAATTACTGGCATCCTCAGCACGGGCGCGTATACCGCGATCATCACTTTCATCTTGTTGAAGCTTGTCTCCGCTGTCACTGGCGGAATTAGAGTTAGCGAAGAGGCCGAACAGCAAGGTCTGGACATCAGCGATCACGATGAAAAAGGCTACTCGATGTAAAGCACAGCGCTGGCTAAAGAATACGGCCGCAACTGCGGCCGTATTCTTTTTGGCTATGGGCAGCTAACAAGCAAAGCTTAAGAGAAACCAACCCTGTCAGGCTAGTCGCAACGCACAGAACGTTCACCAGTTTTTTGGCAGCCCTGGATGCTTAACACGGCGACGACGATGCTTGTCATCCCTTCGCTTGCGATCAATTTTTGCGGCACGTTTCTCCATAAACTTCGCACTGCTCTTTTGCTGGGCTACCAGCAAATAGTGGGATACTTGTCTGTAGAGGCCGGTTTTTTCGAGCAGTGGGCGTAGACCAATGCCCAAAAACAGCATGAGCCCGCAATAGACCAGAAAGACATCGATGCCGATCAACGGCATGAGCGGGAACAGCCACAACATACCGCGATAGCTACCTGAGGCCAGGGTGCTGTATTCAAACTGTTTCTCTTGCACGGCTATCTCAGTTTGCGGTTAGCCCTTATCGAGTCAGAGAGCCTGAGCGGCCAAGGTCATTCAGGCATTTTTGCGCAGCGTGGTTATTGCGTGAACCAGCTTATTTCCCTGTAAATCTGTGAAATGGGTTGCTATCAGGCAGGTACTGCGGCCGTCATTGATGAGTTCGCCCTTGAGCCTGAAATTTGGCCCAAGCACTGGAGCAAAATAATCGATACGCATATTCACAGTCGCCGACCATTTAAAATCACTGCCTTTCTCGTAAAGTGTGCGACAGGTGTAGAGAGAAATCATATCCACATAGGTGCCGGTAAATCCTCCAAATAATTGATTACGAGGATTTAACAGGTGCTCAGGTAGGTGCGCTTCAACTTCCACCAGACCCGGTGCTTCCGTCAGAATCTTCCATTTTCCTGATTCAACGAGGTCGCCAGCGTTGTGGCCAGGCTTCATAAAAATAGGTCTATCATCCGTGCTTTGATTCATTGAGCTCTCTTCCTGACTGCTTGGCGCGCGGAGGGAATTACTGTCCTGCGTTGCGCTTGAGAATGAAGGATTTCTAGCATGTGGTCAAATCGTCTGACACTCTTATATACTGCCTGAATAACAAGAAAGGAGAGTCCCATGCCAACCCGCCAGTCCCAGCACACTAACACCGAAATGGACCGATTTACTCACTACCCGTCGCGGCAAGTGCTAGTAAAACTATGCTTGACGCTATGCAGCCTATTCCTGGGTACAGCTGGCCTGGCTAACGACCTCCCCATGGCAAATCCCGAAAGCCAGGGCGTCTCTTCCGAGCGATTACAAAGGTTTCCGGCAGCGATGCAGCGCTATGTCGATCAGGATTTGCTGGCCGGCACGGTGTCGCTGCTGGCCCGCAACGGTAAAGTCATTCATCTGCAATCCCAGGGCTGGAAAGACAAAGCGAGCAATACACCCATGACCGATGATTCAATATTTTTCATCATGTCCATGACCAAGCCCATTGTCTCCACTGCGCTGATGATGCTCTACGAAGAGGGACACTTCCTGTTAACCGACCCAATAAGTGATTGGATTCCCGAAATTGCGGACAAACAGGTGATTGTCAAAGATGAATACGGCACTCACCGTGTACCCCCGGCGCGACCAGTAACTTTCAGACACGTACTGTCTCATACTGCCGGATTAGATCCCGCGGCGGATTCACTCAGCGAGGACGAGCGCGCGCTGTTGCCGCGCCTGGATAGCCTGGAGGCAACCATCCAAAGAAGGGCCTCGCTGCCACTGGCATTTCACCCAGGTGATGCCTGGCAATATGGCTCATCCACAGACTACGTTGCGCTACTGGTCGAACGCATCTCTGGTGAACCCTTGCGTGACTACTTGCAAAGAAAGATTTTTGATCCGCTGCAGATGGTGGACACCTTCTATGTCGTGCCACCCGAGAAGCGCAATCGGGTGGCATCGGTTTACAGCCCAACCGGGCCGGACCAGACCATTGAGTTTTCACGCGGCCCGGAATACAGCGACAAACCCTTTTTCGGCGCCGAGTACTATGGCGGCACAGCCGGTCTGTTTTCAACCATTTCAGATTACTGGCGCTTCTCGCAGATGCTTTTAAACGGTGGCGAATTGAACGGTGAACGACTTCTGAGCCCGAAAACCATCAACCTGATGATTTCGAATCACAGTGGCGACGGCGATATCTATGTACGTGGCCCCGGCTATAATTTTGGGCTTGGCTTTGGCATCTTGAGTGATGCCGGAACCGCCCGAGACCCTCTCACGCCAGGCACATTTACCTGGGGCGGAGCCTGGGGCACAATTTTTTGGGCCGACCCGGTAGAAAATATGATCGGCATCATGATGACCCAAATCACTTCCTACCGACACTTGAATGTCCGCCAGGACACTGGTGTGACAGCAATGCAGGCTATTATCGATAGCTACAGCAACCAACCATTTAGTGTGCGCGGCTACTCTGTGCTTGATTAGCCGGATAAATCCAGCAAGCCAAGGACGGTATGGTCACATAGAGGGATAGGTAAAGAACGCGATAGAAATCGATATAATAAGAAAGGGGGCAACTGCCCCCTTTCTTTTGTCACGCCTGCTTGCTACCTGCGCTCATCCAGCAACTGGTAAATCCTTCTTATAGCCCTTGGATCCACACCAGCCCCTCTTATCTGGCGATAGTTAGCACTGTGATTCGTCATGTCAATTTGTTGGGCAGCCCTATCCCAGCTGACGCCCTCTCGATACATGCGGCCGGTTTTGTCCCAGAGATCGCGCAGGTAAGCCTGGAAGTTTTCAATTGGCTCCTTGGTTTCCATAACCGGACCATGGCCAGGCAACCAGTATTCGAAATCGAGCCCTTTTAATCCCTCCAGGGTGGCAGGCCATTCGTCTACATGACCATCTCCCATATAGGAGAGGCCTGGCAACATCATGTCGCCGGTAAATACTACTCTCTCCTGGGGCAAAAATATTACTACGTCTCCGCCGGTATGCGCACGGCCAAAGTGGAGTAATTGAATTTCCCGACTTGTCCCGTTGACGCTCTGATATAAAGTCATCTTGGTGTCGAGGGTGATGTTGGGCGGTGTCGGCCGCACCTCCGGAATTGCATTCAGATAATCACGCTGCACCCGCAAGCGCTCCTCTAAGGCACTGCGCCTGGCGGGATCCGACTCGGCTTCCACTTGGCGCTCTAGATTCGCGATGGTTGCGGGTACAGCATCGGAAAAACTCAGAAACGTATTTTCTTCTAATACATTGCCCAGCTCACCGTTCAACTTTTTACGGGTGAACTCATGCCCTATGATTTCGATACCTGCGGGAAATGACTGATTCCCGTGGGCATGGTCAAAGTGATAATGGCTGTTGACCAGGTAGCGCACCGGTTTATCGGTGAGCGCAGGCAGCGATTCAATGAGCGCGCGGGCTGCCGCCGGCGTGACATGAGAATCCACTACCAGGGCATCATTATCACCAACCAACACCATAACATTGCTCATGGTATGGACCGAGCCAGTTCCGGTACCTAACCAGACCCCTTCATCTACCTCGACAAAGCGATGGCTTTCCGTCTCCAATGTTTCCCTCTGAGCATTGAGCAAAGCAGGCACCAGCCCGACTATAAGCATTAGTAGTGACAGGATTGATTTGATCCGCATTTTTATCGACCTCCAGGGACGGACAGGGGCACACCAGATCTGTACCCGTTAGCAGCAGGCTTGCAAACTATCCCATCAAAAACATCCTGTAAAGCAAGCTGGGCTGCGCTCCCAATACAGGCCCCGAAGAGCCAGCAGGAAACGCTGCTATTGGGCAAAATAACTATTTAAGTTGGCGAATCACACTAATTCTCAGCGGCCCCTATTCAATAGAAGCCAGCTAAGTTACTGTATTTAAACACTTTTAAAAGTTGGCAAACTAATTGCTTTTATTCCGTGTATCGATACACCGAATTAGTAATTGAAACACTCGAGGAATTAGCCATGCCAGCATTCAATCACGTCACACGCTTGGGCACTGCCACAGCCTTATTGATGTTGTTAGGCAGTTATGTTTTTAGCGCTTCAGCTGATGCTGCGGAAGGGGATATTAGCCGGATTAACCAGGGCGTAACGGTTGACGCCGAGCAGCAAGTTGGAGACGTGTCGTCAGTAAACGGCAGCATTCGACTCGCAAGGGGGGCAGAGGCCGGAGAAGTCACCACCGTGAATGGATCGATTGAATTAGACGATGGTGTGACTGTAACTGAGGCCGCCACGGTAAATGGTGGCATCCGCCTCGGCTCTGATGTGACGGTGAACGGCGAACTCTCTACAGTAAACGGCGGCATCAGGATCAATGCCGGATCTGTTGTGGCGCATAATATAGAAACCGTGAATGGCCGCGTCCATTTAGAGAGCGCCGTAATCAGACAAGATATAGTAACTTCAAATGGTGATATCGACATCGTCGACGGCGCCATCGTCGAGGGTGACATCATTGTTGAAGGTCGTCGTCGCTGGTGGGATCGCCTGTTTGACTGGAATAATCGACCTCCAAGAATTACTGTGGATGCCAGATCTTCAATTCAGGGTGACATCCATATCTATCGCGAAGTCAGACTGGAGATTGAAGACGGCGCCATAGTTGGAGACATAGTCGAACACTTTTAAACGCGCAAAAACCTGATAACAAAAAAAGGCTGGGCGTTCTGACACCCAGCCTTTTTATTTTGTAAGCGATGAACTACCTGATCACCGCTCACCGACACAAATAGCTATTCTTTGCGCTCGTAGTGTCCCATCAGCATACCGGTCGCCAGCACGTGGCCTTCCATTTCGGCCAACAATTCATCTTTACCGAGCCCTGAATCAAGGTCTAACTCGTCGTCCAATGCGTAGATTCGGAAGTGATAGGCATGGAGATGACCGTTAGCCGGCGGACGCGGACCGAAGTAGCCAGGGCGACGCAGACCGTTGAGGCCATTAATTGTACCCTCAAGCCCATCAATGCTGAGTTCTGTATCACTGGGCAGACCGGCAGGTAAACCGGAAGCCGAAGCTGGAATGTTATACATGACCCAGTGAACGAACGGCTGCTCCATCATGCCGATTTCCACAACTTGAGGATCATCACAGATCAAGGCAAGTTGCTGAGTGCCAGCTGGAAGATCAGACCAGCTCAAGTCAATAGAGACGTTATCACCATAGGCCGAATTCGCCTCTGGCACCATGCCATGATGATCAAAAGCAGAGCTGGTTATGGTGATAGTTTCAGGAACATCTTGCGCATTGACCTGCAGTGCAAGACAACTCAATAGTAGAACAACCACCTTGGAATAGTACTTTTTCATTTTCTCTCCTCGTAGAAACTCAGTTTGGGGAATACTGTCTTGTTTTCACTACTTGAATTATCGTCTTCTCGTGTAACTCTCTATATCTATTTAGTGAGCCGCTCAGATAGTTGCTTACATAGCTGCCTAGCTATTTCTTAAGCACCAACTCCACTTCTTCGGCGCGATCACGCAACAAGTATTTTTGCACCTTACCCGTTGATGTTTTATCTATGGGTCCAAAAACTACCTTTTTAGGAATTTTGAAGCCAGCCATTTCTTCCCGACAGTAGGCGATTAATTCTTCGACGCCCAATTCCTGGCCTTGTTTTAGAGTGACGAAGGCACAGGGTACCTCACCCCACTTGGGATCTGTACTGGCCACCACAGCAGCTTCCAGAATCTTGGGATGTTTGAATAGCACGGACTCTATCTCCAGTGAGGAAATATTCTCACCACCAGAGATGATGATGTCTTTTGAACGGTCTTTTATCTGGGCGTAACCATCTTCGTGCCAAACTGCAAGATCCCCTGAGTGGAACCAGCCACCCGCGAATGACTCCTGCGTCGTCGCCGGATTCTTCAGGTATCCTTTCATCACCAGATTGCCGCGCATGAATATCTCACCCATGGTCTTGCCATCCTTGGGAACTGGCTCCAAAGTCTCTGGGTCCGCCACCATCATTTCATCCTGTAGCGGCGCGCGCACACCCTGGCGCGCCAGCAATTCTGCCCTCACATCTATGCTCAGCGCTGACCATTCATCGTGGGGAGCGCATACTACACAAGGACCATAAGTCTCAGTCAATCCATAGACGTGCGAGACATTGAATCCCATTCCCTCAATGCCAGCTATGACCGCAGCCGGCGGCGCTGCGCCGGCGGTCATCGCACTCACTTTGTGTGCCACTCCCTGCTTGAGCTCGTCCGCCGCATTGATTAGTGTGTTGAGCACAACTGGCGCACCGCAGAAATGCGTGACTTCATGGGATTTGATGGCGGCGAATATAGCGTCATCCCTCACATGCCGTAAACAGACACTGGTACCTGTTACTGCCGCAAGCGTCCAGGGAAAACACCAGCCGTTGCAATGAAACATGGGCAGCGTCCACAGATAGACTGGGTGTGCCGTCATGTCCCAGCACATCGCCATGGAAACTGCATTGAGATAGGCACCTCGATGATGAAAAACCACACCCTTGGGATTGCCCGTGGTTCCGGAGGTGTAATTCAGGGAAATAGCCTGCCATTCATCTCCGATTTGAAAACAGCGGAACTCTGGGTCGCCAGTTTTCAGCATATCTTCATAGATTTTCTCGCCAAGCAGTTCCCCACCTGAAAAATAGGGATCATCTATGTCGATCACCACAGGCTTATGAGCCACGAGCTCCAGCGCTGCCTTGATGGTGTCGCTGTATTCACGGTCTGTAAACAGCACCTTGGTTTCCGCATGATCCAGAATAAATGCTATGGCCTTGGCATCCAGTCGAACATTCAGTGCGTTAAGCACGGCTCCCGTCATGGGCACACCAAAATGAGCCTCAAACGTCTCCGGCGTGTTTGCCCCCATAAAGGAAACGGTGTCACCTTCACCGATACCCATCCTGGTCAGTGCTGAAGCCAGCAAGCAACAGCGCTGATAGGTCTCTGCCCAGGTGTAACGAGTCTCTCCATGAATCACGGAGATGCGGTCGGGATAAACGCTGGCGCTACGCTCAATAAAACTCAGAGGGGTTAAGGGAGCGAAATTGGCCTGGTTCATATCCAGGTTCTGCTCGTAAATATTGTTCGCACTCATGTTGTACTTTTATACCTGTTTGCTTTTATCTTGTTTTACCCTAATTACACTGATATTCAGCCTGATCTGGGACATCAGTCGCTTTTACCCTGTTACTGCCTCTAACTCACATAAAGTCCATGTCGCCGGCAGTTAACCACCAGGCGCCATAAAGCGTTTCTGCATCAGGCCCCCGATTCCAGCTGTTACAGGGTATCTCAATCCCAAGTTCATTCACAACGCAATCCGGCAGCTGCACCGCCTCTTGCCAGGCCTTCGTAATCCAGATTTTCAGCGCCTTGCCCTGCCACTGCTTGTGGCAAAAAATCGCGATTTCGCCCAACATCAGTTTGATGTCAGCTTTAGGAGTGATCAGATCCATGAGCAATAGCTCTTCGCCATGGGCCTTGAGGACGAAAAACGCTCTGATTTGCCCGGCCTTATCGCAAACAAAGTAAGGATGATAGAGCCCTCTTTGGTAGAAGGGATGCTGAAAGTATCGGTACTTCAGGTAGTTGGAATCTCGAATACCAATTATCCCATCCCCAAATGCAGTGGCCATTTGCTGCCAAAGTTCATCGATTGCATCCGACTGCTGTTGATCCTTGAGATTGGCAACTTCTACTTGCAGGGTTGACACCGATTCATCCAATGCCTGGAAAACCAGCTCAAGAAAGTCATCCGTTTTTTCATACAGGCCCAACCGCAGCGCAATATTCATTGCTTTCTGGTTGGGAAATCCAAACCCGAGCAGCTGTCTCACCGTATTTCCGATTTCCCGCTCGAGAAAAGTTGCGGCCGTTTTAAAAAAAAGACTGCGCTTGCCATAGTGACGCCTGATTTCAGGCAAAACCATCACGTCACAAACCTGAATCGCCACATTCGGTTGGCCAAAATAGAGAATTTCACGTGGTGCGCCACCGTAGTGCGAAACGATATTGCCGCCAGGTTCAGCTCGGGCAACTACGCATCGACCATTGCCTTTTTGATACTTCCAATGCCACTGCTCTTGATCAAATTCAGTATCGAAGCTCTCTTCGAATAGACGTTTAAGTTCAGCCGAAGCAAAACTATCTATGTCACCGAATTCAGCATTAGCGTATTCGCCCAATGACTCTCCATCTTTTCGAAACTTGAATACCCGCAGTGTGCGCCTACCATCCTCGAATTCCGTTGCAATAGACCGTAACTCTGAGACGGCAGAACCCAGAATTGCCCTATCAATCTCAGTGTTTGAGAGAATTTTCGCTTGCAGCGCATCAGCCCTCTGCTCAAGGGCCCGAACAGATGCCAGTCCAGCCTCTGAATAATTATGCTCCTCAAGTAATTGAAAGCCGAGACGCTTGGATAACTGGCGCAGCGAACTCAAGTTTGCGAGCGCAGACCGCTCGATACGCGAATCGTCATCCAGGTATTCACCAAACAACAGCAGCTCTCCATTTTTGGTAAGAACTCGTTTTGCTTCAGTTAGAAGCGCCAGTTGCTCCAGATAAGGAACCGTTCCTTCCACAACGATTGCCCCCCGGGAGTCAGCGTCCAGACTGGCAAGACCGGCAGGACCTGTCCCTAAAGTTAAATTCTCGTTGCGACTAGCCGCTGGTAGCAACCCAGCGGAATAGTCCGATACCAGCCACTGGGCTTGGACCTCGTCCTCAGCCAACTCCGCCACGAGAATTCGCAGACTGATGCCTGCCAGAACAACCGGACCATTGAGATTTGAAGCGACATAAGGTTTCAGCGTTCGCAGGAATCGCTGCTGCGCCGCCGCCAGCGATTCATCGAATGGCCCCAGGCCGTAACAAATGGCACCCGGGGGTTCGGCTTCAAGCTGCTGCACTATAGATAGCAAGGTCAATAAGGCTGAGCCTGGGCTGTTGGAATGTGCTGACAAAATATGGTTCTTCAGGGCTTAACCCGATAGCTTAGGAGCGTTGCAATATACCCCGCCGTTGCGTTTCCCGCCAGCGACAGCGCAAAGCACTTAAGCAGGTTGAAAGCTTCACGCAGTGCTGCTGCTTTGGGCTAGAATAGGCCCATGCGTGAAAAAACCAAATGGCTGAGAATATTGGAATCACTGGTTCCTGAAGGGCTGGACCAATCCGCCCTGGCCCGACTTGGCCTGCAGCGTCTCTTGCTGCTGCGTGCGCTTATCACAGTTCTCAGCGCTGTCGGTGTAGTAATTTTTCAGAGCCTTTCCAGCATCACCGTACCCGCCAGCCTGATCATTGCACTGCTACTAGTAATTGCGCTCTCACTGGGATTTGGATTCTGGCGCTTAAAAGTGGATACCGTTATTAGCCAACGCGAACTATTCGGTCACCTGCTTGTGGATGTTGTGGTGTTGACGGTATTGCTCAGTAGCACCGGGGGTGCAAGCAACCCACTAATATCCTATTTACTGGTCCTACTAGCGGTTACCGCCACTATCTTACCAAGGGGATTTATTTATACATTCACGCTAGGCGGCATCCTGATTTATAGCTACTTCCTGCTGCGGGACATTAGCTCAGGACACGCTATGCCCATGGGATCCATGGATCGAGATAGAATCTTTGAGCTTCACCTGGTAGGCATGTGGATTATCTTCTCGGTTAGCGCCGTTCTCATATCGGTGTTCCTCACCCGCATGTCGGCGGCCATCAGGGACAGGGAAGTGACCCTGGCAGTGGCCAGAGAGAACGAGTTGCGCAATGAGCAATTGGTTGCGATTGGCACCCTGGCTGCAGGTACAGCGCACGCCCTGGGAACTCCCTTGTCAACCATGTCCGTGCTGCTCACTGAGCTAGACAACCTCGATGAAGAGCAGCTAAAAGCCAGCCATGTCAAAGAAGATATCTCTGTGCTTCGGCAGCAGGTCGTGCGCTGTAAGGACTCCCTTAACCAGCTGATTCGTTATTACCACAAGGATAATCCCGCCGAGGAAGAAAGCCTGCTGTTGTCAGACTTTGCTTAAGATATCTCTGACTACATCACCAACATTCATCCCTCTGCCAAAGTTAACTTTGTTGTAGAGACCGAGGCAGACCCGGTTGTAATTTCAGATCAGAGCGTCAAACATGCCGTGATCAATATCGTTGAAAACGGCATCAAGGCGGCGAAACAGGAAGTTAACGTAAGCTTCAGATTGAGCGACAATTCCCAGATTGAAATCTCAATTGATGACGATGGGCCAGGAATCCCTGCGAAAGTCATGGAGAATATGGGAGAGCCTTTCATCTCGACCAGAAAGGACAGTATGGGTCTAGGTATATTCCTGGCCAACGCAGCGATTCAGCGCATTGGGGGCAGCATTGAAATGTTCAACCTCAAAGCGGGTGGCGCATTAACACTCATACGACTTCCCATGGCAGAAATCCAGGAAGCTTGAAATGCCGGGAACAGAGAGCTAGTCAATGAGCGACGCCGATCAACAGGCGCGAATGCTGCTGGTTGAAGACGACGAAGTCTTTGCCAGGGTAGTTGCCCGCGCACTGAGTCAGCGCAGCTATGACGTGGCACACGCGGTCGACAACCCTTCCGCACACCAACTCATCAACTCCCATACATTCAATCTGGCAATTCTAGATCTGAATCTTGGGGGAGAATCTTCCCTGGAACTGATTGAACCCCTCAAAACCAGGAATCCAGCAATTCGAATTCTGATTCTGACTGGCTATGCCAGCATCGCCACTGCGGTGGAGGCCATCAAACTGGGCGCCGACAATTACCTTGCAAAACCTGCTGATACCGATGAGATACTCACTGCCCTGCTAGACAGTAGTAAACTCGGCGAAGCAAGCAAAACTGACGTGTCTAGAATGGAACCCATGTCGGTAAGGCGACTGGAGTGGGAGCATATTCAGAAAGTCTTGAAAGAGAATGATGGCAATATTTCTGCCACTGCCAGGCAGCTTAAGATGCATCGCCGAACCCTGCAGCGCAAACTGCAAAAAAAAACCGGTCGCAAGATGAGTCCTGGTTTTAAGTCGACGATTTGCGCCTGATAATGAGCGCCAGGGCGGCCGCTGCGGCACTGGCCAGTTCGACGTAAAGTAATCGCAGCGTGAAACTGTCAAAATTCCCTTCGACGAGAATTCCCCACGCCCTTGCGCTTGCGAGCGCAGCGTAACTAAGCAGGAACAAGACCAGAGCCGGTTCCTCAAACCTCTCCTGCACTGCACCTAATAGAGAGTAAAGCGCCAGCGTCCCCATCAGTCCGATATACATTGCCTTTAGCTCGGTGTAACCAAGCTCATCAACAAGCTCTATGCCGAGATTGGCAAACCAGACTCTCGGGGCAAACAGGAATAGTGCCGTTAGAACCGCATACAGCAGCCCGTTCGCCAGCAGGTAGAACCCAGGATAAAGCCGCGTGAAAGAGTTTACGGGAAGGTCCCTCGTAGTTTGCGATGTTGCTGAGCAACATTTCAGGGTAGTACTACTGGATTTCGCGCAATCTGGATTTGCGCTAATCGCTTCAGCGTCGGGTTAATGGCGCCATGCTGAGGTGCCGTCCCCCATCCACGATCAGGGTTTCGCCGGTAACAACCTGCGGACCCGTGACGAAATGCAGAATGGCATCGGCGACAGTCTCCGGAGTGGCCGTAACCCCTAGTGGCGCATTATCCCGATTGAATGCCATGAGTTTGGCGTAACGTTCTTCACCGAAACCTTCTCGCAACCATTCACCCTCTATGAAACCAGGGCACACGGCATTGATTCGTAATTTCGGACCCAGCGCCCTTGCCAGGGAAAGAGTCATGGTCACCATAGCGCCTTTTGAGGCCGCATAAGCCACACAACTGCCTATCCCGGTCACGCCTGCCGTTGATGCCACATTGACCACAGCGCCGCCATCTTCCTGGGACTGCATCGCCGACGCAACCGCGCGCACCATTTGATAGGCCCCAATCACGTTAACCCCATAGATGCGCTGGAAGTCCGCTGCATCCAATCCATCCAGGTTGTCGTGATCCACAAACTTGGTGGTGCCCGCGTTGTTAACCAATACGTCGATGCGGCCCCATTTTTCCAAAGCTGCCTGCGCCATTGCCCGGCAGTCAGCATCCTCTGCAACGTTTGCCTGCACTACGAGGGTTTCAACTCCCGCCTGCTCGCAGTCACTAGCCACAGCATTGGCGCCATCCGCGTTGCTGTTGAAATTGATCACCACATGACAACCCATTGAGGCCAAAAGGCGAGCAGTTGCTGCGCCTACGCCGCTACTGGATCCGGTAACAATGGCCACGCGATTATTTAAGTCTTTCACTATGCTGTCCTGATAAATTGGTTCATAAATGTAGATGTGAAAGCTAGCATAAAACCGGATTAATTCCCGCACTCGGCAGATATGGCTGCAAGCCAATGCTTCTGGGGATGAAATGAGTGAAATGGGAGATAGTAAGTTGTTGCAACGAGTAATTATTCCGTTACAATAGGTAACACTTTTTTGGGGCATGCCAACCTTAATATGTCCCAGTATTAAAAAAGTCTCTGGGACATAAAAAATCCAAGTACAGGGATCGTTTTTCTAGCAAATTTAGATGAACCGGGCTGCGTCAGTTGCCGTATCGCAGGTATATCCCACAAGCCCAGTTAACAATTTCTGGTGGCGCGCGGATCTCCGCTCGTCCCTCATAAAGGCTGGAGGCCTCAGTGAAAAAGCAACATATCGTTTCCCTTGCCATTCTTGGGTTTATCACCTTGTGGATGCTGATACCGCGATCTGGTAGCAGCACCGCAGAAGTCCCAGAAGTGCCCGAGCGCGAAATCCAGGCAATTGTCGAAGGTCAACCGGTTAGCGAAGATCCCAACGTCATCTCGGTGCGGGCCGAACGTATTGGCCCGGAAACCTATATCGAACAAGTCCTGGTAAGAGGGCGAACCCAGGCCTTTCGTCACGTCCAGGTCAGGGCTGAACAGTCTGGCCGCATTATCAGCAACCCCGTGGAACGAGGCACGCGTGTGCAGACAGGTGATGTGTTGTGTGAGATAGCCACCGACGACCGAGCAGCCAATCTGAATGAAGCCATGGCCCAACGCGAGCGAGCTCAGTTCGAATATGATGCCGCTGTGGATTTGCAGGCACGGGATCTCCAGTCTGACGTGGTGGTAGCGCAGCTTAAAGCCGCGCTGGAATCTTCCGAAGCAGCGGTTGCCAGGGCGCAACTCGCAGTCGACCGAACCCGGATAGTCGCCCCCTTCGACGGCGTCATTGAAACACGAACGGTGGAAATTGGAGATCTTCTCAACGCGGGAACCGTCTGCGCTTCTGTGCTTGATGACAGTCCAATGCTCCTGGTCGGACTGGTGCCAGAACAAGAAGTGAGCCGTATTCAGTTCGGCGCAGCCGTAGAAGGCGTCTTGCTCAACGGCCAGCGTGTTTCCGGCACCGTCACTTTTCTGTCCGCGGCGGCAGATCCGGTATCGCGGAGTTACCGAGTTGAAGTTGAAGTCGATCCAAGCGATCTAACCATACGCGAAGGCATCACTACTGAAATCTTGGTGGACGCGGATGAAGTCATGGCACATCGTATTCCTTCCTCTGCACTCACCCTTGACGATAATGGGGACATTGGCGTCAAGTTAATCGAGGCGAGCGACAGGGTTGCCTTTCGCAGGGTCAATATTGTCGGCGACGACACCAACCAACTCAATCCAGGCATCTGGGTGACTGGTCTTCAGGGTACAGTCACTCTGGTTACAGTAGGACAGGAGATCGTTTTCCCAGGACAGACGGTAGCCGCCAATTTCGAGTGGGACCAGCAGCAGTAAGCTAAGAGCGAACAAGCCTTATGATAAATTACATAGACACCGCAGTAGCGCGCGCACGTACCACTTTGAGTGTGTTCGTCGCAATCATGCTTACTGGATTTGCTTCCTACCTCGCGATCCCTGTCGAATTAAACCCCGATGTGGATGTGCCAATTATCGTGACGACCATCATTCACGAGGGCATTTCCCCCGAGGATGCGGAGCGCTTGCTCTCAAAGCCAGCAGAGCTGGAACTCAAAACACTGGACGGTATCACCCAGATTAGCTCCTTCTCCAGTGAAAATGCTGCAACTGTGATCGCCGAGTTCGATATCGATTTCGAGTCTTCTAACGCACTTGCGGATGTGCGTGAGGCCATTAATCGCGCCAAGGCGCGCTTCCCGCAAAATACTGAAGAGCCTCTCATCACTGAAGTTTCTGCGGCTGAGCTTCCGATTGTCCAAATTGCCATTGGTGGCGAGGGTGTTCCGGAGCGAGTCCTGCTTCGAATCGCCGAGGAGTTGCAGCGGGAAATTGAAATCCTGCCATCAGTGCTGGAAGCAGCCATGGTTGGAAATCGCGAAGAACTGCTGGAAGCAGTTATAGATCCAGCCAAGCTAGAGACTTACGGCATCCCTAATTCGGCCATCATCCAGACCGTCACCAGCAACAATCGCCTGATCCCTGCCGGCCAGGTTGATACCGGACAAGGCAGCTTCTCAGTCAAAGTGCCAGGTCTAATTGAAAATGCCAATGACCTGTTTGATCTGCCTCTGGCCTCAACCGCAGATGGAGTACTTACAGTCTCTGACATTGCCGATGTGCGCCGTACCTTTAAAGACGCAACTCGCTACGCTTTTGCCAATGGCTCATCATCGATTTCTCTCAACGTGATGAAACGCAAGGGCGCTAACCTGGTTGAAGCCATGACCCAGGTCGATGCTGTCGTGAATGAGATTCGGCCTACCCTGCCGCCGGCGGTATCCGTGTCATACATCAATAATACGGCTCCGCTGGTCATAGAGCAGAACATGGGACTGCAAGGCAACATGGCAACGGCCATGGTATTGGTGCTGATAGTAGTTATCGCATCGGTAGGCGTACGGTCTGGGCTATTGGTCACCCTAGCTGTGCCATTTTCATTCTTCTTTGCCTTCATCATCATAAGCCTGCTTGGATTCACCTACAACTTCATGGTGATTTTTGGTTTGTTACTCGGTCTCGGTATGCTCATTGATGGCGCGATCGTCATGGTGGAATACGCTGATCGAAAAATGGCTGAGGGAATGGACAGTGTTGAAGCCTACCGTATGGCCGTGCATCGCATGTTCTGGCCGATCCTGGCTTCTACCGCCACTACCCTGGCAGCTTTTCTACCTATCATGTTCTGGCCAGGCGTGGCCGGGCAGTTTATGAGCTACCTGCCGATCACAGTATTTGCTGTTTTGATTGGCTCCCTGTTTTACGCCCTTTTGTTTGCGCCAACTATTGGGGCACTCATCGGTCGCTCCACTGGCGGCGACAGCGAAAGCGCCTATCTTCAAACGCTGGAAGCAGGTGACCCGGAAAAGACTCGCGGCATTACCAGATACTATGCAAAGGTACTTGATCTAGCAGTGCGCATGCCTGTAGCAGTGTTTGTTCTTAGTATCCTGATGCTGGTTACAATCGTGACCGCCTATGGCCGCTACGGTGCGGGTGTTGAGTTCTTCACAGGTGTAGAGCCCAGCCAGACCCAGATTCAGGTTTTTGCACGCGGTAATTTTTCACCCGCAGAGGTGCGTAATGTCATGCTGGATGTCCAGTCTCGCATCCGCGCAGTTGGGCATATTAAGGGCATCGTCACCCAATCAGGTGCTGGTCAGCAGATGGGGGGCGATCAGCAAACAGCACCAGACCTGATCGGCAGCATCTTTATAGAAATGACTGATCGTCGGGTGCGCGACATTGACGGCTTCCAGGTAGAAAACCTGTATCGAGATGCCATCGCTAACATGCCTGGCGTACGCGCTGAGGTGGTTACCGTCGAAAATGGCCCACCTGTAGGCAAAGAAATTCAAATCGAACTGACTGGAGACGACCTGGATTTGTTATTCGCTGAGGCCAATCGCATTCGTACCTACATGGAAGAAGAGCTGGGCGCAGAACTTATCGATATTGACGATACTGCACCTATTCCTGGTATTGAATGGGAATTCATAGTGGATCGTGCCCGCGCCGCCATGCTCGGCGCCAATATGACCGAGATTGGTACTGCGATTCAATTAATGACTAACGGCATCTTTATGGGTGACTATCGCCCCGATGACAGTGAAGAAGAAGTGGACATTCGAGTTCGCTATCCTGCCGAATACCGCGGTATTGATCAGATGGAAGACATTCGAATCAGTACTGTAAACGGGCCGGTGCCAATTAGCAGTTTTGTCTCTCGTGTCGCACAGCCGAAAGTTAGCTCCATTCAAAGGGTAGATGGCGCCCGCGTGGTATATGTGCGCGCTAACCCTGCACCTGGTGTGGTTGCTGACAATAAACTACAGGAAATCTCCGCCTGGCTGGAAGCGAATCCACCGGTAAACGGTGTGTTCTATCAGTTCCGAGGCGCTAACGAAGAACAGGAGCAGTCTGCAGCTTTTCTTGGCCAGGCTTTCTCGCTGGCAATGGCTCTGATGGCGATTCTTCTTGTTACTCAGTTCAATAGCTACTACCAGGCACTCTTGATTCTGTCCTCGGTGCTGCTCTCTACTGCTGGCGTGCTCTTGGGTCTGCTCACAACAGGTCAAACTTTCTCGGTCATCCTTACCGGTATTGGCATCGTTGCACTGGCGGGAATTATTGTGAACAACAATATCGTACTCATTGATACTTTCAATGTGTTACGTCGTGAACACCCCGATTGGGAATTGCGGAAAATTATCGTGAATACTGGTATTCAGCGACTGCGACCTGTATTCCTCACCACGTTTACAACCGGTTTCGGACTATTGCCTTTGGCAATGGGGGTCTCGGTAGACCTGATTGGTGCTGAAATCGAAGTGGGCGGCCCGATTACCTCACAATGGGTGAGCCTCGCCTCCGCCATCGTGTTCGGACTCTCCTTCGCCACGATACTCACGCTGATCGTGACACCTGCGATGCTGGCGCTGCCGCAGCGGCTGCGGGATTTATTTAAACGCAAACCAACAGCAAGTGCGCCTGCGCAAGCGAGCCTGGCCTCCTGACTTTAGTAAAGCCTGACCACGGCAGTGGTCAGGCTCAGTCGGCGCTTTACTCACTGAAAACCAGCATGATCACGATCTAGCACCCTGCCCCCATTCATGACACAATCCCGGGCTAATTCGCAGCCCCTCTTAAGCCCATGGCACTCTTAGCCACCTTCTTTTTTATCAGCATACTATTCTCGTTTCTCTGCTCCATTCTTGAAGCCGTTTTATTGAGCATTACCCCCGCCTATGTAGGCATTCAGCAGCAGAAGCAGTCGCGAATTGCGGATGATCTGGTACGTTTCAAGGATGATATTGATCGACCGCTCGCCGCCATCCTGACCTTAAACACTATTGCCCACACCGTTGGCGCTATTGGCGTCGGATCCCAGGCAGCTGAAATTTTTGGCGAATCCATGCTTACCATCGCCGGTGTTTCACTGATAAGTCTGGAGGCTCTTATTGCGGGCCTGATGACGCTCGCGATTCTGATCTTTTCAGAAGTCATTCCCAAAACCATGGGAGCTAACAACTGGGAAGCCCTTACTCCCTTTACCATCGCAGCGCTTAAAGTCATGCTGCTGCTACTCGCACCACTAGTGTGGATTAGCCAGTACATCACCCGTCATCTGAAAAAGGACAAGGATAAGCCCGTACTTAGCCGTAGCGATTTTCTAGCCATGGCCGAAATTGGCAAAGAGCACGGCGTGCTCGAGGAAAATGAGCAAACCATAATTCACAACCTGCTGCGCTTTTCAAAAGTGCTGGTCAAGGATGTGATGACCCCGCGCATAGTAGTCATAGCAGCCAGTGAAACCTCCACTGCACGAGAGTTTCATGAACAGCATGCAGACCTGCCGTTTTCCAGAATCCCTATTTATCACGATAAGAATGACAACGTGACAGGCTATGTCTTGAAAGATGATGTTTTATTAAACCTGGTAGAAGCGCAGGATGAAAAGACGCTGCGGGACTTGCGAAGAGATATCATCGTAGTCCATAAGACCCTGCCTATCCCCGATCTTCTCGACACATTTATCATCAAAAAGGAACACCTGGCACT
This sequence comes from uncultured Pseudomonadales bacterium, assembly GCA_938091935.1. Taxonomy (GTDB): domain Bacteria; phylum Pseudomonadota; class Gammaproteobacteria; order Pseudomonadales; family Pseudohongiellaceae; genus UBA9145. The sequence continues at coordinate 54,253 of CALKNV010000026.1, forward strand.
GGTCGTAGATGAGTTCGGTGGCATGGAAGGTATCGTGACCATGGAAGATATTATCGAGACTCTGCTCGGTCTTGAGATCGTTGATGAGTCTGATAATGAAGAGAACATGCAGGCCCTGGCCCGCAAAAACTGGGAGAGGCGCGCTAAACGCCTTGGCATTTTGACCAAATCCGAGGACTCAGAGCAACCAATCACGGACTAAGGCGTAGTGGTTTAGAGCTTACGCATGTTCGTCGATTTATCTGCCGCGACCTGTTGCCCTATCTGCTGTGGTTACCGGGTGAAAAGCGAATAGCTTTTCAGATTCATCCCGAATAGCCCTGTTGTAGTCTCACCCAATTCTTTTATCAGCTGGCCGCTCCCTGCCTGGCTGGTTTACCCCGTACCTTTTACTCTCTTTCCCCAAGCCAAGCGCAACTAGTAGCGCGAGCCATCAAGCGCTCGCTCGATAACTGGATAGCAACAGGGATTGCCGGGGCATTGTGACAAATTGTTACCCTTGGGAAAGGCGAAATTCTGCTGTGATATTATTTTCGCACTTCAGTGATTGGCACCTTAAGGGATAAGGGGTTAGCCACCGAATAGCTCAAGTCAGGAGCTTGGGAGTTTTTCTTTGTTCCCCCCTTTTTAAAGCATTGAGCGGCTTTCAAGTCTCCGCTTTAGCGCCTTCAATTTTTTGCCTGCGACTCAGCGGCAGCCAACAACTGAATCTCTTTCTCAAATCACTTTTTCAAATCGATTGCCCGAACAGCAAGCAAACCCGGAAGGGTATCACCTGCCATTGTCTTGACTACTCATCTAAAACCCGAGCATCCAACACCTAGGCAGTTCACACGCCAGCTCCTTGGCCCTGAATTCCAGAGTCCCAGGCCTTTTCCAGCCATGCAGCAGACGGGATAGGACTTCAATCAGAATGTTTGTCGATATTCACGACCAAGCACGCAACGGGAAACACCCGGCATGCCTTTGGAATGCTGGCGCTTTATAGAGGGAAGAAATGGCAACCGCAGGCGGCGAGGCTCTATTCCAGATCTAGTCGAGGGTCGCTAGCAAACGATCCCTGGATGCTCGCTCGCTCTGACGCAGCTGCTCGCGATAGCGGTTAGACATCAAGAAAAGATATTGCTCGGTAAGGGTAATGGACTGGCGCAGGAATGCGAACTTGGGATCTTCAGCGGGCAGGGTTTGCTCAGCCACCGCCAATCGGGTCTTGAAAATCTTGCGTGCCTTTTCCAAGTGCAAACGGCGTTTACCGTCAACATTGGCATTGAATGCATTCACATGCCATGAAGACACTTTTTGCAGCCCTCGCTCGAGGCGCGGATCGTCATTGTTATAGAGTCTTTGATAGAGATGTTCGAGATAGCCAAAGTGATTGTCTACGGACTCCCAATCCTCCAGCTCAATCTCACTGACAATGATGCTCTCAACGATGGGAATCTGGGAGTCGTGCAATAGACCGTTTGCAACCCGAGTGATTTGCCAGGCCTGCTCGAACGCTTCAAGTGCTGCGGCGTGATCCCCTGCCTCCTGACGCTGGATGCCCGCAATGGTCAGCACATCAAACTGAGACCGGTCATAGGGATCAAAAAAGACTTCCTGTCGGCTATCTGTCGCTGGCAGAACGGCTGTATAACCTTCTGGCTCTACAAGGTTCAACTGCAGCCCAGTGTCAGCTGAATCATCAGCCGAAGCTGCAAATGACATGGTAGTTGCAAAGATGAGCAGGGTTGCGACGCCAGAAAGAGCTCTTGGCAGGTCACGAAACATAGCTGAGGGATTTGAGAGAACGTAATCTGTCATACAAACCAATCTTACAATTCGATGATTTAAGAATGGCTCATAAGTCGTTCTTTTTCAGGGATATTTTTTTCATACGTTTCATTATTGTTACAGTAGCGTTACACGCGAAATTAATAACTTCATTAAATTCAATAAGTTAAAAATAGCAGAATATGTCATCAAAGTAACAATATTGTAATATTAGTCAGGGTAGCAGGAGTGGTTTTAAGGCAAGATTACCCGCTAGTTTATCGGGATAAAAAAGAAAATCCGCGCGCTAAGGGGCTTTGCGGGCCAACTTGTCTCGGGCAGGACAATCGCATGGTCGCAGGATCAGCGGTAAGTGCGATTGGCAATCACGGCTTCCATCAGCAACAGCAGCATGACCAGACCAAGAATCCACCACCAGAGCCGTTGAGGCCGCTCCAATTCTTCAATGAGTTGTGCGGTTTGCACAGCGCGTGACTGCAGTGGACTGGTGTCCGGATTAACTACAGCGTCATACAGAGTCGATAGAGGCAATCGAGTCAGATTACTCTCCTCAGGCAGGATGTTAACCGCATAACGCGTCGAGCTATCCCCTATCGAAGCGGTCAGGATGCCAGGCTCACTGGCGATAAGAACATTGTTCTCTGCCAGGCTGAGGGATTGATTGTCGACGCTGCTAACGGTGACATTGTCTTGTTCCGATCCGGGCAAGGAGAAGTTAATGCTGTCTCCGATATTGAATGACCGCTGCCCGGTCTCAGATTGCACGAGATGCCTGAGAGTTTCATGGATAAAAGGCAGAAATAGCCCCTGCAGCGGCAAATTATTCCACTCCAGATCCAGGCTCGAGGCAAATAGCAACACCCTGCCCTCACCCACATCTTTTTCAACCAGTGCCGCCTCGGTATTGTCGAACTGCATGAGCACATTGGCTTCCTCTGTTGGCGTCAGCAGCCAATGCCCTTGAAATCTCGCCATCCAATCGCTGTCTAACGGTCGCAAGATCGGGTGGCGCCTATCATAGTCAGCGATCACCAGGTAATCGCCGCGTCCCAGCATATCGGCACTCTGAAGCTGGGCAGGCGTGATTTCCCCAAATTGGCGGTTGAATTGCTCAGCATCGACTCGATCTCCGGGCGCAATCAGCAGACTGCCTCCTTGGTTTACGTAATCAGTTAAATCACTTGCCTGACCGGTGCTGAGATCACCCACGTTAAGCAATGCCACCACATCACTCTGGCCTAAGGCAGCAGCAGTCAACTCGGCTGATTCGATAGTCTGCAAGGCGAATGGCGATTCTTCTGTGCTGCTCACTGCCAGCCCAAACCAGTGACCTTCGTCGTCAAACCAGTTTTCGGATGCCTCGCCATTTACCAGCAGCACATTGATTTTGGGCAGGACGTCGACCGTAAAATAATAGGCATTATCATCGCTGAACTCATCGCCGCTTACCCGCACTTCTCCCACGTAGGTTCCTTCTGCATCGAATTCGACATCGAAGGTCACGACCTGCTCTGAACGATCGGCGAGATCCAGGGTGGCACGATCCACCATTTGCCCATTCAGGCTCAGGCTAACTTCTCCCTGCTCGAGCAGGCGTGTGCCGGTGCTGCGCACCCGCGCCAGAATCTGTTGCTCCGCGGAATCTTCTAGCAGTTGCTCCGGCGCGCGTACATCCGTGAGGGCCAGGTTTTCACTTTCCGCTGCACCTACATCTACCAGATTCAATGCGACGCCCGGCGCAAGCTTCCAGGTTTCATCCGCCGCCTGCATGCCAATGTCCTGGAAATCAGAAATCAGATAGATCGCACGGTTTTCATAACGGGAGTTTTCCAGTAACTGATCGGCCAGGCGCAGATTGGGGTAGAAGCGGGTTGCGCCATAGCCAGGCTCTTCAATATTTTCAATGAACTCGCGGGCGCTACTGATATCTGCATCCAATTCGCGCACTAATTCGGCACCACCGGAAAATGCCACCAGTGCGACCTCGTCACCTCCAGTAAAACGATCCACCACCTCCAGCGCCTCCGCTTTGGCGTCCTCAAAACTATCGCCATAGCGCATGCTCATGGAAGTATCCAACAGGATGACGGCTGACTGGGGGTCTGCATCAACTAATCGCGCCACCGATTGATTTAATAGTGGCCGCGCGAATGCGATAACCAGCAGGGCGATGACAGCGGCGCGCAGCAACAACAAGGCAATCTGCTGCAGGTGCTGAAACAAGACCAGTTTCTTCGATGTCTTCTTCAGAAATCGAATGGTACTGAACATGATCTTGGGTGGCTTCTCGCGGCGGATGAGGTGAATCGCAACCGGGATCAGGGCTGCCAGCAGACCTAACAGGAATAGCGGTGTCAAAAATACCATGGCGTACTGCGACTCCTAGAAACTCTTGGCCCGTTTGGACATGTAAGCAGACAAAGCCTCGTCCAGCGGTTCACCGGTATTGAGCAGGCAATAGTCCACCCCGCTACTCTGGCATTTTTTACGACAGTAGCCTAAAAATTCATTGAGGTTTTCCAGGTAGGCATTCCGTATCGCTGCGGGTGACGTGATGTAAGACTCATTGTCTTCCATATCAATGAACTCTGATGCTTCATTGAACGGAAAGTTGAGCTCGGCATCGTCCATGATCTGGAATGTAATGATGTCATTGCCCATGCCCCGCAAATTCTGCAGCGTATTAATCACTCGCTCCTCGTCATCCAGCATATCTGAAATAAGAATCACGATACTCTTCTTGTGCAATGATGCAGCGAGATCAGTAAGTGGCTTTACCGTGTCCGTTTTCTTGCCTGACTCCACGGTGGAAAGGGTACGCAGAACATGCATCAAATGCGGTTGCCTGCATTTGGCCGGAATATACTCCCTGACCTGATCATCAAAAGTTATGAGACCCACGGCATCCCGTTGCTTCATGATGAAATAAGCAAGGGCGGAGGCCAGGGTAATGCCGTAGTTGAGCTTACTCATGCCGCCAGAGCTGTAAGCCATAGAGGCACTGGTATCCAGTAGAATCATGCAGCGGACATTAGTTTCATCTTCATACTGCTTGATGTACATATTGTCGCTACGCGCGTAGAGCTTCCAATCCACGTGACGCATATCGTCGCCGCGCTGGTAGTGCCGGTAATCATTGAATTCAACGCTGAATCCGCGGTTCGGGCTCTTATGCAGACCAGAGAGGAAACCTTCCACCACTACCCGCGCGCGCAATTCGAGATTGCTGAGGCCCGCGAGTACATCAGGGTCGAGGAAGTTTATAGAATCTGCCATAGCGTTAATTCTTCAATGATGAACTAAAGACCGTACTCAAATTTCGGAGCTCGGTTCAGGTACTGCTTCCAGCAGGCGTGTGATCACGTCGTCGGTAGTAACGCGCTCTGCTTCGGCATGAAAATTTAACAACACACGATGCCTCAGCACCGAACGTGCCAGGGCGCGCACATCGCCATAGGAAACATTGTAGCGACCCAGGAGAAGTGCCCTTACCTTACCGGCGAGAATCAAATTCTGCGAGGCACGAATACCTGCCCCCCAGCTGACCCAATCCTTGACGAAGTCCGGCGCTGTCTCGCTCTGGGGGCGCGAAGCATGTACCAGGCGAACCGCGTATTTAATCACCGCCTCAGCTGCTGGCACCTGACGCGCAATGCGCTGAAATTCCAGAATATCTTCGCCGCTCAAAGGGTGAGCAAGCCCACTATCATGGGTTTGCGTGGTCTGACTCACTACCTTCACTTCATCATCTTCAGAGAGATAGCCCAGTTCGATTTTAAACATAAATCGGTCTAACTGTGCCTCTGGCAAGGGGTAAGTTCCTTCCAGTTCAATCGGGTTTTGCGTCGCCAGCACGAAGAAGGGTTTGGACATGGGATAAGTAACCCCTGCCGCTGTCACCTGACGCTCCTCCATGGCCTCCAATAGCGAGGACTGGGTCTTGGGAGGCGTTCGGTTAATCTCATCCGCTAACAGGATATTGGTGAAGATTGGCCCTTTGACAAACTTGAGTTGGCGCCCACCCCCTGCCGATTCTTCAACTACCTCAGAGCCCACCACGTCAGCTGGCATCAGGTCAGGCGTAAACTGGATACGACTGAAGTCAACCTGCAGGATATCGGCCACCGTCTTGATCAACAGGGTCTTTGCCAAACCGGGAACACCGGTCACCAGCACGTGACCACCACCAAACAAGGCAATCAACAACTCATCGATTATATCTTCCTGACCAATGATAACTTTCTTGATCTCGCCAACAATCTGGTCGCGACCATCCTGCATGCGTTTGACCAGAGCAATATCATCCTGACTCTCGATATCCAGTACTTCTTCTTGTTCTGCCATGGTTTAGTCCTTTCTTTCAGTCGCTCAATGGCTAAATGCGTAAATGAGAAAATTGATGCCAATTTTGTAGGCTTCGTTGGTAGACCTGGTGGGATAGCCCTCATAGAAAGTATGTTCCCAGCCGTCTCCCAGATCTGTGTTGTAATTTGCCACCATCATGACCCTGCCATCATCATCCAGTACTGCGTACACTTCGGGAGGGTAACTAGGGTCATCGAGATTCATGAAACCACCAAAATCCCAGGTCACCATACGACCCGGCACTTGCGCGATTTCATCAATATCAAAAAATGTGTGGAAAATTTCATGACTGGTATCCAGTTTCACAATCTCACGATCGGGAAAAATTTTTCCCATCTCCACGAACATATCATCGAGATGGGGTTGCCCCCAGAAATCATCCACCATGACAAAGCCACCGCGAAACATGAATTCGCGCAGCGCTTCGATTTCTTCCGGCAAAAAATTGGGTCCACTATAGGATGAGCCAATGGGTACCCGTTTCCAGTTCATGTAGAGAAAAATATGTTCGTATAAACGCGGGTCCGTAAGCTGTATATAGGTGTGGTTACCCGGATTGGTATCAACATTGGTGTAACGCTGAACTCCCCGCAGGAAGTTTTCATCGGAGTCCGGATAGTCCGTATCCCACCAGCCACCGCGTCGGCGCCAGCCATATCCACCCTGGCCACCGCCATGGTTGGTATACTGACCGCGCAGCCAGGTAAACTCGGCAATGTCGGTACCATAAATTGCCAGATCTTCATTATTGCCTGGTAAAGGCATCACCTGCGCGACAACGGGCCCAGCAAGCAAGCTCAGCAAAAACAGCTTTGCCAGGCAGCTTAACCTCACTGGCCGGCTTCTCCTGCAACAGACTCCAGGAGCAGCCTTTGTGCGCGCTCAAAACTTGGCGCCTGTTCCAGAGCGTAAAGTAAATTCTGTTTGGCCTCCCCGGCTTGCCCATTATTCAGATAAGCCTCTGCCAGATTGGTTCTAGCCTCAACCGGGTCACTGATTTCAAGTTGCATAAGCACCTCGTATTCGGTGACCGCCAGGGCACTGTCGCTCACCGCCTCCGCATACCGCGCCTTCAATTCGTGCACGTCATTGCGATAAGGGTCTACCTGAATAGCCCGATCGATATAGTAGGCGGCGCGTTCGTAGTCGGCTTCAGCCAGCGCCGATTCAGCCAACTCAATGGCAGCTCCGTAATCATGCTGCAGGTTTTCTAATAGCGTTTCCAACCACTGCAGCTTTGCCTCACGATTGCCTTCGCGGTCATAAATCTGTGAGAGCACCAGCGCTGGACTGGGGTAACCGGTATAGCTGGGCAGCATCTCATAGGCTGTCTCCAGATACTGTTTCGCTTCGTCGAAGGCCTCTTCTTTGAACAGCACAATGCCTAGTTGCAGGTAGGCCTGAAAGTCGCGCTCGTTTTCCTCGATTCGCGACCGCATGTGCTGCTTCAGAGAAGCATTGTTGTAGAGTTCCGCCAGAATAGCGCTGCTGTTTTCCCGAATCCCATGACCATGACCTTCGCCTTCGTCTGGCACGTCTTCGGTATGGGCATAGACATTGATCTCCTGCACTCTTTGATCGATCCAGCGCTGGAATCCGCCGTCGAACTCATTCAGGCTCATGTCTAAGGCCGCTCGAAATCGCTCTGACTCTTCCTTGATTTCGCCATACTCATAGATCAGGTCTACGAGTTTGTCGAATCCGTAGGTCTCGGTGATGTAATCCACTACCAGATAAGACTGAAAATAGGCGAAGCTGAGGTCGGCATTGTTCTGCGCGCCAGAGAAACCGCTGTTGAGGTCGCCAATTGGCAGAAGCTTCTGCTCTTCAGCGGCACGCACCAGATCCAAGCCCTGACTACGGCCCCAGTAAGACCTGCCTTCCCGCTCTTCCCAGACTGAAATGCCTTCCGACAGCCAGCGTGGAATTCTGTTCTTGGTCATCTGTAAAGTGATGACATGAGCGAACTCGTGCCAGACTATCTCCTGCCAGTTTGCAGTCAGGGTATCGGGCGAAATCAGGGTAATGACTTTACCAAAACAGATACCCACTAATGGACCAATATCCGGTAGACCCACTGACCGCACAGCAAAGTCTGCGGTGTCCTCGAAGACTTCGATAAGTGTTTTGCCTTCCGGCTCATAGTTGTACTTTGCGCTCAGCGTCGTCCAACTTTCCTCCAACAGCGGCTCGAGGTAAGGCCAGAGAATAAGCGAATCCCGCTCACTCATGTGAACCTTGAAATGCTCGCTTTCCACCGTGGCATAAGTCTCTAAGGTGTCGAAGACTTTCAGCATATTGGAAGTCATGACGTTAAATGGATCATTATCGAAACCAATCTCGAGATTACGCCGTCCTTCCTCTTCCTCACCAAGGCGAATCAGATTACTGCCCAACAGGGTGTAGCCCTGCCAGTACTCTGGGTCGAACTCGATGCTGGCGCGGGCATACTCCACCGCTTCTGTGAAGCGGTAGTTATTACCAAAACTGTCTGCGATATGACCAAGAAATTCCGCGTTGTCAGGGCTGAATGCTTCAACCTGCTGGCGATAGCTTTCGTAGTCGGGCATACGCTCTTCCAGTGCTGCCTGGGCAGCGAGCACACTCAGTGTCTTTAGAGACTCAGGATTCAGCGCCAGCACCTGGCGAAAATACTCCTGCGCCTCGTCTTCGCGCCCATTCATCATGAGCAATTGCCCATAGGTCTCCAGCGCCAAAATAGAATTGGGGTTAATGGCCAGGGCTCGCTGTAGCGAGCGCTCATCCCCAACCACACGAGCAATACCTACCAAAGCAGGCACATAGCGTCCATTTAGATCCAGCGCATCCTGATAACCCCGTTCCGCATCCGCGGCGTTGTATTTTTCCAGAAACAGATCTGCCCACAGGGTATGGGCCTCAAGGTTATTGGGATTAGCACGGGTCGCCTCGTCAAACAGGCTATTGGCGTCATGAAAATTGCCTAACAACCAACTCGCCATTGCCACCATGGCGACATCTTCTGAACTGAATACCAGACCATCGTTGTAGCGCTGCACCGCTCTATCCAGAACCGAAAATGCCTGCTCTTTCTCACCAATAAACTTGAGCAGGCTGCCATACTGCACCAGTGTACGCACCGGAGGTTCTGCATTACCGTCCACAACCTGTTGCAGCATGGCCAGGGCTTCCGCCGACCTGCCCGTAGCGCGCATTATCTCCGCTAGCTGTGTGGTCAGTAGTGGAAACGCCACATAGTCTTCATCGTCAATGGCGTCCGCCACCACACTTTCTGCTTCCTGGTAATTCCCCATCATCGCCAGTGCCTTGCTGGCGCCTATTAAGCCGTCAGCCCGATCAAGGCCATCTGCCATCTTGAAAATCTCACTGGCCGCAGCATAAGAACCATTCAGCATCATCTGCTCACCGCGATACAACGGCGAGTCATTAGTCTGAGGAATATCATCCTGTGCGATCGCCAGCGTCGTCACCAGCATCAGGGAGCCGAGAGCAAGGCCTCTAAATGAGCCAGGAGAAAATAGACCAGCATTGAGATCAGTCATTGCTCGCACCGTCAATTTGAGAGTTTTGGGAATTCGGGGAATCATCGGAACGATACTGGGCATTGAAGCGTGCTGTGGCACGCGCCAGCTCTACCAGCAGGGTTTCCATTTGCGACCAGTAGTCTGCTTCCAGGTATTCCGCCTTCCGGCCTCGCATGATAATTACCGAACGTTCTAGTTCCTGAATTCTTGCTTTGAGCTGAAGAGCTTCCGCAGAGAGGTCGGCGCTATCGTCCACCAGGGTATCGATATAGGCTATTTCCGCCAGACGTCCATCGGCGACATCAACTGCAGGGTTCAAACTGAACAGGGCATCGCCATTGTCATCAAGCCCCGCGTGCTCAGCCGCAAGACGGCCCTGCTCCTCATACCAGAGCTCGACATTGGCCTTGGCATATTCAAATGCCTCCAACATGGATACCCGGTTGTTCTTGTCACGGTCACCATTGCGCTGATCAAGAGCCTCTATGAAGTACCCGGAAAAAATTGGATCATAGCGCTCGGAAGGTGAGCGGGTAGATGAAATAACCACGCGTCCCTCACTGGACAAGGAGGAAGAAAAACCGAAGCTGGCACTGGTGGTATTAACCACCACCATATCTTGCTGATCGAAGCGGTCCAACATTTCGGCAAACTCTAAGCCAGTTATGTCAGGCCCAACAATATTGAATTTTGCTTCTTCTTCCGCACCTGAACCGTGACCAATCAAATACAGCGTAATCTGATCGCCGGTTTTAACCTGCTCCGCCAGTTCATCTAGCGCTCCCTCTATACCCTCGCGATCAGTTGCTCCATCCACTCGCTCTCCGCCAACAAAACTGGTGTCGCCGCGATCATAGAGCAAGGTGATGGTGTCCGAGGTATAACCATAATCTCGAGTGAGGATATCGTGCAGAGACAGGGACCACTGCCTGAAGCGGGAGCTATTCTCATCTCCAACTGCGGGTCCCGTCATGATCACCGCAAACTTGCTGGTTTCAGGCGTATCCAGAAAAAAATTGGCATTGTCACCGAGATCGGGCAGCTGCGCAGACACCAACAGACTAGTTAACAGACTTAAGAGGCCAACACTGCGTCGAGCCAACCGAGTCACATGTCTTTTTAATCTAAACTGATTCATTACGACAAACCCTTGAGTCGACGCGCGACCCAGTCCAGACACAGCAAGGAAATCAGTAGCGCCAGTAACCAGGGTTGATCCCAGAGATCAACCTGAACTTCTTCGGAGAACGCATTGGGAGTGAATTCAACGGTATCCGCCAGGGCATCAATCCCATCTAGATTGAAATAAGTGCCACCGCTAGCCTCGGCAATACGCGCCAAGAGCCCGCTGTCCATGGCGGCGTTATTGTATTCACGCAGGGAAGGTGTGACGACAAAAGCGGCACGCTTCTCAGATGCCCCCGAAGCCCCCTCTCCTGCAGCACTGGCCACATCGACCAACAGATCGTAGACGCCCTCCTCTTCAACGACGAAACTGGCGCGGTAAACGCCGTCTTCTTCGATATTCCATTCCATAGGCGTATCGGTCACGATGTCCAGAGGATTGTTGGCTTGCATCCATAAAGTGGCATCGTTGTCCGGCTCATACTCCATATCCAGCACGGTCGCTGTGATGTTGACTTCATCACCCACGTTATAAAACTCTCGATCGAAATCAATCGTTACCCGCTCTGGCGCGGATACCGCCAACCAACGCAGGAGCTGTCGCCAAAGTGTCTCATGGGAATCATCAACGGAAGGCATCATCATTTGCCAGCGCCAGGTACTCGCCGTGGTCAAAGCCACACTGCGGCCACTGCCATAACGCTGCGAAGCCAGCAACGGCAGTGCCTGGTTCTGATATTGCAGTAAGGGGTGTTCCATCAGCACCGTGGCACCAGGCTTGATCCGCCCGGTAACATAGACGCCCTGCAATTCTGGTAACTGCCGCCACAGCAAATCGTTCTCACCGTCGTCAGCTGCCAGACGCAGCAGCGGAGAAAATTCGCCATTATTGGTAAGACGCGGAAAGAACAGCTCACCGGTTGCTTGCGCACCGCGGCGAATGCCTCCGCGCAAATGGGAGGGCAGAAAGTTTTCTTCAACCAGGGTAACCGGCAGCACATCGGCGATGGGTGTTGAAATAAACCCTTCGTCAATCATACCGCTCATCAGAAAACCGCCACCACGCTCAGCAACAAAGTCTTCAATCATTTGCAGCTGGTCGGCGTTAAAAAAACTTTCTTCGATATCACCCAAAATCAGTGCTTCGTACTGGTAGAGCTCTTCCCTGGAGCGGGGAAAGCCGCCGCTCAGTTCAGTCGGAGATTCTATGCCCTGACGGTAATATTTCTCGGGTCCTGTTTGCAGATAAGTTGCCAGCCGCAGAGAAGGATCATCTTCAACGGCCCGGCGAATAAACTTGTATTCGTTGCGTGGATGCCCCTCAAGATAAAGAATATCAAGTGGCTTCTTTTCAGAGTTATCTACGAGAAAACTATACTCATTGTTCTGCTCTATGATTTCTCCGCTCTGCAACTCAACCTCGAGCGCATAAACGATGGCTTCCTTTCGTTCTGGCGTGAGTTCTAATTCATAGCGTCGGGTTATTCCTTCAGCACCAAGGGTAATGACTTCAGAAGTGACTTCTTGATCCCCATCGAGCACGGCCATGCGGACTTCCTGACCTTCGTAGCCCTGGTGACTGAGTCCAACAGAGATATTGAACACCGAGCCTTCCAGCACAGTCTTGGCGGCATTGACGTCGACAATACCGATGTCCTGAGGTATCTGTTCCTGACCTACGCCTACCGTGAAGACAGGTATTTGCCGGTTACCAAAATCCCTGGCCTTGATCAGGGGGTCAATTTCGCTGTTATCAGCGCCATCGGTAAGCAGAACCAGCCCACCGAGCGGCAAACCGTTGAGCTGTCCGTCGACATAATCGAGCGCCTGACCAATAGAGGAGGCAGTGCCGGCCTCGGTCAGGCTATCGTCGCCAGCAATGCGCTCAGTCTGTTTATCAAAGCGAAAACTGCGTATTTGAAAGTTTTCAGCCAGGTCGTCTATGACGCCAGCATCGAAGAAGTTCTCGCGTAACGCGTCCTGCCGCGAGCGCTCTCCGGACATATCTGTGATTGCCATACTCTGAGAATCATCAATGATTACTCCCAGGTAAGTCTCTTGCGGAGAAACTTGCAGGGTTGAAATGACTGGGCGCAACAGACAAAAAAGCAGTAGCACCAGCACGCTTGAGCGCAGCCCTACCAGAAACGCTTTCCATGGGGGACTTAAAGGGCGGGTGGTCTTGAGATAGGTAAGCCAGACACCGGCAACGATGAGGCCGACCAGCAGAAGGAAAAGCAACGGACTGATGCCGTAGGCAAAATTAACATTGCCCTCAGCAAACGCGGTAAAGAGATTAGGTTCTGTGTATTGCATTGCTACTGGATCGAACTACCTGACCCCTGACTTTCTGACAACACACGATAGTACTCTTCTACCAGCTCGCGATACTCCTCCGGCACCTCTTCATCAAAAGTGGCGTAGAGCTTGTTATTGATGTTGTCCAATTCAGCCTGGGCACGCAACGCGCCTTCTAGCTCCAGAATTGGCTGCAGCAACTGTCTGAAAAGCTCGGGTTGATTTATGAAATCCTCAATGTCCTGTTGGGTAAGCTGTTGACGAATCGAGCGTGCATTACCCCATGGCAGGTTGCCACCATCAGTCGTGACAGTACCCCCGATGCCCGGACGCTCCTGGCCATCGCCGCGCGCTCCTCCAATTTGTTGTCTGCCGCCGCGTCCACCGGCCTGGCCTGGCTGCCCGCCCTGCTGTTGGCCACCCTGTTGTTGTCCCCCTGGCTGCTGGCCTCCGGGTTGTTGGCCTCCTGACTGTTGGCCTCCGGGCTGCTGCCCGCCACTGCGGGCTTGCTCCTGCAGTTGCTCCTGGAGTGATTGGGCTAATTGCTGGGAGCGCTGCAGCTGCTCGCGCATTTCGCGCAGACTGGGCGCACCGCCATTACCTCCGCCGGCCTGTTGACCCGCCTCATTGAAAGCAAGTGCCTGTTGTTCCAGCGATTCGATCTGCTCTCGCAGACTCTCGGCATCCTGCGCCGCCTGCTGAATCTGGTCTGACCCCGAACTCTGATTAGAGGGATCTAGCGCGCCGAGGGACCTGGCCAATTCTTCAATCTGCCCTTCGATCTCCTCTTCAATATCCACCGCAAGGTTTACCATACCGTTGCGTAATACTCTGCTGCTGGTCGACATTTCTTCCCTGATGGGCCGCAACTCCCGCGAGGCTTCCTGTGCCTGAGACATGAGTCGCTGATCTTCGTTGCTACCGCGAGCGATAATTGCACGCAGCATATCCTCAATTTCTTCCAGGTCGCGCTGTTGCTGCTGTTGGGCCTGAATAAGTTCCTGCAAACTTTCATCATTGCGAATCGACTGACGGGTTTGCCCTAGCCCCTGCTGTCGGCTGGTCTCCGCTATCTGTTCCTGCAGCTGGCGTTGCTGCTGCAGTAACTGCTGTCCACGTTGACTCAAATTCTGCGCTAGCTGGTTCACAGAACGCTCGCCCTGCTGACTCAGCTGTTCTTGCTGCTGACGTAAATTTTCCAATGCTTTCTGACTGCGAGCAGCAGCGATTGACGCGGAGTCGCTCTCCGCGGCCTCTTGCATCTGCTGCGCCGCACGCTGGATCGCAGATTCCTGCTGCTGACCGCCTGAGCTGCCACTTGAGGAAGATGACTGGGATTGAGATTGAGACTGGGATTGCCTGCCACTCTCAGAGGAAGACTGAGAATTCTGCTGGCCACGTGACATCTGTTGCGCCAATTGGGCGACTTCCCGACTCAACTGCTCTTGTTGGCGCATAAGTCGTTCCAACTCACGGCGCTTTTGCTCTTCCGTCATCTGATCTTCGCGGCGCGCAAGATTGCGCTGCGCCCGGGTCAGCCCTTCCTGGCGACGCGCCAGTTCTTCGAGCTTGTCGACTTCTTCCTGGTTTTGGCCACCACCGCCGCCAGGACTGTTAGGCGTCTCATAACGATTTTCCAACTGCCCCATTTCCATTTCAAACAGTTCACGCAGGTCTTCCCGTTCCTGTTGAGCACCACCACCGCCGCCACCGCCACCTTGCTGCTGCATGCTGATGTTGGTGCGATTGATGCTGGCTTCAGCTTTCAATATGTATTGAAGCGCCAATTGTTCGGGTTGTAGCGCACTGGTGACTTGTTCCTGCTCCAGCTCGCCGGCTGCTGTATTCATTTGCTCGATTGCCAGAGACAGGTTTTCCACGGCAGCGTCATAAGTATCGTCGGAAAAATTTAGCCGCTCAGCGAGGCGATCAATCGACCGACGGGCACGACTGGTGGCTTCGCGCTGAGACTCGGCGATAATTTCAGCATCGGAGCTAAACTCTTCAGGTGACACCTGGCTCTGTCTGTTTCGCAACTTCCAGGTCGCAGCAATAATATCTTTCTGCACGGACACCAGCGCACTGCTGTCACCGCCCTGGCCACCGCCGCCACCGCCGCCGCCACCGCCACCGCCAGTTGGGTTGCGACGAAATTCCTGGTCCGTCGGTATGATTTGCAGAAAATAAATATCTGAAATGACTTCGGCAGGTCCTTCCAAGGTGTTGTTGTCAGCGAGGGTCAGAAAGTAGCTGACAAAGTCTCCAGGCTCGACACCCAGATCTTCAAGGTAAATCAGCTCATTGCCAGAAATGTTGCGGGCATTGGGTTCGGTAAGAAAATCCACCTCAACCTCATCACTGCCTACCACACTGTAGTTCAGGGTAAACTCACTCAGACCATAGTCGTCGCTGGCGTCTATCTCCAGAACAACTTCCTCCAGTGGCATGACTTCCTGATCCCTACCCGGCCGCTGCAACGCCAATTCCGGCGGCGTGTCTTCTATCGCCCTGATAAAATAGTCCAGAGGTGCCTGACTTTCGAGACCAGAAAAATCAGTTGCCTGAATGCGGTAAACGCCATCCTGGGTCACGGTGAAGCGAGCGGTGCCAATATTGCCATCGAGGCTTAGCTGCAAATCTTCATAGGGCGGAGGCGCATTCAACGTTTCGTCATCTTCCTCACTGTAACTCTCTTCAAATTCAAGCAGCGCCGTTTCGATGGCCTTATTAAACTGAATAGTGAGATCTACAACAGTGCCTTCTGGCACCACCATGTCTCCGCTATCTTCCTCGGTGATGTCTTCTATCTGAGTGTATTCGGGGTAATCAAACGCCAGATCGATCTGCTCGATCTGCGGTAAATCAAACAGGCTAATCTGATACTGTGGAGAACTCTGCTCACCGCGCTCGTTGAATGCGATGTAATAGGTGGTATCTTCGTCGAGTGATGGAATGAAGTAACTGTATGATGCGCTATCGCTGCCGCTGCCATCTCTGCTCATGGACACGTCGCGCCAGTTCACGTTGTCATCCTGTAATCTGAGATTAATGGCATCGGGAGTCGCGTTAGTAACCCGTACGATAATGGTCACACTGTCACCGCGCTGCATATCGATATTGCCGGGCTCGACAGAAATCTCAATGTCTGCAAAAAATTCTGCCACTGCCAGAGGCTCACTAATCGCAAATGGCCATGCCAGGCGCGCGCCTGATCGCAGCAGGGAATCGGAGGTGACAAATAACACCGCCACTATGGCAACCACCGCGACTGCGGAGGCAAATGAAATCCAGGATTCCCTGGCTGGGGTGACAGTTTCCACTTCATGCTGCTGTTGCTGCACATGAATCTGCGCATCTTGCCAGAGCTGCTGGATAAATTGCTGCGAGACCCCCGCTCGACCGTTGCGCAGATCCTCTTCCGTGAACTCAAGCGATGTCAGCAGGCGCTGTTCGAAGTCCGGTATCCGATCCTCGACATAGTGCGCCAGCTCGCGATCGTCTGTGTGTCGGCGGCGCAGCGTGACGACAAATCCCGCGAGCAAGCCTATTCCACATAGCGACGTGAACAAGAACAGCCCAATAGAACCGGTCTTGCCCGGATCCAGCCAAAGCCCCAGCAGGCTACTCGCCAGCAGCAGGCCAGCTAGTGCAATGGCAAACAGACTGCTGACTTTGAGCAGGTAGAGATTGCTACGACGACGGCGTAAATGTTGAAGAGTCTGGCGAAGGCTATCGAATGTGGGTGTGGACATGGGTACTCTTTCGGATGGAGTAAAAAACAACTACGTGCCTGATTCTGCGGCAGAATTCTCCGATTGCCATGAGAATTAATCGGGGCCTATGCGCTGCGCAATTACTGACAGCAATGACCATTCCACACTGCCTTTCATCTGACCGATGCGGGCCGAGGAAAGTTTCACATACGAGTTTAACTATCCCACTAACCTACCCTGAAAAGCAAGGCTTTAACTCCGGGGCCCAGCCTCAAAAATCCAGCGAAATCAGCTAGTCGCAGAATTGGCTCACTTTGCCAGTCCGATGCCACAAGCCTGCTGATTTTACGCCGGGATCGAATCCTCTGGATCAGCTTGGGCATCCCATTTCTTGTGGACGGTAGTACTTGGAATTTTCCGGGAAGACCCGGATGTTACCTTCAGTGACAGCCTCGAGCAGGGATGGCAACCTGCTAAAACCTTTAAGGTCCTGCAGTGTCACAAGCGTGGGCCGCGGCAACACGATATTCTCGGCCACCGATTCCGCGATGGCCGCTTCCGGGGTTAACCAACGGTAATCCCTGATTTCGTCGTTATCGATGTTAACCTCGACCGTTTCATGCAGCGGGCAGACAAAAAACCAGGTCGAGAAGCGCCTCGGCAGCTTTGGCGGGGTCGTCCAATGCGCGGTGTGGATGAGCTGCTGCTCGGAGATCCTGATACCTGCTTCTTCTTGGGTCTCACGCACCGCTGCCCTCAGGGCCGCCGGGTATTCCAGCCCTTCCGGATGGGCAGCAAAGTCATCGGGATCAAGCCTGCCACCTGGAAAAACCCAATGCCCGCCGTGAAATACCAGGCGCGAATTACGCTGCACTAGCAGGACCTCCAGATGTTCCTGCACCGAGTTCTCTCGAATCAGGACCACGGTGGCGGCCGGTACAGGCTCCATTTCAGTCATGCTGCCTCCCAAAAGCTCATGGTTTCGAACTGTATTCCTGCCTGGCATGATAACGAATTAACGGGATTGACTCAGCAATGTCGTCATAGCGATTGCGAGCGCCGCGATGGGAGCTTAGAATTCATCGGCTTTTCGCTGGAGTCGTCTCATCGAATTCAGCCCAACTATCTGAAATAGGGAAGAGAAATGAGCATAAGTTTTGAAGGTCGAGTCGCAATCGTAACGGGAGCTGGCGGTGGGCTGGGCAAACAACACGCCCTGGAACTGGGCAAGAGAGGCGCCAAGGTCGTCGTGAATGACCTCGGTGGTTCCGTCGATGGCACCGGTGGTTCAGCGTCAGCTGCGGAGCTGGTGGCGCAGGAAATTGTAGAGAATGGCGGCACTGCCATCGCCAACGGTGCCTCGGTCACTGACCTTGATGCAGTACAGGGAATGGTAGATGACACCATGTCCAAATGGGGGCGCATCGACATCGTTGTCAATAACGCAGGCATCCTGCGCGACAAAACGTTTGCGAAAATGGAGCTGGCAAACTGGCATGCGGTAATCGATGTGCATTTAACCGGCAGCCTTAACGTTACCAAATGCGTGTGGCCCATCATGATCGAGCAGAACTATGGCCGCCTGGTTATGACGACATCGACTTCGGGCTTATTTGGCAATTTCGGTCAGAGCAACTACGGCGCTGCCAAGCTGGGATTAGTCGGCTTTATGAATACGCTACGCTTTGAAGGCGCCAAGTATAATGTGTTTACCAATAGCATTGCGCCAATTGCCGCTACGCGCATGACGGTTGACTTACCTGGCTTCGAAGACAGTGCAGAGAAGCTGGCCCCGGAACTTGTCACCCCTGCTGTGGTGTTCCTGTGCAGCGATCAGGCGCCCAACGGACGCATTATTCAGGCCGCGGGCGGCCGCTACTACTCGGCGGATGTACGCGAAAACGTTGGCGTCGATCTCGGTGCCGGTACTTCGGTGGAAGACATCGCGGATAATATCGAGACAATCCTCGATATGAGCGAGAACAAGGGTATCCTTGAGCGAACCCCTCACCGCTAAAGCAGCAAGCCTGGCGGTCAGGATCTTTTTTGGTCCGCCAGGCAACGCTGTACGGATTCACGTTCATCCATGCGTGCTAACAATGCTTTGATTTCCGGCATCTCATTAAATGCATCCCATTCCAGAGCCTTGCTGGCGACTATTGTGACCAGCCCTACAGTAAAGCGGAAGAAGAAGTCTGCATAAGTAAGTTCCGGTCCAGCGAGATAGGGTTCATATTTCGCAATTCTATCCAGCGCGGCGAAGCCTTTCTCCAACTGCTTTCTGACTTCTTGCCGAAGCGCCGGGTCAGCTGGCGCGCCAAAAAAGACCTCTCCGTAGAGGCGCCGAGCCGGCAACTCCAGATAAATTTCAAGATAGTGAATCAGCTCCTCGACTTTGGCTCGCGCAAAGCTGTCCCCTGGATAAAAGGAGGGCTGCTTGCCAAGACTATCCAGGTAATTGAGAATCACCGCGGTCTCAGTGAGAAATCCCTGCTCTGTTTCCAGGCATGGGACCTTGCCCATGGGACTTTTGTCCAGGTAAGTGTTTTCCTGACTGGGTTTGACCAACACTTCCTCAAATTCGAGCTGTTGTTCAATCATTACCGCCTTCACAATGTTGTAGTAGTTACTTAACGGCATCCCGTACAATTTTAACGCCATGATTCTCCCCTTCTCCAAGATTTCAATATCAACCAGCGCCTCGCAAATTACTTGTTTGCTCACCGCTTTGCAAAGCTCCATGCTATTTGGATGCCCGCGTTGACCAAACGAATCCTCTTGCTTTCGGCATATGACGCCGCCAGCCACAAATACTGGCGTCAGCAGCTGCAGCAGCAGCTGCCTGAATTCAATTGGACTCAGTTAGCCTTGCCTGCGCGACACTTCAACTGGCGCATCCGAAGCAACGCCATGCAATGGGCAAGTCAGGAGGTTGAGCGACTCACTCAATCCCAGGACTTACTGCTTGCCACTTCAATGGTGGATCTTGCGACCCTTAGAGGGCTGATACCGGATTTGGCTCAGATACCTTCAGTACTCTATTTTCATGAAAACCAGTTTGCCTATCCCGCCGGCCAGCAGCGCAGAGAGAATGTAGAGCCTCTATTGGTGCCGCTATACAGCGTCATGTGTGCCGAACAAGTGGCATTCAACTCGGCTTTCAACCGCTCAAGCTGTATACAGGGTGCCCAGGCTTTGTCAAAACGTTTACCCGAAGCGCTGCCGACGCGCCTGTTTGAGAAGCTAGAGGCGAGCCTGGTACTGCCGGTTCCGCTGGTGCCTCCACCTGAACTCTCCGCCATGCATCATCAGCATGAAAATATTTCGAGTGCAGCGGACTCGGCAATAGGGAGCGCAGCACTGGAAGTCGTATGGAATCATCGTTGGGAATACGACAAGGGGATTGGATTATTGGCTGAGATTGTGGCCTTGGTTCAAAAGCGGGAACTGCCGATTCGTTTTCACATAGTGGGCCAGCAGTTTCGAGATAAACCCCAGGGATTTTCTGCCATAGAAGAGAGCCTTGCGCAGATTAGCGAACAATCGGGAATCGCCCGTGGTGCCTTTGGCTACGTCGAAGACAGGGAGGACTATCAGCGACTGCTCAAGAATGCGCACTTGGTGTTATCAACCGCTGACCATGATTTTCAGGGTCTTGCCGTGCAGGAAGCCTGTCTCGCCGGCTGTCAGGCGCTAGTACCTGATGCCCTGGTTTATCCTGAGTACATACCCACTGATCAGCGTTTCGCTGTGGACGGAGATGTTCAAAAAACCGCGACAGGCGCAGTTGATATTTTGGCGGCCAGAGTAAAACAGAGGCAGTCAGGCGAGCCTTTGACGCCGCCGGACCTCAGCGCATTTTGGGGTGAACGGGCACTGGCGCCCTACCGGGACTTGATCAAGCGCCTAAGTCGCTAGTTAGCCTGTTCCAACAGCGGGAAAACAATGGACTGGCCTATTTGTATGCGGTTGAAGTCCAGCTCCGGGTTGTATTGGCGAATCAACCAGATTGGCGAGGAATAGCGATTCCGGGCAATGGCACCGATATTGTCGCCGCGACGAACCTGATACGTTTCTACGCCCTGAATGCGGTAACTGGCGAAGAAGTCTCGCTGCATGTTGGAATGAAATTCACGCCGCGCTCGTTCAAACTCGGCGATACTGACTCTGGAGAATTCCAGTCGCAAGCGCTCGCCAATAATCACGGGGTCTCGATAAGCCATATTGTTCAGGCGCCGGATATCCCAAGCCCTGATACCCAGCCATTCGGCAAAGTGCCCGAGGGTCTCAGAAGCCTGAATCTCCACAGTGTTATTGTTGGCCACTGTGTAGTCAGACGGGTCGGCAGACAGGGACTCAACCAGCTGCTGCGCCACCTCAGTGTCATCCAGTTCTGGATCAACAGCCTCGGCAGTCTCTTCTTCAGCCGTTACTTCAGAATTCATCTCCTGGTCGTCGGGCAACACAGCAGCCGGCGGCAGCGATTCATCCACCATAGCCAATTCTGTTGTAGTTTCTTCCAGAATTACTGGCGGCGCTGGCTTGGGCTGTTCAACTTCCGGGGCGGCATCGCCACCGAGCACCACGCCGTCTGAAAACTGGACCTGGGTTGGTGGCTCCGGCCTCAGGTTGGCATCTATCACAGCCACCTGCTCTCCTTCCGACTCGAACCCTGGCAACCTTAAATCCTGTCCCGGATAGATGCGATTGCGATCAGCTATGCCATTCAGGCTGAGAACTTCCTGCTCCGACACACCAAATCGGGCGGCGATGAGGGACACTGTGTCTCCGCGTCTGACTCTATACCGCCCGTCTGTCGTAGCCTCCGCCTCCACCACCAGCTGATTGGTGTCGACGTTATCCTGGGGCAGAAGCAGGCGCTGGCCAATGGAAATTCGGTTGCGACTACGCAACTGATTGAGAGCAACCAGCCGTGAGACAGTGGTATTGAATCTTCGTGCAATGACCGAAAGGCTGTCTCCACGCTCCACCACATAGGCCACGTCGGGCGTTTGCACTGCAAATTTGTAGTCTGTCGGGATCATGGCCAAGAGGTCACCACTGCCAACCGCAGTCGCGCGCACCTTGACGGGAAACCCTCTTGGTATGCGCTTGTTGCCCTCCCAGACAGCGGGCCGCAGCGCGGGGTTATCGGCACGCAACTGCTCCAGGCTAATACCCACCGAGCGCGCAAACACTTCTGCGTCGATAAAGGCATCTGCTTCTACTGTGGCAAATTCTGGCGCCGGATTTAGCCGGAAATCCCCGAAGTATTGCCTCGCGCTATTCTCCACATCCAACACCGCAAGAAACTGGGCGTAAAAATTTCGTGAGGCGAAGCCAAAAGCGCGACCACGGTAGTTAGCCACGATGGTTTCGATATCCGTGGTGCCGGTTTCGCGAACCGCCCTCGCAATTCCGCCAGCCCCGTGGTTGTAAGC
Source organism: uncultured Pseudomonadales bacterium (assembly GCA_938091935.1). GTDB lineage: Bacteria > Pseudomonadota > Gammaproteobacteria > Pseudomonadales > Pseudohongiellaceae > UBA9145. The sequence goes on from CALKNV010000026.1 coordinate 76,492, forward strand.
AGTCAAGGCCAATGGCCAGGTGCCCAACACGGAATAGTTATACTCCAGCAGGCTCATTGCCGCGTTGGTTGCGATATACGGGTCCATGCGCTCATCAACTATGTGATCGATTCGCATAAAGCGCAGTCCGGTGGCGCGGCCGAACTGCCACATACCTGCAGCGGCTGCGCTGGAATAGGCACCGGGGTTAAACGAGGATTCAACATGTGGCAATACCGCCAACTCAATGGGGAGATCTTTCTCTCTAATCACCTGATTGATGTGGCTGCGATAGGCCCCGGAGCGACGCAATCCGCCGAGAAACCTGTCGGATTGGCCAAGCTGCCAGCGCACATTGGAAGCGGCTTCTTGCAGCGTCGCATTGCTGACGTCGGCCGGCCACAGCTCAAGAATTTCCTGCTGGCTTGTTGTCAGCCCGCTACGCTTGCCACTGGCAAGGACTCTCAAGTCCTCCCTGATCCGGATGCGCCTATTTTCAATCTGGCGCCGGTCAAGCGGCAAACTAGTATAGATAACTGAGAGGTGACGGGAGTCGTGGAGAAATCCACTCTGGGTATCCACCTCGGTATAGACCCGGGTCCAGAACTGCACAGCCGGCTCCAGCTCTGGCGGTCTTGGAAACAGATTCGGATCCTGAGCCTCTGCAGAGAGGGGCAGCATCAGGAGCAAACTTAGTAGTGCTGTAGCTAACCGAAAATTCAAAGCTTTTCAGCCTGTTATCTTCCTGGAGGAGAACCGGGATAAACCATAGCAGCTATGCGCATACTCGCCAAGAGTTTAGCCGGTCTACTGACTTGTATCGCCGCACTACGTCGCAACTTTATCGGCGCTCAGGGCATACCGTCCAGCTCGGCGCCTTCCTTGACCGGAATCATCAGATCCTCGCGAGTCACGTTCATGTAGATGATGACGTTAGACGCAATGTAGATGGAGGAATAAGTACCAATGACTACTCCTATTATCAGGGCAATGGCGAAGCCCTGGGTAGATTCTCCGCCGATAAACAGAATGGAGAACAGCACCAGCAAGGTCGTTAGTGAGGTAATCAAGGTGCGACTGAGGGTCTGGTTAAGTGAAGTATTAACCATTTCGATGGGAGAGCCCTTGCGCATACGGCGAAAGTTTTCCCGGATGCGGTCCGACACCACGATCGTATCGTTCAGAGAGTATCCAATAATGGCCAGCAGCGCGGCCAGCGCATTGAGATTGAACTCCATTTGGAAGACGGAAAAGATACCAAGCGTAATGATCAGGTCATGCGCCAGAGCCACCACTGCGCCCACTGAAAACTTGAATTGGAAACGCACGGCGATATACACCATGATGATACCCAACGCCACCAGCATACCGAGACCACCCTGCTCCGCCAGTTCTTCGCCAACCTTGGCGCTGACATAGTCCGACCCCATGAGCAACACTTCACTGCTGCTTGCCTGCTGCAAGAGGCCAGCAATAACCTCACCAACCCGGGCAGCTTCCTCGGCCTGATTCGCGTCGGCAATAGACTCATCCACCGGCAGCAGGATTCTGATATCGCGGTCAGAACCAAACGTCACCACAACCGCTTCGTTGTACCCACCATCCCGCAGCACTTGATTGACTTGGTCCAGGTCCACGGATTCCGAATAATTTATTCGCACCGATGTGCCACTGGTGAAATCAAGGCCGAAATTCAGCGAATTCGTCAACAGAGAAATTACCGACACAACGGCAAGAAGAATGGAAATGTACGCCGCGATCTTACGCACGCCCATGAAATCGATTTCAGTCTTAGGGAGCATCAGAATTCCTGTTTAGCTGCTGGCCGGTGCCGCTTTGGCATAGTTGCCGATGGAGAGCGCCTGCACCGTGCGACCTCCATAGATCAAATTAACAATGGCGCGCGTGCCAACAATAGCGGTAAACATGGAGGTTGCAATACCAATCATCAGGGTCACCGCAAAGCCCTTCACCGGACCAGTACCGATGGTAAAGAGCACCACTGCCACCAGGAAAGTCGTCAAGTTAGCATCGAGAATCGTTGTAAAGGCGCGGTTATAGCCCGCATCAATAGCCTGCTGCGGCGAAATTCCATTGGCCAACTCCTCCCGGATACGCGTAAAAATAAGGACATTGGCATCCACTGCCATACCTACGGTCAGTACGATCCCCACAATTCCCGGCAGGGTGAGCGTGGCACCGATTAGTGACATCACGGAAAAAATCAGCAGGATGTTCATGATCAGGGCAGCATTGGCGGCAAGTCCAAAAAGGCGGTAATAGGCGAACATAAATAACACCACCAGGGCCGAGGCGATCTGCACACCGCGGAATCCAGCCTCGAGGTTTTCACGACCCATGGATGGGCCAATCACTGATTGCTCAACGATAGTCATCGGTGCTGCAAGGGAACCGGAAGAGATCAGCAGAGACAGATCGTTCGCTTCCCTTGCCGTCAGTCCGGTGATAACGAAAGTTCGGGGTAGCGCGGTTCGAATGGTGGCATGGCTAATGAGACGTTTCTCTTCGTAGAACTCGACCTCTTCAACTTCATTGCCGTCCTCATCCAAAGAGTTAATGGTACGCGACTTGGTTTCGATCAGCAGGATGTCCATATTGCGGCCGACGTTTTCGCGGGTTACCCGGTTGATCTGATTTCCACCCTGCGCATCCAGATTGATCTGCACCTGGGGCATGCCGTTCTGGTCCAGGGTAGAACGCACCGAGGAGATACGATCGCCCTGCAGGATCACATCATTGTCCACATCCACCAGCAATCCATCAGGCGTCTGATAGTTTTCATAAGAGGAACGTGGCGCACCCAACTCGGCTTCTAGATGAAACTCCAGAGTGGCGATACGCTGCAGAATTCTAATGGCTTGCGCTGGGTCCTGCACACCGGGCAATTCTACCACTATCCGGTCAGAGCCCTGCTGCTGTACTGTCGGCTCTGCCACCCCTAGCGCGTCAACGCGATTCAGGAGCGTGGTGCGATTTGCCTGTAAGGTATCGCGCTGAATTTGCAGGACGATGTCCTGGGTGAGGCGCATATCCAGAATATAAAGATCGTTTGCTTCGCGGTTTTGAAACTGCAGGTCAGGAAAGTTGTCCAGCAGTTCAGAGCGCGCAGAAGAGCGATCCTGGGTGTTGGCAAAGCGAACCTCAAGGTGGGTATTGTCCACCAGATTGATACCACGAGTGCGGATACGCTGCTCGCGCAAAATGGAGCGCACGTTGCTTAGGTTGTCTGCCATACGGCGCTCGATGGCGGCATCCATGTCTACTTCCATCAGGAAATGAACACCACCCTGTAAATCAAGCCCCAGGTTCATTTTGCCGGCACCGATTGCCTGCATCCAGCCGGGCGTGGTGGGTGCCAGATTGAGGGCTACGATGTAGTCATCCGTAAGCGACTCTTCGATAGCCGTCTTGGCGCGAAACTGATCCTCAACACCATTTAATCGAACCTGTATGCTGTTGGCATCAAACTCGACACCAAAGAAATCAATTTGAGCTGCTTCCAGTGCCGTTTCCACTTGCGCGACATCTGCCTCGCTCATTTCAAGATTCTCATTGTTGATGAGAATAGCTTCATCATCCGGATACAGGTTGGGTGCCGAGTAAAGCAGCCCCAATACCACGACAAAGAGAATCAGCAGGTTTTTCCAGAGTGGGTAACGGTTTAACATGGGCGGTCCCAGTGCTGAGTTGCCCAAAAGCGACTCAGCGTTTTTAATTAAATTAGAATGCCTGGTCTAATATTCAGAATTTGAGAGTCATGCCGAATTCTGTCAATTCAATAGTGACCCATTCCTAAAACTTGTCACTAGATCTTGCCAATGGTGCCTTTCGGAAGTGCTGCGGCAATGGCGGACTTTTGCATTTTAAGTTCAACACCTTTGCTCACTTCCATTGCGATATAGTCATCATCTACCTTAGTGATTTTTCCCAGCAGCCCGCCAGTTGTCATCACCTCATCGCCCTTGCTTATGCTCTCTGTCAGCGCTTTGTGCTCTTTGGCACGATTCGATTGCGGACGCCAGAGGATGAAATAGAACAGCACAAACATGCCGCCGAACAGAAATAGGTTATAGGTAAGCGATGGCTGGGCCGACGCTGCCTCCTGGGCATAGGCGGTGGGAAACAATAGATTCATGGCTTCTTTGACTCGACTTTGACAATTTTGGACCTGTAACTTCGCTCTACAGGATTTTGGGTTAAATCTCCGGGTTTCAAGAGACGTTTACAATTTTCTCGGCATGCCATTCGATTTTTTAGATCCGACAGCTACCCTTTTATCTGTTCTGTAACTTCGCCTTTCTCCTGCTTCGCTCATTAGAACGCGCATGCTCTTGAGACTTGCCCTCGAGCTCTCTGTCTCGCAGGGACAGCGTTCGGACTATCAGTGTCAATCAGCTTCATTTTGGCCCTGATCAGCCAGATACTGGTTAACGAAGGCGCTCAATCTACCCTGTTCTATCGCGGTGCGCAAACCGGCCATCAGGCGTTGATAATGACGCAAGTTATGGATGGTATTCAGGCTTGAACCTAGGATTTCCTTACATTTATCCAGATGATGCAGGTAGGCACGGGAAAAATTCTGGCAGGTGTAGCAGTCGCAGCTTTCATCGAGGGGACGCGTATCATCGCGGTACCTGGCGTTACGCAAACGCAGCAGCCCGGTTGAGGTGAATAAATAGGCATTCCGGGCATTACGGGTTGGCATTACACAGTCAAACATATCAACCCCCTGCTCGACAGCTCTGATTATATCCGTGGGCGTACCCACCCCCATCAAGTAGCGCGGGCTCAACTTTGGCATTTGTGGCGTCACCTCTTCGATCACGCGGGTCATCTCCTCTTTAGGCTCTCCCACCGAGAGACCACCAATGGCGTAGCCCGGGTAACCCTGCTCAATCAGCCCTGCCAGCGACGCCTCGCGCAGGTTTTTGTGCATACCGCCCTGAACAATGCCAAACAGCGCTGCCCGGTGGTCAGCATGGGCCTCATGACAGCGCTTGGCCCAACGCAGCGAGAGCTCCATGGATTCCCGCGCCTCGGTTTCCGTTGCCGGGTAAGGCGTACATTCGTCAAAAACCATGATGATATCTGCGCCCAGTTTTTGCTGTACTGCAATCGCAGATTCAGGCCCCAAAAAAACCTCAGCACCATCTACCGGCGATCGAAATTTGACCCCCTCTTCCGAAATCTTGCGCATGGCCCCCAGGCTAAAAACCTGGAATCCGCCGGAGTCCGTAAGAATGGGTTTGGACCAGCCAATAAAGTCGTGCAGGTCACCGTGCTGCTGGATGATATCCGTGCCAGGACGCAACATGAGGTGAAAGGTATTGCCAAGAATAATGTCAGCGTCGATAGCATTGATTTGCTGCGGATTAAGTCCTTTGACCGTGCCGTAAGTGCCTACTGGCATAAACGCAGGTGTGCGCACCTCTCCCCGAGGGAATATCATCTTGCCCGTACGTGCAGCACCGTCTTCTGCGCTAATTTCAAAGCGCATGGCGCAACTATTCATAAGTTTATTTCCGTCATGCCATTAATTCGGTTTGCTAGTGTTCGCGCGTGGATCGGAACTCTATGTCCGGCCAGCGCTCTTCCATGAGATTAAGGTTGACCCGGGTGGGCGCCAGATAGGTAAGATAGCCTCCCCCATCGATGGCAAGGTTTTCATGGGCCTTACGCCGAAACTCTTCGAGCTTGCCCTGATCGTCAGAATCAACCCAGCGCGCCACATATATGGTGACTGGCTCATAGATACAGTCCACCTTGTATTCGTCCTTGAGACGAAATGCCACCACCTCAAACTGCAGCACTCCTACTGCACCTACGATCAAGTCGTTGTTGCGCAGCGGCATGAACACTTGGGTCGAGCCTTCTTCTGATAGCTGCGTTAACCCCTTCTGCAGTTGCTTGAGCTTGAGCGGGTCTTTCAAACGAATGCGTCTAAACAGTTCCGGTGCAAAGTGAGGAATACCGCGAAACTTTAGCGCCTCTCCTGTGGTAAATGTATCGCCAATCTGGATAGTGCCATGATTGTGAAGACCGATGATGTCGCCAGACACGGCCGACTCGGCGTGCTCCCGGTCGCCGGCAACGAAGGTCACCGCATCCGTCACTTTGACATCCTTGCCGATTCGGCTGTGACGCATCTTCATGCCCTTTTGGTATTCTCCGGAGCAGATACGCATGAATGCAATGCGGTCGCGGTGCTTGGGGTCCATGTTAGCCTGGATCTTGAATACAAAACCCGCAAAGTCTTCTTCGTTGGCCTTCACTACCCGAGACTCGGTCTCACGGTCCTGGGGTTTGGGGGCCCACTCGACAAAGTCATTCAGCATTTCACGTACGCCAAAGTTACCCAGCGCCGTACCGAAATAAACAGGGGTCATGTCTCCCTTTAAATAAGCATCCCGATCAAACTCATGACTGGCGCCACACACTAATTCTATCTCATCACGAAAATCATCAAGGTAAGCACCCAGTAATGCCCGGGCCTCATCACTATCGAGACCCTTAATCTGCACATCGTCCGGCACCTGACTACCCTGCCCCTGCTGGTAAACGGTGATAGTGTCGGAAAGCAGGTTGTAAACTCCCTTAAATTCCTTACCCATCCCCAGAGGCCAATTAATGGGCGCGCACTGAATCTTAAGGACGTTCTCAATTTCATCAAGGATTTCAATGGGGTCCCGAATATCTCGATCCAGCTTGTTTACGAATGTAAAAATCGGCGTATCACGCAAGCGGCACACGTCCATCAGCTTGATGGTGCGTTCCTCTACGCCCTTGGCGCCATCGACTACCATCAGGGCAGAGTCCACGGCAGTGAGAACTCGATAGGTGTCCTCTGAAAAGTCTTCATGGCCTGGGGTGTCGAGAAGATTGACGACACGCTCTCGGTAGGGAAACTGCATCACAGATGATGTGACGGAGATACCGCGCTGTTGCTCCATCGCCATCCAGTCCGAGGTGGCATGGCGATCAGACTTCTTGCCCTTGACTGTGCCTGCGACCTGGATCAGGTTGCCGAACAGCAGCAGCTTTTCAGTAATGGTGGTTTTCCCGGCGTCGGGGTGAGAAATGATCGCCAGTACGCGTCGGCGTTCGATTTCCTCTTGAAGCTGTGCAGAAGACATAGAGTCGGGTTCTTTGTGGGGCAAAAAGCGGCGATTATAACAGCTGGCCCGCCGTCTCACAGCCGACCCCGCACAATAAACTTCTCAGCATTGAGACCTATGGCTTGTTCTGATCATGCTCTTTACAATGGCTGCGCGCTCGTTGAGCGGTCGAGCATGGCCTGTCTCGACTCGATTCAGATCGAGCGCCAGGCCCAAATGCCGGAATTAGATGTTAGAAAATTAGACAAGGACTAATAATGGACTTCACCCTGACCCCTGAGCAGTTGTCCTTACAGGAAGCAGTTAGAAAATTTGCGCAACGGGAACTGCCTGAGATTGCGCAGCAGATCGAATCCAACGATGAACCCGCAGACCATGCATTACGGCAGCGATTCGGCGAACTGGGCTACCTTGGCGTCAATCTCGATAGCGCCATGGGCGGGGGCGGCATGAGCCACCTAGATGCAGTCATCGTGTTGGAAGAAGTCGCAAAAATCTCCATCGCCGTGGCTTTCCCCATTTTCGAATCCTGCTTTGGTCCCAGTCTCGCCATAGCGCATTTTGGCAGCGAGGCCTTGCAGCAACGCTATCTACCGAAAGTCTGTTCCGGCGAAACCATTGTCGCCGTATCGATGTCCGAACCCAATGCGGGTTCAGCCCTCACTGACCTCACGACCCGCGGTGAAATTAGCGGCGATAAAATTATTCTCAATGGCACCAAACGCTGGTGCTCCGGCGCCGGTCATTCCGAGGCCTATGTGGTCTACTGCCGGCTGTCTGACGCGCCCGGCGCCAGGGGCATCGGCGCGGTAATCGTCGATAAGGATTCGCCAGGTTTCAATTTCGGCAAACGGGATCACCACATGGGCTTTCGCGGCGTCTACAGTGCTGATATGTATTTTGACAATGTCGAAGTGCCAATTGAGAACATGCTGGTCCCGGCAGGGAGCTTTGGCAAGCTGATGGACGCTTTCGACCTGGAGCGCTGCGGAAACACCACCATGTCACTGGCAGTCGCCCAGTCAGCGTTCGATTTCGTGCTTGCCTACAGCCAGGAGCGCCAACAATTTGGTAAGCCGTTGGTAGATTTCCAGGCGGTGCAGATCCATCTGGCGGAAATGAAGATGAAGCTGGAGGCGGCCAGATTGCTGCTGTATCGCGCTGTAGTCAACGCGGAGTCCGGCTTACCGTCCATTGGCGAGAGTTCAATCGCCAAGTGTTTCGCCAACGAAACCGTGCGGGAAGTCACGGGCAAAGCCATGCAGATAATGGGCGGATATGGATACTCGAAAGAATTCCCGATCGAACAGAAACTGCGCGATGCCTGGGGCTGGGGTATAGCCGGTGGCTCAATTGATATCCAGAAAGTAAACATCACCTCGGCACTGGTTGGGCGACGCTTTAACCAAAGGGCAAGTTGAGGAGTCTTGCCTAAATCGATAGCCCCTGCGAAGCATCCGACACAGTTGAAATCGAGCTGGGTACTGCCACACTGCGCGCTGAGGAAGCAGCGAAGCTAGCGGTCAAAATCGTCATGGCTGGGCCAGAATTAAGGCTGCTAGATGATCAACAGCAGATATTGCATCCTGGCGACGGTGGTTAATGCAGCAGTCGATCCACAGGGCGAAGATGACATTCCGCGAATTCTGGGTGCAGGATATCTATTCGTTTCACCAACAGCAGATCATGGCGTGAGAGATGGTCATGCTCGAGGCCAGACTGCACTTCGATATCTTCCAGCAACACACAAACCACATCATCATCTTCCAGATCGACCACAATGCAGGGTTTGAAACCGCTGACGGTATTGATGGATGCCAGTGACCCAACATCAAACTGATGCACCGGGAAGGAGCCATTCGCCTGTTGGATAAGCCCGTAAGAGGTAAAAGCAACGCCAAATCCAGCGGCGGCCACCACGTTAATGATATCGATGATCTCCGGGTCGGTGAGATCCACCCGCAGAGTCTCCGGTAAGGGTTGATTGATTCGCAGCTGGTGACGATTCACCAGCTTGAGGAACAGTTCTATGTCCTCCTGGTTCCATTCCAGTGTCTCTTCAGTTTCTGAGCGCGTGCTGTCAGATGAGAGACTCTGTACATTAGTCTCAATGGTGAGGTCATGGACCTGGGTTTCTGGTGGACAGGGAACCACCATAGAAACTGAACAATAACCGTCGCTACTTTCGGCGCTTAGGCGCCAGAGAAACGGTACTTCACTGCTTAGTTCAAACATTGGCTACCGCTACAAGGAATGACAAAGATCACGTCTTATTAATTCGAGTCGGCTGAATGATTGACAAAATTAGCCTTCACAGCAACTTTTTTTTTGCCCAATTTAAGATGACAAAATGGCTAAGTTAGCCGGTAATGCTAAAGCTGTTTTCAACAACCCGGACTAAACCCTTGAGGAGACTGCAAAATCTGCCCTTAATACCCGTTTCAATTTTTTCCACAGATTCTGTGGATAACTCCGTGTATAAATCCTCATGATTGACCGCAAGCCTCGAAATTCCGCGCTATTGACATATTTTGACTAAATTTTAGCCAAATCTTATATTCTATAAAAAACAATAGCTTAGGGTTTTTTGAAGGGTCGAACAAAAATAAAACCCGCATATTTTTGGGCTTTCGTGACTAACGTGAAATTTTTGTGCATAAAATCACGAGAAAAAGTCACCATGTCGATTTTTTACAGCTTTTTGTCTCTGTTTTTATTGAAGTTTTTACGCCTATCATACCGTTCGTTCACAAAGCAGTTTTTGATAAATTTTAATGCCTAAATCACGCTCCCGACCTCTTGCAATAGCTCTAGTTTTACTCGCTCTTCCAGTCTTCATATTCGGTTTCAGTACCTGGCAAAAAATTCGCCTGGATGAATCCAGTAGCAACTCAGCGATCAGCATTACCCAACAGCTTTATAGTTCGGGCTCAAGCGCCAATCTGGTTAACAGTTTGCATGCCGATTTGGCGCAACAGATGACAGCTGAGCAGTGGCAGGCTACCGTGAATTCTCAATTGCTGCGCCTCGGACCCATGACGGCCATGACTGAAATGCGAGGTGAAGCGGCGGTGCCTATGGTGACTTACCCGGGCCAGCGCGTAGCCGCCAACTATGAGATCGATATAGAGTTTGGAGAAACTCCGACTACCCTGTATGTAGAAATACTGTGGGACGGCAGTGACTGGCGCATTACAGAATATCGTCTCGATGCGCCCGTGTTGTATGACTGAGCCTTGATGGTTTCACAGCAAGGCACGTCACACCCAGCTTCCTCACACCAATCTCATTCCAGATACGCGACTAATCACAAAGCTACTTCATGAAGAGATCATAGGTCGCCGGTGCAAGCACGATAGCGCAAACCCCTGCCAGCAGCATATCGCGGTCCAGACCAAGATTAAGCAGGGTGGCATCCGGCAAATTGGACAGCACAACACCCGTTAGCGCCACCAGCAACATGACGAGATTTTTGCTGAGAACAAGAGCCGCTATGACGAAGGCCAGGGAAAAGACGATGACATAGTTGTCCTCAAGGCCAAATCGGGACAGGGTATCACTTGCCAAGGTCACACCCAGGGTGATGAAAACAAGACCACCAAGCATCAGCGGTTTAACTACTCTAGTATCGCGCTGCATAAACCCTCCGCGTCGAATCCAGGCTTTATTTCGACATGACTAACTATAGAACACGACCCCAGGGTGAAATACGGCAAAGCCAGGAAGTTTGAACGGGTTCAAGCTAATTTTGTGGGCCAGGCAACATTCGAACCCTCAAGTGGAGTCAAAACCCGCCATAGTCCGGAGATAAACAGTTAAACAATAATGACTTAGGAGACAAAGCGCGGCCAGCGAGACGACGGGGGATGCGCAGGGCTAAACCAGTAAAGGCGAGAATAGTGAGGGAGAATTACTCGGAATTTACTCGGAAACTACTCAGAAACCACGCGCAGCAACTGCGCATAATCCGTGAAGCCACCAAAGATCTTGTAAATACCGTCCTGCTTCATAGTCCGCATACCATCTTTGAGCGCCTGCGCCCTGATGTCGTCGAGTTCGGCTTTCTTGTAGATCATACCTTGCAGGGTTGGCGTGCCCACCAGTAATTCATGGATGCCGGTCCTCCCTTTGTAGCCGGTGCCGCCGCAATCGTCACAGCCTTCAGGATTGGCACCCATTAATTCGATATTGTTGAAATCATAATCCGGCATGTCAGCCTCAATCGTGTCTCGGCCATAGGTATCGATCAGGTGGTCCAGCTCTTTCTGATCCGGCTTGTAGGGCTCCTTACACTTCGGGCAAAGAGTTCTCATCAAACGCTGAGCCAGCACGCCAAGCAAGGCATCCGAAAAGTTAACCGGGTCCAAGCCCAAATCCAGCAATCGGGTTATGGTTTCCGGTGCGGAGTTGGTGTGCAGAGTAGACAACACCAGGTGACCAGTCAGTGATGCCTCGACACCGATACTTGCCGTTTCATGGTCGCGCATCTCACCAATAAGAATCACATCCGGGTCAGCACGCAGAAAGGCGCGCATGGCGGTGGCGAAGGTGAAATCAATCTTGGGAATCATCTGTACCTGCTGCAGGCCGGGTTGGGTAATCTCAACCGGGTCCTCTGCTGTCCAGATCTTGCGCTCCGGTTTATTGATATGACCAAGCACTGCGTGCAGGGTTGTGGTCTTACCAGAACCGGTTGGCCCCACCACCAGAAACAGACCATGGGGATGGGAAGACAGCTCAATCACTCTCTCATGATTGGTGGGGGTCATGTTCAGCTTTTCCAGCGGCATGGCTGCGCCCGCTGCAAGAATACGCAACACCGCACTTTCGCCCTGCACCGTGGGCACTGTGGCAACACGCAGCTCTAACTTCTTGCCTCTAACCTTGAGCTTACACTTGCCGTCCTGCGGCAGACGTCTCTCCGCAATATTCAAGCGAGACATCACCTTGATGCGGGCAATCAAAGCCGAACAGTGTTCCTTGGGAATTTTGATGATCTCGCGGCAAATGCCGTCAACACGGATGCGGACTCCGCCAGGCGCGTTGTCTTTGCCGGGTTCGACATGAATATCCGATGCTCCGAGGCGGTCCGACTCAGTGATTATACGATTCACCAACTGGATGATTGCAGAGGTCGCAGCGAGACCTTCATCTTCGTCATCCTCATCCCCCTCCTGCAGTTCGAGACCCGAATCGTCATCCATGTTGGAGAAGATGTCATCGAACCCTTCCTCGTAATCGTCATCGGAATCGCCACGCAGAAACTGGATGATGTGTTCGGGCAAACCCACGCGGAACACGTAATTGCGCGCGTTGACTACACCCTGAATTTCCATGATACGTTGATAGTCAGAAGGGTCATCAATGAGTATGACCGCTTCTTCCTTATTGCCCGCTACCGGCAGCCAGAGATTGCTGCGTAAGTAGCTGATACCAATGTTTTCCAGGAGATCAACGGGCAACTCATGGTTGGAGTCGTACTTCATGTAGGGAACACGGTAATAGTATTCCAGCGACTTACCGATCATGTCCGCTTCAATGCTGTACTCTTCCATCAGCACCCGGGATACCGATCCTCCATATAGCGATGCTTTGTTGGAGACATCTTCCAATTCAACGCTGCTGATCTTGCCTTTCTGCACCAGGTAATCGTATGGCCCCTGAGTGCTTTGCAGGGAAGAGCGGAATTGCTTGGCGAGCATCTGGCTCACCGTCATGGCGTGCTTTAAATCAGTCTTGGTAAATTCGCGGTCGCCATCAAAATTGAGGAGCTGCATGACACCCAGTAGGATCTCATCTTTAATCGGTACGACAATCTGGGATTTTACATTCCAACCCTTCGCATCGCTGAAGCTGCTGTCGAACTGCAGGCGCGGGTGAATGTCGGTGAGTTCTTCGCTGTCTTTTACATTCTTGATGACCAGTGCACGCTGGCTGAGCGCCACATATCCCGCCAGCGAAGTGGTGCTGAACGGAACCCGAATCACTACGGAATCGTCGTCGTTTGGATCCCCACCTTTGATACTGGCGTGAATTTCCTTGCCGTTATCGACAGACTGATAAATGGTAAAGAGGCGCACGCCAAGCAAGTCCAGTAAGTCCTGCTCCACTTCCTTCATCGCGGATTTCAGTTTCTTGCTGTATTTGAGGCGCTGATAGATTTTCGACAGCTGAGTGACAAACTGGTCTTTCTGCTCAGCCTGCTCTCCAGATTCGGCTGGAGGAGCCTCGACTTCTAACTCTGTTGTTGCAGTCTCTGCCATAAATTATTCGTTGTTTTTCAGAACTTAGCCGATTACTAGTGTGTAGATCGTTAGATGAGGCGGGGCTCAGATTTTTGCTCTTCCAGATCAATTTACCCGGAGCGTTACTAAACTCAAAAATGCCAGTAAATTCAAGTAGATTCAACCGAATTTTGCGGGTTCTGGTAACCAGTTCCCTAATGTGTCCCGCTCTTCTCGGGGCATCTGCAGAGCTGTCTCCGAGCCATTATACTTGGTTGGGAGAGCAGATTTACCGCAACGAGTGCAACTCCCGGCCCAGTTGCCTGACCAGCTGGAATGCTGGTGAAGACTTCCCTTCCCTCGGTATCGGCCATTTTATCTGGTACCAAGAGGATCAAGATGAAATCTTTGAGGAAACTTTCCCTGCGCTGCTGGCATTTCTCGGGGATAAAGGCATTGTGCTACCCCCCTGGCTGAAGGCCCCGGCAACGGCAGACAATCCGTGGCGAGACAGGGACAGTTTCAATCAGTCACAGCAAAGTGGACGCATGCGGGAATTGCGAGATTTGCTCCTGATGACTGCGCCACTGCAGGCCGAGTTCATTGTGCATCGGTTCTATGCAACTCGCGACAGCATCGTGTCGAGCTTTGAGCCAGCTGAGCAAGCCCAGGCGCGCCAGGTCATTGAACAGCTTGCAAGCATGCACCCTCCCTATGGTCAGTATGCACTGATTGACTACCTGCACTTTAAGGGCAGCGGCCTGAATCCGGCAGAGAATTACCAGGGCAAAGGCTGGGGTCTCAAACAAGTCATTACCGCTATGATGGAGCAACAAGTGTCACTTGAGACCTTTGCAGCAGCAGCCACTGCCGTGCTGGATCGGCGAATCGAAAACGCTCCGCCGGTTCGAGACGAATCTCGCTGGCAAGCAGGTTGGCATAAGCGCATCAAGACCTACCTTCCACCTCAGGCAGCTTCAGGGAATTAGCGACTCGCGCTTCAATCGCGAGCCCGGAATTGCGAGAACATGCAATTGCCATTACCCTTCACGTTCTCTTTCCAAGCAAGCGCTGAACCCGATGTCTTATCAACGCGACAACATTGCAAAAATGGCCGGTTATGTGCCGGGTGAACAGCTCGATTCTACCGATGTCATCAAGCTCAACACCAATGAGAATCCCTATCCACCCAGTCCAGCAGTTAATACTGCCCTGCAGGCAATCGACACTGACGCGCTGCGACGTTATCCCTCCCCCATGGCACAAACCTTCCGGGAAGCTGCTGCGCGCTATCACGACATAGCCATTGAAAACATCATCCCAACCAATGGCGGTGACGAACTCCTGCGTCTGGTGTTGACCACATTCGTTGAAGCTGGTGAGGTCGTTGCTGTGACTCAGCCGAGCTACTCGCTGTACCCGGTTTTAGTGGACATCCAGGCCAGCCGACTGCATGAAATACCACTGCAGGACAACTGGGACATGCCGGTGAATTTCATCGCCCAACTCAACGCCAGTGGCGCCAAACTTTGCATTCTGGTAAATCCCCATGCACCCACCGGGGGCTTGCTCGGAACCGACACGCTTAGGGAGATAGCAGATAATTTTTCCGGACTGCTGCTGGTGGATGAAGCCTACGTTGATTTTGTCGATCCCGCTGCTGCTTATGATGCAGTCCCGCTGGCCATTTCCCATGGCAACATCATGCTGCTGCGCACGCTATCCAAGGGCTATTCCCTGGCCGGGCTCCGCTTCGGCTATGGCATAGGCGCGGCAGAACTGGTGGCACCGATGCTGTACAAGACCAGGGATAGCTACAATACAGACTACATAGCCCAAAAATTGGCCACCGCTGCTATAGAGTCAGTAGATTACGCGCGAGAAACCTGGCAGCAGGTCAGGCAAGAAAGGTACAGACTGGCAGGCGCGCTGACGGAACTGGGCTTTGACGTTTTCCCGAGTCAAACTAACTTTCTCCTGTGCCGGGTACCTGCGGTCGTGGAGGCTAAAGTCTTGTATGAGGCGCTTAGGGAGAGCGACATCCTGGTTCGCTATTTCGACCAGCATAGATTGCAGGACAAACTCCGTATCACTGTGGGCACCGATGCTGAAAATAAAGCCTTGATCACTAAGCTGCGGCAGCTTCTCTGACAGCCCTAGTCTATTCTTTCTAGCAGAAACCCCAAACTGTTCCTGCACTTATATGGGGAACCAGCACACTTTTCGTGATCTGGCGCTTACCTAAAGCTTCAGTCCATGGAGTCTTAGTCCAGAGAATCTTGATCAGGCTTTAGGCTATGCAACAAATGCGCAAACATAGGCGGCACAAGCTGGCTGCAAGCGGAGATTCGCCACAAGCGCATTGGCAGACTCATGGTGGAGGCCATTAAATGTTGGAAGGCGGCGTATTGTTGATGCAGGATGAGAGTTTTCAGCGCGATGTCGGCGAAATAATGAGCGTGCGCAACGCAGGGCCTGGTGTAAACGGCGATGGAACTGGCCCCACAAAACCTCGGCTTCGACCGCCGCAGCGTTGACATACTCCTCATCCGGGTTTAGAACTGTTTCACGCCCTCCCCTTGAGCGGCCAACAGCTATGACCGACTCCGAACCCAACAGCAGCAACGCAATCAAATTCTCCTGCCCAAAATGCAGGGCGCAACTGCGTCGGATCGAGGGCAAGATGGGTCCATTCTGGGGCTGCACCGACTTTCCCAAGTGTCGCACCACACTGAATGATGTGGACGGCAGGCCCAGCGAACAAGTGGATGAGCAATATCGCTGCCCATTATGCACGCGCAGAATGGTACGCGCCGCACCGGATAAGGGCGACTACTGGTTTTGCAGCGGTTACGCCAAGGGCTGTAGCGTCACTCTGGCTGATATCGAGGGACGCCCGCAGCCTGGCTTTAAATGCCCGGACTGTGGCGCGCTGCTGGCAAAAAGAGAAGGCAAAAATGGTGAATTTTGGGGCTGCACTAGCTATCCTGACTGCAAATCAACCTTCAACAACGTCAACGACAGGCCTGACTTTGATTTTCTCCCTGCTAAACGTCCGTAAAAAAACTGCTGCCGTCATTGCCGGTCTCGCCATAGGCGCAACCTGCCTGTGGGCCGTTGCAGCCTGGCAGAACGTATCCCGAGAGGAGTTGATCAATATCCTGCTTGCGACCCTGCTGATGCTGGCAGGAATTATGTTGGCGGCATTCATCATTATCGCCGGCTGCAAGCTACTGCTGCGGCTGGCACAGAAACTGGGTGGCGCTATCCCATCTACGCCCGCTTCCCCATCTGACGAGGGAGAATAATCAGGGTAGTGGTAAATTGCGAGACAGGATCAACGCGTCTTCACGACCTTCGATTCCCGGATAATAGTTTTTGCGCTCTCCGATTTGAGTAAAACCGAGGCTTCGATATAGCTGGATGGCTCCTTCATTAGAGGCGCGCACTTCCAGAAAACACTCCCTGGCATCCATTTTCGTCGCACGATCCAGCAACAGCATGAAAAGCTTTCTGCCATGACCAAGCCTCTGGTACTCGGGGTTAACGCATAGGGTCAGCAGGTGACATTCTCCAATCGCGACTGACATGACGCCATGGGCCACGATCTGCTGCTTGTTGGCCAGCACCCAGCACTGGTAACCGGCACGCAGGCAGTCGATAAAGATGCGTTTGGTCCACGGGTGCGCATAGGCAGCGGCTTCGTTCTGCACCACCAGATCAAGATCGCTATTGCGCATTGTGCGGGCAAAAAACTGCGTTGCAGCGTTTGAGGAAGATTCCATGATAGGTGTTGTCTGGGTGTCAAGACGGGTTGATGCGACTACGTAATGCCTGCATATGCATCCAGGCTTCCCGCTTGAGTTCGGGATGAGCCAGCATCGCCTGCAAACTATGTGAAAGCGTGACCGTGTACGCTGACGCCTTGGGTTTCAGATCGCCCAGCGTCTGCTTTCCCTCGGCCGCTGTCATCATGGGGGACAACTGCGCGGTGAGCAGCAGCAGATTTTTAAAGCCAAATTGCTCATGCCGTTGGCTTATGAAGCCCTGCAGTGCAAGTTTGGCCGCGTGCTTCGGATCATTGCCTGCATCCAGGCCCTCAGCGATGGGCCATTGAAACCCATCTGCCTGAAGAATGCTGGCTGACTGCTGATCGACGCCCAGTGCCAGCAGGATATTTTTCAACAGCCCAACTGCATCCTTATTGTCCTTCCCTCGCAGCTGGTGCGGTGCTTCGTTAACTACGGCTAATTGCGCATTGATTCGATAAAACTGCAGGTTGAAACGCAAGGATTCGTTATTGACCTGCGTATCAGCTGCGCCGATTTCTGCAGCGGCATCTGGCTCAGGCCTGATTTCCTGTGGATCCCTGACCGCTGATTCTGCCGCTCTGCTCGTGCCCGGCCCAGAAGGGGTTGCCGAGCCTGCAACACCGGATTTAGTAACGCGCGCTTGATTGCGCGCCACTTTCTGCCCGCTTTTGGCGCCAGTTCGTTTTACTTCATCTTGATCGCCTAACGCCTTGCGTGCCGGCCTGGCTGTTTTTGCTGTCTCAGAATCAGCCAGAGCCGCCAAATCAATCACCGAGGCTTTTGCGCCCGGCAAGACAAAACGCGAGTAGTACTGCTGGTACCCCATCTGGCGCAAATAAGCGATTCGCTGTGTTTCCTTCATCGGATTGTCTCTGGCTTCACGTGCAGAAATATACTGCTTTGCAGGAGCAGCAACAACCGCCGTGATGTCGGGTTTGAAGTCACGTTGCATTCATGATTGAATCCCGCTTCGCCAAGATTAAGAGGCCCTCATGAAATCGGTATTGTGCAAGTCTTATGGACCCCCCGAGAACCTGGTACTGGAAGAAGTCCCAGACCTGACGCCAGGCGAGAACGAGGCGGTAGTTGAAGTTTATGCAGCATCATTGAATTTTCCTGATGGCCTGCAGATTCAGGGCAAATACCAGTTTCAGCCCCCTATGCCTTTTACGCCCGGCTCAGAAGTCGGTGGTGTCATCAAGGAGGTCGGTCCGGGATTTGACCACTATAAAGTTGGTGACCGGGTCATGGCCATTCCCGGGATCGGTGGGCTTGCCGAGCAGGTAATCGTGAAACCGGAAAGCGTCCGCAGGATTCCCGATAACATGGATTTCAAGACTGCCGCCGGATTCGCCATGGTCTATACCACCTCCTACCATGCGCTAAAGCAGCGCGCCAATCTGCAGCCTGGGGAATCCCTGCTAGTGCTGGGCGCAAGCGGTGGCGTTGGACTATCGGCCGTGGAACTCGGAAAGGTCATGGGAGCACGCGTCATAGCAGCCGCGAGCACCGATGAAAAACTGGATTTTGTTAGGCAATATCATCCAGATGCAACCATCAACTATGGCGACGGTGAACTCAAAGAGAAAGTCAAAGCGCTCACCAACGATCGCGGCGCTGATGTCATCTACGATCCCGTAGGGGGCGACCTGTTCGATCAAAGCTGTCGCTGTATCAATTGGAACGGGCGACTCCTGGTTATCGGATTTACAAGCGGTCGGATACCCGAATACAAGGCAAATCTGGCCCTGCTCAAAGGTTCATCCATGGTCGGCGTATTTCTTGGCAGATTTCGCAAGGAAGAACCCGAGGCCTACGAACAAAACCTCAATGAACTGCTGGAGATGTATGCTGCGGGCAAGCTTAATCCCATTGTCACCCAGAGCTTCCCCAAAGAAGAATATGTCAAAGCCTTCAACATATTTACCCAACGCCAAGCCAAGGGCAAAGTAACCCTGGAATTTAAGTCTGAGTAGTAGATGTTAAGCGACGAAGAAATCCGCCAGGACCTGGGCAAACTTAAAGACATAGTTGCCAGTCACAAGGCGCCAGATGCTCCACTTGCCGTGGGCATAGCGAATATCGACGGGCAAGAGTATTCCGTCTTCACAAAGATACCCGACAATCTGGCTGGTCTTTATCAAATAGGCCTGGAAACAGGAGAGCTGGACTTTCTTGTGTACCAGGAAGAGCGTTTCAGCTTTGAGGAATCCTATACCATGGCCTGTCAGCTGGGCCGGGTATTGCAGGAACGCTACAGCATCGGAGTCGGTGACCGGGTAGCCATCTGCGGGCGCAATTCCCCCGAGTGGTGTCTTGCCTATATGGCCAGCACGCTGGTTGGCGCCATCGTGGTGCCAATGAATTCCTGGTGGACAGGGCCCGAACTGGAATATGGCTTGAAAGACTCCGGCAGCAAGCTGGTTTTTGCCGATGCACCCCGCTTTCATGCTGTTCAGCCCTATCTTGAGACGCTAGGTCTGGATGTGGTTCTAATCAAACCCTCAGATCAGGAACGAGCGACTGGATTCTCTGAGTTCTATGGCTTGCTGGAGAATATTGATCCCCTGTCAGAAGATGAAATTGCTGCGCTGGATGTAAGCCCTGAGCATGACGCCTCAATCATGTATACCTCGGGCTCGACTGGGCATCCCAAGGGCGTTTTGTCCTCCCATCGCGGGATTCTTAGTGCGCTTTTCACCTGGCAATTCGTCAAAGAAATCAATGAAATCCTGCGGCCGGAGCTGTTAGAAACCGATCCCCCTTATCAACCCGCGCTACTGGCTAATGTGCCATTGTTTCATGTGACCGGTAGTCACGCGCAGTTTCTCGCCAGTTTCATCTACGGGCGTAAATTCGTCATGATGTATAAGTGGAATGCAGAGATTGCACTGGAACTCATTGAGAAAGAGCGAATTTCAATCTTTCACGGTGTCCCCACCATGACCTGGGAAATCATGCAGTCGCCGCACTTTGCAGAGACTGATCTCTCCAGCCTGCGCACAGTAGCTGCCGGCGGCGCGCCCCGGCCGCCGGAACACCTGGTGATGATGACGGAAAAGTTTCCAGAAAAGGCTATCCCGGGCCTTGGCTATGGGCTTACCGAAACCAACGCACTCGGCGCCATCATCTCTGGCAAGTTCTACCACTCGCGACCCAATAGCACGGGTCGGCCTACCCCTCCCCTCACAGAGGTCAAGATAGTCGATGAGCAGGGACAAACCCTGGAAAATGAAGAGGTTGGCGAAATCTGTATCAGGGGCCCCTCAGTCATGAAAGGCTATTGGAACAAGGCAGAGGCAACCGCGGAAGTTATTCGGGACGGCTGGTTTCATTCTGGCGACATCGGCATGCTGGATGCGCTGGGTTTCCTCATCATCATGGATCGCGCCAAAGACATCGTGATTCGCGGCGGCGAAAACATCGGCTGCGCCGAAGTCGAATATGCAATTCACGAGCATCCCGCAGTGAGCGAAGCCTCAGTCTATGGTATCCCGGATAATCGCCTTGGCGAGGTTCCCTGCGCCAGTGTAATGCTCAAAGCCGATCAAACCCTGACCGAAGCGGAACTGAAGGGATTTCTGCAGGATAAGATTGCTGCTTTCAAGATCCCCGAGAGAATCTACTTTCAGCACGAGCAGCTACCGCGGATCGCCTCTGGCAAGATCGCCAAGAAAGAGCTGCGTCAGCAAGTTATCGATAGCCTCGCCATCGCTTAAGCAATCGGCGGCAATCGCCGCCGACAAACCAAATAATTGTCCTGCATATTTACTGAAAGTTTCATCTGCCAAGAACGATAAACCAATTAGGTGCTGAATAAATCAGCGTCCTCTTGATTGCCACCTGCTACCCGCGAGGTACGTGATGAAAGAGCAGAATTGGGATGAAAACGAAGAGCTTGCTAAAGAATTTATAGAAGCCAATAGCAGGTTGATTGAAGAGGCTGACGCCCCACTGGAAGCGAAGTCGGCCGCGCATCAAAGCAAGTCACAGTTAACTGAACTGCGTCGTCGGATTGAAGAACGCCTCGATAGCAAGCGCATTGCGCTGGAATTCGAGTATGACGATTTCGATGACCTGGACGACAGTTTTCAGTAGCCTCCTGCTGTCGTGCGCTACCGCCCACGGCTCACCACAACCCGCGTCAGGGCAGCGAACCCACTGCCCTGCAGATTGCTGCAGCTAGCTCCGAAATAGCGCTTTGCGCCGCTGACTTTCCTTAGTATGATGACAGCGTTTTCACGGGCTTGGATTAGAAATGACATATTGCGTAGCAGTGGCGGTAGATGCAGGAATGGTATTCTGCTCTGACTCGCTCACCAACGCCGGCATAGATCAGGTATCAACCTACAGCAAGATGTTCCGCTTCGGCATTGATGGCGAGAAACAATTTGTCATCCTCACCGCCGGCAATCTTGCTACTTCGCAGGCCACCATCGCCAAAATTAAAAGCGACATCAAACAGGAAGCCGGTGAAAATCTGCTGACCATGGAGAGCCTGGAAGATGCCGCAGATTACATAGGAGATATCAGCCGGGAGCAGCAGGAAAAACGCTCGGTTGAAGGCAAAAAATTCGAAGCAAGCTTTATCGTTGGCGGCCAGATTAAAGATAGTCGACATGAGATCATTCTGGTCTACCCAGAAGGTAACCACATCACCACATCGAAAGACACCAACTACCTGCAAATTGGCGAGAGTAAATATGGGAAACCAATACTCGATCGCGTGCTGGCGCCAGAGTTGAACCTCGAGACCTGCGCCATGGCCGCGCTGGTTTCCATGGACTCGACCATGCGCAGTAATCTTAGCGTTGGCGCACCAATAGAGCTGCTTATATACAAGACTGGAGACCTGAAGTTGGAGAATCCGAACCGTTTTGCGGAAGACAGCGACTTCCTGCGCGATTTGAAACGGAACTGGGATGCCCGACTAAAGGAAGCTTTTCGGCAGATGCCGCCGCTTGCCTGGGCCACTAACTGGGATAAATCAAGCCGTGAACAAAGCGGAGCTTCTTAAGGGTCAGTTCTGACAGCACAAAGGGGTAAGCATCTTCCAGCCCCATACTTCGATTCAAGCTATTCAGCATCATCGACAAATCAGACCATTTACCCAGTAACTGGTCGATATCATCAAATCGCTCGCTTCCCTGCTGCATATCATACTCTGCGGCAGTTTCCAGCGTGTCTACCATGTGCAGATAGTGCGACCATACCTCAGCCCAGTCTTCGAACGGATGTGCCTGAGCATAGTGACTAATCAAGTTCGGATCTCTAACCATAGAACTCTTGTTAGCATAATATTCCTGCAGCGAGATTGCATAATCCTGACGTTCATCGCCAAACAAAGTGCGAAACTCGTCGAGCAAGGCCGGGGAATTCACCAGGCGGTTAAAATAGTAATGGCCGCTCTCGTGTCGAAAGTGGCCGAGCAAGGTGCGATACAATTCCCCCGTGTACTGTCTGGTAATCTCTCGACTCACCCGATCGGCTTCAATAATATTGATTGTTATCAGACCATTGGCGTGACCAGTATTCACATGCTCTTCAAACACATGCGGGTTTGTGCGCTTGTCTTCGATAAACTCGAAGGCTAGTCCATCAGGCTCAATATCTTTACTTTTGACCGGCAGTCGCAGCGTAAGCAAGGAGTAAATCAATCGACGTTTGGCTTGCTCCAGGTTTTTCCACCAGCGCCGACGATCAGGCACCAGTAAGTTTGGGATCGTGTGATTCAACTGACATGACAGACAGTAGTTGCGGCCAGGATCAGTAACGAACCAGTTACAGACATCGAAATCCGCGGAATTTCGACACAGCGTTCGAGCTGAATTAGGGGAAACCTTTGTATCCGGATTGAGCGGATACATTCTCAGGTCAGTAGGATCGAAACCCACCTGCTTATCGCAGTTAAGACAGCGGGTATTTTCGAAAAAAAGGGTTTGGCCGCAACTACAGGAAAAATTTTTCATGAATTGCCGGGCAGGAACCAGGTGTCCGCAATTTTAAAGTGCACCTGCGCGATCTCTTTCTGCACGCTATCCAGGTGACGCACTAAACCGCGGCGTAGCAGGCGATTGACATCAGCATCACGCACGAGTTTTCGAGTCTTGTTAACCTGCCAGTTAACCTTGTTGCTATTAGGCAAATTTCGCAGCACCTTGGTCATGGTGGTGAGATTGTGTGCAGTTGAGCGCGGGAACTGTTCGTTTTGGAGAAGAAATCGAACAACATCTTCACCATTGATGCGCTCTCTCACATGCTGACGGTACATTTGATAAGCGCTGGACGAGCGCAATACATTCATCCACAAAATATTATCGTAGGGTTCCCTCGCCTCTGGCTCCGCATCCTCAACGTCAAGTTCCGGCATCAGTTTTTGTGAATCCACATCTACAATGCGAGTCGTCATGTCCGCACGCTCAAGACTACGGCCCAGACGCACAAAACTATATGCCTCGTCGCGGCTCATCGTGCCTGCCATCAAGCCACCAATCTGTTGCGACCTCGAAACGATCTGATCCAGAACTTCGTTGCGCTCAGCCCGGCTTATTCCTGCCTCGGCATTGTCACGTGCGAAGTAGTAGAGGCCATTGATTAATTCGAAGGCTTCCGTCGGCATGATCTCACGCGTAGTGCGAGCGTTCTCCCGAGCAAAAGCCAACATATCGACAAGCGAAATACCATTTCGCTCCGCCAGAAGAAATCGTACGACGTTGCGCTCATTCTCTTGCTTGTATTTTTCGGCGAATTGTTCTTCGTGACCAGTTATTTGCACCAGTGTTTGCCAACCCAGTTTAGTCCCTTTGGGCAAGTCCAACTGTAAGGCAGAAAACACATGCAGCAACCGAGCAACATTCTCAGCACGCTCAAGATAACGTGCTTGCCAGTAAACCCTCTCTGCGACTCTCGAAAGCAGCATGCTACAAAGTTTCTCTTTCGGTTGAGTTAGTTGGCAATGAAGCTTCAGGCATCATCAACCACCCAGGTATCCTTACTCCCACCGCCCTGAGAGGAATTCACCACATAGGAACCTTTTACCATAGCAACCCTGGTGAGGCCGCCCGGTGTAACATATGACTTATCGCCCTGCAGCACAAACGGCCGCAGATCAACATGACGTGGTTCTACTACCCTATCACCGAGGATAGGAACTGTGGAGAGTGATATAAGCGGTTGCGCCATGTAGTTGCGCGGATCCGCCTTGATCCTGCGACGGAATTCCGCCAATTCCTTCTTGCTTGCCTGGGGTCCGATAAGCATGCCGTATCCACCTGACTCGTTGGCAGGTTTGACCACCAATTTGTCAAGATTCTCAAGCACATGCTGACGCTGGCTTCTATCTATACAGAGATAGCTGGGCACATTGGCCAGAATCGGATCTTCATCAAGATAGTACTTTATAATTTCTGGCACATAAGTGTAGATAATCTTGTCATCGGCTACGCCGGCGCCTGGCGCATTCGCCAGCGCCACGTTGCCCTTTTTCCAGGCATTGAAAAGGCCGCGAACCCCTAGAACAGAATCCTTATTAAACACCGCTGGATCGATAAACATGTCGTCGATACGGCGGTAGATCACATCAACCTGCGACAAGCCATCTATGGTGCGCATATAGACCTTGTCATCTTCAACAACCAGATCACCACCTTCCACGAGTTCAGCACCCATACGTTGCGCGAGATAGGAATGCTCGAAATACGCGGAATTAAATACTCCCGGCGTCAATACCACGACCTCAGGATGCTTGACCTGTCTCGGTGACAATGACGACAGCATATCCAGAAGTTCTGCCGGATAATCGGCTACCGGCCTGATGCTGTAGTCATCTGCAAACAGTTCTGGAAACGTGCGTTTGGTGACACGACGATTCTCAACCATGTAGGAAACGCCAGACGGCACCCGCAGATTGTCCTCAAGGACATAAAACTGACCATCATCTCCCTTGATTAAATCCGTGCCACAAATATGTGCCCAGACGTTGTACTTGGGCTTCATGCCCAGGCACTGTTTGCGGAAATTGCCTGAATCCATGATCAGGTCTTTGGGAACAATCTTGTCCTTTAGGATTTTTTGATCGTTATAGATATCATGAATGAAACAGTTAAGTGCCTCCAGCCTTTGCTGTAAACCTTTACTGGTTTGATCCCACTCAGAACCAGTTATGAGTCGCGGAATGATATCCATGGGCCATTCACGATCTATATTGCCGGCGTCACTATAGACCGTAAACGAAATACCCATAGTTTTAATTGCGAGCTCTGCTGCCGTCTTCTTTTGCTGCAACTCCTCATGGGTGAGGGAACGCAAATAACCCGCAAGACGCCTGGCCGGTTTACGCGCATAGCCCGGGCTGCTGATTATCTCATCAAAAAATTTGCCAGGGTTGTAGGTCTTCCAATTAACACGCATAGAATAAAATTGAGGGCTCGGCGGTGAATGAGATATTGCTACTTAAGCTAACTGATCGAGCCAGCCTCCGCAAGTTGTCGCACCTTGGGGCGGCCATATTTGAAACCCTTCGCTCTAAACTATAAAGGCCAGAATAAAAGCAGAAGCGGAATAGCCACGGTAACAATAATAATTTCCAGTGGTAACCCCATACGCCAATAGTCGCCAAAGCGATAGCCTCCCGGCCCCATGATCAATGCATTATTCTGGTGCCCTATCGGTGTGAGGAAGGCACAGGATGCACCCACTGCAACCGCCATAAGAAAGGCATCCGGATTGTGTCCAAGGCTGGTTGCGATATTGTATGAAATAGGCGCCATCAAGATCGCGGTGGCGGCATTGTTCAATACATCTGAAACGGTCATCGTGATTATGAGGATAACCGCAAGGATCACTGCGGGAGAGAGGTCTCCCACTACCGCCAGGATTCCGGCCACCAATAAGTCGGTGGTTCCGGTTTGCTGCAGCGCGCCGCCCAGAGGAATCATGGCGCCCAATAAAATTACCACGGGCCAATCGACAACGTCATAGAATTCCCGTACGGGCACAATTTGACTCACCGCCATAGCAACTGTGGCAATGCCTAGTGCCAGTTGAATAGGCAACAAACCAAATGCAGTCGCCACAATCGCACTTAAAAAGATTAGCAGTGCATGCAAAGCCTTCTTTTTGTCTTTGGTACTAAGATCCCGTTTAGCCAGTGGATAGCAAGCCATCTTCACGATAGAGTCATCCATCACATCGCTCTCACCATGCAATAGCAGTACATCGCCTGTTTTAATCACAAAGTCTCGGAGTCGACTCTGATGTGGCACCCCGGAGCGAGAAACTGCGAGCAAGCTAACGTCATAATTTCGATTAAACCGCTTTTCTTTAGGTGTTTTACCGACTAGTGGCGAATTCGCCGACACAACCACTTCAGCCAGTGTAGTGTTAGCCGCGTGCTCAAGCTCATTTTGCTGGTTCAACGCTGTATGCATGCTAAGGGAGTATGTCTTGGCAAACTCCTGCACATCATCATGGGAACCCTGAATCATCAAATAATCTCCCTCTCGCACGCCACGACGGCGATCGGGCGGCGCGAATTCCTCTTTGCCTCGAATCATAGCGATCAGATCCATCTTCTGCTCTACCAGCATGTCTTTCAGCTTACCGGCACGTAACTTGTTCTCAACTATTTCGGAGCCTTCTCCGACCTTTGTTTCGAATAAGTATTCCTCGATATCAAACAAATCGAGTCCCGCACTATTTTTCCTCACTTTTACTAGATGCCAGCCGCCCAGCAACATGAATGCGATACCGAACAACGCGACTCCCCCACCTACTGGTGCAAAATCGAACATGCTAAAGGCTTCGCCAGTCATTTCCTGCCGAAAGCTCGCGATAAGAATATTGGGGGGCGTACCAATCAGAGTCACCAGCCCTCCAAGAATCGATCCAAAAGACAACGGCATCAGAACAGCTGCAGGTGGCCGTCCAGCTTTAATTGCAGACTGGATAGCCACTGGCATTAGCAGCGCCAGGGCACCCACATTATTCATAAACATTGACAGAATTGCTGCCAAAAAAGTAAGCACTGCAATATGGAGTAATGGATGGTTTGATACAGGATCGATTAAAGGAATCAAGTAATCCACAGCACCAGACTTGGTCAAGCCAAAACTGACAATAAGCACGAGCACTACCGTGATTGTAGCTGGGCTACCAAAGCCGCTGAACAAATCAGTCTGAGGAACCAGCCCAAACAGGCTCGCCGTGAACAATGCGCCTAGCGCAACTATGTCATAGCGCCAGCGTCCCCAGACCAAAAGACCCAGCAGTGCCAGCAGGATCGCGAGCAAAACACCTTGATCAACGGTCAATTGCCCGGCCCTGCTGTAATTTCAAACTCAATCTCACCCACATTCTCAACGGCCGCGGTAATCCTGTCCCCCGTGCCGATTGCGGATACTCCGGCTGGCGTGCCGGTAAAAATGAGGTCACCGGCCTTCAATTCGTAATAACGGGACAGTTCAACAATGATCTCGGTCACTGACCAGATCATGTCAGAAAGTCTCGCATCCTGTTTAGTCTCCCCGTTAACGGCAAGCCAGATTCGACCATCCTCCAGCTCCCCATTTTCAGATGGCTTAATTTTTGAGATTGGTGCTGACGCATCAAAACCCTTGGCTGTATCCCAAGGCTTGCCGTTTGCTTTTGCCGTCGCCTGCAAATCGCGCCGTGTAAAATCGATCCCAACGGCATAGCCGTAAATCGTGCTTGCTGCTTGCAGCGGCTTGATATTGCGGCCGCCTCCGCCGAGGGCAATAACCAACTCAACCTCATAGTGCAGGTTATCGGTAGCGGAAGCATAAGGCACCACCGCGTTGTCCGTGACGATCGCATCTGCGGGCTTGCTGAAGAATACGGGGGGACTGGATTTAGGGTCTCCACCCATCTCCTTCACATGATCACTGTAATTCTGCCCGACACAATAGATGCGATGCACTGGAAAATTCAGGTCAGAACCCTGAACAGAAATTTGCGGGGTTGGGGTTGGATCGAAAACAAACGCCATGCTTAAACTCGTTAAATAAATAAGAAATTAGTCTGTTTGGTAGCGGAGTTGATAGAAATGCCTGATTTAGCGGTTGCCACATCCAAGCTGCGAAATCAGCTCATTTCCCTGTCGAGATTCTATACCTGGATATAATGCCAGGGACACTGCACTCTCAACTGTTTCAAGCCTGCTGAGTTGCGCGCAAAAATGCGCATGCGGCGGCAATTCAGCATCAAACAGGAACGTCGCCACATTTGCGCCATCACTGATGGCCTTGAAGAAACCCATCCCGTTACCCTCTATGTCCGAGTCCCTGCCATCGTCAACAGTAATGGGGCCAGTGACGACATAGAGCGTTGGCCCCAGTGCGGCAAGTTCATTGATGGCCTGATCCAGCCCCGACCAGGCACCAACGCGGAGCGGCTGCGGCAACGCGGACATATTGCTCAACAGGTTTAATTCAGACCAGTATGGTGTGCCGGCAAAACTCGTCAAGGGCGCCAACCGCCCGCGGTCTTCTGATACCAGCTGCACTTCACTGATACGATACTCTCGGTCCTGGGCGCTACTCAGATCCGGCTGAACAAAGTTAGCGGCTGGCGAGCTAATCTGCAGCCTGACTTCGGCATCTAGCAACTCATCATCCAGCCAATACCTTGGCAGCAACGAAGCCACTCCCACGGAGTCAGGCAGGACCCTATACGCCACCCACTCCACTGCGCCTGTTTGCGGCACTATGGAAGCGGCATACAGGTGATGCAAGACAATCTCATTGTCCTGCTCAGAAACAGTGGGACAAGCCTTCAGGCAGTGACTGATGTGAACTTGCTGCGCATTAACCCAGTTAGGCAGGAGCAGACAGACGCTAACCCATGGGATAAAGTATTTGCGCATGGACCTCTTCGCACTGTTGTAGAACTTCTTCGTCAAGCGTGACGTCCAGTGCAGCCAGGGAATCTACCAACTGTTCTGCCGTGCGCGCACCGATGATGGTCGACGCGACGAAATCATGCTGCATACTCCATGCAGTCGCCAGGGTGACTGGCGCCAGACCTGCTGCATCTGCTATTTCAAGATAACTGGCAGTGCTGGCAAGAGTACCCTCGTTGAGAAAACGATCTGCCATCGTCCGCTGCCTTTTTTCACTGGCCTTTTGGTATTCGGCGAATCTCGAATTTACGGGCATTTCGCCAGCGTTATATTTCCCGGATAGAATCCCACCGCCTATGGGTGAATAAGGTAACAGTGACACCTGCTCCTGTAGACAAACATTGGCTAATTCATCCAAAAATCGACGGTTAAGCAGGGAGAAATTATTCTGAATGGACTGGAATCGGGACCAGCCCTCGTAGTCCGCGACAGTATTTGCCTTGGTTAATCCATAGGCGCTGTCATTTGACGTGCCAAGGTAACGAACCTTACCAGCCTCAACCAGTCGATCAAGCGCCTCCATGGATTCATCAATTGGTACCACCGTGTCGGGCCAGTGCACCTGGTATAGGTCAATGTAGTCAACACCAAGCCGCCGTAGACTGCCTTCGATAGCTGCTTCCACATGATGGCGATCTATTGCCGTAAAGCCTTGCCTAATAGGAGGTACGAACCAACCGGACGCAGCACCGGCCACCTTAGTTGCCAGGATTAGTGCATCTCGTGGCTTGGTTTTGATCCACTGACCGAAAATCTCCTCGGTCAGACCCGCCAGCTCAGCCGTTGGCGGTACCGGGTAGACTTCTGCCGTGTCATAGAAATTGATGCCGCGATCAAATGCTGTATCCAGAATACGGAAAGATTCATTCTTGTCGCTCCAGGTACCAAAACCCATGGTGCCCATGCAAATGGGAGTTACCCGAAGACCGCTACTGCCAATATATCGATATTCCATAGTCCTTGTTTTAACCACTCCTGGTGTTTACTGCTTTTTTAAAACAACCCTTTAGGTCAATTCATGCCTGGACACGCATAACTCACGTCTTACAGTGGCGGACAGTCATCACCTAGATAACCTGTGCCACCACAATAGCCAGTATCCTGCAGCTGAACTCGAATGCCATCTGGATCACTGAAATAGAGCTCCGGCGTTCCACCCTCGGCGCCACCTCGATTCGGCATGCGCATGCTAATCCAGTGCATCATAGCTTGGGTATCGCTGGGATCCTCCCGAGCACGAAGCCCATAGTCAGTCAATTGCGCGAGGATAGTCTCCACATCAAAGTTGGTTACGCTGAAACAGACGTGATCGATGCGGCCAGGCGCCTCGGGTGTACCTGGAACATCGCCTCCGACATACATCAGAAACTGAATGCCATCACCAACTCCGATTACTGGTGAAGTTGGCCCCTGATAGGCCTGGTAAGACTTCCCAAAAGCCCTGGTATAAAAGTCATTGGCGCGATCGCGGTTGCCCATGAAATTGGTAAAGTGGCTGTAATCTACGAGGCGAAACATGCCTGGCCCTGGCGCGGCCTCTACGTCCGAACAAGTCTCACCCAACACGCCCGAACCACCGCAATAGGCTTCGCTGCTCAGGTGATAAATAATGCCTTCACGATCCGCGAAATAGAGCTCTCGAGTTGCCCCATATTCTTTTACCCAGGATGTTGAGGCCAGCGCTAATCTGTCTTCCAGTCTCTGCGGCGATCTTGCCTGGCGAATGCCAAAATTTTCCAGCTGGGACCGCACGCTATCCACATTGAAGTCAGCTACGCTCAGGCCAATATGACTAAAGCCAGGCTGCTCTCCGGCAGCAGCTGGCGACAAGGAAAAAAAGTGCGGCCCGTCACCAACTCGGAGCATGACTTGCTCCCCCCTGCGCGCCTGCACTGGCGCACCGAAGAGATCCTGATAGAACTTCAGGGAGCGACTGACGTCCGACACTCTGATGTCGAATGAATGGATCTTTTGCACAGCCACGGGCACTGGAGATTGGGCCAGAGCCGGCGGTGCTACAGCCATTAAGGATAGATATTTGAGGAAATGTCTGCGATCCAGACCTGAAGGCCTGTGATCGAACCCATGTGTTAGTGCGGCAGGAATAACTGCGCTGTTTGATTTTGATTTATTTATTCTTGTCATGATACGGAACCCCGAAACAGACTCGCATCATAGCCAGTGGCGGGGGCAATCGTCCAGCGGGGCCAGCATCCAGCAGAGACCCGCGTTCAGCAGGGTCCGACGCGCTGCAGATCCACGCTTATCTTGCAAGGGCCAGGCTAGTTGCGACGCTCTGGCAGGGGCTCAAGCTGTCCTATTTCTTCTTCCCAGCGGGTCATGCCGCCGGCCATGTGCGCTACGCTTTCCATGCCCATGGTTTGCAGAGATTGCGCTGCCAACGCTGACCTTGAACCCTTGTTGCAATACAGGATCAGGGAGTCAGCCTGGTCAAATTCCTTGCGGTAATAAGGGCTCTCTGGATCGATCCAGAATTCCAGCATCCCACGGGGCACATGCAAGGAGCCCGGAATACGACCATCCCTTTTCAATTCCCGAATATCACGCAAATCAATGAGGATAAGCCCTTCCTCTCCCAGACGATCCTGCACCTCTGCAGGGGTCAAAGTGGTAACAGTGGCTTCGGCGTCTTTAACGAGGTCGTTCACGCCGCGAGTGATCTTCAGCATAGTAGGCTTCCTGATAATCTATAGCTCCCCAAAGCTAAACCAGTTGCAGGGCTTAATCAAACTCAGGCACCCGGGCTCTTTGAGAGTAAATCAGCATCGCCACGGGCACACTGCTCATCTGTGTCTAATCCATCACAGACTTTACGACCCACAAGTGGACAAACCGCCACAACGTGCTAGCCTATCACTAACCTCACAGAGCGGGGCATGGCTATGAACGATACTGATTTTAACCTGGTGCTTCGAGCAAAACGGCAGATTCATCGAGAGTCCGCCCTCAGGTCGTTTCTATTGGCCGGGGTCTGTGTCACTGCCGGCCTACAACTCTTTGGCATCGACCTCCCATTCATTTACCCACTGTTATTCCTCATTTTGTTTATTTCACTGGTACTCAATTCTGATGTAATCGCAAACTTTGGACTGGTAACAAAAAGGGATCTGGTTAAAGTTATTGATCGGCATATTCATAATGATCCGGATGTCCTTGCTCGATACGCAGAGTTAAAAAACCGTCCGTGAGGCGTGGGGCAGTCAAGCCGTGACGCCAGAAAATATACACAGCAAATCAAGACAGAACTTATTGCTGGGTATCGCCTTCGCCCTCCCTCTAATGTTCATCCTCACAGCTCTGGTGGTTTCATATCTGCCTGCCGCGACACTCGCACCAGAGTACAGCTTCGTTTATGCGAGCTGTAGTCAGGGACGTCCTCCTTACTACCATAACTGTGGCAACTATTTGAAGAACAGCTATATGGTAGAAAATGCTCAGCTTCAAGAACTCATCATCCCTGACACGCTGGATTCCGATAATGATGGAGTGCTGGATAGTGAGGAACATTATGAGGCCCGCTTATTTCTTCACGATACCGAGCTCAATCAGAGCAGGGAACTGTTATTGCCTGAAGTCAGAGCGCTGACCCTGGACAAGAAAATCACGGCGCCCGATGGGATTGCAATGGAATGGGAATACAGTCGCGGCGGCAACTTCTTTCCATTTTTTAATGGCCCCTCCCGCTATGGCTACTACCTCACCAGAGGAAAGGTACGAGACCGCCTGAACCTGGTCGGTGATAACGAACGCAGTTACTACCGGGATGACCTATTGTTTCTTGGCTGGGTAATCGAAAATTGAGAGTTGAAAATAGCGATCTGCTGGATGAATTGCGAACCAGGGTTCAGGCTGGAGAAATCGACCCTGATGCTGTCCAGAATCTGCTGAACGAATTCGCCCAGGTACCTCCCGCTAAAGCAGAACAGCCAGCGCACAGTCCTGTAGGGGCGCAAACTGTGACTCGATTGCTTTACATCATCGGCGGCATCTTCATTACCCTGGGCTTACTCTACTTTGTTTCCCAGACTTGGGATGACCTGAATAGCGCCAGCCGAATCCTGGTTTCACTGGGACTGGGAATCAGCTTTGCGGGTGCCGGTTCTCTCTTCATGCTTAGAGTCCCTGAGCGGGAATTAGGCAGCGTATTTCATGCCATTGCTGGATTCATGGTGCCCGGTGGCGCGCTGGTCACCTTGGACGAAATGGGCGTCGCGTTGGATGCCAATTGGTCCATTACTATCACCATTGGCGCGGTATTCCTTTTCTACCTCTTCCTTACCTTGCTGCATCAGCGCGTTGTGCTTAGTTTCTTTACCTTCCTCAATGGCACCGCTTTTGCCTACCTGCTGACTGACTCGCTGCTACCTGATGCCAATAGGGCAATTTTTGACTATCTTACAATGTGCCTTGGTGCCAGTTATCTTCTATTTGCGCACCAGCTCCGCCAAGGGTGGAATGAACGGCTCATCCCGCTGCTGCTGTTTTTCGGCTCATTAGGTTTATATGGCGCGGCGTTTTCCCAACTCAGGGACACGATAATCATGGAAATACTCTATCCGTTTATGGCTTTTGGTGGGCTAGTGTTGGCGGCATCCATCATCAAGAGCCGCATCATGCTAGTGCTGTGCGCATTCGCGATCATCGCTTACATCGCCTACTTCACTGCAGAATACTTTGCTGACTCACTGGGCTGGCCGATCTCACTTATCCTGCTTGGATTCGTCATCATCGGCATTGGCTATCTTTCGATTTCACTCAATCGCAAATATCTTGGAGCAGGCCAGAGCCAGGCTTGATCAACCTCTGCCGAACTCGATCAGGGCGAAGCGCCTTGAATGGGTTCGAGTCCCGGCGCCACCACCAGTCTATGAAGGGTCACGGCGACAGCAAGCGCAACTGCTGCAACCATTAGCAGCAAAATCTGGCTAAACCCAAATAGGCCGCCTGCTGGCAATGCCAGGGTGAGCCCGGAAACAGCCGTCATCACTCTCACCAGTATTGCAGCCCCGCCCCTGCCCAAATCCCCTACGCCAATCAGGTAGCCCTGTAATGCAGCAGACACCAGGGCAACCCCAATCAGGGCAGTGGACAGCGCCTGCAGGTTTTCCAGCAGTGAACCTTGCAGCAGCAAGGCAGGATTGAATACAAAGAAAAACGGTACGAAGTAGATGATTGCGCCCAGGCGCATGGCTTCAACGCCGGCACGCATTGGCGACACCTGCGCGACCGAGGCGGCTGCAAACGCCGCCAGCGCTACCGGAGGCGTAATAAAACTCAACATGCCCCAGTACATCACGAACATGTGGCTGGCCAGGGGATCCAGCCCGGAATTGGTGAGCGCCGGCACCAGGACGATGGCCAGAAAGATATAGGCGGCGGTAACTGTCATTCCAATGCCGAGTATGAACGAAGTAAGTGCGCCCATAATCAGGAGCACCAGGACATTGTCACCGGCGATATAGACCAGATCGTTGGCGATGGTGCCGGCGATTCCAGTAACTGCCAGCCCGCCTATGATCAGGCCGATGGCTGCGAGAATTCCCGCAAGCTCCGCCAGCAGCTTGCCCATACCCGCCACCAGCTGCATGAATTTGGGCAGGTCAAGTTTATGTTGAGTGAACTGGTTGATAACCAGCAGCAAGCCTGTGGCGTAAAAAGGCGCGACCGCCTCGCGCTGCAGATAGACAAGCATCCAGATTAAAGCGGCAAATACTGCAATAAAATACCAACCCTCTTTGAAGACAGTCTTCAATTCAGGCAACTCCTCCTTAGGAAGCCCGCTTAAACCATTGCGCGCCGCGTAAGCATCTATTTGCATGTACAGGCCAAAAAAGTACAGCAGTGAAGGCACAATCGCTGCGATCGCCACCGTGACGTAGCTGACGTTTAGAAAACTGGCCATAACAAAAGCTGTGGCGCCCATGATTGGAGGCATGAATACGCCGCCTGTAGAGGCGCAGGCCTCAACACCAGAGGCATATTCCTTGCTGAATCCGATGCGGCGCATCGCAGGTATGGAGAGAGGTCCCGTGGTTAGCACATTGGAAATAGGACCACCACTCATGGAACCCATCAGGCCACTGGAAAATATCGACACCTTGGCCGGGCCACCGCGCAAATGCCCGAGCAGTGCGAAGGCCAGATTAATAAAAAATGGACCACCCCCGGTAAACTGCAGCGAGATACCGAAAATCAGAAAACCAAACACCAACTGGGCAAATACCCGCATGGGTATCCCGAACAGGCTCTCTTCTCCCAATACATGAAATATGGCCACATCCTGAACGGGTATACTCAGGGCAGCGATGACCGTAGGCAGGGAATCGGCAAAGGTTGGATAGAGCGAGAAAACCAGGACGATAGCAAATACCGGCCAGCCTCCCGCGCGACGGCCAGCCTCCAGCACGATCACCCAGGTCAACATTGCCAGCCACACACCAAGCTCAGGCGCAGCATATTCCCATGCTTCCAACACGATGCGCTCTGCGTAGTAAGCGTAGTAGGAAAAGATAGCGGCGATAATCACCATCACAGCGATGTCGTACCAGGGCACATGGGATGGGCTGTGTTTACTGGCAGGAAAGGTAATAAACACCATGCAAAGCATCACGCCGGTGATGAGGTACATGTACCGACTGTCGAGCATGACATAGCCAACAAAAAAGCCGAGATTAAATATCTGATTGATGGCGAGAATAATGGCGCATGCCGTCATGATTGCCATCACGGCGCGCCATCTTTCAGATAACTCGCGATAGCGTAGACGGGCTACGGGTTTTGGGGTTTTTTCGACGCTTTCTGACTCGCTGCTCATACCGAATTCATAGAGGCCTTTACAGGCCCTCGCCAAGCGTTATTAATCCGGCCGCTGCCAGCGATGATTCACGCGCCCGCAACCATCCCTGCTCAAACGCATCGTAGTCTTCAGGGGCACCTGGCAAGTAAGCGTCCCAGGCATCTTTCAGCACCTGTTGTCGGCGCAAGTTAGCTCGATGGGTGCGTTCCGCGGCCTCGGTCCAGATTCCGATTTCTTTGAAATAACGAATTGCGCCAGGATGATAGGGTACGAATGCCTGGTCGAATTTCTGCCGATCAATTGCCCAACCATTAGCACCAGGTGCATTCCCTTTGAATTCATCAAAATGTTCAAGCATGACCTTAACCATGCTGTACACCAGAGTCTCGTCAGAGCTATCCAGCGCGACGAGGAATGGATAAGCCGAGGAAAAAACCTCGATACCTTCCGCACCAATGGTTGGTCCCTCAATGGCCACATGAGGCACATACCAGGGTAGTCGAGCGCGAACTCTGGCTACGGCTTCTGCGTCATTATGGGGAAGCTCAGGCCAACGTAGTCCCCGCGGAGATGCCTCGATTCTCAAAAAAGGTGGCGAATTACATGCACCTCCGGCGGCGTCAGCTCGCCCATTTAACACGGCATCAATAGAAGCATTGTAGCCCCCCACTTCTACCGGCACGACATCGTCCCAGGTCAAGTTGGCATAGGACAGCAATGCTGCGGTCGCATTGTTAAGGGAAGGCGCACCCTGCACGAACGTCATGCGCTTACCACGCATGTCAGCAATGCTCATGATGTTGGCATCAGCAGCTGTGGCAAATGTAAACGAGCAGGCGTCAGAGTAATTGGACAACATGGCTCGCACCGGTTGCGGCCCCCAGATTTTGGAGGCGAAATTCAGGATCCCTTCTTGAGCGTACACAGACTCGGAGCCCCCCGCAGAAAAATGGACGCGGCCAGCCCGCAGCGTTGCCAGGCGGGAGACATCGTTGCGGCCGGGAATCACCCGCAGGTTGGTGCTGTATTGCCGCTGCAGGATATTGCCAATAGCAACTGCCTGACTATAGCCGCCAGTGCCAGTGGGATAGGCGGACCAGGCTATAGTCTTGGGAAAGCTCACTTCCTGAGCCACGCTGCCGGGCAGAAAAAAAAGCAAGCAGGACAGAAAACTCAGCAGAGCGACAAACCGGGCAAAAAACTTCATCGGGGCCATGGTCTTTGTTATTTGCCTGAAGCATAACCCACGCGGATAGCCTTGGCTACACGGAGAGCAGGAATGAAAACGCCCGCAGTGCGGGCGTTTTCATCAGAGATTGGGAGTCAGAATATTCAGGGATTCACAGTCACATTTATATTCCGATAGGTGAACATAGACCCGTCACTGGCAATACCCCGCAATACATATTCACCCGGTTTATCGAAGGTCACCGTGGAGTTCCAGATATTGTCTTCGGGTGGTTCAGGAATAGTGAATGGCGGAGACCAGGGTGAATTCGCATAGACCCGCGTATCCGTATAGGTCTTCATCTGGGTCGGCTGAAACGTTGCTGCAGTTTCAGGCCCTCGATAAACGGACCACGAGAACCGTAAACCTGGACCAGATGAAGCAACTATGGATGAAGGGGGGCGATAGATCTGTTCTGGCGTACTCGGCGGTGGCCGATTGGATCTGGCTGGAAAATCATCCGGGTCATTTGCGTAGACAGACAGTTGCAGCGGCTCGCCAACTCGAACGGTCCGATAGCTGTCTCCTCGCACCTCAAGCTCTGGCGAAATATTGGAGCGCAGCCGGTCATCGAGACTTCCAAACGCACCGCCGACTTCCGTGGAAATCACCTGGGGATCGATTCGATAGTCAGCATAGAGACTGCCATAGGCACGGGTCACCTTATCCTGACTCTTCAGTGTCCACACCACTTCCTTCTCAGCAAAATCTGCTGGCACATCGATTGTGAACAGGAAGGGATTACGCCGCGGATAGAAATGGGTAGGCTGGCCCATATCTGCTGTGGCAGCATCATAAACCTCCTTGCTCAGGTCATCGAGTTCAGCCTCGTCTACCACATTGAAGTAATTCTCAGGCCCAATTGGAATATCGAACTGTTGCTCCCAATTTGAGTTCATATAGCCGAAGAAAAGTTTGTAGGTGCCGTCCTCATTGGGCCACCACCCTTCATAGGCAGGCGAAACAATTTCACCACTGAGTATCATACGCCGCGCCTGCGCACTGGCATTGGTACTCATTAAAGCCGCCAGCACGAGACAGGTTACGACACTGTTTACAGAACCACGTTTCATTATTGCTGCCTCAATCGTCATTACTGCTGGCAACACTGTCGTATTCCGGCACCGGCGCCCAACACAAGGGACAGCCCACATCATATTCGTTGCGATCTCGCAGCTGCTCCCGGCGCATAGCCATTTCTTCCTGGAATTGTTCTTCGGTCATGGTGACCGAATAGCCCAGATCGATAAACATATTGGACACGGAACGTCGCCCACCACCGGCCCAGTTCCGGGGATCGGCAAGGTTTGGATTGGCATCGGTGGTATCCATGAATGCGATGGTTCTAAGAACAGTACCCTTTGGCAGCAGCGGTGCCCGATCTTCCTTGTAGATGTATTGCTTAACCCAGTTATGGTCGTAGCCGACGCAGTTCAGCGTGAAGATATTATGGCCCCAGATGGCTTCCAGACACATGCGCACACCGGGCGCATGGAGATGGGGTTCGAACGCCATGATCTTGGTGTGCTCTTGTAGCACCACGAAATTGGACAGTTCCTGATTCGCCTTATCTGGCACCACGTCGAGGTCAATACCATTACCGGTTCTAGGCCCTCGCCGTGAATACTTGGGTTCATAGCCGCGCGGGAAGAAGGTGATACCGAATTCCAGGTGGCCGGTGGTCTCTCTGCCATTGGAGTGCATATGTGCTGCTCTCAGATGCAGCGCCGAGTTTGCCTGCAGCAGTCGTCCTGCGGAGTCTGGAAAGACGTCCGCATTGCGCCCTACTTCATGGATGGGCCAGCTCACTGACGTCTCTGGCTGGATATAGCCCCCATCTTCGCTCAACACACCACTCTGATAGGTCATATGGTGAAAGATGTAACGCCCGCCTACGGTGTTGGTGCCGGTGTCGGCTGGGATGTCGTTCACTTCCCTCACCTCGATAGACTTCACGTAGCGGTCTTCGGTCAGCCCGGTTGGCACTAGGCCGATATCACCCCACCAGTCAGGACCTACTGCCGGTCGCGTCTTATCAGCACTGCGCAGCACCAACTCCGGTTCACCGAGGGTCCAGTCATTTCCTTCCGTAAATACAACGGGTGGCGGCTCATCGCCAGGATTACCCCGTGGCGCTCCATTCTGGGCCCAGGCCTGGATCATGGCGAGATCAAGGTCTGACAGTGAGTAGTCGCTCTCAAAGCCATCAGTGATGCCAATATCTTTTTCTACGTACCATGGCGGCATGGCGCCCATGCGATCGCGAATCGCAGTGCGATACATAATCACCGGTGCCCACGGGCGCACCGCTTCATAAGACAGGAACGACATCGGGGCACCACCACCAGGTCGGTGACACTGCAGGCAGCTGCGCTGGAGAATAGGCGCAATATGCTCTGCATAATTCACCGCTTCGGGCTGAATATCCCAATCCGCGATGTCATAGTAGTGGGGCTCATGGTTCGCCACACTTGCATCATGGCCTTGTGCGTTCAGCACGGCAGGCAAAATCAGGACACAGGTGGAGAAAAGGAAGGGCAAAATACGGGCAATCATTGTGGTTACCTCTTGGTTTTCTTATCTAAGCCGATGTGCGTATGACGCACTATCTAGGCAGTGTACACAATTACCATCGCGGCGCTAAAGTGCGATGACGAATCCTTGGCCTCGAACAGACTTCCAGCGCCATCCAGAATCTATGCAAAGCGATCAGCAAATTCTTGGGATCCCCAATTCTAGTGGATTCCAGGCTCAGTCAGGTAGTGCAAACGCTGTTAGCGTGGTGCCAGAGGGGATTAGTACCAATTGCCTGCCATCCAGCATGAAGGTCATGGCAGCGGCGCCCCAGATTCGTGACCCGGTTTGATAATGCCACAGATTTTCACCGGTTTCCGCGTTGAAAGCCATGAAATTACCTTCATGATCGCCTGCGAATACCAGACCTGATGCCGTGCTCAGTACTCCGCCGAAGGTCGGGGAAGGATAGGTAAACTCCCACACAAGGTCGCCGGTATGCACATCCAGGGCGCGCAATGCGCCGCTACCCTGCTCGGCGTCGATTACCGCAGTACCGCCAAAATTCGACTGCCCAGGCGTGTTGGCCGGCTCCTCCGGCACATAGGTGGCACAGGTTTCCCGTGCCGTAAGAATGAACAGTTCCAAAGCGGGATCAAAGGAAGGCGGCATGAAGTTGGTCGAGCCCCAGGGATCCGGCAAGCAGCCCTGACTGCCATCGTTTAGAATAATCGGTCTACCATCCGCATCCAGCTCCCTGGCCCAGGTGGTCGCGGTAAACGGCTTGCCCAGCAGCAGTTCCCCGGTGACCCGATCAAGCACATAGAAAAACCCATTGCGATTGCCCAGCATGACCACGCGCCGAGGCTGGCCCTGCCATTCAATTTCAGCCAGCACGGGCATATGGTTCGAATCCCAATCATTCAGATCGTGGGGTGTAAACTGGTAATGCCATTTTAACTCACCGGTATCAGCATCCAGAGCGACCAGGGAATTGGAATACAAATTGTCACCGGGACGGGAGTCGCCATAATAGTCTGGATTGGGGTTGCCTACTCCCCAATAAATCAGGTTCAGATCTGGGTCGAAACTGCCGTTCATCCAAGTGCCCCCGCCACCGGCGGCCAGTACTTCAGCATCATCAGGCCAGGTTTCACTACCTGGTTCACCGGGCCCCGGAATGGTGTTGAAGCGCCAGATTCGCTCTCCCGATACCGGATCGAAGGCATCAATAAAGCCGCGCGTGCGATACTCGCCGCCGGAGATGCCTACGATGACTTTATCTTCCAATACCAATGGAGCAAGGGTTGCGGCATAGCCGACTTGATAATCTGCGAGTTCCCGATCCCAGAGGATGTCGCCATTGCGCCGGTCGAAAGCCAGCAAATGTGCGTCCAGGGTCACCATAAACAAGCGCTCCCCCAGCATGCCAAATCCCCGATTCACCGGCGCGCTGGCACCATAGGTGAGATCATTGGGTAGATTGCGACGGTAGCGCCAGAATGTCCGACCGCTGCGGGCATCAATAGCCCAGGCCAGATTATTGGATCCGGTAACATAGAGGACCCCATCGTCTGCCAAAGGCGTGGTCTCGAAGCCTCGGCCGCGTGTGGTTGTGCCAGTTTGAAAAGTCCAGATCGGTCTAAGCGTCGATACATTTTCCGGCGTTATCTGAGTGAGTGGGCTGTGACGCTTTCCGCTGTAATCTCCCGAATAGGTCAGCCAGCGCTCGGGGTCAGAAAACCCAGCCAGGATATCTTCGTAACTGGGGCCAGATTGCGCCAGCACAGGCAGCTGAGGAACACAGACCAGGGTGAGAGCCAGAAACATTCTAATAGCCGGTTTTGTCATTGCGTTGCGCCGCTCTGCAAGTAGTTAAGGATGTTGTAAAGCGCTGAGTCACTGAGGTCGGTCTGAGAAAAAGACGGCATAAAGGACTGCTGCAAGCGCTCGAAACTTTGCAGTTCGGTTTTCTGAAATCCCTGCAGACGCTGCTGTTGATCCAGCATCTGCAAGG
The DNA here is from genome assembly GCA_938091935.1 of uncultured Pseudomonadales bacterium. Lineage (GTDB taxonomy): Bacteria > Pseudomonadota > Gammaproteobacteria > Pseudomonadales > Pseudohongiellaceae > UBA9145. The sequence continues at coordinate 118,136 of CALKNV010000026.1, forward strand.
AAAACGCATCCTCACTCTTGAGCACTCCCTTCACTTCCTCACCACTGCTAGTCACTACCCGCACCGGCTTAAAGCCGCGTCCAATTATTACACTGGGTTGCCGCACGGATGCCATGATCGACTCTAGCGATCTACGCGTGGTGATGGCGTTCAAATTTGGCCCCAAACTACCGCCCTGGCCGTGAGCACGGTGACATGCCGAGCAATTCATCCTGAACGCTTCCTCACCAGCGACCACATCGCCCGCAGGCAGATCAGTGACGCCTGCTACAGCAATATCTTGCAGATAGGACACCAGCATCCAGAGCTCGGAATCGGTGAGCTTGTGCGGTGGCATGATGCTGCCCGGCACACCATCACGGATGCTGGAAAAAACCTCACTCACACTAAGGTCGCGCTCACTCCAGATCATGGTCAGATCAGGGGCGTCAATGGTTGCTATACCCTTGGCGTCTGCGCCATGGCAGGTGGCACACTGCGCTCGGAACAGGCTACCCCCGCCAGTGATCGCTCGCGAATTGCCTTCCAGCGGATTGACGCTCTGTGCGTGACTGATGCCAGTCAGGCAGCTCAGCAAGCCGAGCAAAATGAGCCTGCCTGCGGTGCAAGCGGGGAGGCGCGGAATCAAGTTGCGAAGGGTCATTATTAAGCTGTGGCTCCCTGGCTATTTAAATCGAGCTTCTTATTTTCATTCTTTTTCATGCCTGTTTAACTGCTTGTTTTTAGACCAATTCAAGCAGGAATATTGGCCAGCGCAAATAATACATCGGACTGGCTCTGGCCGAAGATAGCTGATGTTCACCTAGTGCGGCAACAAGGGAATAAACGGTATTGCTGAATCCTGACCAATAGCCACTATTAGAGAACTCGAACAGAACCTGGATTCGGCCGCGGGCGGTAGCATTGGCCAGGTATTGCTGATATGTTCTGTCCACTCCCAATAACAATATCGGAGCGCAACATGAGTTCTAATCCGAAAAATATCAAAGAAATAGTGACTTCAGTCTGTGCCGCCGCCGTCCTCGGGCTGGGCGTGCTGGCATTTCAGACCGACATCATCTCTGCACAATCCAGCAATTTTCAGGGCGGTGCCCCGCAAGTCACACAAGGACCGGACGATGCAAGCTATATCCGCATCCTGTTCCCGGCTGGCGTGCGCTCATCCTGGCATAGTCATACTTGGGGTCAGCTGTTGATGATTGAAGAAGGTATCGGGCTCCACCAGATTCGCGGCCGCGCCATTGAGGAATTTCAGCCTGGCGAACCATTTTGGACGCCGTCCGGTGTTGAACACTGGCATGGCGCTCACCCTGATGTTGATGCCTTGCAGCTAACAATCTACGAAGGCACAGTGAACTGGTTAGAGCCTACAACCGATGAACAATATGCCGGCGTGAGATATCGTCCCATGTCACGCTCATCTAACTAGAGTTTCCGACTCTGACCAAAAAAGCGAAGCCAAGTGCTTCGCTTTTTTTTGCCAGAAAAACCGCCGCAGACAAATCGCTAGTCTGGTCGCATTAACTCGACGGTGTAATAAGGTTCCAGCGTATCGATGGCAGCCAGGGGCTGACTGTTTACATCCCATTTGAAGAGCTGCGCAGTGATGCGATCACGCTCGAAATCCACCAGGGTGAATCCGTGCTCTTCCAGAGGTGCCACTTGTTCCTCGAAGCTCAGATACGTTGAAGGCTGCGCCCCTACACCCCTGACTACTGAAGGAAATCCGCGGATCGACGTCCCTATTGGCCCACTCAGTACATTGGTAATGGGATTATTGCTAAAATCCAGCGCGCCCGCACCATGCATGGTTCCCACTCCAGTCGCATGCAAATCCCCGCTCATGATTAATGGATTGCGGTGTGTCATATTGGCCAACCCCGCCATAATACGATCATGTTGATCAAGCCAGCCTTGCTGCCATTCCGGTTTAGGAATCGAAGTTGTCAGCTCGCCGGATTCAGGATGCAGTACATCGGGGTACCACTCGCCCCATTTCCCAGCAGTCCAGCCGGGCGGGTTAGAAGGCACATGCACCAGGTGACGCGATTCAAGTGAAGCGGTTCGCTGCAGCAGCCATCCCTCGACATTACTGTCCAGAAAAGCAGCATTAGACTGGCCTACTCGCAGCGTCCGCCTCACATCGTAGAGCAAAACCTCCAGCAAGTCCCCGTAACGCAGCGTGCCATAACTTTCGGATAACTCGCCGCGCATACTGCTATGGGAGTACGGCAATCCCGGTGACCGAAAAGGATCGTTTAGAAATTCCGGGTAATAAAGTTGCTGAGTGGTTCTGGCCAGCTGTAGCTGAAACCATTCAACTGGATAAGTGAGAGGCGAATCGTTTTCCCAGTGGTCATGGTCATCCTGGAGGAAATACATCGGCGTTGAACGAAAATCAGTTCCGTACAGGGGGGTAATCTGCGGGCCGGCAGCAAGTTTTAAAGCCTGCTCGTTATCACCACCCTTGACCCGAGCAGCAAAATCAAAATTGGACTCTCGACCGGCCGCGCTTAGCTCTCCAGCCTGCTCCCCCTGCCAGGTATGCAAATCCCAATAGATATGATCGCCATTAGCGATAGCTGCCTGGGGCGCGAATGATAGGGCGCGGCGCAGCAGGCGGCGCCGAATCGCCATGGGAAGATTGCCGCGGCGGTCGCCTATGCCGAAGTAGTCGCCGCTTGGTCCGCCAGCGCAGGTGTAAAACAGCACGCGGACCGATTCCGGCGTGTGGCTTGCCGCAGGAAACGTTGAGATTGGCCAGGGTTCGCACAGTGCCGCGCCACCGGCATCCTGCAAACGCAGTTCATAAGCTGTGTCCGGGCGCAAATCCTCGGCATAAAATTGCCAAAACTCTCCCGCCGTATCATTTTGATAACCTACAATAGTCTGACTGCTTCCGCCGCCGTTCAAGCGCAACCGGGGTTTTTGCGAAAGCGGTGCGCTGAAGGAAGTCTTTATCAGTAAGTGGGAGTCACTTACAGCAGGCAACAAATGCCTGACTTTACCGGCATCCCAATCATCCACTGGACCCGCATCCAGCTCCTGTTGCGCCAGCAAGGTTTGCCACGGCCAGGCTGCCAGCCATGCACCTCCCATTGCTCCGGCACTGCCACGCAGAAACCGGCGTCGATTCAGCATAGTCATCGCATTGGGTTTTTTATTCTTCATATTTTTTACTCAAGATCTGCCGCCCGCAAATACCCGATCATTTGCTCTAAACCCTACCACAACGATTTTTAAATTGCCCTGTAGAGCTTAATTCGGAGAGCCGCGGGCATTTGCCCAGCAAAGCCTTACTCCCTATACTCCGTTCACAATTATAGAAAACCTCAGCCCTTGGCTAGTCTCTGAAGGGGGAATTCATGGGACGTTCTTCATACCGCATACTCTCACTTGCTGCTACAGCGTTGCTGGTCAATGCCTGCAGCGAACCCGCACCACCACCTGAGCCCGAATTAAGTTTCGAAGAATCCCTGCAGCAACAGCTGATCCAGGCACAGCCCGGTGATGTGATTGAAATTCCCGCAGGCACCCATGAACTCACGCGTGGTCTCTCGCTTACTGTCGATGGTGTGACAATTCGAGGCCAGGGCATTGACAGCTCAGTGCTGTCCTTTAAAAACCAGGCCCAGGGTGCCGAGGGCCTGCTGGTCAACGCCGACCGCTTTGTTATTGAAGACCTTGCCATTGAGGACACGGTTGGCGACGCCATCAAGATAAATGAAAGTGAAAACGTGGTGATTCGAAATGTGCGCACTGAGTGGACTGGCGGTCCGCTGACCACTAACGGCGCCTACGGAATCTATCCGGTGCAGTCCAGGAATATCCTGATTGAAGGCGCTGTGGCAATAGGCGCGTCCGATGCCGGCATCTATGTGGGTCAGTCTACCCAGATCATCGTGCGTAATTCACGGGCCGAGTACAATGTGGCGGGAATTGAAATTGAAAATTCCACCTTCGCCGACGTATACGGCAACGTGGCGACTAACAACACAGGTGGAATTCTGGTGTTCGATTTGCCCAATCTGCCAGTACAGGGTGGCCGCAATACCCGAGTATTTAATAATCAGATCATCAACAATAACGTGGCCAACTTCGCGCCGGAAGGCAACATTGTCGGCGAAGTCCCTGCCGGCTCCGGACTCATGGTATTGGCCAATGACAGTATCGAGGTGTTTGGCAACGAATTTACCGACAACCAAAGCGCCAACATCATGATTATTAGTTACTTCATGACTGAGCGGCCTTTCGAAGATCCAAACTACGATCCATTCCCCGAGACCATTTACATTCACGACAACGTTTTTAATGGCGGCGGCAGTCAGCCTGACTCAGAGCCACTGCAGGCGTTGCAAGCGGCAACCGGACAGGACGTGCCTGATATCGTTTGGGACGGCATCACATTGCCAGGTAAATCCGCCGACGATATTCTTTGCTTTGTAGACAACGGCGACATCAGTTTTGTGAACCTTGACGCCGCTAATGGGTTTGCAGCCCCTTCATTCGACGCCAGCGCTCATGACTGCAGCCTACCAAACCTGTCGGTAATATCTTTGAGTTCAAACGCGGATTAAAATTATGAATCTATGGCGCTTTATTGCAGTAGGCGCTTTACTGCTGTTTACACTGCTCTCCTGTAGTGATCCCACTCCGACATTCCATGCCAGTGAAAACCCGGCGCGTCTGTCGGACTGGAATCTGTTCGAACTGACACCTGCAAGCCTGACACCTACTTCCCACAACATGGTGTTCAGGCCTGCCAACCAATTGTTCACCGATTATGCGCAGAAGCTTCGCACCATTTGGATTCCTGATGGCTCCCGAGCCTCACTGATTGATGGCGAGTTGTCCTATCCAGTGGGAACAGTGGTAAGTAAAACTTTCTACTATCCCGCTGATGCTTCGGGAAATTTATTGCGCACCGAGGAAGTAATTGCCAAATCAATAAATCTTGGCAACAACAGATTAATCGAAACACGATTGCTGGTAAGACGAGAGACTGGGTGGGATGCCTTTCCCTATGTATGGAATGACGAGGGCACCGAGGCATTCCTGCGAGTTGCCGGCACCAGCAAGCCGATGCAATTAATGAGTGACACCGGAAACATTGATTTCGTTTACTTCGTGCCAAATGAAAATCAGTGCGCGGGCTGCCACGTCACTGAGCATCCAGACGGCGACATGCATCCACTCGGTGCCGTGGCGACCCAGCTCGCGGCCTCATTCACCTATCCGGACGACGTCTCTGACTCTCAGTTAAGCGCCATGGTTGAACGCGGCTGGCTAGAGGCGCCTGCAGATTCGCCTGCCCCTCCTTCCTGGCTTGATCCCAGCGAAACACTGGAAGACCGGGCTCTGGCCTACCTGAACATGAATTGTGGCCACTGCCACAACCCGGAGGGCGCTGCCGACACCTCAAACCTGATTCTGACCGGACAACACGAGCAGATAGTCAACATGGGTGTATGCAAACCCCCCGTGGCTGCCGGTGGTGGTGCAGGCGACCGACTCTACAGCATTGTCCCAGGTGAACCGGAACAGTCCATCCTCCTATACCGCATGCAGTCGAACAAACCTGATGAAATGATGCCTGAACTGGGACGCGCCCTGATTCACGCTGAAGGCATTGAACTGGTTAGCAACTGGATTGCAACATTGTCCGGGGACTGCAGTTAGACTTCGGGACTATCTGCCCGCTGCAGCTGCGAGTTTTGCTGTTGGACCAACAGCTGCGTTACTTCATACAGGTCAACCTGTTCATTATGGCGGCTCAAGTAGTCGCACAGGCGATATAGCTTGAGATCAAGTGCTCTCACCTCGCTGCAAAACAGCAGATCTATCCCCTGCTTTACGACACCCGGTGCATCGTATTCGCGCAGCATAGGTTATTAAACTGCATTCAGCATGCCCTGCGCCACAGTCCAGCACCTAGCACCCTGCACCAACCGCGTCCAATTGTTGTATTGAAGACTGCTCTGGCTGGTAAACATAGTTCTCGTAACTGCTGGCTTGTTCAGCCCAACCAGAGACCGACCGGGAAACGGGTTTTCCCAACCGGCCCGGCCAAATTTTACTGCTGGCGTTGACAGGCAAATGATATTCTTATCTTGAAAAATAAGGTTTATTGGAATTTTCATAGGCATCTGATCATTGCCCAGATTGATCCGGTAGCCCCAGTCGTCAGCCGGGAAATTTTTGATCACCTGATTAAGATTGACCTACACCGGCACTGTAAATAGGTTTTACATTGTGCAGCTCCGACCGCGAATCCGGATGCAACATGGCCTCGACCGCATCAACCGTCGCAACATGCGTGCGTCAGGTGTGAGGCAAGGACAATAAGTCTCGTGGTTTTTCCCCTGTTTTCCGTTAAAGTTAAGCACCTTGAATAATAAACAGTAATTCTTATGCCTAAAATTGGCATCCTGTTTCTGTTAGTCGCATTGCTGCAATCCTGCGGTGACCAGCTTGGCCAGCGCCGTACCTATGTGTTGACTACTGGCACCACCGGAGGCACTTTCTACCCAGTCGGTGTTGCCCTTTCTACCCTGGTCACGGCACAACCCCGGGCAGAATTTTCCCTAACCGCGATCAGCTCCGCTGGCTCCATGGAAAATATCAAACTCCTGCGGGACAACCAGGCCCAGTTTGGCCTGGTGCTTGCGATCTTTGCCGCCTGGGCATACGACGGCGAAGGACCTATTCGTAGCCCCCAATCCAATCTCCGCAGCATTAGTGCAATGTGGCCGAATGTAGAGCACTTTGTACTACATTCAGATCTGGTGACAACTGGCACGGTACAAGATCTGAATCAGCTTGATGGCGAACGCTACGTCCTGGGTGCGCGCAATTCCGGTGCTGAACACACGGGCATCTACATTCTCGAGGCACTGGGCATCGACTACCTGAATAAATTCAGTCTGGGGTACATGGCATATGGCGCTTCTGCCAGCGCCATGCAGGATGGCAACATCGTTGGCATGAACGTGCCAGCGGGGCCCCCGGTCACAGCAATCACCCAGGCATTTGCCCAGATGGGCAACGAAATGACGGTACTGGACTTCAGTGAACAAGAAATCGCTGCCATCAATCAACGCTACCCCTTGTGGCAATCATTCGAATTGCCTCCCGGGACCTATCCCTATCAAGAGCGATCGATTAATACGGCAGCAAGCCCCAATGTTTTAATTGTAAGAGAGGACGTTTCAGATCAAATAGTGTACGACCTGACCCGAATGCTTTGGGAAAACCTTGCAACATTGCAGCAGATACACAGCGCCACTCGCTCCATGGTGTTAGAAGAAGCGCTGCAGGGCATACCAGTCCCGCTACACCCAGGCGCGCTGCGCTACTACCGTGAACAGAATGTAGCCGTGCCCGATGCATTGCTGCCACCGACAGAGTTAACTGAACCAGTGTTATCTCACTAGAAAATTGAAATAAGTATCAGGATAGGGCTCATTCTCAAGGGTGAAGTGCCACCATTCCTCTCTGAGCGGCATAAATCCATGTTTGGTCATAAGCGCGCGCAGCAGCGCCCGATTGGCTCGCTGCTGCACAGATACCGCATCGCTCTCCCCCCAGGAAGTCAGGTCAAAGTAATCCCAGGGTGTTCCCATATCCAATTCCCGGCCTGAGGCCAGGTCGAACAAAGTGAGATCGAGAGTCGAGCCGCGAGAATGACCGGAACGTGCCGCGATGTAGCCATCTCGAAACAAATTTGCCTTGTCCACATTGGGATAGTAACGCGTCTTCATTCTGATGTCTGACAGGTCTTCGGCCCAGGCAACGAAATGATCGACCGCCTGCTGGGGGCGATAGGCATCGAATACCTTGATACCAAGACCAAAAACCCTGGCGTCTGCGATGACGTCCAGCAGGGCATCTCTGGCTTCCCGGGTGAGGTATATAAGCGAGGCTTCATAGCCATTAATCGCCTCACCTACAAAATTATCAGTCGTAAAGTAACGTACATCAGTCTGCACAAACGGCGCAGCAGGCAGGTTTACGAAGCCCGCCGAAGAATAGGGGTCCGAGGTCTGACAAGCCCCGAGCATCAATATGGCGCACAGCAGGCTCGCCCTGACGGTGACTGGTCTCATCTGATTACGATACCTTTATAGGTTCACTAGGGTTGGTTTTTGGTCGTAAGGCTACAAGCTAAACCAGTCCCCAAGCACACGCAAGCCACGGCTCAAGACACACAGCATTGGGCATGGCCTGAGCTTTTCGGTATCATCGCCGACGATTTCAAGGCTGCGCACTTTATGAAGACAATAGGCATGTTGGGTGGAATGAGCTGGGAGTCCACCAGTACTTATTACCGACTGATAAACGAGGGTATTAAATCTTCACTGGGGGGACTTCACTCGGCGAAGATCGCCATGTACTCCGTCGATTTCGATGAAATCGAGAAGCTGCAGCATGCGGATGACTGGAACGCAACTGCAGTGATTTTGACCAATGCTGCAAAGGCTATCGAAGCCGGAGGCGCAGATTTTCTGCTTATTTGCACCAACACCATGCACAAGGTGGCGCCGCAGATTGAGGCCCAGATCGGCATCCCATTACTCCACATCGCTGATGCCACAGCACAGCAGCTGCAGCAAGACGGCATTGAAAAAGTTGGGCTGCTGGGCACCCGCTTCACCATGGAACAGGGCTTCTACAAGGACCGACTCACAGACAAATTCGGTATAGAGGTAATCACTCCTGCGCAGCCCGAGCGCGATAGCATTCACCGGGTCATCTATGAAGAACTGTGCCTGGGGAAGATTTCTGATGCATCGCGCCAGCAGTACCTGGAGGTGATCGATGAACTGGGCGCCGCAGGCGCGCAGGCAGTGATACTCGGCTGCACAGAAATCGCGCTATTAGTTGAGCAGAAGCACACGCGCACACCGCTCTACGACACTACGCAACTGCACTGCCGAGCCGCGGTACAGTTTGCCACGGCTTAAGGAATAAGACTGTGCTGGAAACCTTTGTTGTAGCCATGGCTACGTTTTTTGCAACCATCGGACCGCTGGATGTGGCCGCGGTGTTCGCAGGTCTTACCGCTTCGGTCCAGAGTAAGCGTCGGCGCCAGATGGCGGTGCGCGGCACCATGATTGCTGGCGGGATTCTTATCCTGTTCGCGCTGATTGGCGAGTTCATTTTGTCCGGGCTCGGTATTTCCCTGGCAGCGCTGCGTACCGCTGGCGGAATCCTGCTGCTGCTGATCGGGATTGATATGGTTTTTGCCAGAAGTTCAGGCAGCACTTCGACCACCGATGAGGAAGAAGAAGAGGCCAGGGCTAAGCAGGATATCTCGGTGTTTCCTCTGGCCACACCCCTGATTGCCGGACCGGGTGCCATGGGTGCGGCGATTCTGTTAATGGCCGACACCGAAGGCAATTTGGCACTGCAAGCAGTAGTGCTAGGTAGCATCCTCCTGATGATGCTGGCAACCCTGGTGATGTTGTTGTTGTCGGGCCAGATTCATCGACTGTTTGGCACCACCGGCATGCATGTGGTTAGCCGTGTCATGGGGGTGCTGCTGTCAGCGCTGGCGGTGCAGTTTGTCTTCGACGGCATTGCCCAGAGTGGCTTGTTGGCTGCTGGCTGACTCTAGGTGTAGACTGACCTACGACTTTTCGCTTTCAGCGCCATCGCCGGAGGTTACAGACATGCCCGATACCGCCATGACCCGCCGCCGGTTTTTGCAAACCAGCACCAGTGCAGCGGCACTGTGGATACCCGCTAGCGTGAACAGCTATACCCATCAGGAAATCCAGGATTTGTATGTTGACGGCAGCATGCAGGCAAACGTGTCGAAGTGGGAATTGGACACCCCCTCTCTCTGCGTCGACCTGGACGCGCTCGAGGCGAATATTGCGACCATGCAGGACACGCTGACCCGCAACGGCATCGCCAGCCGACCACATGGAAAAACCCACAAAAGCCCCACCATAGCCCGCATGCAATTAGATGCCGGTGCTATTGGAATTTGCGCTGCCAAGGTGAGCGAAGCCGAGGCTATGTTTCAACATGGCATTGATGCAATCTTGATGACCACTACCAACGTCACAGCCACCAAAATCAGGCGCGCCATGAACCTGCGCCACGCCAACCCGCAGTTCATCCAGGCCACCGACAGCGAACAGAATGCGCGCCTGCTATCAGAGGCAGCAGTCAGCATGGGCATCACCGCCGACGTGGTAGTGGACGTTGACCCCGGCGGCCACCGAACCGGCATTGCGCCGGGGCAACCCGCCCTGGCATTGGGCCAACTCATAGACCAATTGCCGGGTCTGACCCTGCAGGGTTTGCTCTGTTACGACGGCGGTTCCCAGCATGTGAAAGGATTTTCTGCCCGCCGCGAGCAGACGCTAGAGCGCCTGCTTGGTGCGACTGACACTTTTGATCTGTTTAACAACAGCGGGCTCAATACAGAAATATTCAGCGGCGGCGGCACCGGCAGCTATAACATCGACCATGAGACCCGGGGGCTGACAGACGTTCAGGTGGGCAGCTATGTTTTTATGGACGCGCAGTATATGGACATCGGTGGATCAGATAATGACGAACTCTATGCCGACTTCGTGCCGTCCCTGACGATTATGACCACCGTTCTCAACGACCAGTATCCTGGCCGCTGCACCACCGACGCCGGCGCCAAGGCCTGCACCATTAATCGGCCCTGGCCACGGGTAAAGGGTGAAACCGGCATGAGCTATACGTCCGGTTCAGACGAATTTGGCACCTTGCGCTATGAAGAAGAACCTTCTCGCACTTACAAGGTGGGTGACAAAATCGAACTCATCGTTTCCCACTGTGATCCGGTGGTCAATCTCTACAATCATCTCTATGCGGTGCGGGGAGAGCGCGTTGAGGCAATCTGGCCAATTTCAGCGCGAGGCATGTCTACTTGAACCAATCAGTGTCGCCTGTAAACCCTCTCCCTGTTGCTGAGTCAAAGTCTTAATTTGGCTTTAATCGGTGGCAGCAAACAGACTATTGAGCTTGGTCTCAGACTGACTTAATCTTCCCACATGGGACAAGAGATTCCTGAAGCTGCCAGTATCAAAACCGAACAGGAACAAGGGAGATCCGATTGATTTTTACCAGCGATAAACCGAATGTAGAAATTCCAGCCACCGACCTGACTTCGGTCGTACTCCGCAGAGTAGACGAACTGGCCGACAAGCCGGCACTTATTAATGGCCCCACAGATCGCACCCTCACTTATACGCAGCTGCGCACTCAGGTAAAACACCTTGCCACTGGGCTAAACCAGCGCGGCTTCAAGAAGGGCGATGTGCTGGCTTTATTTTGCCCAAATGTTCCAGAGTATGCGGTAATCTTTCTTGGCGTTGCCTCTGTGGGCGGCATAAATACCACCGTGAATTCACTCTACTCCACGCCGGAACTCATTCATCAGCTCAACGATTCAGGCGCCAGATTCCTGATTACGATCCCGCAGTTTCTGGACCGCGCCATTCCGGCAGCGCATGAATCTGGTATTGAAGAAATATTTGTCCTGGGCGAGGCCGAGGGAGCGACTCCCTTTATCGAGCTAATGAATAACGACGGCAATGCCCCACAGGTCGAAATCAACCCTAGCATCGACCTGGTGGCACTTCCCTACTCTAGCGGGACCACCGGCCTATCAAAAGGCGTCATGCTCACCCATGAAAATCTCATCGCTAACATGGTGTTAACCTGTGAGATGAACACTCTAACCGACGAGGATCGCATGCTCGGCGTGCTGCCGTTCTTTCACATTTACGGCATGGTGCTAATCCTGAATCTTGCGATCTACCGCGGCATCACGCTGGTCACCATGCCTCGCTTCGATATGCAGCAGTTTCTAGAACTCGTGCAGAAACACCAGATCACCAGCCTTAATCTGGTGCCTCCACTTATTCTTGGCCTTGCGAAACAGCCCATAGTGGATGAATACGACCTCTCCAGCGTAAGAATTATCGGCTCGGGTGCTGCACCGCTTGGACCCGAATTGGAGAAAGCCTGCGGTAATCGTTTGCAATGCGATATCTACCAGGGTTATGGGCTCACCGAAGTCGCTGGCGCCTCCCATATCAACAGCGCCGACGCGCCTCCCGAGAAACAAGGCTCAGTAGGCAAGGTACTTCCAAATACGGAAACCCGAATCATCAATACTGAAACCGGCGCGGAACTGGGAACAAATGAGAGAGGCGAAGTTTGCATTCGAGGCCCCCATGTCATGCCTGGTTATCTCAACAACCAGGAAGCAACCGACGGCTGTATAGACGGAGACGCCTGGTTTCACACCGGCGACATTGGCTATGCCGATGAAGATGGCTATTTCTTTATCGTCGACCGGGTCAAGGAGTTGATCAAGTACAAGGGCTATCAGGTTGCGCCTGCGGAGTTGGAAGCGATTTTACTGGCTCATCCTGCGATTGCCGATGCCGCCGTAATTCCCAGCCCCGACGAAGAAGCTGGAGAAGTGCCGAAAGCCTTCGTGGTGCGCACGGGCGAAATTACAGCGCAAGAAATCCTGGATCATGTGGCTGGCATTGTCGCGCCTACCAAGAAGATCCGCCTGCTGGAGTTTGTGGACGAAATCCCCAAGTCAGCGGCCGGAAAAATTCTTCGCCGTGTCCTGGTAGAACAAGAACGGGCGAGACTCGCGAGCTAGTCAGGCGTTTACGACAGCATGAACTTTACAACTCATCAGGTCTGCTCAGAAATTGCACCCTACATTGAAAGCATATTCCATTACCGGGATTTTATGCCGGACCACTCCATAGAAAAAGTAGTGCCTACCGGCCACGTATTCCTGATTTTCGAACTGGACGGTTACACACGTCACACCTATGACAATGACAGCCTGAAAGAAAATGCGAGCTATACCAAGGCATAGGTTTCAGGCATGCACCGCAACTATATTTCGATTTCCGCGCAAGATAATTCTGAAATGCTGGTGGTACAATTCAAACCGTTCGGCAGTTTTCCGTTTTTACATGCCGCCACGGACCTCTTCAATGAACTCATCATTCCAGCTCATGAAGTCGTAGGCGATTCTGTATACGACCTGCGCGAACAAATGGCGAATGCGACAGATACTGAGGTAGTGTTTGCATTAGTGGAAGCCTGGCTACTAAACCGCTTCGAGGTGTCCATGGCTCCTACCAAGCCACTGCTGGAGATAGTGACGAACCTGCAAGATGAACCCGTAAACGGCCTCAATGCCTTTGATGGAAGCCTATCCCGGCAGTCAGAAGAAACTAATCGATGAATTTAAAAAATTCGTAGGCCTTACACCGAAATACTACCAGCGCATCCTGCGATTTAACGATCTACTGCAGAAAATACAGCACAAAGACTCGGTGACTTGGCGTGATATCGCCCAGGATTGCGGGTTCTTCGATCAATCCCATTTCATCAAAGAATTCAGACATTTTTCCGGCATGAATCCGGAACAGTTTATTGGCAACGAATTCCACAAGACTGAACCTAACTTCTTTCCTCTGGATAAACACCAAGCGCATGGCAGAAATTGACGTCATAGCTGCAATATTCACGTCTCAATTCGTTAATTTTTTACAATGGGATGAAACGCCTTTTCGCTAAGCTGACATCAATACCAATAAGGAGAACAAGATGGACACAGCAACTGCGGTATCAACAATTAATTGGTTAGCGGTAATTATCGCAGCCGTTTCAGCATTTTTCGTTGGCGGACTCTGGTATGGACCGCTCTTTGGCCGGGCGTGGATGAATGCCTGGAACTTTACTGAGGAGCAGCTTGCAACTCGCAATATGCCAATGGTGTTCGGTGTCTCTCTTATCCTGTCATTCATTGCCGCTTTAAACCTGGCTATGTTTATTGGCGCCGAGGCCGAACTCGCCTTTGGTTTGTTTGCAGGTTTTGCCGCTGGCCTTGGTTGGGTGGCAACGTTTTTGGGCATTCTTTATCTTTTCGAACAACGCTCCCTTAAATTATTCATGATAAACGGGGGTTATTGCGTCGTGGCCTTAACACTCATGGGAGCCATCCTCGGCGCCATGTGAACCTTAAAGCAGGTCGAATAAGCCCAGGCATCTACTTCCTGGGGGCTTGTCGCTATAATCGGCTTCTCAGCAATTGAAGAGCACAGCTATGTCCAGTCATAAAGTCGGTTTCGTCTCCCTGGGATGCCCCAAGGCCCTTGTTGATTCCGAGCGCATACTCACTCAACTCAGGGTTGAAGGCTATGAAGTCTCTCCCACCTATGAAGACGCGGATATTGTCGTGGTTAATACCTGCGGCTTCATTGACAGCGCCAAGCAGGAGTCACTGGACACCATCGGCGAAGCGCTTAAAGAAAACGGCAAGGTACTGGTTACGGGCTGCATGGGTGCACAGGCAGACCTGATCCAGCAGGCCCACCCCAATGTTCTGGGTATCAGCGGCCCGCAGGCCTATGAACAGGTAGTCAAGCAAGTCCATGAACATGTGCCACGACCCCAAAGCCATGATCCTTTTACAGATCTGGTGCCCCCTCAAGGTGTCAAATTAACACCACGCCATTATGCCTATCTGAAAATTTCCGAGGGCTGCAATCATCGCTGCAGTTTCTGCATAATTCCTTCCATGCGAGGCAAGCTAGTGAGTCGCGGTGTTGGTGATGTATTGGAAGAAGCAGAGCGGCTGGTGCATGCCGGCGTGCAAGAGTTGCTGGTTATCTCCCAGGACACCAGTGCCTATGGCGTAGATATCAAGTATCGCACCGGTTTTTGGCAGGGCCGTCCCGTGAAGTCCAGCATGCTTGGCCTGTGTGAAGCGCTAGCAGACCTGGGCGTGTGGGTAAGATTGCATTATGTGTACCCCTATCCCCATGTAGACCATGTCATACCGCTGATGGCAGAAGGAAAAATTCTCCCCTATCTGGATATTCCCTTTCAGCATGCCAACAGCCGCATCCTCAAGCTGATGAAACGGCCGGCGGCCACGGAGAATACCCTGAAACGCATTCAGCAATGGCGACAGATTTGCCCTGAACTCACTCTACGCAGCACTTTTATCGTAGGGTTTCCAGGGGAAACCGATGCCGAGTTTGAAGAGCTGCTGGATTTCCTCGATGAGGCGCAGCTGGATCGGGTTGGCTGCTTTCAATATTCGCCAGTTACTGGCGCCGGCGCAAATGCTTTACCAGATCCTGTCCCGGAGGAAGTCAAACAGGAGCGCTGGGAGCGCTTCATGGCGCGGCAACAAACAATCAGCACTGAGCGATTAGAACTAAAAGTCGGAAAACAACTTGAAGTCATCCTTGATTCCAAGACCGACGAGGGATACTTGGCCCGGTCAATGGCTGATGCACCAGAGATAGACGGCCTCGTCTACATCCGCAGCGACTATGGTCTGGACGACTCACAATTAAGAATAGGCACAAGAACCACTGTCCGCATTACGGACTCGGACGAGTACGATCTGTACGCAGAATGTGTGGCGCAATAATCGAATGCCGTTCAGTTAACTGCAGGCAAAAAAAAGGGCTGACAAAAGTCAGCCCAAGCCTCTAGGGAAATAGCCGGACTGGCGTCCGGCTAGTAGGACAGCTTGCTAGGGTAATACGACCTGATCTATTACATGGATCACACCGTTATCAGTTTCAATATCAGCAGCGACTACAGTCGCGTTGTCTACACGCACACCATCGGTTGCGTCGACGCTCAGCGCTGAGCCCTGAACGCTATCAACTTCAGCGGTTTTACCGGCGATGTCCGTAGACATAATCTTGCCGGGTACGACGTGGTAGGTCAGAACCGCAACCAATTGATCCTTGTTCTCTGGCCTCAGAAGACTTTCGACCGTACCAGCAGGAAGCGCAGCGAAGGCTTCGTCTGTGGGTGCGAATACGGTGAAAGGGCCATCGCCTTTAAGAACGTCAACCAGACCAGCAGCCTGTACGGCAGCAACCAGCGTAGTAAAGTTGCCCGCAGCGACTGCGGTATCAACTATGTCTTGAGCCTTTGCTGGAACGCTTGAGAAAGCGAGGGGTAAAATTGCAAACAGTGCCAGCGTCATTTGACGGACAGATATCATGGCGAACCTTCAAAAAAAAAGAAAAAAAAATAGATCAAAAAAAACAAGAACTACGCTTCGAAAAACAATAACTAAATAGCATCAGCTCAGGGGAGAACGGAGCACCTGTGACTCCGGATCACAAAATAATTGATAAAATCAGAACTCTGATGTTTTAACTGCGTTTGTCTAGTGAATGTGATCTGACAGTAAAAAGGTGGCGTTACCGGCAGGTTACGATGGTAAAATAGCTCGTATTATTCGACACTTTATTGTCATCACTGTTAGCACTTGGTTGCCATGTCAGATCTCGATTCCAAAGACGATGCGAAACCCAATGTCCTGATAACTGGCGCCAGCGGCATGATTGCTTCTGCACTGGCACCTCGACTCGAGCGAGCAGGATACTGTGTGCACAAGTTAAGTCGCACCGACATGTCCGCCCCTTTTTACTTTGACCCGTTAGCGGGACGCATGCGCTTGACCGGAGACATACCACTCAACGCAGTTATAAATCTCGCGGGGGCCAATATTGCGGATCGTCGCTGGACGCCGGTGCAGAAAGAAAAAATACTGCAGAGCCGTCGGACTACAACCCTGCAGCTTTGCGAAACTCTGGCTGCCATGCCTAAGCCTCCCGAGGTCTTGCTATCAGCCTCTGCGATAGGCTACTACGGTGGTCAACAGCACGATCCTGCGGACGAATCCGGAGCTGCCGGCGAAGACTTTCTCGCCAAGGTTTCCATTGAGTGGGAGAAAGCAACCGAGCCAGCGATTACAGCGGGCATTCGTACTGTCGTGTTGCGATTTGGCCTTGTGCTAGATGGCTCCGGTGGCGTCATCAAGAATCTGGTTATGCCTGGCGGCCTGATGGTGGTCGGGCGCCTGGGCGACGGACAGCACAAAATGAGCTGGATCAGCCTGGACGACGCGATCAAGGTGATGCTGGCGGCCCTGACAAATGATCAGTTTTCCGGTGCCCTGAACGTAGTAGCACCACAAGTCGTCAGCAACCGCAAATTTGCAAGTGCTCTTAGCAAAGCCAAACGAAGGCTGGCTATGCCGCCTATCCCAGCCCCTATGGTTCGCTTGATGTTTGGAGAGATGGCCGATGCGGCGCTGCTCGCCAGTTCAAATATACAATCGAGCCGGATGCAAGAACTTGGCGTTACTTTAGACTATCCCGACATCGACAGCGCCCTGCAGAAGTGCTTCGCCTGAACCTTCAATGCTGCGACCCTCTAATCCTTAACGCAGCTCCATCGAAGAGTATCCAATCCCGTCCGGCGCAGAGCCTGCAGGCAGGTATCCCATGATCTGCCGAGTCTCAATATCGATAACCACGATCCTGTTCTGACCAGACAGCGACAGAAACAAGGTGCGATCATCTGGATGCAGCACCACACCCTGGGGTTGAGCGCCAGGGAATTCCATCCTTGCAATCTCTTCCATATCGGCGACCTTAAAAAAGCGCAGGGTCTCATTACCAAGGTCTGGTATGATGGCAATTCTCTCATCGCGTGTCAGCACGACCCTGTATGGCCAGGAGAAACCCTCCCACTGCGCCAGCTGCTGTCCTGAACTCACAGCGTATACAGTGACCACTTCATCATCATTGCTTCCAACCCAAATTTCGCTGCCCACGCGATTGGTCTGAATCGCTTCTGGCCGCGCTGGCACATTCAGACTGCTGATAAATTCACCTGCCACCAGATCTATAATAGACACATCATCAGAACCGCCGTTACTGGTAAAGGCGACTCGCCCATCGGCGGAAACTGCCACCATGTGGGAACCTGGCCGCTGCGTTCCTATTGCACCGGTAATTTCGCCGCTGTGAAAATCCGCCGTCACCAGTTTGCGACTCGATTCCGAGGTAATTACCACACTGCGTTCTCCTGGCAGTAAAACAATGCCATGTGGGCGCGGATAATCGCTGAGATCAATAGTGCGAACTACCTCAGGTACCGAGACATCGAAAACGGTGAGACTGTTTCCACCACTGTAATCGGTACCCACTGCCCAGCGCCCATCGCTGGTAACTACCAGCTCATGAGGTCCTCGCCCCGTTGGTAATGTCGCCACAATGCTGCCACTGTCGAGATCAATAAAGGTGGCATCATGGCCGCTCTTGTTCAACACGATGATCGTGCCCTGCAGACCAGAGGGTGTCTGACCAAAGCTCATCAGACTCCAGTTCAGGATCAACAGGGGCGCAATTAGGGAAATCAATAAGCTGCGGTATTTCATATGGTTTATCCAATGTGATTGTTCCTGCGGCGAGGGCAACGCCTGTCATTCAAGGGTTAACTCATAATCGGAATACCGCCAGGCATTGGGCGACGCGACCGACACGAGAGAGAAAACGGCTAGATAAGCAGATTGCATACCACCATGATGAACGCCATCGCCACTACAAACAGTCCCTGCACCAGAGATGAGTACAGTGTCTGTTCCGCGAACAGATTTGCAGCTATGAGCAGGGTCGTTATGGTCAGAACGACTAACGCTGCCGCCGGGTAGGCATTAGTCGCGTCAGCCAGGCCCATGAGCCAGGCCAGCAAAAAGGTGCCAGCCGACTGAGTCAGCAGGCCCCCTGCGGGCTGTTTGGCATCAGGACCTGTTTCCACACCTACCCCCTCTGCCCACTTGGTTCCGAACAGAATCTGTGAATACCGCAAGCCCCCCAACATGAAATACAGCACAGCGCTGATACGCACTGCCCACCAGCTAACACCAGTTGCTATTGCTTCGATAATTACCCTCCCAGGCCGGTTTTTAGTTCCCTCGCTTTGCTCGACAAACCCTCCCTGTCTTGTCAGCATTCAGCAGTTAGCCGAAACCCTGTGTCAACGTTTGTTTGGGCTGTCTGGCAACAGCTCCTAAAACTGGGTAATCTAGCAAGCTTCATTGTTAGCGCGAGGACTCACATGAAAACCCTTACCCGGCTTTTAACCATCTCGATTTTCGCTTTCACCACCGTTACCGCAGCAACTGCTCAAACAGGCTTCAGTGGCCTCAAGGCTGACGCTGTTGCTGGTGTCGATGATCGCGCCAAAATGGTGCAGGAAATTGTCGACAGCCTGTTTTCTTTTTCCGAACTTGGGTTCCAGGAATTTGAAACCCAACGCTATCTGACAGCAATCCTCGAAGCAAATGGCTTCAGCGTGGAAGCTGGTGTTGCCGACATTCCTTCTGCCTGGTGGGCCACCTGGGGTAGCGGTGAACCAGTAATCGCACTCGGTTCCGATGTCGATGGCATTCCTCGCGCTTCGCAAATGCCGGGTGTTGCCTATCGCCAGCCCATGATCGAAGGTGCGCCGGGTCATGGTGAAGGCCATAACTCAGGCCAGGCAGTCAACATCGTCGCGGCACTCGCGGTCAAAGACATCATGGAACGAGAAAACCTGCCCGGAACTATCGTATTGTGGCCGGGAATTGCCGAAGAACTGCTGGGTACCAAGGCTTGGTATGCACGCGATGGTTTGTTTGAGGACGTCAACGCCGTGCTGTTCACGCACGTCTCAAACAACCTGAGCGTAAGCTGGGGCCAAGCGCGGGGAACTGGTCTGGTTTCAGTGGAATATATGTTTGATGGAATCGCCGCCCACGGCGCAGGCGACCCATGGGATGGTCGCAGTGCACTTGATGCGGTTGAGTTAATGAATATCGCCTGGAATTTCCGGCGTGAACACTTGCACCCTTTACAGAGGTCACACTATGTCATCAGCAACGGTGGCGACCAACCTAACGTCGTACCTTCTTACGCCAGTGTTTGGTATTTCATTCGTGAGATGACCGCAGATAACATCCGTGAAAACTTTGCCACCCTGCAACAGATTGCAGAAGGTGCTTCGATGATGACGGATACCGGCATGTCGCGCAGGATTGTAGGTGCAGCCTACCCGCGTCATTTCAACAAGCCTATTGCCCTGGCCATGGATCAGAATATCCAGCAAGTCGGATTACCAACCTGGTCTGAAGATGATCAGCGCTTTGCCAAAGCGCTACAGTCGCTGATGGGTAATGACGAACCTCAGGGATTGGCCACTGATCTGTCCGGCATCGGCGAACCGTTGGACAATCCGGTTTCCGGTGGCTCAGATGATATCGGCGACGTCTCCTGGAATGTGCCAACTGTCACCTTACGCTATCCGTCGAATGTGCGCGGCCTGCAGGGCCACCACTGGTCTAGCGCCATGGCCATGGCCACACCGATTGCCCATAAAGGTGCTGTTGCGGGCGCCAAAGTTATTGCCACAACCATGCTCGACCTGATTCAGAATGACACCCTGATTGATGAAGCGCAGACTTACTTCGACGATGTCCAAACTGCCGAGGAAACTTATCGCCCCTTCATCGGGCCTGATGATCCGCCGGCTATCGAGAAAAACACTGATATCATGGACGAGTTTCGCCCGCTGCTGGAAGAGCTGTACTACGACCCCTCCAGCTACGACACCTATCTGGATCAGTTGGGTATAGACTATCCCCAACTGGAACCCGACACCATCCAGCGCATTCGCTAAACTCTGGCCGGCAACCTCGAAGGCGAGGCTGCCGTCACTCAGACTATGTCATTATTCAAACTTGTGTTATTCGGGCTGCTGATCCAGGTAAGCCCCTCCAAACTTGCATTCGCTCAGGGTACAGATGTTGGCGTAATCGGTTTGGCGCGCGCGCCAGCCTTGCAAGCAAAACCGAGAGAACTAAATGTGATTGGCTCTACCCTGGCGCCGGAAGAAATAGATCGCGCCGTGCTTAATCGTCTGATGCAGGAAATCGCTCACCAGCCCGGTCGCACTGCCTCGATTCTCGGCTTGAGCCGAGGAACGTTGCAGGATGTATTCATTTCCATCTCCAACGCCAGGAACTTTATTAATGACAATGAAATGGCAAATCTGCGTGCGATGTGCGCAGCCTGGGATGGTTCTGCATCAGAGGGTGACGCTCGCATAGCGGAGGCACTGGACGCATACAAACAGCGCCGTCAACTTACCTTAAATTTTATTCAGAAATTTTACCGCTCAGTAGTCATTGACATCGAAAGCATTCTCACCGAACCAGAACAGCTGAGATTCGAGCGCTATATGGACGACCGCCGACGCCGCATGGCAAGCGCTGGCAATGTATACTCCAGCGCCATTGTTGAAAATGTGAGAAGCGGCGCCGAATCAATTAATTTTCATTGTCGAGACAATCGACCCCCTTCAGGAGCACAGTAATGTCCTATCAATGTTTTGATCTGAGCGTAGAAAACCAGATTGCACACATCAAAATGAATCGCCCTGAAAAGCGAAACAGCATGATTCCCGCGTATTGGGACGAGCTTCCTAGAGTAGTGGAGGAAATCGAAACTCAACATCAAGCAAGGGTGGTTGTGATTTCTTCTACCGGACCACACTTCACATCAGGCATGGATACCACGGCATTCGGCAGCAGTGAAAAAGAGCCCTCGACACTGGATCCGAAAAAGAATGCCAGGCTCAAGGGCGCTAGACTCTATGGCACGGTGCAGTATTTACAGCAAACCTTTACCTGCCTGGAACAGTGCCGCGTGCCGGTGTTGGCCGCTGTTCAGGGTGGCGCCATCGGTGCCGGCGTCGACCTGATTACCGCCTGCGACATGCGCTATATGACCGAAGATGCCTTCCTGAGCATTTACGAGATCAATATTGGTATGACTGCTGATGTCGGCACCTTTCCCCGCATCACCAACTTGCTGCCTGAAGGCATCGTCAAGGAGTTGGCTTATACCGGTAGACGCATGTCTGCCGCTGAGGCGAAGTCACATGGCTTCATAAATGGCGTCTATAAAACTCAGGAGGACATGCTGGCGGCAGTGATGGATATTGCCCGGCAAATCACCAAGAAGGCGCCGCTCGCGGTTTACGGCAGCAAACGCATCATTAATTACGCGCGGGATCACAGCACCGCAGACACCCTGGATTACATCGGTATCTGGAATGCCAGCATGTTGCAACACGATGAAATCCAGGAATCGATGTTAGCAAATGCTGAAAAGAGGGACGGTGATTTTGTCGACCTACCCAAACCCAAGGTCAAAATGGCAAAAGTGATTAGTGATTAGATGCCAAGCACTATATCGAGCAGTATCTCCATCAAGGCAGCCTCTGCCCAGGCCATGGGGGACGATAAAAACATAGAGGAAAAACTTGGCGGAAATTGAGAAATCCATGGACCAGTTGCGCATCTTTTGAATGTGTTCTCTACGCTGCATCAAACTATTCAAAAGATGTAAATCCTTCCCCTCAAGCCCTTTGGATGCGCCGATTATGTTGCTATCAATCTGTGCCAGAAGTTCCGTTTTTGCCTGCCGAATTCGGCGATGTATGGACCAGACTGGAAGAGGCACCATTACAAAAAATCGCAGGAATTACGACAATAAAGGCATTTACATAGTTCTCCAAAACAAAGGTCTGATTGATCGATTGAAGAAAAGTCAGCGCAATCGCACCAACTATAATAAGAAATCCGTTTAGCGCCGTTCTACCGAAATCATTTAGTGCATCAATATAGTAAAGATCAATCTGAACAATTTTGCCGAGCTGATGCAGCACTAGCGCCTCATGAATCTTGAAATATAATAGAGTTCCACCAACTCCCCATACCAAAGATTGCCCAAGAACAATACTAAGTGATACGCCAAATCTGGGGTCATCAGGAGAAAGGCTCATGGAAAACCAGCCGATATTAAAACCATAGGCGTAAGAAAGAGATACAGCCAGAGCCACAGGCCACCCCTTACCCCAGCGGTAAACCATTCCATCCAGCTCAAAATCGGCGGGCAAAATTGATTTGAGATTTTTGTGCATTACCCGCTTAACCTGGTAGTTGCAACGAAACACATCGCCAGATAAGCAGGCATGAACGGCATCAACAAAACAAGGCTGGTGATCTCCAGCGGGTCCTTATCCCAGGGAGCTATTTCAGCAGGATAGATAGCACCCGTCAGGAAGTGAAATATCATAGAAGGAATGGATATCACGGCACCGGCGATAAGCACAGGGCTCGACACACGATCGATGCAATTCTCGACGACTCTTATGGGCAATGGCGTGAACATCATCTTCAGACTCAAGTCATTGCAGGGCCCCAAGCCAGCGAATTGAGGGGTTAAAAATTCAGTTGGCCAATAGTAGTCTTACAAACTCGCCGCTAATTTTACCTGACCAGGCTGCGCCTTGTTGAATCAGGCACAGATTTTCCTAAAATTCACTGGCAAGCTTATACCCCTGTAAGACTATTCCACTGCTAGACTTTTAACTAGACTGCTTCTACTCTCTATCATAAATAAAAATACAAGAGCACCTCATATGCCCAAAATTCAAAGCCTGTTACTGCTTGCTTTAGTGCTGACTTTCTCATCGCAGGCTACCGAGGAGGCCCACGCTCAAGCTTCTGGGGTCAGTATTAGCAGACTCCTTGATCACCCCCTGATAGGTCCCGATATCCATCCCAGTATTGGCGAAAATATCCAGGGCCCTTCCCTGATCAAGGTACCCGACTGGGTGCAAAACAAGATGGGTGAGTACTACCTCTACTTTGCCGACCATAAAGGTCTGTATATTCGACTGGCTTATGCTGACTCGATTACTGGCCCCTGGCAGGTTTACGAACCTGGCAGCCTGCAGATTGAAGAATCATTCTTCGCGCCAACCAGACCCGCAATTTCTGAGGCGCGCTTGCAGGAATTGGTGGCTGCAAGACGCGCCCGCGGGGTCCAGGTGTCACACGATCTAGCCAAGGAACTCACCGAACCCCATATCGCATCGCCCGACGTCCATGTTGATGATGAAAATCAGCAAATAATCATGTATTACCATGGCCTCGAAGGTCCCGGATTTCAGCACTCTCGCGTCGCCACATCCAGCGATGGCATAAACTTCACCGCCCGCGAAGAAAACATAGGTCGCACCTACATGCGTATTTTCCCGTGGCAAGGAATGCGCTACGCCATCAGCATGCCCGGGCAGTTTTATCGCTCCCGCGATGGTCTAACTAAATTTGAAGAGGGACCGCTACTATTTGTGCCGAATATGCGCCACGCCGCTATCATGGTTCGCGACAATACGCTCTATGTGTTCTGGACCCACGTGGGTGACGCACCGGAAACCCTGCTGCTCAGCACGATTGATATCAGCAACGACTGGAGCACATGGAAAGAATCTGATCCTGTCGAGGTATTGCGACCAGAGAAGGACTGGGAAGGCGCAGATGCCCCGATTGAACCAAGCGTGCGCAGCACAGCGTATGGTCATGTTAATCAACTTCGGGACCCTGCGCTGTATGAAGAAGATGGCATTATCTATCTGCTCTACGCTGTCGCCGGCGAGAGCGGCATCGCCCTGGCCCGAGTCGACTTCGAATAAGGACACCGCCTCATGTTAAAACCCTTGATTGGAATTACTGTTATTTTGCTGATCAGTGCCGGCATTGCACTTGCCGGTAGCCAGGGCAGTATTAGCGTCGGCCCCTACCCCCTGTTTGCGCTTTGCGCTGCAGTTGGCTTTCTGCTGCATTGGGCAATCTTCATTCCGTCTTTCTTATTTCAGACCGAACACTATTTCGATCTGACTGGCGGTATTTCCTATCTGTGTACGGTTGGACTGGCGTTTATCGCCTATCCGAACATGGATGCCAGAGGCACACTGCTCTGTTTTATGGTTGCAATTTGGTCAGCGCGCCTGGGTACGTTTTTATTTCTCAGGGTCAAGCGTGCCGGACAAGACAGACGATTTAACGAGATAAAGAAGAAATTCTTCCGCTTCGCGTTTACCTGGACTTTAGGAGGTGGCTGGGTGTTTATCACCATGGCCGCAGCCTTGGCAGCCATTACCAGCGACCAACAGCAACCCCTGGGTATACTGGCCTACCTGGGCACCCTGGTCTGGCTCGTGGGCTTTGGCATCGAAGTCGTGGCTGACCGGCAAAAAACTAATTTCCGAAAAGATCCGGCAAACGCAGAACAGTTTATTACCACCGGCCTCTGGTCAAAGTCCCGACACCCAAACTATTTTGGAGAAATCGTGTTGTGGTTTGGCGTTGCGCTCATTGCGCTTCCCGCCCTCAGTGGCTGGCAGCTGGTGACTTTAATTTCACCACTTTTCGTCACCTTTCTGCTTATCAAAGTGAGTGGCGTTCGCATGCTGGAAGAAGGCGCGCAGAAGAGGTGGGGGACGAATCCGGCTTATCAGAATTATGTCGCGTCAACACCTGTACTCATACCTAAGCTCGCATAAGTTAGACTATAAATACACGCTGCTGTTGTGCTGCTTCAAGGTCAACCTAAAATCAATTCAGTCGTTGCAGCATCAAACACGATGTAATTGCATTGAATCATGGCTATAGGCTCCGCCGCGGTCACCGTACTCAAACGCGCACGCATTCACTCCCACTGACTGCATTGCAGCTAGCATCGTTTTTTGTGCGGGCACCTTGGCCGCCTCAGATTTTCACGAGCTGGCTAGCACCACGCTACCGGGCATTTTCAGATTTGCTATTCGCGCTCGATTTTGGTGCACGCAGGTCACAAATCCCCATAACAGTGCCTAAATGGCGAAGAATCGGGCCTGTGACGTGGGCCATGGAATCAAGCGCCAGACGGCTTGGCAGGGCGTTCTGCCGGGAGAGAGCACTGTCTAGCAGGCGTCTGGACACCCCTCAGGGCAGTCAATTTCTGTCTTATCTGACATGGTTCATGCCGCTTCAGGCCCAATAACAACCGAAATCAGATGCCGAAAAAATATATAAAATATTGATATTAAAAGATTTAATGAGATTTAATGAGACTTATTGAGCGATGATAGACTGCTGTTCCAGCTCAGAAATTCCCTCACAATTCATATGTTGAGAAGTGTTTCAATATGGTGCGAAAAGCTTTACGATGACGGTAATAATAAGAGCCCCCTTGCGCTTACAGCAGGCTTATTCCCTGGCGTAGTAGTAGTCCGAGCTAAACAGTTTGCT
>CALKNV010000027.1 GCA_938091935.1 uncultured Pseudomonadales bacterium
ATTCAGACTGACTTTAACCAAATTCCGGTCGCAGTCATTACCGCCCATGGCTCTACAGAAACCGCCATTAAGGCGCTTAAGGCGGGAGCCTTTGATTTCGTCTCAAAACCAGTAGACCTGCATAAGCTGAGAGAACTTGTACAGTCAGCGCTCCGCCTTAGTGATGCCGCTTTTCCTGAGACCGCGCAGGCAGAGAATATCCGTGGGGAAGCTATCTCGACAATTACCGGAACCTCTCCGAAAATTTCCATTCTGAGGGAGCAGATTAGCAAGCTCGCCAGGAGCCAGGCACCTATTTACATCAGCGGCGAATCCGGTTCCGGCAAAGAGCTAGCTGCCCGCGCGATTCATGAACAGAGTTCTCGCCGCGACGCGCCATTCGTTGCGGTAAACTGCGGCGCGATCCCGGAAGAACTAACGGAAAGCGAATTATTTGGCCACTTAAAAGGAAGCTTTACTGGCGCCGAGCAGGATAAGCAGGGACTATTTCAGGCCGCCAGCGGTGGCACCCTATTCCTTGATGAAATTGCTGATTTACCACTGCACACGCAGGTTAAACTACTTCGGGTCATTCAGGAAAAAGCTGTACGACCTGTGGGTTCTCAAAAAGAGACACATGTTGATGTGCGATTACTGAGCGCAACCCATAAAAATCTTGTGCGAGAGGTCGAGCATGGCCGCCTACGCCAGGACCTCTATTTTCGGATTAACGTTATCGAACTGGCTGTGCCCCCATTGCGAGAACGCCCTGAGGATTTACCCGAACTCGCCATTGCCTTATTGCAGAAAATCGCAAAAGAAAACGCAGCACCTGAATGCATCCTGTCCCCCTCAGCCCTTGAGGTGTTAAGAAACTACTCCTTTCCAGGCAACGTCAGGGAGCTGGAGAACATTCTGCAGCGGGCCGCGACTCTTTGCGAAGACAACCTGATTGCAGCCGACAACCTCGAGTTCATGCCCGGGGTCACGGACCCCACAGAGCAGCTGGAATCAGCTGCGGCAGCCGAGCCTCCTATTCACCGGGAGGAGCTTGATTTAGATGCAGATTTCTCACTAGAAAAACATCTGGAAGCCATTGAAATTGACGCTATTGAAAAAGCCTTGGAAGAAACCCGTTGGAACAAGACCGCTGCAGCAAAGAAACTTGGTATGTCATTTAGATCTCTTCGCTACCGACTCAAGAAGCTCGGGCTAGACTAGGATACAAAACCCGTCGCATGACTGATCGCTATCTCGGTCTATAGGGTAGCGGATCAATAAAGGTCTCTCGGCCCAGCATCAACTCTGTCAGCAACCGTGCGGAAGCTGGTGCCAACACCAGACCATTGCGAAAGTGACCCGCATTTAAATACAAATTCTCGAAACGCTCGGCTCGTCCGATCATGGGCACCCCACCTTCACTTCCAGGCCTCAGTCCAGCCCATTGTTTAACTGGGCGCAATGAACTTAACGCAGGCACCATTGTCACTGCTGCATCCCTTAAGCTTTCTCTGGCAATGTCAGTTACCGTCTTGTCAAAGCCCACGTGCTCCAGTGTACTCCCAACCAGCAGATGGCCATCCAGGCGCGGGATCAGGTATTTCCCTTCAAATAACACTATGGACTTGATCAACGGCTTGGCCAACTTGTACAGAAGCATCTGCCCCTTGACTGGTTTGATGTCAGCATTTAAGCACAGGGGTTTCAGTAGCTCTTGAGTCCAAGCACCCACAGTCAGAGCAATTGTGCCCGCCTTGAGCCGCTCCATTTTACCTGTACGTACATCACGGATGACAAGACTGCAGATACCGGCTCGATCAGCCTGAAGGCTATCAACCTCGGTATTAGTCAACAGCGTGAATCCAGGCATTTTGCTGAGACTGGCCAGTAAGGCCCGACACAGTCGGGGGTTGCGCACATTGTCTACTCGGGGCATCCATAAAGCATGATTAAATTTTTCCGCTAATTCTCGCTCTGTTAAGTAGATTTTCTCAGGTCGCCATTCCTCCATTTCCCTTTGCTCCGATGTCGCCCAGGCCAGCGCTATCTCTTTATCCTGCGCGTCAAGCATCAGTAAACCAGAATTGCTTAACTCCACATCCAAGCCAGTCTCTTCCAGAAGTTCACGCGCAAGGAAGGGATAGTAGTCTTGGGCCCAGTTGGCCAAAGCAGTGATAGCAGGCGCATAGCGCCAGGGGTACAAAGGAGAAACTATCCCCCCACCGGCCCACGAGGATTCCCTGGCGACTTCGCCTTTATCCAGCAGGGTTACGGAAACCCCCTGCTGCAGCAAGCTTCGAGCCACGAGCAAACCATTGATCCCAGCTCCAACTACCGCAAAGTCAGGAATTCTTTCCAATTTTTTTCCCCTTCTGTAAATACCTTCTACACTGGTACTGGCAAAGTCGAATTATCACATGGATGTGAATAGCTATGGCCTGCTACAAGCTAAAAGGTAAGGGGCTGACCCTGGTGGAATTACTTATCACTCTGTCGCTTGTCATGTTGCTTGTGACCCTCTCTGCTCCAGGCCTGTCTGACCTAATGCAAAAGCAACACGCCAAGGCGACCGTAATGCAACTGCGTAAAGCTATCACGATGGCTAAGACACAAGCGATTACCAACAACACCTTCACAACCCTGTGTCGCTCTGCAGATGGAATAGCCTGCAACGGCAAGTGGGAACAAGGAGTATTGATGTTTTTAGATACTGACGGCGACCGAAAACTGGACAAGGAAGACACCAAGATTGCTTATCTCAGATTTCCCAAATTCGATGGCCGGATTTACTGGCGTGCTTTCCAAAACAGACAATATTTGCAACTCACCCCTTCCGGTGCGACACGCTATCAGAATGGAAGTTTCACTATATGTCCACAGGATGGAGACCTAAGCGCAGCCCAGCAAATAATCGTCAATCGAGTAGGCCGGGTGCGCTATGCTGAGGATAGAGATGGTGACGGCTTAAGAGAAGGCAGTAACGGTAAGCCCCTGCGCTGCTAGATCTACCAGCAATCAATTGATTCGGCAGAACCGGATTCCGTTTGTGCGCCAGTGTGCGTCAGCGTCAGCGTGGCACATTCAGTATCATTCGTTTGCCCTAACTGGGGAACAGCTGAAACAGAAAACGCTGTCGCTGATGCAGTGTTAATCTGCAGGAAATAAACGCGATCACCAGAAGTCGACGTCACCAAATTTCTGTTCGAATCAAGCGCTACTGCACTGGCGGAACCATTGGTAAAGACCATACCCGATGGATAGCCTAAATCGGCCATAGAGCTGGTATAGGTTTTATTGTTGAGATGAAACTGGGTCTGTTGATTGGCCAATTCCAGAAGTCCCGCTGTTCCTACAGTGCGCATACCGCGCATTACGCTGGCTTGATAGCTGGGAATCGCGATCGCTGAGAGCACACCAATAATTGCCAGCACAATTAACAGTTCAATCAGGGTGAAAGCGCTTTGGCGCTTTGCAGTATTCGTTTTCACTCTTGGTAGCATCCTTTTTGGTTCAAACCTAGAAACTATCAACATTCTTCTCATACCAAAAGGTTTTCCAAAACAACCTGCCTCCTGTTGATTCCGGATCCAGATCCGGTGGCAAGATAAAATCGCCAACCGGAACCACTTCCGCCGGAATACCACCCGATGCTAACGGATTGAAGCGATCTGTTTTAGTCAGTGATGCGTCATTACCATCGGTTGTGTCGTAGTTGTTGATTGGCGCACCATCGCGAATACTGATGGCATATAAGCGGCCCGCCCCTTCGGTGGGTTCGCATATCGACCCCTGCTGCGCGGCGGTACCATTCGGCAGAAATGAGGTGAAAAATATCGTACCAAAGGCCGTCAGCGGGGGTGCCAAAACTTTCTCACCTTGTTCTTCCATCTCCAGCTTCCAGCCATTCCTGATATTTTCACTGGCAAAGCATGAAGTGGAATTAATGCAAGTATCAGTGATATCGCCGAGCCCATTGGTGTTAGTCAAGACATCGAAGTCTTCAATATTGTAGGGTGATCCAGATACTGTTCCACTGTTCACATTGCGATCTTTCAGCACAACGAACCAATTTGTTGTGCTGTTATCCCTTGGTGATGCTCGATCACCCGAACCTATAATGACCGCATCGAACGCTCCGTACTCATCTGCACTGGGCACAAAGTCTGGTCGATGAAAATACCGACGGTCGTTACTGGCAGAGACAGGGGAAATATCGTCCCTGCCGAGATTAGCCAATTCGGACGCGAACCAGGTGGTGGATCGCAAGTCAGTGTTGGCTTCGGGTAAGTCAACGCGCCAAACGGTCCCGCCTGTATCCCCCACGTATAATCGATCGATAACACCATTCGCATTAGAGTCGACAATTGTCACATCAGAGGGAATGCTGTCCACCATTCCTGAATGGTTGTACTCGGTGGCAGAAACAGCCTGAGTCGAGGCACCATACTTAACCTTCCAGATCAGGGCGCCGGTTTCAGCATTAACTACGTAGATAGCATTGCCTTCGCTATCATCGGAGTTGCCGGTATCCTTGTTCGTATCGTAACCGCCGCCCAAGAAGATAGCAGGAGTGGCGCTGGCACCATATTGAACATACCCCACTCTGGGAGTTGAAAACGTCATGCCTAATTCAGAAAAATCGCCAGACTTATCGATAGTCCAAAGCATGGCAGGGCTGTCAGGGTTTGTAACGTTCATGGCGTAGTAGGCCTTACCGCCTCTTCGCAGACCAAAATAAATATAAGCCTTGTCGGTGGCATCGGCATTACCATTGGCGTCTTTGCCGATGGTGCCATCAGAATCAGTATCCACGACAAACGCCGCCGGCGCACCATCAACCGTGTAGGGATGATCCGCTGAAGGTGAGTTGCTTCGCAAAATGGACATCTTATCCATCACCGAACGGGGCATGAAAGCCCATTCCTCCGCTCCCGAATCCAGAGCACTGGTGTCTGTATTTCTGAATGAGTGCATAAACCCGGCGTCCGTGCCCATATAGACTCGAATATCAGGATTGCTGGCACTGTAACCGGCTGAGCGCGCGCCGTAGTTAATCGGTAGCGGCCTTGAATGCAGTGGAGGGCCCAAGAGCCAGGATCTCGCCTCAGTCAAGTTCGTATCCACATCCAGGTCATCTATGTCCTGCCCACGAACCCACTTGATCAGATCTCCGGCAGCAGACTCATCAGCTGCGCCGAGGTCAGACTGCAGCGCGGCGGCGTTTGATGTACCTAGATTCATCAAGGTTGTGCCACTGTTCGGTTCAGTATAGACCTTCCGCGTATTGATGCCGTTGTTGTCGCCAATAGTTATAGTGGCACTAGTGAGATAGCCAGGAATTTTCTGCCCGGCACCACCTCGGGTAACGGAACGCCCATCTTTTCCAGCAATTTCATTGTCAGCTGGTGCCGGCAATTCGTCCGGGTCGGTCCAAAAAGTCAGGGCGTTTGTTGATATCCTGCCATCACCTGAAATCGCAAGCTCGGCATTAAAGTCGACTAATCTAATGGTAGTGGTGCCATTCGCATCGGTAGACTCCTGAATTTTGAGCTTTTTAAGATTACCGTTCCAATACGGCCTGCCGTCAGAATCTACTGCAAATTGTGCCAGGTAAACATTATCGATCACCTCGGAGCGGTTAAACACGTTGACAGGAACTGATGCAGCGACAAACGTGGTATTTACCGAGATTATTTCCTGGAAAATCAGCTGCAGATCTTCCAGCAACTTTGTCGGCGTATCCAACTCAATCGCAGATACCGTGCCGCCCGCTGCGGCATAGCCGTTAGTGGTGTTATTTACCTGATCCGCGATGATATAGCTTTGAAAATTTTGCTCACCATCGATGTTAGGCCAAGCGGGAACAGGACTATCATCATCTGGCGCCAAGTCCGTTTGGTACATCCATTCAAGCACATCGTCAAAATCCGGATTTCTAATACCCAAATTCATCCCGCCACTAGCAATGGGTTCGTTGATCACATCGTCGGCATCACCATCCTGGTTGGTTACCTGGAACATGATGTTCACGCCATAGGCCTGGCTGCAGGTAAACGCTGCGCTATCTATAAACGGAGACGTATAACTCGAACCATTTACAATAGCGGTATCCCAGGATAAATCGACATTGTCATTTGGGAGATTTTGTGACCCGTTGGTACCGTAGTCTTCCCAGCCCAATTGCATGTTATGCCAATCCTGCCCTGTTAAATATCGGAAAATCTCAAAATAGAGCTCCTTACCCTGAAAAGAGTGAGCAACATTGCCCGAGGGAGGAGGAATTGCGGCCATGGCATTGAGCATGTCCGCCTTTGCATTATTCGAATCGTTCTCCTGGAAGCTTTGTAGACCCCTGACGATGTAGCCGCCATTACTGCACCCGCTGACTGAGGGGCCGCCATCCGAAGATGCCCCCGTGCAGGTGTCATCGTGATTCATCGCGAAAGCCACTTTTACGCCTTGCATTTCATTGAATAGAGCCATGAATACAGCGCGCATGGCGTCAAACAGACTCACGTTACCGGAAGGCACGAGCGTCAACAATTCATCATAGGCATCCCCCATCAACTCCTGACAAGCGGCTCTTGTCACATCGTTACAGAGTCTTGAGCCGAGGTTAGAGCGGTAGTCAATCGTGAGAAAGATCATCGGCTCAGCATCTGAACTGGGCCGCGCGTCTATGTAAATATCGGTGTCATCGGCAACCACTGCAGCCTGCATCGACAGCGCCAAAGCCATGGACATGATCAGTTTTTTACGCTTGAATATTTTCATTACTCTTTATCCTCAGTTGGATTGAGCTCCCACGGGAACAAGGACGATTACGCCCTGTACAACCCCAGCCTGGCCTTCATTGGCGCTGGTGCCGTCATAGCTTGCGTCAACTTCAAAGCGTGCGGCGAGAAATGCATCCGCACTGGAGTTAATACCTCTGGGGGCAGGCGCAAGTGCTGGCGCAATACGTTCCACCACTACCTGTGCTCTGCTGGCATTTGCAGCCGGCAATAAATTTGTGTCAATCGTCACACTAGTATCATCGCAACCACTCACGTTGGCGGTACAATTCACATAGCCCACATCCCCAGATACCACAAGATTTGAGGGCTCACCTATCACCTCATCGACGATGGATTGGGTCATTTCAAGGGTACTGATACGCGCCTCTTCATTGCCTGCCATGCGCATTTCCATGGTGCTGGTACGCATGGTGGTCGTGGCAGCCAAAGTCAGAATGACCAAGAACACTAGCGAGATGATCAGCACGCTTCCGCGACTGGCCGAGATTGCGTTTAACTGGCCTTTGGGCTTATTGACGTTCAAAATCATCTTTCTATTCTCTTACATCGATTCAAATAACAAGCGCTCTACAGTCACGAGTCCAGCCCAGTTAGGTTGGCTGGATTTCGTAACACTACGGTTGAACTGAAGACCCGACGAAAGAAAGAATCATTCGCCACTATAATGGAACTGCCCAGAGTGTAAGTCTTGTCATTGCTATAACCCGGTACGGGGTTCACACTTCTGACCATTAGGTAAATTCTCGCCGAAACAGAGTCAAACAGCTCTTCAGCAGTGGGCGCCGCAGTGAAGTAATCAGCCACGAAATCAGCATCTTGATCGACTCCGAACTCAATCTGGAAGTTTTCCACCCCTTCGACCAAACACTCATTCTCCATGTTAGGTGTCGCATCCACAGTAAGATAGGCTCGGCAAAAAGTGGGGATTCCGTCGTCGGTATCTACAGAATAGTCCCTGATATAGAAAACCTGCGGATTATAAGCCCAATTGGATTCAGTTCCGGTCAGACTTGGAGGTGTACCTATTGCCCCCCCTAAAAACATCTGGGCTGCAACGCTATTGGTCCGCATGTAGAGCCTATTCGCAGTTATGCTGCCATCCGCTGTCTCACTGTCAGCCACCCGTTTAACGGCGACAACATCAGTACCGAGTACCACGTCGGTACTGGGCAGACAGGCGAAAGTCGCGGCCACTGTTGCCGATGTAACATTGGAAAGAAACTGCAGGCCTTCCAGATCCAGAACCCAGGGATTCGCGCCATCTCCGCACTCTGTACCCACTGCGGCACTGGCGTGGTTAGTTGTGGTTTCTATATCCAGGAACTTACCCCAAAAATTAGACATGGCCAGCTCCCTGGTAAGAAGCCTCATCACGAACCGCCCGTTTTCCAGCACCCGCGCCAGCTCTTCGTCCTGTGTGGCACTGCGGTTATTTTGTACAAAAACCAGCACCACTCCAGCCACCATGGACAAACCAAGGCCCAGGGCTACGATAAGCTCGATCAGCGTGAATCCTTTGTTGCTAGAGCGCAGCTTCATGGCTATCCGATCAGGGTGAAATATAAGTTCTGACGCTCAAAATGCGTCGAAATTCTTCATTAGCGCCGTATTTACCAGCACCGGTACCGCACGCGTCCACCGATACGTTGCTCAGCTCGTTCAAACCCCGCCAGACCAGTGTGATCGTGTAGACCCCAGCCAGTCCGCCAGCAGGTCCCGAAACACACGCTGTCGGGTTTACCAAGCCCCCCGTATTTGTTGCTGTGCCGTTAATGGATCGACTCTCATTGGCTCCATCTATGGCCTGTTCCCATAGCCACATGTCATAAGCAGCCAACTGCAGCGGGTTACACGTAGCTGAAGATGTACAAGTGACGCTGGGCTGCGTCAGGGTGCCTCCCCCAATTCCCCCAGAGGCCGTGAGGTACCCACCAAGGGCAACCGGATTAGCCCGCATTTTTTCTGCTACATCACGCATTAGAATGGCCGCCGTAGTGCGCTGCAGGGAGGCGTAGTTCGCTTTCTTGGCAGCGGTTTGTAAGCCAGCAATATTCATGAAGCCCACACTGATCAACAGCAGCGCCACTAGGATTTCAATCATGCTAAAACCTTTGTCGCTAAGCTTATTCGGGGCGGTAAATTTCATTGCTGGGATCTTGGATCGCATGATTTATGGGC
The DNA here is from genome assembly GCA_938091935.1 of uncultured Pseudomonadales bacterium. Classification (GTDB taxonomy): domain Bacteria; phylum Pseudomonadota; class Gammaproteobacteria; order Pseudomonadales; family Pseudohongiellaceae; genus UBA9145. The sequence goes on from CALKNV010000027.1 coordinate 8,955, forward strand.
AACTGCCATCGGCTATCCTCGGTCTGCCGGTCGCATTGATAAAGATGTCCCTGGCCGAATTGCCGCTGACGCAAATAGTAAATGAACCATTATTGTTGGAAGAGCCATTCGGGTTATAGCTGATGGAATTGGCGAACGCAGCGGAAGTCACCGCGGAATTCGCGCTCATGCCCATGTAGGTGCTCAAAATCTCCTCTCCCAGATCAGCAGTGCCATCAAAGTTCTCATCCACAAAAATAATCCAGCCTGACTGCCAGCTTGAGCCGGAGGCACATGCGGCCGGCGTGGCCGTGGCGATCTTGCACATAGACACGACTTCATTGCGGGTCACCGCCTCGCTGCGAGCGGTGAATAGCGAGGCAAATAGATCGTTGGAATCACTAATTAACTGCTGATCTTCAACCAGATCACTGAGGGCAGGTAGACCCAAAGCCAGCAGCACTCCCACTATCGCCAACACGATTAGCGCTTCGATTACAGTCAATCCGTCCTGATATCTCATTGATGTTTAGCCAATAACTTATTGAATAGTATAAATATAATGCTAAATTTGGATTAGATAAAGTGTAACAAATTTGCAAACCTTGTTATGTGACTTGGATTCAAATTTCGAACGGCACTCGGATTTCCAATAACAATCAGAGCTTTACCAAGATATCGGGCGGATAAGAAGGCAGGCTTTAAAGGAACATTTGCGAAAGCCGCTATTAGCCATATCGAACGGCCCCGAGGCGCTACCCGCGCTGAGGTATAGACTAACACGGCACGAGAGTACACTTACCCTACAATAAAAAGGTCCTATCCTGATTACGGAAATCACAGTCGGCCATGCCGTCATCCTGTGCGTCGCAGGATTCTTTGCTGGCGGAATCAACACCCTTGCCGGTGGCGGGTCTAATTTAACCCTGCCCGCTTTAATGATCCTGGGACTGCCGGCAGATAGCGCCAATGCCACCAATAGGGTCGCTGTTTTAATGCAATGCGTCGTCGGCGTAGCGGGTTTCGATAAGCATGAATCGCTAGACAGACCCGCTATCATGCCTATTCTTATTCCCACACTATTGGGTGGCGGGCTTGGCGCACTTGGCGCCGCTTTGCTGCCCAATCTATACCTTAAACCAGTCTTGCTGCTCACTATCTTGACCATGTCCGTCATAATATTGCTGCGCCCTGATGTAATTTCACCACCAAAAGGCACGCCCACTCAGTCTCCTCGAGAAAATCGAAAAGCCTGGTGGGGATTATTCGGAGCCGGCATTTATGGTGGCTTTGTACAGGCTGGAGTGGGTTTTATCTTGTTAGCGGCACTGGCGGGAGGTCTGCGATACGATCTGCTTCGTGCCAATGCGTTGAAAATGGCCTGCGCACTGGCTTTTACTCTGGTATCGCTTATTGTTTTTATCTTTTTTGGGTTAGTGAGCTGGATACCCGGTTGTATATTAGCCATCGGCACCATGGCCGGTGCTCATCTGGCGGTAAAGATAGCGGTCCGCGCGTCGCAAAACAGCATCAAGTGGTTCCTGTTTGTTATGACACTGTTCGCTGTGGCTGGGGGATTCTTCATTTAAGTAGGCATATTGTAACAGCCTGGGCTTCGGGGTGATGACAATAAGCAAAGATGCTGCATTCGTCATTCTTACTGAGTGTAGGTTTGCGGAGGGGGAAAAGATATGGTCACGGCTGCACCGCCCAAGGAACTGGAGCTTACTTCAATTTCACCACCATAACTTTCCACGATATCAGCCACTACTGCCAGCCCAATTCCTTGCCCTTGCGCCAAAGTATCAGCCCTGGCACCCCTCTGAAGCACATAGGCTAATCGCTCGTTGGGAATACCTTTGCCGTTATCATCAACTTGCAGAGCGACGGTTCTGCTGGCGCCAGACTCCCTGCCAATACGAACCTTGATCTCGGACTCACCATATTTGTAGGCGTTGTCCAGGACATTGCCCAACACTTCCATCAGGTCACGTTCATCTCCAACGAACTGCGCCGCCTTGTCAAACTCTCTAACTACGATCATGTGCTTATCGGCGTAGACTTTCTGCAGCGCATCTATCACCTTGTTCGTTGCCTCGGCAATATTGACTCGGCGTGATAACGAACCAGCGTTGTTGGTTTGCACAGCCCGCTGCAGCTGGTAAGTGACTATCTGGTTCATCCGCTCTAACTGCTCATCGGCGGCCTGCAGCTGCGAGACAAAATCTACATTGCTATCCGGCTTGGCTTTGAGCTGCGGAATGATGCCGGTCAACACGGCAAGCGGCGTCTTGAGACTATGCGCAAGATCGCCAAGAGTCGTGCGATAACGGCTTTGCTGCTTCCTCTCACTCTCAATCAGCATATTGAGATTTGCGGTAACGCCCTGCAGCTCTCTTGGATAGCGTGCCCCAAGCTTGTCCTTTTCCCCTGTTTCAATACGCTTCAAGTCTCGCGCCATGCGACTGAGTGGCGATAGCCCCCAGCGTAGCAATACAGTCTGGATGATAAGCAGCAGCACCGCTGCACCGCCAAGCCAGGACCAGAGATCACGTTGAAAATTGCTGATTTCGGAATAATAGGGTTCAGCATCTTCCAGTACAGTGAAATTATATTCACTGATTCCATCCTCCCAGAGGATGCCATAACTCTGGCGGAAATAGATCACGGAGTTGGCGTCCATACGCGCAAAGCGAGACAGCCCTACCCCCACGTTTTCTCGCAGAAAACCGGTATCAGGCGGGCTAAATGCGCGGGCCGAATCACTGCGCCAGAGCTCACCCGTACTTGAACTGCTGATATAGCCATAGAGGCCGGAATCCAATTGGTTGAAGCGAGGTTCCTGCAAAGTTTCCAGGAAGTAGAATTCTCCATCGCGCTCATCCACCGCTGACAGCAGCAAATAGATCTGCACCTGCAATCGTTCCGCCGCACCGGCTTCAACGCTTGAGCGAAATGCCCGCTCCAAAACCACACCAGTAATTCCCAGGAACAGGAAAAGAAGAATGCCAAATACCAGCATTAAGCGGGATTGCAAAGAGTAGCCGGAGACCCTGGCGGTGGAACTCATGGAAACGGCCCGTGCAGGACTGTCAGGTTTCCGCCAGGCGAAAGCGGTAACCCTGACCCCTGACAGTCTCAATCGGTTTCAGCGTCTGCTCCGGGTCCAGCTTTTGTCGCAGGCGTCGTACAAAGACTTCCAGCACATTGCTATCCCGATCATAGTCCTGCGCGTACAGATGCTCAGTCAATTCAGTTTTTGAAATTACCTGACCTGGATGCAGCATAAGATACTCAAGCATCTTGTACTCATAAGCTGTTAGATCAACGCCTGCTTCGTTAACGGTCAGCCGTTTTGCGGTGATATCGAGGCTCAGGGGGCCAAACTCTAACTTGGGCTTAGCGAATCCAGCGGCACGGCGCAGCAGCGCATTGAGGCGCGCCTGAATCTCTTCTAGCTGGAATGGTTTTACGACGTAATCATCAGCACCAGCATCGAGCCCGGCAACCTTGTCCTGCCAGTCTCCGCGCGCTGTCAGAATCAAGATAGGAAAACTCTTGTCAGCGGCACGGACTTGCTGGATCAGGGAGATACCGTCTATCTCTGGCAATCCTAGATCAACGATTGCAGCATCATAGTCATACTCAGTGGCGTAATACAGACCCGCTTTACCATCCTCCGCGACGTCAACCACATAACCTTGCTTTGTCAGGCCCTGCTCTAGCTGTTGACGCAGTAAACTCTCATCTTCAACGACTAATAATCGCATCGTCGACTACCTCCTGTGTGCCATTCGATTCCAGGAATCAGGTACCGCCCGTTACTTCTCCGGTCCTGGCGTGCACGAAAACGGTGAAGACTTTGCCCGCATTTTCCATACGAATCTGATAACGCTGTTCGGCTCCTTCACCGATTAACGTGATACGCAATATATTTCCTGCAAATTGCTGCCTTGCCAGATTCACAGCCTGTCGCTCTGAGATGACGCCGTTTGTCTGGGGATTTATTCGAAGATCTCGCAGCGGATTGGAGCGGTCCAACTGATTCTGCTCAACCTGGAAAGGCAAAATCTGTCCATGGGAGAACAGGCTCCAATTCATCAACAAACCAAAAAGGAAACTTATCGTTCCAGTTTTCTTCAAAACTCACCCCAAAGGTGCCAGTTCGACCCTATTGCGTACTGGCTGCTGTTTTAATTTGCAGGCTGAATGCTCACTCTGAGCCGGATACGCTCGCCGGGATCGGAATCGGTTCGCACAGAGTATTCTTCACCATTATAGAGATATGTCACCTGGTAACCGACCAGACGCTCCTCTTCAAATTGTTCATAAGCGGTCTCGCAGCGCTGCACAGTCTCGTAGTCGCGCACCACATGACTGTCACGGTTACGGTCTTGGACTATATCACGTCCGATTGAGTGGCCCAACATGGCACCTACCACAGCACCAATGCGCTTGTTGCTCTTGCCGTTACCTACCGCATTGCCGAGTGCACCACCTATGATCGTACTCACCAAAACCGGGGTCCTAGAGTCACGCCGCGAGGGGTAGCGATCGATGACAACTTCCTCCTCCCAACACCGTTCGATGGGCTCGGAAATTTCCACTATCTGGTAGACAGGTCGCGTCTCGATTACATCACCGTACTCGTAGGTAGTTTGCCCACTGGCTGAGATCGCCCAGATGCTGGCACAACTTGCTAGTAGAATTGATAACCTGTTCATGTTCGCGCTTACCTCACTGCTTGCCCTGCGGATTTTCTCAGGCGACCCAAACCCAGCCTCAAAGACCGACGGTGTGGACCACCGCATCACAGGAAGGAAAGCTAGCAGCCACAAGCTTAATCGAAGCTTAAGCATGAGCGGGCAGCTCAAATACCGGCTCTGGTGTCGCCCAGGAGCCTTAAATAGATCACAAGGGACTGGAATTGAGAGCAGTATTTATCGGTTTTTAGGCGTCCGGGAATGGAATGGCACAGTACAAATGACGCTTAGTAATGCGGCGGCTTCTCCTGGGCGGGATCTGATTGCACGTCCTGCAAGCCGCTGGCGGCCTCCAGCAGCTGATCTCGCAGATACTTGACCTGCACGGTCAAGTCATCGATTTGACCCTGCTGCCTCGTGACTATGGCATTAAATTGCTCAAGGGCATCTTCCTGAAATGCCAACTGGCTCTCCAACTCCTCAATTCTGGTTTCAAGTGCTTCCAACAGTAAAAATTCCTCCAACGGCTCGCCTCTTGGCACCACTAAAGCGCGCCTATAACAGCGCCCTAGCAGATCATGGTGGGTAGATTACACTACTGGTTCTTTAAGAAAAATCAGATACACTAGCTATGTCAATTGTTGAATGAATTATTGAGTTTATGTCACCAAAGGCGGAATTTTAGATCACCATGGATAAAGCACCGATCAACTGGACCAACATGCTGCTGTTCAGTCTCACTCCTGCGTTCGCTGTCACCCTAGTACCCCTGTATGGGTATTTCTATGGTTACGACCTGTATGAATGGCTTGCATTCCTTTTCCTGATGTTGTTCTGCGGCCTTTCTATTACTGCCGGCTACCACCGTATGTGGTCACACAAAGCTTACAAAGCACATCCGATTGTGCGCTTCATTTTTGCCCTGGGTGGCGCCTGCGCGCTGCAGAATGACGTTATGCACTGGGCCTCTGATCATCGGCGCCATCACCGTTTCGTCGACGACAATAAGCACGACCCCTACTCCGCCGGCAGGGGCTTCTGGTTTTCTCATATTGGCTGGATTCTAAGAAACTATGAAAGCAGCAAAGAGGACTTTTCCAACATCAAGGATATTCAACAGGATCCCATCGCAGTTTGGCAGCACAAACACTATTTGAGCCTGGTATTGCTGACCAACATCGGCGTTCCTGCTTTACTGGGCTACCTTCACGGCGACATCATTGCCTGCCTGCTTCTAGCTGGGCTCTTGCGCCTGGTCCTGAGCCAACATGTTACCTACCTCATCAATTCCATTGCGCACATGTGGGGCAGACAAACCTTTAGTGATTCCCACTCAGCAAGAGATAACCCCTTACTCGCCCTGATCACTTATGGAGAGGGTTACCACAACTTTCACCACACGTTTCAATGGGACTACCGTAACGGTGTGAAGTGGTGGCATTTTGACCCAACCAAGTGGTTGATACGGACGCTTTCATGGATCGGCCTCACCCGAGACTTGAAACGCACAAGCCCAGCCCAGATCGAAACGGCGCGGCTGAAGTTACAATATCGCAAGGCGCAAGAAAGATTCGCGATGCGCGATATACCAGAGAATTGGCGTCTGAAGCTGGAGCAGGAATATGAGCAGTTCCAGCAGCTGCTGAATCAGTGGAACGAGATGCGTCAGACCTGGCAGGAGGCCAAAGAGAAGCGCATCCAGGATGCTCTGGCGAATTGGGAGCATATGCAGCTGCGTGATCGCTACAAGGAGCTGAAGTACTCAGTCAAAGTGCAGAAAAAACGCTGGCGCGAGGTACTGCGTAATCTGCATGACGCGCTCCCGGCGCCAGCTTGAGCTATCCTGACTCTGTAGACGGATTAAAAACTTATACGTTATAGAGAACTGAGCACAATATGATGGTGATCTATCGGGTCTCATATTGAGTATTTGGATGCTGGGACAGAAAAACATACGATTGACATATTCAGCATCAGTTTTCGCTGTATGTGAGTCAGAACAACCTGCAGATTGCTCCTAAAGGCCGGCGGCGACATGAAGTTTCAGTGCCCAGGCCAGAAATCAGGAAATTGCCGCCCGAAGCGGCTATCCGATCCAGACTGACAGGCAAAAAAAATTCAATTGAGGAACCAAGACCATGACCAAACAGACCCTGACAGCGGCTCTTTGCATTGCTTTGAGCCTGGCGGTTAACTCCGCCAGCGCGGTTGAGGAAGGAGATCCTGCACCAGACTTCTCCCTGCCATCTATCTACAGTGACAGACCCGATGTCACTTTCGAGGGGCTTGCGGGTAAGACAGTTTATGTTGATTTCTGGGCTTCATGGTGTGCGCCATGCCTGACTTCTTTGCCTTTGTATAACGACATGTACAACAAATATAAGGACCAGGGGCTTGAGATTGTAGCAATCAATGTGGATAACCCGGTGGAAGACGGGCTCGATTTCTTGCTGGATACGCCGCTGGATTTCCTCATCCCATCTGATCCTGATGGGGAAATGGCGACCCAGTTCAACGTCATTGGTATGCCTTCTTCCTACCTGATCAGCCCGGACGGTGAAGTTAAGCTCGTCCATATGGGGTTCCGGCCCAGCGACATGGAAATGATCGAAGCCGCTATCGTCGAACACCTGCCTGAGTAGCGCAGCATGGGTATCATTCGGCTCACAGTCTTAGCCTTGATCGCGCTCACTGCGCTGACCTCCTGTACCCAGGTGCGCCCCTGGGAACGCGGCTACCTGGCCCGGGAAGAAATGGCCTGGGACAGCGACGTATTGGAGCGCCAGCTCAACGACCATATATTTTTCAGTAAAGAAGCCTCCTCCGGCGGCAATAGCGCTGCCGGCGGTGGCTGCGGCTGCAACTAAGCCAAGCACCAGCTTCAGACAGCGCCTAGTGAGATATCACTTTGAAAAGCAAGCATTCTCGCAGCCTGATCGCAATCTCCACCTCGGCTCTCGCCCTTCCGGGTATCGCTCAAGCGGATGCACCGCCGACTGCACCAACGCTTTCCTACAAGATATCTAATTATCAAGAAGATGACCTGACGCGGGAACAGGTGCCGTTTGGAGAACTGGGGCGCTATGACATCGATGTGCACCAATTCCAGTACGTTGCACCTCTGGGTAGAGATTTTGCCCTTTTCATTGACGCAAATCACGAGGACATGAGCGGCGCCTCGCCATGGTTTTCCACTGCAAACGCTGCCGGAGAGCCTGTCATCAACATGAGTGGTGCCAGCGGCATTCGCGATGAACGCAGCGAACTCTCCATCGGCACGCGCTACTACAGCCAGAACGGAAATTTCGGCGGCGCAGTGGGCTATTCAGAAGAAAACGACTATCGTGCCACCTATGCGAATCTCAGCGGCTCACGCAACTTCAACAATGACCTGACCACTGTCACATTAGGATTTAGCCACTCAGCAGATGATATTTTTCCCACCGACGCCGAGCTGTTCAATCGAGTCCAGAACGAGGACAAGCGTGCAACCTCCCTTGCAGTGAGCCTGAGCCAGGTAATCAACCGGGTCGCCACTTTTCAAACTGCCCTGAGTATTACCGAACAGTCTGGCTTTCTTTCCGATCCGTATAAACTGCAGGACTCCAGACCCGACAACAAAACCCAGATCGCCTTCTCGAACTCTCTGCGCTATTTCTTCATCGAAGCTGACGGCGCCCTTCAGGCTAACTATCGTTATTACCACGATGATTTTGGCATCAGCTCTCACACGCTTGACCTATCGTGGTTTCAAAATATAAATCGTTCATTCCAGGTTGCCCCTATGCTGCGCTACTACAGCCAGTCGGCGGCTGACTTTTACACCAATATCGACGACTTCCTTAAGCCGCTCACCGAGCCTCAGTCCAGCGATTATCGCCTTTCCGCATTCGGCGCGTTCAGCGGCGGCATCAACCTGATAGCGGATTTTGGTGACTGGACGGCAACGCTAACTGCCGAGCGTTATGTAGCGAATGAAAAATATTCTGTCTATGCGGTGAATCAACCCAGCCCGGCTTTGGTGCAATTCGTGCGCCTTTCCCTGGGCGTCGATTACTCCTTCTAGCCTGCCCCGCCGACATGCCCTATTCCCTCAGACGCTTCAGCTTCAAGGCAATGGGAAGCCCCTGCGAACTGCAGTTCTATGATGACTCGCGGATTCAGGCCCGAAAACGGGCCCGCGAATTGATCCTGGAGTCGCAGCGCCTCGAGCGCAAATATTCGAGATACCTGGAAGATAGTTTCCTGTCACAAATCAATCGGTCAGCAGGTGCTAGCGCTGGCATCACTATAGATGAGGAAACCCAAAAACTGTTTGACCATGCAGAAACCTGCTATCACCTCAGTGACGGCCTGTTCGATGTCACCGCAGGCATATTGCGGAATGCCTGGAATTTTCGCTTACCTCAGCTACCGGACCCGGCACGACTGTCCGACCTGCTTGCTCTTATCGGTTTTGACAAATTACGCTGGCAGCGCGAGACGCTTTACCTTGCCGCCGGTATGGAAGTGGATTTCGGCGGCATCGTAAAGGAATACGCTGCCGATGCAGTCACAAGGCTGGCGCGCGAGCTCGGGATAGAGCATGGCCTGGTAAACCTTGGCGGCGATTTTTCTGTGATTGGGAGCAAACCCGACAGCAGCCCCTGGCCTGTTGGCATAGCTAACCCCAGACAACCCGAAGCCATGATGGCCCGCATCGACCTGCGCGATGGGGGATTAGCTTCCTCTGGCGATTATGAGCGCAGCTTCGTACTGGATGGGAAACGCTACAGCCACATCCTCAATCCCAAAACTGGATGGCCCAGCAGTGGGTTGCGTGCAGTTAGTGTAGCGGCAAATCTCTGTACCGTGGCAGGTTCCTTCGCAACTATTGCCATGTTACAGGAAGAGCAGAGCGCACTGGCCTGGCTTGAAGATTCCGGCCTACCCTACGTATATATGGATAGCAGTGAAGAGATTAAGGGACCCGCGCTTCAGGCAGCTGCGCCAGGATAGTGTTACTGCAAAAGTCGCAGGGGAGGCTCATCCAGCGCCGCCGACTGTTCTCGCAGCTCTAAAATATGCTCAGCCCAATATCTCTCGGTGTTAAACCACGGAAAGTTAAGTGGAAACGCGGGATCATTCCAGCGGCGCGCTAACCAAGCACTGTAATTCATCAGTCGCATGGTACGCAGACACTCTATAAGCGCCAGTTCACTCACTTTAAAGTCATGAAATTCATTATAGCCCTCAACCAGCTCAAGAAGTTGTGCCTGGCGCTGGTCGCGCTCTCCTGAAAGCAACATCCAAAGATCCTGAATCGCCGGTCCCGACATGGTATCGTCGAAGTCGACGAAATGCGGCGTGTCATCGCTCCAAAGTACGTTGCCAAGGTGGCAGTCACCATGAATCCGCAAGGAGTCCCACCCTCCCAGCGCGCTGATCTGCGCATCCATTTTGTCTACAAGATCCCTGGTCAGGCTCTCATAGGCGACGATCAGGTCTGCAGGGATGAAATCATTCTCAAGCAGGTAGCGGCTATTCTGTCTGGCGAAGACATCCAGGCTTAAGGCATTGCGATGCACGAACTGCCGCTGAGCCCCAACCGCGTGAATTCGCGCAACAAAACGTCCCATTGTTAACAGGCTGTCCAGGTCTTCCATATCGGGAGTCCGGCCAATCAACTGGGGGAAAATGGCAATCTGAAAACCATCGCATTCCGCCAGCGATTCGCCAGAATCGAGCACCATGGGCGGGACTACAGGTATTTCTAGCTCATACAGCTCACGCGTGAATGTGTGCTCTTCGAGAATCTGTTGTTGAGTCCAGCGATTAGGTCGGTAGAACTTGGCAATTATGTTACTGCCGTCCATCAGACCAATTTGATAAACACGATTCTCGTAGCTGTTCAGCGCGAAGAATCGCGCATCTGGTGAGAAACCCAAGAATTCGATTGCCGAAAGCACCCAATCAGGGGTAAGTGCAACGAAAGGATGGTCAGAAGTTAGCAACAGGTGTTCCTGTGGCGCCGGGAATCCAGGCGCACAACTGCCGCCCGCCTGACACGGTTTTAAACGTCCTGGTTATCGGCCTTGGTGCTACCGACCAGAGACACGGGAAAAGGGGTGATATTGTCGCCGCTGGATATTTTAGCTACCCCACTCTTCTCTACCTCATCAATTCTGATGATGGCCTGAATTGGGATGAAGCTGCGTCTGACACCACTAAATTCTGCTTTTAGTTTTTCTTCACTGGGATCAACCACTACTTGGGAACGTTCATCGAAAAGAAATTCCTCGATTTCTATGAACCCGTAGAGATCACTCTGGTAGACCTGCTTTACGAATACCTCATAAACCTTGCCTTTATTAAGGAAAGTGATCTTGTATATCTCAGTCGTATTTGTCATTAAAATCAATCTCTTAGAGGATAATCGCGATCCCTTGAAGGCATTGGCCACGGCGCATCTCGAGCAATCGAGCCGAGCTTCGCTAGGGTACCTCTAATATTAGGCTATTGCGATGAAATTCAAGGGCTTTGCCGCTGGGAAGGGATCAGAGACCTGCTATAATGCGTGCCCTTTTTAAATGTAGACATGCCTGGGCGGGCCTGCCCGTTATAAGTGATGACTGAAGATTCTGTATTGACACCGGAAACTGGGCAAGACCCTGTGACACCCGAAGCAAGCACCGGTGGCCGTAAGGTATTCATTAAAACCCATGGCTGTCAGATGAACGAATATGATTCATCCCGAATGCTGGACCTGCTCAAGGACAGCGAGGATGCCGTGCTGGTAGACTCTCCAGAGCAGGCCGACATTCTGCTGTTGAACACCTGCTCAATCCGCGAGAAAGCCCAGGAGAAGGTGTTTCATCAGCTTGGCCGCTGGCGCAGCCTCAAAGCCGGCAATCCCAATCTGCGCATTGCCGTGGGCGGATGTGTCGCGAGCCAGGAAGGTGCCGCCATTGGCAAGCGCGCGCCTTACGTTGACGTCGTATTTGGCCCCCAGACCCTGCATAAATTGCCCGAGATGCTGCAAGAATCGAGAGCAGGCGAAACAGTCGTCGATATCAGCTTCCCTGAAATCGAGAAGTTCGATCGCTTACCGGAGCCACGGGTGGATTCCTGCCAGGCCTTTCTCACTATCATGGAGGGTTGTAGCAAGTACTGTAGCTTCTGTGTGGTGCCTTATACACGGGGTGAGGAAGTTAGCAGGCCTCTTGACGACGTGTTAGCCGAAGCCGTGCATTTGGCGGACCAGGGTGTCCGGGAAATCAATCTGCTGGGCCAGAACGTGAATGCCTATCGCGGCCTCAACCATGAAGGCAAAATTGTCGATCTGGCCTTGCTCATCAATTTCATCGCCAGCATAGAAGGTATCGATCGAATCCGCTTCACCACCTCTCATCCGGTTGAATTTAATCAGAACCTGGTGACGGCCTACGATCAAGTACCGGAACTCGTGTCCCATCTTCACCTACCGGTGCAAAGCGGCTCCGATCGCATTCTCGCCGCCATGAAACGCGGCCACACCGCGCTGGAATACAAGTCCTTGATTCGCAAGATTAAGGCCAAACGACCCGGTATCAGTCTGTCATCTGATTTTATCATTGGCTTTCCTGGAGAGACTAACGCAGATTTCGAAGACACAATGAAACTCATAATCGAAATAGGTTTCGATACATCGTTCAGTTTTATTTACAGCGCGCGGCCGGGCACTCCAGCGGCAGAATTGAAGGACGAAACTAGCGCGCAAGAAAAGAAACATCGACTGGCGAGCTTGCAGTCCCAGATCGTATCCCAGGCCAGGGCAATCAGCGAAGCCATGGTGGGAGGCACGGAGTCTATTCTGGTGACCGCAGTGTCCAAGAAAGATCCGGGTGCGCTGCAAGGGCGTACTGAAAACAATCGTGTAGTGAATTTTCGATGCAGCGATTATTCGCTGATCGGCAAATTTACAGACATCAAGATTACTGACGCACTGCCCAATTCATTGCTGGGGCAACTGGTTTGAGCCCTACATCCCTGGCCCTAGTGCGCTCAACATATTCATTTCCTTCTGCCATTAATTGCCAAATATGACCAATCATTCAGTAAGTCTCACCCTGCTTCCTGACAACGCACAACGTTTAGCTAATCTGTGCGGCAGACTCAATGAGCACATTCAGCAAATTGAAGCAGACATGGGACTGAAAATACGTCAACGCGGAAATGTCTTCCTTCTCACCGGTGACGAGAGTGCGATAGCGAACGGGAAAAAACTGCTCGAGATGCTCTATCAGTCGACGGCTAGCGGGGAAACTCTGAACCCAAATCAAGTCCATCTCGCGGTCCAGGAGTTTTCAGACAGCCCCTCCTCAAATTCTGAAACTGACCAGGCTATTGACGCTGCGTCTCTCATCAAGACTCCAAAAGGCAGCGTCAAGCCGCGCAGCAATCATCAAAGGGAATACGTGCGCACAATCTGGCGCAACGACATTAACTTTGGCATTGGTCCGGCCGGAACAGGCAAGACCTACCTGGCGGTTGCCTGCGCCGTAGAGGCCCTATCGAAGGAGAAGATTAATCGCATTCTCCTCGTGCGTCCTGCAGTAGAGGCCGGAGAAAAACTGGGTTTTCTCCCTGGCGATCTGGCACAGAAAATTGACCCTTATCTGCGCCCGCTATACGACGCTCTTTACGAAATGCTCGGTTTCGAACGGGTGGGCCGCTTGATCGAGAAGCATGTAATAGAAGTCGCACCGCTTGCCTATATGCGCGGCCGCACGTTGAACAATTCTTTTATCATCCTGGATGAAAGCCAGAACACTACAACCGCGCAAATGAAGATGTTCCTGACCCGTATCGGGTTTGGCTCTACCGCAGTTATTACTGGTGACGTGACCCAAATTGATCTACCCAAGGGCGAGCGTTCCGGCCTGGTCCATGTCAGCCAGGTACTTAAAGATGTGGACGGAATCGGATTTACCTATTTCAATGCCCAAGACGTGGTAAGACACCGTATGGTGCAGCGCATTGTAGAGGCCTACGATGCCTTCGACAGCAAATCTGTCACCAGCCTGGCAAATCAAGAGAGCGGTTCACAGCATGACGCTGACCGTTGAGATAGACAATGACTGTCCGGATCAGTGGACGCCGGACCAACAGTTCTGTGAGAACTGCCTGGGCATTGCACAGGCCACTGCACAAAAAACAGACACGCTCACCGTAAGCTTGCGTTTTGTATCCCGCTCAGAATCGAAAGATCTCAACAGCACTTATCGCAACAAGCAGGCCCCTACTAACGTACTCTCCTTTCCGGCTGATTTGCCCACGGAGTTGCTGGAGAGTCTGGATTCGGAGCCAATTGGCGATATTGTGATATGTCCCGGGGTGGTGGCGGCCGAGGCCGATCACCAGCACAAGCCGTTAAAGGATCATTGGTCACACATGCTGATACATGGTTTTCTCCATTTATTGGGCTATGATCATGAGAGTGAAGCCGATGCCGAGAAAATGGAGGCGTTGGAAATTAAGTGCTTGAAAAAGCTTGGAATTAGCAACCCGTATTTGATAGGGTAATCCCATTAACTTGTTACCTGGAGGCCAAAAGACGCCCCGTCATGACTGACGACCAATCACCCATCGATCCAAGACCGAAGTCCTGGATCGATAAAATTGCTCAAGTTTTTTCCGACGAACCTACCGATACTAAGAGCCTTCTGGAACTGCTGCGTAATGCTGAACAGGACCAGGTGCTCGATGCTGACGCACTCGGCATTATTGAAGGCGCCCTGCAGGTTTCCAGCATGCAGGTTCGCGACATCATGATTCCCCGATCCCAGGTTGTTACTGTTCCCGCTGATCTGAGCCTCTGCGAAATAGTGGAGAGAGTGACCAAGGCTTCACACTCGCGGTTTCCTGTGGTCGGCGAAAATGTCGATAATGTCATGGGTATTCTGCTGGCAAAAGATTTACTGCCCCTATTGCTGGCGGAGAATCAAGACAAGTTTGATATCAAGGATATCGTGAGACCCGCTACTTTCGTACCGGAAAGCAAACGCCTCAACGTGCTACTCAAGGAGTTTCGCGAGACGCGGCAGCATATGGCTATCGTAATCGACGAATATGGTAGCGTCTGCGGGGCAGTCACGATTGAAGATGTGCTGGAACAGATCGTAGGTGAAATCGAGGACGAATTCGACGTCGATGATGAAAGCTATATCAAGAAATTTGATGATCAAAATTTCATCGTCAAGGCACTCACGCCAATTGATGAGTTCAACCAGTATTTCGCTACTGACTTTAATGATCAGGAATTTACGACTATCGGTGGCCTGGTATTACAGAAGTTCGGTCATATCCCGGAGCGCAGCGAGTCTTTGACCGTCGGATCATTTCAAATCACAGTGCTCAATGCCGACAGCAGGCAGATCAAGCTCTTGAAGGTCAACACCAATGTGCTTGGCAGTTCCGACACTGCAGCATGACAGCTTGATTTTACCCTGATTGTGATTGTTGCCTGGCAGCACTGAAGTAACTAGTGCCTGCTCAGAAATTTCGCCTTCACCACTACCTGCAAACCCGGCGCTGCGGTATGCTTGCGCCTTTGTCAAAAATGGCCAAAAGCGACCAGATCTCCCACGAATCACGATCATAGAGCTCATGAGTAACGAAGACCAGAAAGCCTACAATCCTCAACAAGTAGAGGCCGAGGCCCAGTCCTATTGGGAAACCCACGATTCATTCAGCGTGACTGAAGATCCGGATAGGGAAAAATTCTACTGCCTGTCCATGTTTCCCTACCCCAGTGGTCACCTCCATATGGGTCATGTTCGCAACTATTCGATAGGCGATGCCATTTCACGCTTTCAGCGCATGCAGGGCAAAAATGTGCTGCAGCCCATGGGATGGGATGCGTTTGGCCTGCCCGCAGAGAATGCGGCGATGAAAAACAAGGTCCCACCCGCCAAGTGGACTTACAGCAATATTAACTATATGCGTGATCAACTCCAAAAGCTCGGTTACGCCTATGAC
This sequence comes from uncultured Pseudomonadales bacterium, assembly GCA_938091935.1. Taxonomy (GTDB): domain Bacteria; phylum Pseudomonadota; class Gammaproteobacteria; order Pseudomonadales; family Pseudohongiellaceae; genus UBA9145. The sequence continues at coordinate 24,635 of CALKNV010000027.1, forward strand.
TGGAGCCGCGAGGTAGCCACCTGTCATCGCGATTACTATCGCTGGGAACAATGGTTTTTTACCCGCCTATTCGAAAAAGGCCTGGTCTACAAAAAAGAAGCCGAGGTGAATTGGGATCCAGTAGATCAGACAGTATTGGCCAATGAACAGGTGGTTGATGGACGCGGCTGGCGTTCTGGCGCCTTGGTTGAAAGACGCAGCATCCCGCAATGGTTTGTGCGTATTACGGCCATGGCCCAGGAATTACTGGACGACCTCGACAAACTTGATGGCTGGCCAGAAAAAGTTAAAACCATGCAAAGCAACTGGATCGGTCGCTCCGAAGGGGTAAACCTGGACTTTACGGTTGCCGCCGAAGCAGACAGCTCACTGCAGCGCTTGTCAGTTTATACAACGCGACCAGACACCCTGATGGGGGTTACTTACGTTGCAGTAGCACCACAGCATCCGCTGGCATTGAAAGCGGCAGAAGCAAATGCAGAACTCGCAACATTCATCACCGATCAAAACCAGATAAAAGTCGCAGAAGCCGAGATGGCGACGATGGAAAAACTGGGTATGGATACCGGCTTAAAAGCAATCCACCCGATCAGTGGTGCGTATGTTCCCATCTACGCAGCTAACTTTGTACTGATGAGCTATGGCTCCGGTGCCGTCATGGCAGTGCCAGGACACGATCAGCGTGACTGGGAATTTGCTCGTAAGTACGGACTGGAAATCAAACAGGTAGTAGAACCGGAATCCGAACAGGACCATTGCGATCTCGAGCAGGAGGCATTTGTCACCAAAGGCCGCCTGGTCAATTCTGGTGAATTCGATGGTCTGAATTTTACTGCCGCATTCGAAGCGATCGCTGCTTACCTCGAAGATCGGGGCCTGGGCGAACGCACGGTGAACTTTCGCCTTCGAGATTGGGGAGTCTCCCGTCAACGCTACTGGGGCGCTCCAATCCCGATGATTAACTGTGAGACCTGTGGTTCAGTTCCGGTGCCAGAAAGAGACCTGCCTGTGCTTCTGCCAGAGGACATTGAGATCGATGAATCAGGGTCGCCACTAGGCAAGCTCGCAGAATTTTACGAGGTGGATTGTCCTCGCTGCGGCGCGAGCGCAAAGCGGGAAACAGACACTTTCGATACCTTCATGGAATCGTCCTGGTACTACGCGCGATTCACCTGTCGCGACAAGGGTGACGCCATGTTGGATGCAAGGGCAGATTACTGGTTGCCGGTTGACCAGTACATCGGAGGGATCGAGCATGCGATTCTTCACCTGCTGTATGCCCGCTTCTACCACAAGCTGATGCGCGACGAAGGACTTGTAACCAGTGACGAACCTTTTGCCAAGCTGCTGACTCAGGGCATGGTGCTTAAAGATGGCGCCAAGATGTCCAAGTCCAAAGGCAACACCGTCGATCCCATGTCTCTAATCGAGCGCTATGGTGCAGACACCGTGCGCATGTTTACCATGTTTGCCTCGGCGCCAGACCAATCACTGGATTGGTCCGACAGCGGCGTGGAAGGAAGCTATCGCTTCCTGAAACGCCTGTGGAAACAATTGATGGAGCACGCGCCGATCAGCCTCGCTGATTTTAGCAAGCTGCAACTGTCATCAGAGCAAAAGAAGCTGCGACTGAAGTCACATCAAACGCTGGCTAAAGTGACAGATGATTATGACCGCAGACAAACATTCAATACCGCTATCGCAGCCACAATGGAATTGCTGAATGCAGTATCGAAATTCTCTGAGAACCAGTCTGGAGAAATCGATCAGCTCGTCGTGCAGGAAGCACTTGAGTTCAGCGTGCTTATGCTGGCACCGATCGTACCGCATTTTAGCCATGCTGCTTGGGGCCACCTGGGCCATGAAGGAGCCGCCATGGATGCACGCTGGCCAACAGTAGACAGTTCAGCTCTGGAACAGGATTCCATGCTGATTGTCCTGCAGGTTAATGGCAAGCTACGTAGCAAGGTGGAGGTACCCAAGGACATCGCCAAGTCAGACTTGGAAGAATTGGCACTCAGCGATGAAGCGATCAAGCGTTTTACCAGCGAAGGCACCGTCCGCAAGGTCATTGTCGTGCCCAACAAGCTGGTCAACATCGTAGTAAACTAGCCCAATGGGCAAGCCTGCTTATCGTCTCGCTATTCTGATCCTCGCTCTCGCGTTGCAATCATGCGGCTTTGCCCTGCGCGGCAGCGATGCGATTACCGCCAATTTCAGCTCCCTCGCACTCAATCTCCAGCAGCCCCAAAGCGAATTTTCGCGCCTGCTGGAACGCAGCCTGGAAATGGCGAATGTCGACACCAATTCGAGCCTGGATGCCAGTAACGACACGATACCCACATTAGCAGTCGCCAACGAACGCGTATCGAACAGACCGGTTACTATTAATCCCCGAGCGCGCGCTTCTCAGGTGGAAATCCGCCTGTCAGTCGATATCAGCCTGATCCGAGGAGAGTTGGAACTTATTCCCGCCGAAACCCTGATGGTGGACCGAGTCTACTTTCAAGACATTGAGAATATCGCCGGCAATCAGGAAGAGGTGCAGATTATCACCGCCGAATTGCGCCGGGAGCTGGTCAATCAACTCATGCGACGTCTGGAATCAGCCCCGCAATGAAAATCAAGGTGGAGCAGCTCGCGAGGTCACTAAAAGCTGAAATGCAGCCGCTCTACTGGATTACAGGCGACGAGCCCCTGCTGATTCAAGAATCCGCGGATCAAGTTCGAAAACACTGCCGCGAGCACGACTTCACCGAGCGCGAGCTCTACACGGTGGATCGCAGCTTTAACTGGGAACAGTTTCGACAATCCACGGGTAATTTGTCGCTTTTTGCGGAGCGCAAACTCATTGAACTGCGGCTCCAGACTGCAAAATTGGATGATGCAGGCAAGCTGGCGCTGGCTGATTTCCTCGAAGAAGAGCAAACAGATAACGTAGTCCTCGTCACCAGCCCAAAACTCGAGAGCAGTGCCCTGAACACCAAGTGGTTCAAATCCATCGAGGCCAGGTCATTGGTGGTACAGGTATGGCCAGTGAAACGAGACGAACTGCCGGGGTGGCTAGAACGCCGACTGGTGCAAGCGGGGATTCACCCCAAACCCGACGCGCTTCAGCTCTTGATTGACCGGATTGAAGGCAACCTGCTGGCGGCGATGCAGGAAATCGAAAAATTGAAGTTGCTGGCTGGTTCCGATGAGACCATCTCTCTGGATGCCCAGACAGTCATGCAGGTAGTAGCAGATTCTTCTCGCTATAACGTTTATCAACTGGTGGATTCTGCCTTGCTCGGTGACCTGGCGCGCACGCAGAAAGTCTTAAATGGGCTTCAGGCTGAAGGTTTGTTCCCGCTACTGGTGCTAGGTGCAATCACGCGAGAGCTAAGAAGCCTGTTACCGATGATTGAAAAAAGAGAGAGTGGGCAGCCGGTTAACGCCATCCTGCAATCACATCGGGTTTGGTTTAATCGCAAGCCAGCGGTTAGTGCCGCGATCATCAGGCTGCGAAAACAGCTGCTGTGGGAGCTGCTGGAGCAAGCGAGAATTATTGATCAGGCCTGCAAGGGCTTGAGCAACGCTAACCCCTGGGATGAGCTCAGCATTTTACTGATACGACTTTGCGGTGCCGACGTGAGCACCGCAAAGCAGAACCTGCTGCATAGCGCCTGAGTTAATTCAATCCGCGTCGTTCAAGTAGCGGAGCAATCTCCGCGTCACGGCCCCGAAAGTCTCGAAAAAGTTGCATCGCCTCAACGCTGCCACCCTTGGACAGCAGCGTGCGCCGAAAGTGGTCTCCATTCTCTCGCAGCAGACCTCCATTTTCCTGGAACCACTCCACGGTATCGGCGTCCAGCACCTCACTCCAGATATAAGAGTAATACCCCGCCGAATAACCTCCGATGATGTGGCTGAAATAAGTTGCCCGATAGCGGGGTGGCACCTCTTCGACCTTGATTCCGGCCGCTTTCAAGGCCTCACTTTCAAAGTCCATGATGGCATCGGCCGCTGGCACCTGGTCGGGCGACAACTGGTGCAGCGCCTGATCCACTATCGATGCAGCAAGGTATTCCGTGGTGGCAAAGCCCTGGTTGAAGGATTGCGTCGACAGGACTTTATCCAGCAGTTCACGCGGCATGGGCTGACCAGTCTGGTAATGAATGGCGTAGTTCTCTAGCACTTCGGGCCAGGTCGACCACATTTCATTGACCTGGCTTGGATACTCAACGAAATCTCTTGGCACGCTGGTGCCTGAAAAATAGGGATATTCCACCGTGGAAAAAAGACCGTGTAGGGCATGGCCGAACTCATGAAACATAGTTGTTACTTCGTCGAACGTCAGCAGCGTAGCCTCGCCCTCAGGTGGCTCCGTGATATTCAGATGGTTCCCCACTATGGGCTGTGTATTCATTAAATCGCTCTGGGAAACGTAGGAATTCATCCAAGCCCCGCCTCGTTTGCTGGGACGTGCGTAAAAATCTGCGATAAAAATACCAAGCGTGGTGCCGGTGGCGTCGAAAACCTCGAATACCCTCACATCTTCCTGATAAACCGGCAAGTCGAAGCGCTCCTCGAAGCGGATACCAAATAGTCGCTCGGCCGCAAAAAATACACCGCGCTGCAGCACGTTATCTAGCTCAAAGTAAGGCCGCAGTTGATTGGCGTCGAAATCAAAGCGCTGTGCCCGCAGTTTTTCCGTGTAGAAATCCCAGTCCCATGAAGCCAGCTGAAACTCCCCGCCTTCGGCGTCTACCAATGCCTGCAGATCATTTGCTTCGCGGCGCACATTAGTTACAGCCGGAACTGCGAGTTCTGAAAGCCTCTGGTTAACGGCATCGACTGTCTGTGCAGTCTGGTTAGCCAGGATGTAGTCTGCATGATTGGCAAATCCTAGCAGACTCGCGCGCTCTGCCCTGAGCGCTAACACTTTGGCCAATATGGCACGATTATCGTATTCACCTCCACGACTGCCCCGTGACAAGGAGGTTTTGTGCATGCGCTCACGCACGCTGCGGTTCTGCAGGTTTGCCAGCGCCGGCTGTCCGCTGGTATTGAGTAGCGGGATGACAAACTTGCCAGGCATACCCCGTTCTTCTGCTTCTTCGCGTGCAGCATCGATCAGGGCATCATTCATACCAGTCATCTCTTCGCGAGAATCCACCACGATGGCCAGTTCGTTAACCTCACTCAATACATTCTGGCTGAACTGCGTTTGCAGGGTTGCAACTTCTGCATTGATTTCGCGCATGCGTTCCTGCTGTTCTTCACTAAGCCCAGCGCCGGCGCGGACGAAATCCAGCTGATAGCGCTCCAGCAAGCGGAGCGACTCAGCATCCAGATCCAGGTTCTCGCGAGTTTCATACAGCCACTGGATTCGTTCAAAAAGTGGGCGGTTTAGCAGAATGGCGTCACTGTGTGCGGCCAGTTCAGGTGCCAACTGCTGTTGTAGCGCGCGTATTTCATCATTGGTGTGCGCACCCGCCATGCTGAAGAATACGCGGGAAACCCGGTCGAGTAATTGCCCCGATAACTCCAGGGCTATGATAGTGTTCTCGAAATTCGTTTCAGCCTGCTGATTCGCGATGGCTTCGACTTCCCCTAGCTGTTCCACCATCCCGCGCTCAAAGGCGGGCAGATAATGGGAGTTTTCAATCAATTCGAATTGCGGAAAATTCAAAAACAGCGGGCTTTCTTCAAAGAATGGGTTGTCTGACGGCATGGGGCCTTCTTCATTAGCAATAGGGGTTGTTGTCGCGGGCTCAACTGCTGGTGCTGGTACCGTTTCCGTTTCCGTTTCAGAACAGGAAAGTAGACCTGTTAGAACAAGCGACAGTAGCAACATTGTTTTAGCCATTGGCAATTTAGCTTGCATAGCACTTATGCTCTTTAATGTATTGATTTTAAGTATATTTTCCGACGCACGCGCCACACCCATGGTCTGATGTTAGCAGTCTGGTTCCAAGCTGCTTAGTCTGGATAAGGCGCTGATTCTAACGATATTTACTTCAAGGCGCAGCTTTAGCCACCGCATTTAAGACTGGGTACCGTATAATGCGCCAATTGTTTGAGAGAGCCCGGTTCGTGCTTAGCCATCTTCTGACATCCAGCCAACGCAGATTCAACCTGACGGCTTCCCGTCTCTTAAGGGTGCTGATCCTGTTACTTTTAGCCGTTGTCACACCGCAGATCGCAGCCGCCGCGGAAATTAATATCTCTCGTAACCAGTTGCCCGTAAATCTGGGCCAGTACCTGGACATCTATGAGGATCCAGAGCGCCGCCTCACTATTGATGACATTCTGGCACAAGACATCCCCTGGCAGCGGTCGGATGAAGCAATTCCTACTCTGGGAATCTCGGAATCAGCTTTCTGGTTTAGCCTAGTGGTGAGTAGCGAGGACCTGGCCGGTGAGAATCTAATTCTGGTGCTGGAAGGCCCTACACTGGACAGGATTGATTTCTATATCGCCCATGACGATCAGATCGTCTGGCAGGAAACGCTGGGAGATACAGTCTCCTTCGATGAAATAGCACTACCCTACCGCATCCCAGTGCTGGCATTTGATCTTGCCCAGCAAGGCCGGGAAACGCGCATTTACTTTCAAATCAGGTCCCAGGCCGGAATCGAAGTACCATTACAAATTACCAGCGCAGAAGCACTAACTCAAGATAGTCAGTCCCTACTGGCGTTTTTCGGTGGTTTTTTCGCATTCCTTAGCCTCTGCTTTGCCTTATGCACCGTGCTCTATTACATCATGCGGGAACGGCAATTCATTGCTCACACCCTGTTTTTTGGCTGTACGCTAATTTTCTTTCTCTCCCAGACCGGTATGGGCCGAGTCTGGTTTTGGGGTGGCATGGAAAGCATGAACAATCGCATGGCATATATGTCCGGCGCTGGCTTGATTGCCAGCATCTGCCTCATCGGGCAATCCCTGAATCTGGTTAATGCCTATCGGGACCAGGTGGTTATTGTCTTGCGATTTATCGCGCTGGCAATGATTCCGGCCATTCTCTATTTTCTGATCATTCCCTCCGACCAGGTGAGTCCGGGCAATATCAGAACAATCATGATGCTCGGACTGTTGGTTGCAGTGACAGTATTCTTTATGACTGTGCTAGCCGCCTACCAGGGATCGCGGTCGGCGGTATATCTGGTCTGCTCCTGGCTGCTCATCGTGCTGGCCTACTCGTCCTGGCTGGTTTACAAACTGGAGTTCATCGAGCGTCCCGCTGCTTCCAGTCTGTTTAGCGAAGCACTCGTGACTCTAGCAGCTTTGATGGTGCTGCTATCTCTATCCGAATTTGTGCGTTCCAAGAATGAAGAATTTGTGCAGGCTCGTCTCGAAACAAAAGCCAAAGGGGATTTTCTTCGCAATGTTTCGAGGGAATTTCTAACCCCAGTGCACTTGATCTTGGCCAATTCGAAACGACTGCTCGCATCACAGGCGAACAGGCTGGACGAAGGTACCCGTCAGCATGTCTCGACGGTAATCAAACAGAGCGACCATTTGCATAACCTGATCAACGATCTGCTCGAAATGGCCCAGCTAGAATCTGACAGCTTTGAACCCGAGTTCGAGCTGGTAGAAATGTCTCACTTTCTCAATGAAGTCAGAGACATGATGCTACCTTCAGCCATGGAAAAAGACCTGCTCATAAAGACTGATTTCACTTCCGCCAATCTACTGGTGCAAACTGATCAGGCCCGCCTCCAGCATGTCTTGTTAAACATTATCACTAATGCGATCAAGTTTACCGATAGCGGTGAAATCGTAATTGGTTATAAGGCGATATATTTCAAGCGACGCCTTGGCATCGAAATATTCATTCGCGACACCGGGCGGGGGATGAGTGAAGAATTTCAACAGCGAATGTTCGAAGAGTTTGCCAGAGAGCACCCGGACAGCGAAAGTGACCCGCAGGGTACTGGGCTGGGCATGGTTATAGTAAAACGAATGGTCGAAAAACTCGGGGGCGAAGTGCAGTTCGATTCCGCACGCAATAAGGGCAGCGAGTTTTTTATTCGCCTTCCCCTTCGCCAACAGTACAGTTAAGCCGCGCCCAATTCACTACTGCAAATCAGCGCGGCGGCTCTTGCTGTAATTCGTAGATTTTTTCGGATATCTCTTCAAGCGAATTTTCCATCAAGCCGAATGCGTCTGCCAATCCCTGATTATAGATACGCCAACCTAGTTGCTCGATAAAAAACTCAAGCAGAAACTGGGCATCGAATGTGCCCAGCTCAACCTGTAATTCCCGCTCACAATACTGCTTCAATTTATCTATAGCATCAGCTTTTTCTGCTTCCTTAAGCTCGATCTGCGGCATGATTCAGGCTCCCAACTGGCGAGCCAGGTCGAGAAAATCATCAGCATCAAAGTCAAATTCACCAGCAGGACTGCGCTGACGTTGACGCTCAGGGCCGCGCTCCAAGGGTCGGTATACATAGGCGGTATGCAAACCGGCGTCAGCAGCGGCCCTCAAGTCACCAGGATGTGCAGCAACCATGAGCACCTCGGCCGGTTTCAAACTCAATAAATCAGCCGCCTTCAGATAAGCCCGCGGATCAGGCTTGTAATGCTGTGCCAACTCTGCTGACAGCACTGCATCCCAGGGAAGTCCCGCGTTTTTAGCCATATGTGTCAATAATGAGACATTGCCATTCGATAAGGTGGCGATGATATATTTCGTTTTCAAGCGGTTCAGCCCGGCCACGGTATCTGGCCACGGGCTCAAGCGATGCCATGCCCGGTTAAAATGGTCCAACTCTGTTTCCGAAAGCCCCTCAAGGCCGAACTCCGGAACCAGCTCATCAAGGATCATGCGGTGCAGGTCATCAATCTTGGTCCAGGGCATCTCACCACTGCGTACCTTGTTCATGGCAGGGCCATAGCCCGCCCGCCAGCGATCAGCGAACTGTCCCCAATCGACCTCTAACGACTTTTGGCTCGCCAGAATCTGGCCCTCCCGAATTATTGATCCACGCCAGTCCACCACCGTCCCAAACACATCAAACACTAGCGCTTTCACTTTCTCACTCAGGGTTAAACTGCCCTGTGCCCAGGCAGCTTGACGGGGCAGCATACAAACCGCGGCGCCAACTCCCAGTAAGCCGAAAAGGCGCCGGCGGGCTGGATTAGAGAGGCTCGAGGCACTGGCGGTGGAGAGTGGGGAAGTCACATTGGCAAACACGGAAGGAACTGAACTGTCAGGCTTGGCCATCGCCACTTCGCGGCGGATATTGACAGATGAGTGCTTATTCATTGCTTTTTTTCTCCTCATCAATTAGACGCTGGTGGAACCGTAGCATATCTATTTGTTAAACTCATCCGGGCCTGAAAAGGGCGATCTGGAATCATTCACCGACGCCTATTTCGCGACTTTCCTCTCCACTCAGTAAGGGCCTTATCGTCAGGCCTTTCATAACCCAGGCAGTTAACTCAACATGATTAGTCTTGCACAGGTTCGGGCAGATACACCTGCTTGTGAACACCTCATTCACTTTAACAATGCGGGCTGCGCTTTGAGCCCTGCAGCGGTGACCACTGCAGTTACCAACCACCTGCGTCTAGAACAGGAGCTGGGTGGCTATGAAGCCGCTAATGAGGCGGAGCGCGATATCGCGGCTTTTTATACGGAATTAGCCAAGATGCTGCACTGTGATGAAACTGAAGTAGCCTTCATGGAAAGCGCGACCCGGGCTTGGCAATCTGCCCTACTATCTCTTGATCTTCAACCTGGTGATCAAGTCCTGACTGCAGACAACGAGTACGCAAGCAATTACCTCAGCCTGCTATATTTATCGCGAAAGCATGGCGTTGAGCTAATCACGGTTCCATCCGATAACGATGGTCTGATAGATTCACAGCGGATCGCTGACAGCATCACTGCTAAAACCCGTGCAGTGGCTTTAACCCACGTAGCAAGCCAGCGTGGTGACATTCAAGCTATCGCTGAGGTTGGAGATTTAGCGCGCGAACATGGCCTGATTTTCCTGGTTGATGCCTGTCAGTCGGTGGGGCAAATTGAGCTCAACCTTAAACAGCTCAAATGTGATTTCCTCTGCGGTACAGGGCGCAAGTATTTGCGCGGGCCGCGCGGGACCGGATTCCTGTATGCTAACCGGGACACCACTCAATCGTTGGCACCACCTGTAGTCGACCTTCATAGCGCAACCTGGGCTAGCCCCGCTGACTTCGAAATCAAGGCAGGAGCGATTCGGTTTGAAAGTTGGGAGCGGAACGTTGCCGGCGTGATTGGCTTCGGCAAAGCTCTGCAGTACGCCAACTCCCTTGGCATGGAATCTATCCAGACAAGGATCAGGCTGCTCGCGGAAAGCCTAAACCGGAAGCTGCAGTCTATTGACGGCGTTGAGGTACACGAGCGCAGCGCTCATCTTTCAGGCATAGTCACTCTCTCCAGAGTGAACACAGAAGCGGAAACTCTCTGGGAAAACTTACAGGCCCTTGGCGTAAATACTTCGGTTGCAAAACGGCAAAATGCCCGCTTGGATCTCGATTCAGTGTTGAAGCGCGATGTGCTCAGGGCATCGCTTCACTACTACAATTCTGAAGCAGAGGTTTCGCGGTTTATTGATCTGCTTGCCGCCAGCTAATATGGAGCTAGGCAAAAACTTTATTGGAAGTAAACCACCAGGATTGCAACTGGGCAGATGAACTTTACGTAGAACGGCCAAATTTTCCAGAACAATCCCGATTCCGCATCAGGACAACCACTCTTGATCTCCTCTAAAATTTCGTTGCGCTGCCATATCCACGCCACGAATATACAGAATGCAAAACCAAGCAAGGGTTGACTGATCTCGGTGGTAACGGTGACCACTATGTCGAATAGCGGATCGAAGTTAAACACGATGATCAGCGCAATCACCGTGATAATTGAACCGATGATGGCTGCTGCCCGGCGCCGCTCCAATCCGTGGTGTTCAACGCCATAGGCCACTGGCACTTCCAGCATCGATATAGACGATGTGAGTGAAGCAATCGTCATTAGCGCGAAAAATGCGAAAGCGACAAACACCCCAATCGCGCCCATGGTGTCAAACAGCGCAGGCAGAACCGACACGATCAGACCGGGGCCAGCAATGAGACCCCCAGCATCATCATAAATCTCAACGCCATTATTTAGCGCGACATACATAGCGGGAATAATGAGTAACCCAGCCAGCACAGCAATGCCAACATCTAACAAGGCAACCAGGCTGCCGATGGTCGGCAGGTTTTCCTGCTTGTTGATATACGAGCCATAAATCAGCATCGTACCCACACCGAGCGATAGTGAGAAGAAAGCCTGACCCATTGCATCAACCAGTAAGGAGGGGTCGGCTATCAGGGAAAAATCAGGAATGAGGTAAGCCCTGAGGCCGTCCATTGCACCCGGCAAGGTCAGCACATATATAATCAGCAGGATCAGGATGACGATTAGCGATGGCATGAGACGAGAGGCCCACTTCTCAATACCCTCTTTGACCCCGGCGCTAATGATATAAACCGTGAGCATCATAAACAGCACCACGAACAGACTGTTACGAACAACAGCATCGGTGGTTAGCCAGTTTGACAAACCTTCCATGCCTAACAAACGACTCAAAGGCTCAAAGAAGAAAGCAATCATCCATCCACTCACGATGGCATAGAAACTGAGAATAAAGCTGACTGTAACTATCCCGGTGAAGCCCACTAACAGTGCCGCGAGACGAGTCTTGCCCCCGGTTGATATAGCGCGCAATGCAGTAACCGCATTGGCCCGAGCATGACGTCCGATAATTAACTCAGCCATTAATGCCGGATAGGCTAGAGCAAATGCAAGGATCAAATAGGTGAAAAGAAAGGCGGCGCCACCGTTTGACGCGGCATTGGTTGGAAAACCCCAGATATTGCCAAGACCTACCGCCGACCCTGAGGCAGCCATTAAAAATCCGAATCGTGAGGTAAATTCCCCCCTTGCTGCTGCCATTGCCGTTAACTTCCTCTGCTTGTTTTAATCGTGTTCTGACCTGCTGCAGATGACGTCACCAACAGCCATGCGAGAGTGCAAGAGTAACCTAGGCCCCGTGGACTGGTAAACGGTCACTATTGATCGTAAGACTCGAGCGTAAAGATGGATGATTCAGCGTCGGTGAGCAAAAAGACCACATTGGTGAAAAGCAAAACCGCATCCCCCTGGGTAACCTCAAGGGCCGGAATACGTAATCTATTATCGGTGGTTGAATAATTCGCGATGCCCACAAAGCCGTCTCTCCTCCTGAGCACGCTATTCAGATTCGCCTGGATTTGAAGCGTTGGCGTCGACGTTACCGTATTGAAATTAAGACTGAGTATCTCTTCGTCCCCATTGACGCTGACAGAAGTAATGAGCAAACCAGAATTCGTTTCATAGACATGCGCAGACTCACTAAAGCGCTCTACTACCTCAACGTTGATATAAACGAAATCCCTGGGATCACTGTAAGCTGCTGCCAAAAACGGGGCATCGGAAGCTTTTACACCCAGGTTTATCTTTGGCAGGTCATCTATGGCATCCAATACCGCCATGCCATTGCCCAGCACCCTGCCAAAGACCGTGAAACCACCGCTGTTAGTGTCCAGACTGATATTGTCTGACAGATTTACAAACCACTCGTGAGTTGCACTATCGGGCAAACCTTCGAGCTTTGCCATAGCAACAGTGCCACGCAAATTGGATGCGCCGAATTCATTGACAATGGATGGGCCCGCCACCACATCAATCGGCCCGACAAATGGCTGAAATCGGTATCCACCACCCTGAGCCACGAAGTCAGTGACCACACGATGCAGGTAGGTGCCATTGTAAGCATCGCTATTTACATAGCCAAGAAAGTTTTGGACGGTAATCGGCGCCTCTTCATCCAGCAATTCGATGGAATAATCTCCGACCGACGTGCTAACCCTGACTATTGTTCCGGCCTGAACTGAAGTTGAGGCCACGCTGAGCAGCAAGATCAGCGCTAAAAGCTGGGAAAGGCGGGTGCTGAAACTAGGGAAAGGACTGAATTTCAAGGTTATTCCTACAGGTTTTGAAGACTACTTTGACCGACGCAGGATAGGTTAAGTTCCAGCAAACTTCAACCAGTGGTCGGACCCCGAGCAGCGAAATTGGGGGCCTGAACAGTTTTATTCCGAGGCCGCTTCTGGTGTAAAATACCGACCCATTTCAGCGGCAACAACCAGGATTGGGCTGGTAACCAAAACCAGCCCGACAGGTCACCAATTCTGACCTACCGGGACGATCGTACTGCTCGAAATATTATTAGACTTTCGTTCTGGAACAATATTCCCAGATCAATCTTAAATAAATCATTAGCCAGGACTTTCCTTGAACTCATCGTCTTCGCCAATTACAAAAAAACGCCTGGGTATAGGCGTGGATTTTGGCACTAGCAATAGTGCTGCAGCCGTCTTCGATGGTGAACAGATCTACCTCGTTCAGCTAGAAGATGACACCGTGGTCATGCCCTCAGCCACCTATATCGATAGGGAATTAAAAATAACAACCGGGCAATCCGCCATTGAGTGCTACATTGAAAGTAATATGGGCAGGACCGTTGAGCTCAGCGCCGAAGTGCTTGGAGAAGGCAGAACCACGACTGGCCAGCTTGGAGACAAAGGATTGCCTGAAGAGGCTCAAACTCAATTAGTTTACGGGCAGTCACTGATTGATGGCGGACAGCAAGGTCGTTTGTTCAGAGGTATCAAGCGCCTGCTTGGAAATCGCAGCTCGCCACGACTCATGGTGTTTGATCGGCCATTTCGACTGGTCGCCCTGATCACGCCATTGTTATTGCGAATTCAACAGCGTCTGATCGCACTCATAAAGGAGCGAAACCTGAGCACTGATTCCGCAAAACATGCCTGCATTGGCCATCCAGTTAACTTCGAAGGATCTGACCAAGGTAGGAATCAATTAGCCCTGACGCTACTAAGGGAAGCCTACGGTTATGCGAATTTCGAACAGCAGAGTTTCTACCCGGAACCAATTGCTGCCGCGCTTAGCTACTTGCACCAGAACCCAGATGCGAGTCAGAAGACCATTCTGGCCGTGGATTTTGGCGGCGGCACTCTGGATCTTTGCCTATTGAGGCGAACCGACCAGATCTTCAAGGTAGTCAAAACCCATGGCGTCGGTCTTGGCGGTGATCATATCGACCAGCTGCTATTCAGGGAGCTCTTGTTTCCGCTGCTAGGCAAGGGCGAGCGCTGGCGCCGCGCCGGCGAAGATCGCGAGATTGAAACAGCGTTTCCATTTGAGGATTATGAGGAACTGCTGCTCAATTGGGCTATTAGTTATATGCTCAATCAGAATCGCTTTACCACGCCCCTGATGCAGAGAATTGAATATGGTGATGAAGCCGCGGTGAAATTCCGCCGCCTTTATGACATGATCAAAAATAATTATAGCTACCTGGTTTTTCAGTCACTTAAGGATTTGAAAGCTACCCTTTCAAGTGCGACCGCTGCCCGCCTGGATATTCCGGAGTTAGACATTGAATTGACCACCACCCGCGAACAGTTCGAAACTATTATTGCGCCGATCCTGTCAAAACTTCAGGATGCCGTAACTGCCATATTAAGGAAAGCAGACATGCGATCGAGCGAGATAGAGCTGGTGATCCGCACCGGTGGATCGTCTTTGATACCGGCGGTTAAGCATTTGCTTGAAGTCCAGTTTCCGGGCAAAGTGATAGAGCACGATCCATTCACGAGTGTCGCGGCTGGCCTGGCAATCGCCGAATATCGAGGTTTGGGGGCCGACGAATACGCAGGGCCAGAGTCGGTTAGCAAATTCTAGCCACAGCGGAACCACTTCATGGACCTTATACTCTCCGCCATACCCTTTTTCCTGCTGCTCATTCTGCTTGAGCTCGGCTATGGTTACGTGCGCGGACGCAACACTTACCGCCTGAATGACACCATCAACAGTCTATCCATGGGTAGCCTGAGCAGGCTACAGGCCCTGGTGATCCTGGGAGCATCTGCTTCCATCTATGAGTTTGTGGTGGCGGAGCTGCATTTAACCCAACTCTCCGAGCAAAGCACTTGGGTGTGGATATCTGCATTTGTGCTTTATGATTTAGCCTATTACTGGAAACACCGATGGGGTCACGAGATCGCACTGTTTTGGGGGGCTCACGTCGCGCATCACCAGAGTGAAGACTTCAATCTAGGAACAGCGTTGCGTCAAACCAGCATGGATTTCTACGGGTTCTTGTTCTACCTGCCTTTTTTTCTATTAGGCTACCCGGGTGAAGTCCTGTTCACAGTAGTCAGCCTTAACCTGATCTATCAATTCTGGGTTCACACCGAACACATTCCCAAGTTGGGTCCAATAGAATGGGTATTCGTCACGCCTTCCAACCATCGCGTGCACCATGGCCGCAACGCCTTGTATGTGGATCGCAACTATGGCGGTGTATTTATAATCTGGGATCGAATTTTCGGAACTTTTCAAGACGAACTGGAAGCAGAACCCGTCTACTTCGGGCTACGTAAACCGCTCAATAGCTGGAATCCGCTGTGGGCGAATGTGCATGTATACTGGCGCCTGATCCTGGACTGTATTGCGGTGACGGGTTTGATGAACAAGCTGCTGCTCCCTTTCCGAGCGCCCGGTTGGCGAGCTCAGGGGCAGTCCACCTGCTGCAAGCAGAAGCGCCTGGCGGCTGACCTCAGTACGAAATTTAATCCGCGGATTAGCGTCTTTTCACGCTACTACACGCTATTCCAGTTCTTTGCGACCGTGGGTTTAAGCCTTTACGTTCTTATCAACGCTGCGGCCTGGGCCTATCTGGATTGCTTGGTGGCCGTCTGCTTCCTTGCCTTCACCTACTTCGTTCATGGCTATTGGCTCGAGGGCAGACGCTATGGCGTGCTGCTGGAGGGTTTCAGGTTATTGCTGGCCTCAGCAATCGGACTCTATTTCGTCGCGGACACCGACGCACAGCTATTCGCACTCACCTATCTCATGATATCTGTTGCTAGCCTCATCGTTGGCAGAGCTAACTTCGAAAACGAAGTCACTGAGGGTGAGACCGTTGGCTCAGAGGCTGCCTAGTTCTGGCTACATGCGGTCCAAAGGAAACGCCGCTATCAGGGTGCCAGCTTCCGGATCCCTGACTTCAAACTGAACTTGGGCTGCGCTGCTCAGAGCATCAGTAAATCTGGTTCCATCATCTAGATTAGAGATTATAAAAACCACTTTGCCTTCGATACCCCGAGCAGGTGGCAACGCTATAGGGTTAAAGAGGTAGTTGCCGTTGCGACTCAGCATACCCTGTACTGATGCTTCGACACTCAAGCCAGTTCCCGGAATTCGTCCACGCACTCCCCTGAACAGGGCGTCAGCGCCATTGGCGTCAGTCATGCGCAGGAATACATTTACATATTGTGTATAAAGCCCTTCATTGCGCAGGCTAACATTTGGCGTATATATCGGATAAGTGAAACCTATTTCCACGATACCATTGCTTGACGCATCGGTGATGAGCTCGCTACTCAGCTGCTCGCCGGACACTCCCCCGCTACTTTGCTGTGGCAACAAGATCAAAAAATAGACAAAAACCGGCAGTAGCGCTGGCAAGCAGACGACCAGTCCATAGGTTCCAGGTCGCCCATAAAAAAGTGGGTTAAGTGGGAATACGGCCACTAGTGCCGCAAAAATAGAAAAATTGAGAATCAAAGCCCTGACCACCAGCAATTGGGCGCCCACAATTTCAGGGTTGCGGACAAAAGCAATCAACACCGAAACAGCAAGCAGAAACGCCACTAGACTGATGACTAGCTGTCGGATTGAAATTTTCATGCCCGGCTGTCTCAGGTTACAGCTTCTCCATGGGCCTGTTTGTCCGCATGGTAAGAAGATCGCACTAGCGGCCCGCTAGCAACTTGTTTGAATCCCAACGCCTCACCAAATTCACGCAATTCGTCAAATTCAGATGGGTGTACAAACCGCTCGACCTTGAGATGGTCTTTACTGGGCTGCAAATACTGACCCAAGGTAATCATGTCCACGTCGTGCGCCTTAAGATCCTTCAGTACTTCTTTAACTTCTTCCTTGGTTTCACCTAATCCCAACATTAAGCCTGACTTGGTCACGACTTCCGGGCAGCGAGCCTTGTAAGCCTTGAGCAAATCCAGAGACCACTGATAGTCGGCACCGGGCCGTGCCTGGCGGTACATTCTCGGCACAGTCTCAAGGTTGTGATTGAACACATCTGGCGGCGTTTGCTGCAGTATGTCCAAGGCGATATCCATACGGCCCCGGAAGTCCGGCACCAACACCTCCACCTGGGTTTCCGGATTGAAGTGCCGGGTCTGGCTAATACAGTCAGCGAAATGTTGGGCGCCACTATCCTTAAGGTCATCACGGTCTACCGAGGTAATCACCACATAAGTGAGCCCCATTTCCTTGATCGCTTCAGCCAATTCCCTTGGCTCGTTGGCATCAAGCTCTCGCGGCTTACCGTGGGCAACATCGCAGAACGGGCAGCGACGGGTGCAGATGTCACCCATGATCATAAAAGTCGCCGTGCCATTGCTGAAGCATTCGCCAAGATTTGGACAGGACGCTTCCTCACACACTGAGGCCAACTTGTGCTCCCTCAGTTTTTGCTTGATGTGACTGATCTTGGGAGACACAGGAATCTTTACCCGTATCCAGTCAGGCTTACTAGGCAACTCCGTGGTCGGAATTAC
This sequence comes from uncultured Pseudomonadales bacterium, assembly GCA_938091935.1. Lineage (GTDB taxonomy): Bacteria > Pseudomonadota > Gammaproteobacteria > Pseudomonadales > Pseudohongiellaceae > UBA9145. Next base: position 42,365 of record CALKNV010000027.1, read on the forward strand.
TTTTACCGGGATGCGGCGAACTTTGTCATAGCCTCTAAGCTTTTCGCCCTCGACCAGCACGTTCCGCCGTTTGCGTTCTGCCATATCCTTGATCTTCCATCGTTGCTTGCGTGAATATCGCGCCACTCCTCGCGATCCGGCTCTTGCTGGGCTTACTTAGCGGCTTATTCAGCGGCTTCCTGACCTGATTTATCCCGACCTGGCTTGTCATAGTGGGTCTGATAACCCAAACCAGTCAGTAGCGCATCAGTGAGCCGCTTACTGACAGCCTGCAAGAGATGGTCTTCGGCTGGAATAAAATCAGCTATCTGGACGACTTCCAGTTTTTCAAACCCGCAGGGGTTAATGTTTTTAAATGGGCCCAAGTCCATGTTCACATTGAGGCTGAGGCCGTGATAACTCCAACCATTCTTAATACGTAACCCCAGTGCAGCAATTTTAGCATCTTTCACGTACACGCCGGGAGCGCCGGATCGGGTTTTTGACTCTATATTGTAACTGGCCAGGGTGCTAATAATCTCCTGTTCAATGAGGTCAACAAGTCCTCGCACCCCCATATTGCGCCGCCGCACATCGATCAGCAGATAAACCACCAACTGGCCAGGCCCGTGGTAAGTCACCTGGCCGCCTCGGTCTACCTGAACGACGGGGATATCTCCTGGATTCAGGATGTGCTCGGCTTTACCAGCCTGACCCTGGGTATAAACAGGCTTGTGGCTGAGTAGCCAGATCTCATCGGCGCGGCCCTTCCGCGGGTGTTCAGCAAGATAGCGCATGGCCTGCCAGATCGGCTCATAGTCCTGCATACCGAGCCTGCGCACGATCAATTCCGGCGCGGCCTGAGAATCACGGGCATCAGGAATTGCTCGAAACCACTTGTACTGGGAAAGCTGCAACCTACAGCACCAGCTTAACGCTTTCGATCTCTTTCAGATCTATGAAAATATTCTGCAGCTGTACCTCTCCAGTCGCGGCAATCGTTACCGTGATGGAAACATAGTTTTTCTGTTTGCTGGGTCTGGCCTGGATTAATTTTGGGTCCAGCGCACCAGTATGCCGTTCGATTGCCGCCAGCACTTTTTCCCGAAAATCGCTTACCGCATGGCCGATTATCTTGATTGGGTAGAGGCAGGGGAACTCAATTTTGGGCGGCGCTTCTTCAGCACCAGTGGACTGCTCATTGCCAGATTTGGGGGCGGATTCATCATGCATAGCAGCAACTTACTCCGAAAAGGAGTCATTGAACATCAAGCTGATCCAATCAACGAACCGCTTGAAGGCGCCGCCCTCTGCCACTGCCTGCACAGCGACGACATCGCCGCTATAGATCATCTCACTTCCAAGCATGACGTTAACGACCCCCATTACTTGGCTCTCCTGTACCGGGGCCTGAATAATTTCATCTACATCTACGGTCGCAGTCATTGCCTCAGCCTGGCCGCGGGGGATCGTGACATAGACTTCCTCCTGAATTGCAAGATCCACAGAGTCGCGTTCGCCCGAATACACCGGCAGCGACGTCAGCACCTGATTGGCGTCATAAAGCTTATGGGTTTCAAAATAGCGGAATCCATAAGTGAGCAACTTCTGAGTCTCAATCGCCCTGGCCTCTTCACTCGCCGTGCCCATCACAACTGATATGAGACGCATGCCGTCTCGTTCAGCGGACGCCACCAGGCAATAACCCGCGGCATCAGTCCACCCAGTCTTCATGCCATCAACGTTACGATCACGGAACAACAGCGTATTGCGATTGCTTTGACGGATATTGTTATAGGTAAACTCTCGCTCAGCGTACATCGGATAGAACTGCCCATGACGCTGAATCGTCGCGGTGGCAAGGATTGAGAGATCTCGCGCAGACATTGTGTTGTAGTAAAGCTCGGTATCCAGGCCGCTAGCATTCATGAAGAAGCTGCTGTTCATCCCCAGCACTTCAGCATACTGGTTCATCATGTCTGCGAAAGCGTCTTCGCTGCCGGCGATATGTTCGGCCATAGCAACGCTGGCGTCATTGCCTGATTGAATTATGATACCGCGCAGCAGATCTTCGACGCTGACCTGTGAGTTGACATCAACGAACATCTTTGAGCCTTCCATACGCCAGGCTTTCTCGCTGATATGCACCATATCATTGAGGCCAAGATTGCCATTGATGATTTCTTCAATAGCGATGTAGGCCGTCATGATCTTGGTGAGACTGGCCGGGGGCAAAGGCTCATCGGCATTTTCTTCAACAATGATATGGCCCGTCTTGGCATCCAAAAGGACATAGCTGGTAGCAGCAACATCTGGCGCGCGGGGAATGATAGCTTGCGCCGAAGCCAGGGAGGCAACTCCCAGGCCGATCAGGACACTGGTAATGAAACCGAGAATAGATTGAATGTTCTTTACGGACATAAAGAATCCCATTGAGTAAAGTCTGGAAATTTGAAACTGCGAAGCGCGGCAACACCGGCGATCGGACTGAAACTGAAGAATCTGAAAACGTGGGTTCACAGTAAAGCTACTCCGAAATAGTGTACGGACTTCCCAGGTTGGCAGCAACCACGCGCTGACTAAGCTGACGAATTTCACCGGCATCACTCACAGGGCCAACTCGCACCCGGTGTAGCACACCATTTGAACTGCTGTTCACGGTTCGTATAAATACTGGACGCTGGGTAAAGCGCCGCACCTGATCCGAAACTCGCTGCGCAGTCTGCAGCTCGGAAAAAGCCCCTATCTGAAGGTACTTTTCTCCAGTGCTGGCAGGCCCACGTCCGCCGAAATCGGGCAGGCTGGCGGATTCACCGCCAGCACTGACCCAGCGGAAGTTATCATCACTCACCACGATGGATTCCAAGTGCACACGAGCTGTGCCACGTTCGGCATAACCAAGTTTCATTGCAGCGGCATAGGAGAGATCAATAACACGGTCACCATGAAAAGGACCTCTATCATTCACCCTTACAATCAGGGATCGATTGTTGTCCAGATTCGTCACCCGCAGAAAGCTGGGGATCGGCAGGGATTTATGCGCTGCCGAGGCCTTGTACATGTCAAAGACTTCACCGTTTGAAGTCTTGTGACCATGGAATTTCTCTCCGTACCAGGAAGCCACCCCACGCTCGCTGTAGCCGCGCTCGGTTGGCAGTACGGTGTAAGTTTTCCCAAGCACGGTATAGGGGCTGCGATTTCCTGCCATGGTGCGATTTATCGGCTCCGGCACGACTTCAGGAATGGCGGCAATATTCACATCTCGCGACGGCGCTCGATCCTGCTGGATACTGTAGCGCCCGCCTGTGCTCGCCGTGGGAGCAGGAGCTGAACTACAGGCGACAAATAGCAGCAAGCCCACGAGGCTGAGGGCCAGGCGTTGCCAGCGTCGGAATGGAAGAACTTTCAACATGTTCGAATACCCGGGAAAAACCAGTTAATTTAGTTACTTAGCGTCCAAAGCGGAGAATGTTTTAACGTTCAGGGGTCAGACAGAACGCAGCAGGCGACAAGTTTGCGCTGCAGCGCAGGCCTGACACTGGCATTTTTTATATTTCTCTATAAATATCAGAGAGTTAAATATAGCGCTTCCGATCATGGGTCTGAATAGACATGAGCAGACCAAAACCAACAAACAGGGTGACCACGGAGGTCCCCCCACGACTTATTAGCGGCAGCGGCAATCCGATAACCGGTACCAGACCCGACACCATTGCCATGTTGATGAAAACATACAGGAAAAAAGTCAGGGTAATACTTCCTGCCAGGAGACGGCTGAACATATCTTTCGCTGCATAGGCAATATAGAAGCCGCGCACCAGGACAAACAAGTACAGACAAACCAGGAGCAGCACCCCCAACAGGCCGAATTCTTCAGCCAAGACCGCAAGGATAAAATCGGTATTGCTCTCGGGAATAAAATCGAGATGGGACTGCGCACCATTACCATAGCCCTTGCCATAGACGCCTCCCGAACCGATGGCAATCTGCGACTGGATGATGTTGTAGCCAGCCCCGGTTGGGTCACGGTAGGGATCGAAGAAAGTCAGGATGCGGTTCTTCTGGTGTTCCTGCGCTAAGAAAAGGAACCATGCTGGCGAAGCGAGCAGCCCTGCTATCAAGCCAGTGATGACGATGCGCCAGCGAATCCCCGCGAGCAAGATAACAAACACACCGGACATGAACACCATGATGGCAGTACCAGTATCGTTCTGCAGGACAATTAATCCTGCAGGTAATGCGATCATCAGTGCTGACCAGAGCAAATGTTTAAAACGCGGCGGCAAGGGGCGGCTTGCCAGATACCAGGCCAGCAACATCGGCACCACAAATTTCATTATCTCCGAGGGCTGGAATCTTGGCAGACCCGGCAGATCGATCCAACTCTTGGCGCCATTCACCACCTCGCCAAGAAACAAGACCAGCACCAGCAGTCCAAGCCCTGCTGCATACATGGAGGGGGCCCAGCGTCGGTAGAAATGCACATTGAACTGGGCAACCAGAAACATCACTACCAGTCCCACCACCATCACCATGGTCTGCCGACGCATCATTGCCTCATCACCATCGCTGGCGCTGTAGAGCACAAATAACCCAAACCCGCACAGTAACAAAATGCCAACCAACAGCGGTGGATCGGTGTGGAGAACTCGCCAGATCGTGGCGCCGCGCCGCTTGGGAGCATGAAAACTGGTGGTCTGGCGGACGAAATCCTGGTTAATCATTGGATTGTGACACCATCCTGTCCGCCGCAAGCGACTCAGCTTCGGCCTGACGATCCAGTTCTGCGAAATCGAGCTCGAGGATATCCAGTAAATAAGTGTCGATCACAGCTTTCGCTATTGGACCCGCCACGCTACTGCCATGCTCGCCGTTCTCAACGAACACTGCTACTGCTACCTGTGGGTCAATCTGTGAATGCATAGAGGGTGCAAACGAGACGAACAAGCCATGGTCCTTGTTCAGGTCAGAAACCTCAATGTCTTCACTTGAGAGTATCTCCTGACTGATGCCAACCACCTGGGCAGTTCCTGATTTGCCAGCCATCTTGTAGGGCATTTCACGATCAGCCATGGCAATTGCCTCGAATGCCGTTCCATAGTCCCGGAACGCATCGGAGTAAGGGCGATGCACAACCATGGTCATGGATTCATGAATATAGCGCCAGTAATCCGGATCGTTAACGGAGATATCTTGCTTGGGATCATCCGTCACCGGCTCAAACGGCACCCCATCTACGGCCTTGAGCATGCGCGGCTGCACCACCTGCCCCTTGTTCGCCAAAATTGCGGTAGCGGTGGCTAACTGCAGCGGCGTCGCCCACATATAGCCCTGGCCAATTGAAGAGTTCACGGTGTCGCCTGGGTACCAAGGCTCACCGCGGCTGGCCATTTTCCAGTCGCGGGAAGGCAGGACCCCAGTGCGGGCGTAGGAAATATCCAGAGCGAAATTGTCACCGAAGCCAAATCGCGACAGGAAGCCATGCATAGTGTCTATGCCCATACGATGCCCAAGGTCATAGAAAAACGTATCGCAGGATTGGTAGATCGCTTTTTTCAGGTCGGTATGGCCGTGTCCACCACCGATGGCGGTGCGCAGGGTATAGTCGCCCCAACGATAAGAAACCCCCGGCAGCCGGAAGTACCCTGGATCCTGAATCGCAAACTCGTAGTCCACGAATTCATGCTGCAATCCGGCCATACCAATAAAAGGCTTAACGGTAGATCCCGGCGGATAGGGGTTAATGGAGCGATTGAACAATGGTGTATTGACAACATCGTTTACCAAGACGGAATAGTCTTTGCTGCTGATTCCCGTGACAAACAGATTAGGATCAAAGCCCGGCCTGCTCACCATGGCTAGAATGCCGCCCGTAGCCGGATCAATCGCAACGATGGCGCCACGAAAATCACCCAGCGCTTTCTCCGCCGCAACCTGTAAACGCGCATTCATGTGCAGGCTGAGGTTCTTACCCGCTACCGGGTCTGTGCGATCCAAACGCCGCATCACCTGCCCGCGGTTATTCTTCTCTACAATCTCGTAACCCACGGTACCATGCAGTAACTGCTCGTAAGTTCGCTCAACCCCGGTCTTGCCGATATGGTTGGTGCCACCGTAATTCTCGCGCTGCTCTTCGCTAAGGCTGTCCAATTCCCTGCGATTAATCTCTGACACGTAGCCAATTGAATGCGCAGTCAGTGCGCCAAGTGGGTAACTGCGCACAAACTGGGGTTCTATTGCAATGCCCTCTAGCAGATGGCTGTTCACTGCGATCTTCGATTTCTCTTCGTCCGTTAACACATAGCGCAGGGTAACGGATGAGAACGGCACTCGGTTGCGCTGCAGTCGATTCCGAAACTGCTCAATATCGTCATCAGTGAGACTGATTAGCGACGCCAGAAATTCCAGGGTAGCGTCCATATCCTGGACCTGCTCCCTGACAACCGTGAGATTAAAGATAGGCTGGTTGTCCGCCAGCAAGGCACCTTCGCTGTCAAAAATGAGCCCCCGTGCGGGTGGGGCATATTGGGAATGCAGGCGATTGCCATCGGATCGGGCAGAAAAATACTCATACTGGTAAATCTGCAGGTTAACCAGTTTGGCAATTAACGCCGCGAATAGCAGCATCACGATGGCAGCGGCAATCGTTAGCCGGCGCATAAACAGCTGGCGCTCCGCCTCATGATCCTTTAACTGCCACTTTCCCGACATTTGTGTAAGAAGTTTCCCAGATTAGTTGAGAGTCAGTGCTGGACTGACTGAAACTGCCGAATTATGCCAATTTTGTCGGCTGTTTGCGGGACGGCTTGAAACATGCCATCGACTCGTTTTAGACCGCAAATTCCGCAAAAAGTTTGTCACTGCTGCATTGGCACGCGATTGAAGCGCGATGGACTCCGGACTCTAATTTTAACTTGTCTTAATCACAAGTTTAATGCAGGCGAAACCCCGTGTTGGGAACAAGGCCACTGTCCGATTTTTGTCTGGCTGCCGGGGTCGCTGCCTATGCCTATTCCCTATGATAGGGATGCCCACTAATTATTGAGGCAGCGCGGTACAGTTGCTCAATCACCACGATTCGCACTAATGGGTGTGGCAGCGTCAGCGCCGATAATGACCAGCGCGCGTCTGACTGAGCTATACAGGCATTATCGAGCCCATCCGGCCCTCCAACCAGTAATGCGAGATCCCGACCATCGGCACGAAAATTCTCAAGCCGACCAGCAAGGTCTGAGGTAGAAAATGGTTTTCCGCCTACGTCCAGAGCAACCACATAATCGCCGGGTTTGATTTGTGCCAGAAGATCGGCTCCCTCTTTTGCCTTCGATAATTCTGCCGACTGGTTTTTGGCACGTTTTGCCAGAGGTACTTCCACGAGGGAGAAATTGAGATCCCGCTCAATGCGTTTGCTGTATTCTGTTGTGCCTTCCTTGACCCAGGACGGCATCCTGGTGCCAACGGAAATGAGCCTGATCTTCATCAGGCTTCGGCAGGCCCTTCTGATGAACCGATCGGCTTTGAGCCGACAGCTGCATCGAAGCTCCACAGTTCTTCCAGATTATATAGCGCCCTTACCGGCGCCAACATGATGTGCACGACCACGTCGCCAACATCCACCAACACCCATTCCGATTGCATCTTGCCTTCGATGCCCACCACTTCGACGTCAGCCTCTTTAACCCGGGTTGCGACCGAATCAGCCAACGCCTTGATATGCGTACTAGAGCGACCTGTAGCAATCACCATATAGTCGGTAATAGCCGTAAGTTTCTCTACATTGATGGTCCGGATCGACTCTCCCTTGAGATCATCAAGGGCGTCAACAACCAACTGCGCCAACTTTTTACTTTTCAATGCTTTTACCTTTGTTGTCATATCTGACGTTTCAATTCTGATTCTCAGCGGATCTCAGCGTTGCATCCATAAAGGGCATTGCGGCTGATATATTCATAGACCTGAGCATCAAGCAAAGGTGCCACTTCACCGCCTTTGGTTAATACTTCTCTAACTTGAGTGGACGAGAGTTCCACATCAAAGTCCTCTGCAATAAATATTCGCCCCGCCTGGGCTTCAAACAACTGCTCAGGCTTGGCAACCCGGCGTTGTTCAAGACCGATTTCCAAAGCGACACTTGCAGCGACGTATTGATTCTGCCGGCCAAGCACAAACAGATGACAGGTTTGCAACAACGCTATCGACTTATGCCACTGCGGCAGGCCATTGAGCGCGTCGGCCCCCATAACAAACACGATTTGGTCCCAGTTGCCGCTTGCTCGCATTTCCGCAACGGTATCAACTGCGTAGGAAACGCCACCGCGGCGAATTTCACAGTCATCAACCGCGAGCTTGCTTTTGCTCCGCAGTGCCAGGTCCAACATCTTAAGCCGATGTTGGGCACTCAACTGGCGCTGCTCTCGGTGATTAGGTATATGGCAGGGAACCATTTTCAACAGATCAAGATCCAGCGACTCGACGGCAAAGCGCGCTGCGGCAACATGACCATGGTGCACTGGATCGAACATGCCCCCGAGAATACCCAGGCGTGAACTCATTGGCGGATATGACCATCCCCGAGTACGATGAATTTCTGTGAAGTTAGGCCTTCCAGTCCTACGGGGCCTCGCGCGTGCAACTTATCTGTGGAGATACCGATCTCGGCACCAAGTCCATATTCGAAGCCATCGGCGAAACGCGTGGAGGCATTCACCATGACCGAGCTTGAATCCACTTCACGCAAGAAACGCTGCGCGCGACTCAAGTCTTCAGTCATGATTGAATCGGTATGCTGAGAGCTGTACTCATTAATATGAGCTATCGCTTCATCGACACCCTCTACTACTTTAATTGAAACAATAGGCGCCAGATATTCAGTTTCCCAATCCTCCTCTGTCGCCGCAGTGGCATGCGGAAGAATCGCAAGTGTCTGCTTGCAACCCCGGATTTCAACATGATGCTTGCCATACTCAGCGTCAATCAGAGGCAATAAGTCAGCGGCAACTGCTCTCGCTACCAGCATGGACTCCATTGTGCAGCAGGTACCATAGCGCTGAGTCTTGGCATTGACAGCTACAGTTACGGCTTTCTCAATGTCAGCCTTGTCATCCACGTAGACATGGCAGTTGCCATCCAGGTGCTTGATTACCGGCACCCTCGCGTCGCGGCTGATTCTTTCAATTAATCCTTTGCCGCCCCGCGGTACAATCACATCAACATATTCAGGCATGGTGATAAGACGCCCCACCACTTCCCGATCGGTGCGGTCTACGACTTGAATGATATGCGGGTCCAATTCGGCAACTGCCAAGCCGGCCCGGATACATTCGGCTATCGCCTGGTTGGAGTGCAATGCCTCTGAGCCGCCGCGCAGGATGACGGCATTGCCAGACTTCAAGCACAGGCTGGCGGCTTCACAGGTCACATTGGGCCGCGACTCGTAAATGATACCAATCACTCCCAGCGGAACTCGCATCTTGCCTACCTGAATGCCGCTGGGGCGATACTTCAGATCAGTGATGGCCCCTACTGGGTCATCTAGTGCAGCGACTTGCTGCAGGCCCTCAATCATCGTATCGATGCGAGCCGGTGTCAGTTCGAGGCGGTCCATCAGCGCAGGTTCAAGGCCTTTTTCCTTGCCAGCGTCAAGATCACGGGCATTGGCAGCCATCAGGCTGTCCCTGCTGGAATTCAGGGCCCCAGCAATCGCCAGCAGTGCCTGGTTCTTTTGGCCTGAAGTAGCCCGATTAATCGCCCGTGATGCCGCACGTGCCTGCCGCCCCATGGTGGTCACGTAGGCATCCAACTCGGTCATGTAATTCTCTGCACTGTTCATGGCATATCCAGGCTGACGCCATCAGCCGCTGGAATAATGTCGTGGCTAAAAGCCGAATTATACCTTATCTGTAATTAGACAGGCAGTCGGCAATACCGATATGCTTGCTGCACGTTTACAAGGAATTACCATGTCAGCAGTTGATAACGCTTCACCTGATCCCGTCGAGCTTCCCGTTCAACCCACCGTGATCGAGGCGCTGATTCCCGTTGCCGTTCTCATCGCCCTACTCTCGTTCTCCGTGTATCTTTTCGGGGAAGACGCCAGCTATGGGCCCAACCAGATCGCATTGTGCGTTGGCGCCGCGGTCGCAGCCATGGTGGGCTGGAACAACGGTCAGAGCTGGACCGATATTGAAGCCAGTATCGTCGCCGGTATCGGCGTGGCCCTCAAACCAGTCCTCATCTTGTTCAGCGTTGGGCTGCTGATCGGCAGTTGGATCATGTCGGGTACGGTGCCCACGATGATCTACTACAGTCTGCTAATCCTCGACCCGTCAATCTTTTATGCCGCTACCTGCGTAATTTGTGCCCTGATTGCCTTAAGCATTGGCTCTTCCTGGACCGTTGCGGGTACAGTCGGGATCGCGCTAATTGGCGCCGCCGCTGGTCTCGGCGTCTCCCTGGAAGTGACCGCAGGAGCGATTATCTCCGGCGCCTATTTCGGCGACAAGATGTCACCGCTGTCGGAGACAACCAATCTGGCCCCCGCTGTCGCAGGCACTGATCTGTTTACCCATATTGGTCACATGGTATGGACTACCATTCCCAGCATTCTGATTGCGCTGGTGATGTTCACCATGATGGGACTGAATATCGATGCCGATAGTGCCAGCAGCGACCTGGCTCTCACACTGCAGCTCATAGACGAAAACTTCACCATCAATCCCATCATGCTGTTTCCCGTACTAGCACTGCTGGTCATGGCGAATAAGAAGTTGCCACCCATACCAACGATCCTGGCGGGCGCCATGATTGCGGTGGTATTGGCACTGATATTCCAACGCCCAGCCGTACTGGCGCTGGCGGGCGATGTTCCCAACGTATTTCTAGCCCTGTTCAAGGGGACCTGGCAAACCCTGTTCGATGGCTTCGCGCTGAGCAGTGGTAACGCCACCCTGGATGATCTGATGACGCGTGGCGGTATGAGCTCCATGCTGAACACGGTGTGGCTGATACTCTGCGCCATGGTGTTTGGTGCGGTGATGGACCACACCGGTCTGCTGCGGTGTCTGGTCAATTACGCGCTGTCTTTCGTGCACAGCACTGGCAGCCTTATTTTAACGACTCTGCTCACCTGCATTGGAGCGAACCTGATTACGTCTGACCAGTATATTTCAGTGGTACTGCCTGGCCGCATGTACAAACTGGAATTTCAGAACCGCAACCTTGACATGAAAAACCTGAGCCGAACCCTGGAGGATGCAGGTACTATCACCTCGCCGCTGGTGCCTTGGAATACCTGCGGCGCCTACATGGCGGGAACCCTAGGGGTCGCCACTTTCGCCTACTTGCCTTATTGTTTCTTTAACTTGATTAATCCGGTGATTGCAGCGATTTATGGTTTCCTGAATTTCAAGATTGCACCTGCCGAGGAAACCACACCAGCTGCTGCAGCAACCGCGCCCTGATCCAAAGCATCCAACATCAAAGCGAAATCGCGAGTTTTAATTCAACTGTATTGCCCTCAGGATCTTCTATGTAGATAGAGTTACCGTAACCCTGAGCGCCGTAACGATTTGAAAAACCGGGTACGTTAACGCCTCTGGACTGCAGGTAGCTGGTTAAGTCTTCTTCCGCCACTGCCGCTATGCGGAGGCAGAAGTGGTCAAGGTTGCGACCCTCAGGGCCCGGCGCGCTGCCGCCCAGTCTGCCCAACTCTCCCTCAACCCGAACCAGATCAATCAGGGCATTGCCAGCACGCAGCTGGGTCAGACCCAGTTCCGGCACTTCTCTTTCCACTTCACAACCCAGCACATCACAGTAGAACGCCAGCATCCGCGGCAGGTCGCTCGTGCGCAGCACGAGATGGTCAATGGCTTCCAGCTTAATCATAAGCACGCCAGCTTATATCGTATTCTGTAAACTGAGTTCCGCCGGATAAGGCCGCATGTACCAGGAGTTTTCAATATAGTCATTGGGATGCTTGCGGAAGAAGTGATTCAGCAGGGTAATCGGCACAATGAGCGGTACCATCCCGGTACGGTAGTTTTCTATAGTTTGAATCATCTCTTGTTTATCTTCCTTGTCCAGATAATTCTTCAGATAACCCTGAATGTGCTGCAGTACATTAACGTGATTCTTGCGCGTAGCTCGGATCTTCAAGCCAGCCATTATCTCCAGCAAGTACTCATTCGATTTTTCTTCAAGGTCCTGCTTACTGGTGGAAGCAACCAACCGGCCAAGTTTCTGGTAGTAGATCTGATCGTGACTCATGATGATGAGTTTGTGGCGGGCGTGAAAATCAATGAGCCCGGCGAGAGTCAGTCCGCCAGCCACAAGTTGGTGCCATCTGCGCATGATAAATACACGCTGGATGAAGTTTTCACGCAGCACCGCATCTCCCAGCCTACCCTCTTCTTCCACCGGTAAGTAAGGTACGTTCTGCATCATGCGATCCGCATAGACGCCCACACCTTCACGGATGGGCATAACATCATCCCAGATTTTTACCCTCTCCATGCCGCAACTCGGCGAATCTTTCTTCAGGATATAGCCGCAGAGTTCGCGCTGCCAGGTCTGCTGCGCGTCAGCACACTCGCTCAGCTTATCAGTATAGTCTTTGCTGCTGTCATTAATTTCAACACAACGGACGCCGGCCTTATCGGAACGCGACAGGCGAATAGGCTTTCTCGGGATACCCAGCCCTATGGCAAGTTCGGGACAGAACGGTTTGAAATCAAAATATTCACCAAGGGTTCGGGTGATATAGGAGTGCCCCTTGTGCCCACCGTCGTAGCGCACACGCTCACCCAACAGGCAGCTGCTAATCCCAATTGGTATTTTTGACTCATCAGTCTCCATAAACTATTTTCCCGTAACTTGGCTGTCACCCTCTAAATTCTGCAAACTTAGCTGACCCTTCACCAACGCCTCTTTTTTCGCTTTACTGAGCCGCTTGATGCGACACTCTATCTTGGAGGCCAGCGACCTGCTTTCGACCGCGTGCGAAAACACCATCTCCAGCCTACTCTTGCTGCGCAGCGCCTTGGCGCCCTTGTATACCCCAACTGCCTCACCCTTGTGTTCCGCCAGCCGCCGCATGAGATCTGTAGTAATCCCTGTATAAAGACTATTGTCATTGGCACGAATCATGTAGACATACCAGGATTGCTTACTCTTCGCCACGTCAGCATTAACCATCTTTGAATTCGCGGTGACTCAATTTAACAAGCTCCAGATCTCTCCTGACTCCTGTGCGCGCTTTTCCTTACTCAATTTGTAAAGATGGGCTAGAAGAGTTTTCTTCGCCCAGGGAATCAAATGTTCCGGGATATCATCGTAAACCGGCCTGACAATTTCATCGAGCGTGGCAGCACCCAGTTTTGACATACAGTCTACAATCTTGCGCTCACGCTTCAGTCGGTGGGCAATAAGTTTCTTGATTTCCTGTTTTGGCTCATCCATCAGCACTCCATGCCCGGGTGCCAGGAAGCGAAGATCCAGGTTCAGCAGAATTTCCAGAGAATTGAGGTAATCGGCCATATCGCCATCAGGTGGCAGGATTACCGGCGTCGTGCCCTGCAGAATATGGTCACCCGTGAACAACAACTTATCTTCTCTTAGCAAATAGCAAATGTGATTGGAAACATGCCCCGGTGTCGCAATCAATTCGATGCTGAAACCATCCAATTCAATCACCTCGCCACCCTGCCAGAGCCCGGCGGGAACAAAACTATGATCCTGGCCCAGGGCATCTGGTGCCTTTACTCCCACCAACTCGGCACCGGTTGCCTCAGCCAGCGCCATGGCGCCGGGGGAATGGTCGCGGTGCGTGTGAGTAACCAGGATATAGCGCAGCGGTATTTCACCCAACGCGGCCTGGAAGGACTCCAGTTGCGCCTGGTCCACAGGCCCAGGGTCGATGAGAACTAACTCATTTTCTCCAACCAGATAGCTATTGGTGCCAGGTCCGGTCATCGGGCCTGGGTTGCGCCCGAGAATCTGCCTGACCGGCACACTCGTGTCCTTGATCTTCACAGGCAAGCCCGGTTCCAAACGTAGTTCTGAATAGTGATATGTGGCTTGCGCCATGCCATCAAACTCCTGACGGAAGAGGTGTATATCAAATTCCCATGTCGCGTTAATTCCTGCCCTGTCGGTGCGGGAAGCGGCGCTGGCAGGATGTATTGCCTAAATTAGACTACGGTCCGCGTTGATCCATAATAACCCGCAGCCACCACTTCTGAAACTGCCCACCAGCCATTGCCGGGCGCTGGAGTTTCCTGACAATTCGGGACATAATTACGCGCTTAAAAAAACAGGGCACCCTTCGCCGTTAACCTCCCGCACAGCGATCGCCCAAGAGACACCACAGTGACCCCGAAACCCAATAGCCTTTGCGACATTAAGTCAGCAAATCCCCCAGCTATTGGATAACCAACTGCCAGGAAGCCCAACCATGCATCGCATTCAAACCTTCAACGCTATCTCTGATAAAGGCCTTACTCGCTTTGCCCCAGATCTGTATACGGTGAGTCCCGAAGCCTTGGAAGCCGATGCAATCCTGCTGCGCAGCCACAAACTGGATGCTAGCGCGATCGATCCCAGCCTTAAGGCTGTTGCCCGCGCTGGGGCCGGAGTCAACAACGTGCCGGTATCTGACTGCACAGAACAGGGAGTCGTGGTTTTTAATACGCCAGGTGCCAATGCCAATGCGGTCAAGGAGCTAGTGCTATGTGGCATGCTGTTGGCATCGCGGGGCATTGTGCCTGGCATCAGTTTCGCGGATTCGCAGTCTGGAACTAGCGACTACGCGGAATTGTCGAAACTGATGGAGCAGGAGAAAAAACGCTTCAAGGGCAATGAAATAGCCGGCAAGACCCTCGGCGTAGTCGGTCTTGGTGCTATCGGTTCCATGGTGGCGGAGATGGCGATTGGACTGGGCATGAAGGTGCAGGGCTATGACCCCGCTTTGTCTGTGGAAGCCGCCTGGCGTCTCCCCAGCCAAGTGAAGCGCATCGAAAATCTGAGTAATTTGGTAGCCAGCTCCGACTTTATTAGCCTGCATTTGCCAGTACTGGATTCAACGCGCCAATTGATAGACGCGAGTATGTTCGCCGCAATGCGCCAAGGCACCTGCCTGCTGAATTTTGCCAGGGATGAGATCGTCGACTCTGCGGCTCTGATGAACGCCCTGGAGTCCGAAAAATTGCGCATGTATGTCAGCGACTTTCCCCGCAGTGAATACATGGGGAGAAATGATGTCATCGCCATGCCCCACATCGGCGCCAGCACCGCTGAAGCGGAAGAGAATTGCGCTATTATGGCGGTGGATCAGCTCATGGATTTTCTCGAAAACGGCAATATTCGAAACTCCGTGAATTTTCCGGCACTCACCCTCGATCGCGCAGCCAATGCAGAGGCAGGTACCCGGCTCGCGATATCCAACAAGAACGTGCCAAAGATGTTGGGCCAGATACTGTCGGTCTTAGCCGATCAGAACATCAACGTCATCGACATGCTGAACAAGAGTCGAGGCGAAATCGCCTACAACCTCATCGACCTCGAAAATCCGGCCTCTGATTCGGCGTTAGCGGCGATAGCCGATATCGAGGATGTCATCAAGGTCACCGTACTTTAAGAAATAACACTCCAGGAAAGACTACTATGAAACGCGTATACAATTTTGGCGCCGGACCCGCCATGCTGCCAACGGAAGTGATGGAAAAAGCCCAGGCGGAGTTCCTCGACTACCAGGGGCTTGGCGCCTCGGTAATGGAGATAAGCCATCGCTCTAAAGAATTTGATGACATCATCAATCGCAGCGATGAACTACTCAAAGAACTGGCTGGCATTCCGGATAATTACAAGATTCTTTATGTTCACGGCGGCGCCCAGATGCAGTTCTCTGCCGTGCCCCTCAACATCATCAATCGCACACCAGCGCAAAAGGCCTCGTTTGTACTGACCGGCAATTGGGCCGTGAAAGCAAGCAAGGAAGCCGGCCGCTACGGCACGTCAATCAACGTAGCCAGTAGTGAAGACAAGAATTTCAATTACATTCCGAAATTCGATTCCAGCATGCTGGACCCTGAAAGTTCCTATTTGCACATCGTCAGCAACAACACCCTGTTCGGTACGCGCTGGCATGACTTCCCCGACACCGGCGATGTGCCGTTGGTTGCGGATATGACCTCCGAATTTCTCTCCAGGAAACTGGACATCAATCAATTCGGCGTGATCTTTGCCGGCTTGCAGAAAAACCTTGGCCCAGCCGGACTGGCGCTGGTAATTATCCGCGAAGACTTGCTGGAACATGCGTTGCCGGTGACACCAGGCCTGCTCAATTACAAGGTTTACGCGGAGCAACACTCTCTGGCCAATACCAATAACACTTTCGCGATCTATATGATGTCGCTGGTACTGGAATGGTTAAAAGATCAGGGTGGAGTGGAGAAAATGGAACTTCAAAACGAAGCCAAAGCCAAATTGATTTACGACTTTATCGATAGCAGCGACTTCTATTATGGCACCGCGCAGGCCGACCATCGCTCTATCATGAATGTCACTTTCAACCTTGCCAAGGAAGATCTGCTGGGGGACTTTCTCAAGCAAGCCGAGGCGGCAGATCTTTATGCGCTGAAAGGTCACCGTGTAGTCGGAGGTGCCCGCGCATCCATCTACAATGCGATGCCAACGGCTGGCTGCCAGGCACTGGTGGATTTTATGGCGGAGTTTGAAAGTAACAATTCCTGACTTGTAAGTCAGCGACATCCCAACGCAATGCAGGCGAGGCTGAAACCCACCGGTTTCAGTCCTTCCCTGCTAAAATGCCCGCATGACTGATGAACGAAAGATCATTCATTGTGACTGTGACTGTTTCTACGCTTCGATCGAGATGCGAGATAACCCTAGTCTGGCTGACAAGCCACTCGCGGTAGGGGGTTCTCCCGAGCGCAGAGGCGTGATCGCGACTTGCAACTATGCAGCCCGCCAATACGGCGTGCACTCGGCGATGGCGTCAGCTACTGCACGCAAGCGCTGTCCCGGCCTGATTATCATTCGTCCCGATATGGAGAAATATCGGCTTGCATCGGCGCAAATTCATGACATTTTCAAACGCTACACTGACCTGATCGAACCTCTGTCCCTGGACGAGGCATACCTCGATGTCAGTGCCTGTACCCAATTGGATGGCGATGCCGCAGCGATCGCGACGGCAATTCGTGATGAGGTCAGGCAAGAAGTCAGGATAACAATCTCCGCCGGTATTGCGCCTAATAAGTTCCTTGCCAAGATCGCCAGTGATTGGAACAAACCAGACGGCCAGTTCGTATTGGCGCAGGATGAAATCGAAGAATTTCTAACCACCCTGCCGGTGAAGAAATTACACGGTGTCGGCAAAGTCACGGCGGAGAAAATGGGCAGGCTGGGCATCAAGACCTGCAGCGATCTTAGAAGCCTATCAGAATCAGAACTTGCCAAACACTTTGGCAGCTTTGGAGAGCGCTTACAGCAACTCAGCTTTGGCATAGATAATCGTAAAGTTCAAACTGAACGCATTCGCAAATCCGTAAGTGTCGAGAACACTTACCCCAGAGATCTGCCCACAGTGGAAGCCTGCATTGATGAGATTCCCGCACTGATGGAGCAACTCGAGCGGCGTTTGTCTCGAATTGACGCTGACTATAGAATTCACAAGCAGTTTATCAAGATCAAATTCAGCGACTTTATGCAAACCACTGTAGAGATGGTTTCGGAAGACGCAAACGCTGACAATTACCGCAATCTCTGCGAGGATGGATTCGAACGCGGTAACAAACCTGTGCGCCTATTGGGCGTAGGTGTGCGAGTATTGCCTGCTGACTCAGAAAAAGGCAATGGCGCTCCGCCTGACCAACTGGCACTTACGCTCGACTAAAATCGGAATTACATAGTTTTATGAGCCGCTACCGACCCCCGGCCAAACCCAGCGCAAAATACATCACTGCCGAGGGCGAGACCATGTTAAAGGCTGAACTGCATCAATTGTGGAAGGTTGAAAGACCGCAGGTTACGCAATCGGTGTCCGACGCCGCTGCCTTAGGAGATCGCTCAGAGAATGCGGAATACATTTACGGTAAAAAGCGCTTACGTGAGATAGACCGGCGCGTCCGTTACCTGAGCAAGCGCCTGGAAGAGATGACGGTCGTCAGCTCAGTGCCAGATGACACAGATAAAATCTATTTCGGGGCATACGTCACGCTGGAAAATGAAGAAGGTGAGGCGTTTAACTACCGGCTTGTGGGTCCGGACGAGATCGACCCGCACAAAGGTTATATCAGCATCGATTCCCCTATGGGCAAGGCCTTATTGGGCAAGCCACTCGACAGCGAAATTTCAATTTCGACACCAACCGGCGAACAAACCTATTGGGTTATTGCGATAGCGTATCGAACAGAATCGGCATGAAGCACATCTCACTGATAGTGATACCCGGCGCTCTCGGCTCAGCCATCACCATCCCGCTGGAAATGTGCACTGCGGCCAACGACATTGCCCGCGCTCGCAAGCAAGAAGAAAAAATGTGCCATCTGGAGCTAGTTGCTACAGAGAACCTGCACTGCACGCTTACAGGAAATCTCAGCCTTGAATGCCACAAACTACTCAGCGCAGTAAAGCACTCAGACCTGGTGTTCGTGCCCGCTGTGTGGCGCAATCCAAGACTGGCGGTACGGCGCAATACCCAACTTCTCAGCTGGCTTCAGGCCCAATCGAAAGCTGGAGCAACCTTGTGCGCCGTTACCAATGGTGTTTACCTGGTAGCCGCGACGGGGTTGCTCGATAAGCAGCCCGCCACCACACATTGGCGCTATTTCGACGAGTTCGAAAAAGACTTTCCTGCGGTAAAACTGCAGCGTAAACGTTTTATTACCTACGCAGATGGTGTGTATTGTTCTGGCAGTGTGAATGCGATTCGAGATATCACCATCCATCTTATTGAAAAGTTCTATGGCGCTGACATCGCCCTCGAAGTGTCTCGCCAGTTCATGCATGAACTCAAGCGATCCTATGAGTCGCAGCTACTCGAGAAAAATCAGCAGAGTTCACACCATGATGAGAGGGTAATAGAGATACAGGAATGGCTGCAGGAAAACTATGGCAACAAAATCAGTATCAGCAAACTGGCCGAAACCTTTGGCATGAGTGTGCGAACCCTGAATCGCCGCTTTCGAACGGCCGCTAATACGACGCCGCTTGATTATCTTCAGTCTGTGCGGCTAGATCATGCCAAAGACTTATTGAAACACAGCAATTTAAATGTTTCCGAAATCGCACACAGAGTAGGTTATCAGGACGGAAGCTACTTCAGTGAGTTGTTCGGCAAGCTGAATCGAGTAACGCCTAAAGAATACCGCCGACTGGTCAGAAACAAACAGTTTCGCGTAAATCAGGCGGGGCAACCCATCGACTGAGTTGCCCCGTTAAACTTTTTTAAAACAGTTGACCCAGATACTACTGCGAGTTTTTCTGTTTGAATTTTTCTAGCTGTTCCGCACCAGCTTCCTGCTGATACTTGTCTTTCCACTCAGCGTAGGGCATGCCATACACGATTTCGCGGGCTGCATCATAGTCAATGCTGATCCCCTGCTCCTCCGCCTCGGCCCGATACCATTTTGAAAGGCAGTTGCGACAAAAGCTGGCGAGATTCATCAGATCGATGTTCTGCACCTCCTTGTGCGCGTCGAGATGAGCCAAGAGGCGACGAAAAGTTGCCGCCTCAACCTCAAGCTGTTTTTGCTTATCCATATTTCAGCACTTCTTAAATTGCAGGCTTCACAGCCCGATACTTATTGCTCGGGAGCACTCAATTCATCAAACTCACCCAGTTTGGACGGTTTGTCTGCGCGGTGCTTTTTATCAACGGCTTTCAACTGCCGCTCGGCAGCGTTGAATGCATCTCTGATGGCGACATAGAGGTCTTCGTGAGCATGATTATCATGTTGCTCCTGATTAACACGCACTTCTTTATTTGGCGTGTGAATCTCCAGGCCGACTGAATACACTTTCCCTTTGTAATGATTGTTGTGAGGAGAATCCAATACCACTCTACCGGTGATGATTTGATCGCAATAGCGCTCCAGTTTGCTGATACGTTTCTGTACTGCCTCGGCAACTGCGTTGGACTGTTCGATATTGTGGAAGACAATTTGGAATTCGTTAGTCATGTAGATCTTTCTCCTTTAATTATACCCCGGGTCAATTCTCTTAGAGCAAACAGCTAGGTCCTCCTCAGGATTATTTCGTGGATTAAGAATGGCTTAATGGTCGACATATAGGCTTAACCCAAATCAAGAAAACATCAATGCACCGCTCCGTCATCAACGGCTGAGGGACGGGCGCCGCACCACAATGGCGTAAAATTAGTTTGAGTCTGGGAGTGGCCCGAATGCGAAGCGATTCGAGCGAAAAGGCAAGAGTAAATCTCTTTGTATCCGAACCCTTTACCCACTTAATGAGAGTGGCTGAAAGGGTCTTATTGGCGGTGAATACCAGAAAGCCTAGCGCTGGCATCGTCCCTCCTATTCTCGCAATAAAATCAGACTACTCCTTTATTTGGCATTTGTCTAAATCCCGGAAGTAGATTCCTTAAAGCACCAGTGCCAGGGCTCATAGGCGATTCCAGCCGCATTGCCCCGGGGATAACTGAGCACGTAACCATAGCGATTGGCGTGGTCCTGCAGCCACGCGAATGCTGGCGTGTTTTCAAACGCCTCTACCAGTGCATCACACTTTAGGGTTCCAACATCGATGGCACGGCCGGTGTGGTGTTCGCTGTATCCCGGCGCGGCATTAACCTGCAAGATCTCCTCGATGGACTGACCTTTCGAAAGCTTCTTCTGTATCAACTGATGTTGATAGTCGAGATCGCGAAAAGCCGAGATTAGATGGATGGTAATGCCCGCTTCTGCAGCCGACGTTTTCATATCCGACCAGGCGCTGAAGGCTGCCTGAGTGAGCCTTTGCGGTCGTCCGTAATAGTCTAACTCGGTACTTACCAGATCCGGCGGTATCGGGCACAGCGGCAAGCCACAGCGCTCGGCATAATCCGATGGTATTGCCAGATCGGTATGCAACCAACCTACCTGTTCAATAAAAAAGTCCGATGTCTTCAAGATATTTGGCAACCAGCCTGCAGATTACTTTGCACCCCACCATGCTATTGAGGCGACTGGCTTTGTGCAAGCATTTGCCAGTTGTCCTATATGCCATATTTAATGACTTTTTTACCCTAATGCTTGGAGCGGAATATCCGATCTAATTCTTATCAGATTAGCGGGATCAAAAACCCACAGCGCAGAGGCAAAGACATGGCACATCTCCCTGTTATCACCGGCTTCGGTGGCATCAACGCAGCCGGCCGCAGTTCCGGGCATAATGGCTTTCGTCGACTAGTCTTTGACAAGCTATCCAGCGACCTGCGGGCAAGCACCCTGCAGCAATTGGCTACCTTGACGGGGCAGCTACGACACGATCAGGGACTGTGGCGAGACGCCAATAATGCGGAAGTGAATGTCGGGGAATTCCTGAGAGCCAACGAAGAACTGCTGCTGGCCAATTCCCTGATCCGTAAAATCAATGATGCCGATTTCGACCCCACGCAAATCCCCTATCACCAGCGTGCCGTGCTGGGCGGCGCTGATACTGCTGGTCTTGAATTTACCCTGCGTAAACGCGACCTGCCCTCCCCCCTGCCTGATGGCTGGCAGCTAAAGGACATGCCTGAAGATGACAGTAGCGTGTATGTCACCACTAACGCGCCAGTCCCGGTCATGTTGCACAGCGCCAGACAGGCTGAAGTGAATACCGCCGCCCAGTTACCGGGCGGTTTTGATCCAGCTGCCAGCTACGCCTCCCGCAATCATCCCAGAGCGCTGCAGATGACAGTTTTTGGCGCCTCTGACGCCATCAACTCCCTCGGTATTGATTGGGAGCAAATTCGCGCTTTAGTGCCCGCCGATAAAATCAGCGTCTACGCAGGAAGCTGCCTGGGACAGTTGGACTACAACGGCAGCGGCGGCATGCTGCAGGCACGTTTATTGGGTAAGAAGGTGACCTCCAAGCAGCTTCCCCTGGGCCTGAACGAAATGCCCGCCGACTTCCTTAATGCCTATCTGCTCGGTAGCCTGGGGACAACTGGTCATAACAATGGTGCCTGCGCCACCTTCCTGTACAACCTGCGACAGGGTATGCGCGACATCCAATCAGGCACTCATCGCATCGCCATCATCGGCACCAGCGAATCCTGCCTGGTGCCAGAGGTGTTTGATGCCTTCACAACCATGGGAGCACTAGCGAGTGATGCTTCGCTGTTGAAATTGGATGGGCTGGCCGAAGGCGAGTCGCCGGATCATCGCCGGGCCTGTCGCCCCTTTGGCGACAACTCCGGTTTCACCCTGGCGGAATCCGCGCAATTTATTGTGCTATTTGATGATGAACTGGCGCTGGAAACAGGTGCCTCGATCTATGGTGCAGTCAACGACATTTTTGTCCATGCCGATGGCTTCAAGAAATCCATCACCGGGCCAGGCATGGGTAACTATCTCACCATGGCCAAGGCGCTGGCAGCCACCAAAAACGTGATTGGCGAAGAACGCCTGCGGCACCATACGTTTGTGCAGGCCCATGGCACCGGAACACCGCAAAATCGGGTTACCGAATCAGAAATTCTGAGCAGGCTCGCCCAGACCTTTGGCATAGAGAGTTGGCCCGTTGCTGCGGTCAAATCCTATGTGGGTCATTCAGTCGCCTCCGCGGCCGGAGACCAGTTGATTACCAGTCTCGGCGCATGGGCCCATCAATTGTTACCGGGTATTAAAACAACGACGCAACTGGCTGATGACGTCGCCACAACAAACCTTGATTTTCTGCTGGCCCACAAAGAATTCGAAGCAGAGAGCATGGATGCCGCGTTAATCAATTCGAAAGGCTTCGGCGGCAACAATGCCAGCGCCTCTATCCTCAGCCCTCATACCGCGCTGGCCATGCTAAACAAGCGCCACGGCAGCGCAGCACTGCAACAGTATCAATTGCGTAATGAATCCGTGCGAGAGCAACAGCAGGCATACGACGACGCTTGCGGGCGTGGTGAGAACCACACCATCTACAAGTTCGATCACGGCGTCTTGACCGACAACGACCTGACACTCAATTCAGACCGTATCAAGATCGATAACGGCTCACCGGATATTAGCCTGGCGGTGCCGAATCCTTATATAGACATGTGTGACTGAGCCACGCCTTGTCACGTGACTCTTCATGACGCTGAGTCACTCTACGTCACTCTACGTCACTCTACGTCACTTCAATGGGGTGCGCTTTGGCGATTTTCTCTTTCCATAGCGCCGGGCCCGTTCGATGTACCGAGACGCCATTGACATCAACGGCAACGGTAACCGGCATTTCATCGACCACGAACTCGTGGATCGCTTCCATCCCAAGATCTTCGAATGCCACAACCCGCGCCTCTCTGATAGCCTTTGACACGAGGTAGGCCGCACCGCCCACAGCCATCAGATAGACCGCACCATGTTGCTTGATGGCATCAATAGCAAGCTGGCCGCGCTCGGCTTTACCGATCATGCCAATCAGGCCAGTCTTTTCCAGCAAAGGCCCGGTGAATTTATCCATACGGGTTGCCGTGGTCGGCCCGGCAGGCCCAATGACTTCTTCTCGCACTGGATCCACAGGCCCCACGTAATAGATAAATTTGTTGTCGAAGTTCACTCCTGGCGGCAGCGGCTCGCCCTTTTCCAACATGCCCAACAAGCGTTTGTGGGCAGCGTCGCGGCCAGTCAGCATGCTGCCGGATAGCAACAGCGTTTCACCCGGCTGCCAGGTCGCGATTTCTTCTCTGGTAACAGTATCCAGATTGACCTTGCGCGCCCGGGGTCCCACGTCCCATGTGATTTGGGGCCACTCTTCCAGTTTCGGCGGTTGCAGACTGGCGATACCCGAACCATCCAGGGTGAAGTGAGCGTGCCTGGTGGCGGCACAGTTAGGAATCATAGCCACGGGTAAGGAGGCGGCGTGAGTGGGATAGTCCAGGATTTTAACATCGAGGACTGTGGTCAAGCCGCCTAGTCCCTGGGCACCGATTCCCAGCGCATTAGCCCGATCCATGATCTCGAGGCGCAATTCTTCTACCCGGTTGGAGGGGCCGCGTTTTCTGAGATCGTGGATATCGATGGGATCCATCAAGGATTCTTTGGCCAGCACTGCAGCTTTCTCCGCAGTACCGCCAATCCCAATGCCCAGCATGCCGGGAGGACACCAGCCCGCACCCATTGTGGGAAGCGTTGCCTCAACCCAGTCGGCAATACTGTCGCTGGGGTTCAACATAACCAGCTTGGCTTTGTTCTCGGAGCCACCGCCTTTAGCGGCCAGTTTCACTTCGAGTTTGTCTCCAGGCACGACCTCGGTATGAATCACCGCAGGCGTATTGTCGCCGGTGTTCTTTCGTGCACCAGCAGGATCGGCGAGTATCGATGCGCGCAGCACATTGTCCGGCAGCAAGTAGGCTCTGCGCACGCCTTCATTGACCATGTCGTCCAGAGACATACCCCCTTCCCACTGCAGCTGCATGCCCACTTTCAAGAAAACCGTGACGATACCCGTATCCTGACAGATCGGCCGTTTGCCTTCGGCACAGAGGCGAGAGTTAATCAGAATTTGTGCCATTGCGTCCTTAGCCGCTGGCGATTCTTCTCTCTCATAGGCCTCATTCAATGCCTTGACGAAATCGATGGGGTGGTAATAAGAGATATATTGCAGCGCGTCTGCGACGCTCTGGATCACGTCTTCATTACGGATCAAAGTCATGTCTTCACCTGTTGCGGAGAGTAATTCAGGATTCGTTTAGTTTAGCATTTTCATGGCTATCTCTTCATCGCCACTTCTTAGTGAGCGCCTCTTTAAGGGCGTTTCTTTATAGCCACTTATTTATGGCCAATTCGAAGCCGGCTCAGTCGACGAGAAAATCCTTGGCCGCGTTAATTTTCTTCGCCAGGTAGTCTGAGCCACCGCGATCGGGATGCAGACGCTGCATCATGCTACGATGTGCTTTAACAATATCTTCATTGCTGGCATCAGCAGGCAGCCCCAGTATTTCCAGAGCCAGATCACGGGTCATCACTGACTCAGTCTCAACTACCGATGCCGAGGCTTGCTCAGAGTGCTGTTGCCGCCAGCCCTCGTGCTGACGATCAAGGTAAGCCTCTAATACCTGTAGTGAATCCGTATCGTCCTGACATTCTCTAAGCACATCAAGCAGATTGCCCAAGGATAATTCACTCAGCTGTGTGCCGCGATTACTGCCGCGCAGAACCCTGCCATCCATGTCTCCGGTATCATGATCCAATACCATTTCCAGATACTCGGTACGAATCGTGGAGGCCTGATTCTCGCTGCGTGGTTTAGCTGTTGCCCGCTTGCTCATCAGCATCTGCCAGAAAGGCAGCAGACGCATAAGCGTCGGCAGAAAGCGCAGCAGGAAAGCACCAAAGGCGCCAAGTGGCGCAAATATAAAATGGATGGGTAAGCGTCCTAGCGCAATCAGCACCGCTACAATCAGCAGTGCTGACATGATCAGGAACAGAATCTGGTTTTGACGGACGTTGAGCTGAAATTTCTGACTGATTGACTTGGCGGAGTAGTACGCCATGATGGGCAGAAGTATGAGGGCCAGCAAGCGGAAAATCATCGAATGGGTATTCCCTGGGTCCTATGACTTGAGCTGCTGAGTAAGCAACTTGACGTTCTGACCTGAACGCTTGCTGTAGTCCCTTAGCGCTTTTATCCCGCCAGCAGCGTAAATCGCGACCGCTTGCAACAGCTCTCTAAGCTGTGCGGCACTGGCCGCATCGAACTGCGAATAGGCGCCTCCCGAAAGCCGACACAATTCCATAAAGGCCGCCCGGGTTGCAGGATCTCCCCGCTCTTGAAACATGAACAGGGGCACGTTCAGAAGCCCGAGTTTGCCCGCGGTTTGCGCCAGTAGATCGAGGTTTTCTTCCATTGCGTCGCCGATGAAAACGAGCCCCTTGATTCTACGCTTTTCGTTTTCTTTGAGCGCGTGGCGCAGGACTTTAGCTAACTGCGTTGCGCCAGCCTGACACTGGATACCAATCATGATCTGCAGCAGTTCCTCACCACTGCTATGCCAATCGCTGCTGAAGAACTCACCCAGGCCACGAAAATAACAAAGCTGCAAACTTAAGCCGCCGAGACTACCGGCAGTCTTGAACATGTCGGCCTGAAGTTCAGTGGCGATATCCCAGGTCGGTTGCCTGCTCGCAGTGGCATCCAGCGCAAACACCAGCCGTGCATCACCTGATTGCGCTGGCATTTTTGCAACCTGGTCCAGAAAAGCGGCAACCTCACCCTTGCTGGAGGTGGGGAGAGTTGATTTCTTGTCGATTTTCGCTGGTGATTTGGATTTCGTTTTGAACAGGTCTTTCATGATTTTTCTGCTGCCTGAAAGGCATAGCCTTAGCACTTTCATTGAAGCATAGGAGTTGGGAAATTGGGAGGGGTGGTGGCTATGTAGGGATTGGTCCGGCTAACAAGCAGGAAAGCCCCTTCGACAACTTATAGCAAGAGATGCTCTTAAGCTTCACAGCCTGGCCAACAAGCAGGAAAGGTGCTCGTAAGCTAAGGGAGTTGGTGCGGACGGGGAGACTTGAACTCCC
>CALKNV010000028.1 GCA_938091935.1 uncultured Pseudomonadales bacterium
GAGTAGTAAGGGATCGAACCGCGAAAGATTCTAATATACCCCTTTTCGACCAGAATGTTTACTCCAGAAGTGCCGCTACCGGGCCAAAACTGCGCCGATGAATCGGCGACGGTCCAAGCTGCTGGAGTGCCTCTAAATGCTGACGCGTGGGATACCCCTTGTGTTGCGCCAATCCATAGCCGGGGTAGGCTGAATCCAGCTCGACCATCTCCGCATCTCTGGCAACTTTGGCCAGGATTGAAGCTGCCGCAATCGCAGGCACACGCGCATCCCCTTTCACCACGGCCTGAGAAGGGTAGCGCCAGGACGGCAGGTGGTTTCCATCCACGAAAACAAAATTGGGGGTTACGCGCAGTTGTGTGACTGCCCTATCCATGGCCAGCAAACTCGCCTGCAGTATATTGAGCCGGTCTATTTCTTCGACGCTGGCGCGCGCGATGGCATAACAAAGCGCGTTAGCCTTGATTTCCTGCGCCAATGCTTCGCGCTGTTGGGCACTGAGTTTCTTCGAGTCATTCAAGCCCGTAATAATCTTGCTACCATCGAGTATCACAGCAGCAGCAACCACATCGCCGGCGAGCGGCCCGCGCCCGACCTCATCCGTGCCCGCAGCACGCTCAGGTTCGCGACCAAAGTCTGTATCAGGAAAACTGATTTGTTTGCTCATCGGTGTTTCTAGTTAGGCAAATTGAGCAGATCTTTGATAGCAGCAGCTGCGGTGGCAGACGCATCTTTTCGTAGTCCACGATGCAAACGCTCGAATTCACCCAGCTTAGAGTCGAATTCTGCAGGGTCAGAGAAGTAACGCAGAATTTCATCCCGGATGGCCGTGACAGTGACCTCATCTTGCACCAATTCAGGCACCAGGCGCTGGCCAGCGAGCAAATTGGGTAGCGCCATATGTGGCACATTTACGATGCGCGAGGCGATTGCATAAGTAAGCGGCGCCAGGCGATAGCATACAACCATAGGCTTGCGCAGCAGCATCGCTTCCAGTGTCGCAGTACCACTTGCAGTGACAATAAAATCTGCGGCGCTCATGGCCAGCTGCGAGTTTTCTATTAAATGGAATTGTTCACCGAGGAAGATGTTAGATTGCCTGAGCGCCTGCTCAATAAAGGCCCTGCTCTCTACACCGCTATACGGCATGATAAATCGCAATCCCGGCAGGGACTGCAAAGCAGCGACGGCAGCCCCCAAAAATGGCGTTGCGAGACGGTTAATCTCACTGCCTCGACTGCCTGGCAGCAGCGCCACCAACGCATCCTCTTTTGCAAATCCCAAATCTGCACGCGCCTTTGCCTTGTCATCACCAAAACCTATCTGGTCAGCAAGGGGGTGGCCGACGCAACGCACCGGCACCCCATGCTCTTTATAGATGCCGGTCTCAAAAGGAAACAGCGTCAGCATCAGGTCTACGGCACGTTTGATCTTGTGAATCCGGTTCTTGCGATAGGCCCAGACGCTTGGGCTCACGTAATGGACGGTTGGAATCCCCGCTCCCTTGAGGACTTCCTCTATGCGCAGATTAAAGTCAGGGGAATCGATACCGATGAATGCCGCGGGTGGATGCGCCTTGAAATGCTGTTCCAGCTTACGCTTGATGCCCAGTAACTCAGGCAGCCGACCAAGGGGTTCCACAAACCCCATGACCGAGAGGCGTTCCATGGGCGCTAAAGACCGGCACCCGAGAGACTCCATGTCCGGGCCACCGATTCCTGTGAATTCTGCATTGGGATAATGTTGCCTGAGGGCCTCGATCAAACCAGCACCGAGTATGTCACCCGAGCGCTCGCCAGCGAGAATGCCGAATTGCAGTCTATCTGCCATCAGTCAGCACCTTATCTCAAGCAGCCAGTTTGACCGGCTTAACGATGAATACCCTTTTTCGATGACTCTAGTGATTTCACCAGCACATCGAGGGCTTCACAGCTCTCAC
This sequence comes from uncultured Pseudomonadales bacterium, assembly GCA_938091935.1. Taxonomy (GTDB): domain Bacteria; phylum Pseudomonadota; class Gammaproteobacteria; order Pseudomonadales; family Pseudohongiellaceae; genus UBA9145. Next base: position 1,940 of record CALKNV010000028.1, read on the forward strand.
TCAATACGCGAATCTGGTCGATTGCTTCTTGCAGGCTGTAATTGCGTTTGTAGAGTATCTTGAAAGCTTCCCTTATTTCTGTAATGGACTCCTTGTCAAAGCCCCTCCTCTCAAGACCAATGGTATTCACGCTGCGCACCGTGGCGGGTCTGCCGCTGACAATCATGAAGGCCGGGACATCGTTGGAGATATGGGTCATTCCACCGACCATGGCGTGGGCGCCGACAGTCAGAAACTGATTTATCCCCGCATAGCCGCCGAGGATAGCCCAATCATCAATTTCAACGTGACCACACAGCCCAACATTATTAGCAAAGATCGTGTGGCTGCCGACGATGCAATCATGGGCGACATGGCCATAGGCCATCATCAGGTTATCGTTGCCGATGCGGGTGCAGCCTCCGCCAACGCCAGTGCCCCGGTGCAGAGTGACGCCTTCGCGGAACACGTTGTCGTCACCAATTTCAAGCCAGGTATTTTCACCTTCAAATTTCTTATCTGCCGGATCTTCACCGACGGAGCAAAACTGAAAGAAGCGATTGTTCTTGCCAATGCGGGTATTGGTTCGCACCACCACATGTGACTCGATAACCGTGCCGGCGCCTACCTGTACATTTGGCCCTATGATGCACCAGGGACCAATGGTCACCCCCTCATCAATCTCAGCCTTGGGGTCAATCTCGGAGTGAGGACTGATCATGGTGCAGCTCCCTCCTCCTGCTCCTCCACCTTGCGCTCGGCACAGAGAATATTCATGGTGCCAACCAGCTCACCATCAACAGAAGCTTTGGCGGAAAAACGATAGACGCCACGACGGTTAGTGACGACATTAACCTCCAGTCGCAGTTGATCGCCCGGCACTACGGGACGTCTTAGCCTGACATTGTCAGCGCCCACGAAATAATAAAGATAACCGTCCTTGGGCTTTTTTTCCTGGCTCTTGAAGCCAAGAACACCAGCAGCCTGCGCCAATGCTTCAATGATCAGCACGCCAGGCATGATGGGTTGATGCGGGAAATGACCCTGAAAAAACGGTTCGTTTACAGTCACGTTTTTGTAGGCCACGATTGACTTACCCAACTCCATCTCCACGACTCGATCAACCAGGAGAAAAGGATACCGTTGGGGCAGGTATTCTTTGATATCTTGTACATCCATCAACATAAGCAAGCTCTGTATCAGTGGGCTGGTTTCTGATGTGTTAACCGTCGTAGCCACATCCGAAGCCTGATTTTATTGTTTAGTTTTCCACCTGATAAATATCCAGGCTCTGATCAACTTTTATCGGTCAGTTGCTCCAATTCTTTTAGGCGCCGCGCCATGCCGTCAAGTTGCTGGAAGCGAACTATCGCTCGCTTCCAATCAGACAGCTTCATCTGGCCCGTTCCAGAGGAATACGTCCCGGGCTCGGTGATCGACCGACTCACCAATGACATTGCACTGACCTGAACACCATCAGCCAGACTCAGGTGACCTACCATACCACTAGCGCCGCCGAGAACGCAGTATTTCCCAATCCTAGCACTCCCCGCAATCGCGGTGCAGCCGCAGATAACCGTATGCGCTCCTACTTGCGTGTTGTGGCCTATTTGCACTTGATTATCTATCTTAACCCCTTGGTCAATAACCGTATCCTCTATAGCTCCCCGGTCTATCGTCGTGCCAGCACCGATATCCACATCGTTACCGATGCGAACACAGCCCAGCTGCTGGATCTTGATACTCTTTTCACCATCAAATGCAAAACCGAAACCATCTGCGCCGATGACAGCATTGCTATGAATGCAAACTCGATTACCCAAGTAGACAGAATGATAAAGCGTTACATTGGCATGCAGCACGCAATCAGCGCCTATCACCGACCCCTTGCCGATCACGGTACCAGGACCAACGAGGACGTTATCACCAATTTCTACTTCGTCCTCAATCACCGCATTTGCACCAACATGAGCGCTGCTCGAAATCTTCGCCGAAGGTGAAACGAAAGCGGTTTCATGCACACCGGGTTTAACCGTGGGTCTGGAGGAAAACAACTCGGAGGCGTAAGCAAAGCTAACGTAAGGTTGATCAGAAACAAGCACATTGACCGGACTGGCTTCAGCGAACCGTTGATCAACGATTACTGCTGAGGCCTGTGTTTCAGCCAACTGATCAATATAGGATTGATTGCTAAGGAAGCTGAGCTGCCCTGCCTGGGCCCCAGACAAGGTGCCCAGACCGGTAATCTCGCATCGCGAATCACCAATTAACTCTAAATCTAATTGGCTAGCAATTTCACCGAGCGAGTAGCTCTTCATGTGTCACCTGACACCAATAGAGAAAAATCTCAAAAATTATTCTCGATTAGTTGCTGGAATTGGCGTTCGCTAATTTCTCGTTCAGCTTGGCTGTTACCCTTGCAGTAATATCAAGCACCGGCGCGTAGTATGGCGCACTGTCAGCATTCAAAATTAGATCAAAACCACCTTCGGCCACGACATCAGTAACGGCAGAAGCAAGCTCTTCCTGCATGCTCGCCAAAAACTCCTGGTTCTTCTCTTGAATCGCCTGCTGCACCCTTTCCTGGATCAATTGCAATTGAACCTGAAGATCCTGCGCACTGGCATTCATGCGCCGAATTTCATCTTCAGTCATTACTGCTTCGTTCTGCTGGTATTCTTCCTGCAGCCCTTGCAGTTGCTCAGTAAGCTCGGTCGCTCGGGCTTCATCCAACGCAAATTCTTGCTCCAGTTCTGTTTGCACAACTTGCGCAGCATCTGAATTAAACAAGGCCTGCAGGGCGTTTAAAACACCAATCTTGGTATCCTGTGCCGAAGCAGTCTGTGCAAACAGCACCAGGAACATGCCAATGATTAGACTCTTTCTTGTATTCACTTTTTATCTCCAAGTTCTAACGAAACCCATGGCGGCTTGGGCTCATGGGAATTAATTCTGATAGTCTGGCGCACTGCTGCTTAAGATAGCGATCAGAATACGCCGACAGTAAAATCGAATGACTTGGTGTCATCCCCTTCCTTGCCAAAAGGTGCCGCCAAGTAGAATGTCAGCGGGCCAAATGGGGACAGATAGGTTATTGCGACCCCGGCCGAATAACGTATCTCGCCAAGATCGAAATTTGTGCAATTTTTGAGCAACCGCTGTCGTTCGGTGCAATTTGACGAGAAAACATTTCCAGCGTCAATAAAAAATGATGACCGTACCTGATTCTGATTTGGCACAAATGGCAGTGGAAAAATAAGCTCCAGCGTTGCCGTGGTTAGTATGTTACCACCGAAACTGTCAAAATCCTCATCGAGGAAGAAATTTTGAACAGCCAACGCGACTTCCGGATTACCGTTAGCATCCACTATCACGTTACCGTTGGCATCCAATAATGCCTCGGTTTGGTAGCCTAGGTCGCGGGCAAACGTCGCATTACCCGCGATATCGGTAATGATGTTTCCGTCTTCATCCCTAAGCAGGCTGATTGGGCCTTCGGTTAGGTATCGCGCGCCAGCCGTGCTTTGCGGACCAAGACTGTTTTCCTCAAATCCCCGTACGCGACCCCCACCTTGAATCAGGCCGCCAGCGAAGAAATTATTGAAGAACGGCATCTCGCTGTTATCGCCATAACCAATGCCGTAACCCAGATTGGTTTGTAAGCCAACAACCCAGGTACGCCGGGCATTAATGGGCCAGTAGATCTGGTTGCTGTAGTTGATGCGGGCGTATTCCAGGTCACTGCCAGGCATGGTGACCTCGATGCCGATGTTGTGCAAAGAACCGTCGGTTGCCAGCTGGCCCCGGTTCAAGGTATTGCGGAACCAGCGGCCGGTAATTGAAAAGTTATCAAAGGTATCGCCGAATTTATCCACGAAGCCAGGGTCGGTAGGTGCTCGCAACTGGTCAGGGCGCAAATTAGCCACGTCTCCCAGCAACGCATCTCGCACCGGCCCATTAAACGGGTTCGCATTCGCCGGTTCGATTACGAACTGATTGATGCCATCAAACAATTGCGGGCTGCTGATAATTTCCTGCACCGAGCCTGTTCCAGTTCCCAACTCTGTGTGGGTATATCCGAGATCAAAACCAAGCACTTCAATCTCGCTCAATGGGTAACTAAAACTAACCGAACCACCGAATGAAGTGGTATTGAAGTTCGATACATTAAACGGCGAGTCAATCTCCCGAGCAAATAGATTGAACCCCCTGGATACACCGTCTGGCGTAAAGAAAGGATCGACGTATTGGAAATTCAGCCCCTGTTGGAATCTGCTACGATTCACGCCGATGCCAACGGTACGACCCGTGCCGAGAAAGTTTTGAGCCTGTAAATTGGAACTAAGAAAAAAGTTGCCACCACCACCGGTTCCGACCTGGAAGCTTACGGCACCGAAATTCTGCTCTACTACGTCGTAATTTACGTCGATCTGATCTTCGGTGCCTGGCACCTCGTCAGTCTCAACTTCCACCGTCTCGAAATATCCCAAGCGCTCAAGGCGCACTTTGGACTGTTCAATCTGGATACTGGAAGCAGGCGCACTTTCCAACTGGCGCATTTCTCGCCGCAGGACGTCGTCAGCAGTCGAGAGATTGCCGGAGAAATTAATACGGTTTACGTAGGTTCGATTGCCCGGCTCGATAAAGAATGTAACTTCAACCGTTTCATCCTCTTCATTAACTTCTGGGACACCTGTCGCTTCTGCAAAGGCATAGCCAAGGTTGCCCAGGAATTGCACCATGATTTCTTCGGTGCCGGTCACCAAACCCTGAGAATAAATTTGGCCAGGTTGCACGAAAATCGCAGCGCGCAGCAGTGCTTCAGCGTCTACCAGATCACCAGCCAGATCTACGGCACTGACAGTGTATTGGTCACCTTCATCGACATTGATGGTGATATACACCTCTTTACGGTCTGGCGTAATGGAGATGGGCGTGGAATCCACACTGAATTCAACGTAACCATTATCAAGATAGAAAGACTCGAGCCGCTCCAGATCACCTGAGAACTGCTCTCGCGAGTAACGGTCTTTGCGACTGAGGAACATGTACCAGGGCTTTGTACCTAGCTCGAAGAGATCGAGCAGTTGCTCTTCCTCGAAATCCTCATTGCCAACGACGTTGATATGACGAATCCGCGACTCTTCGCCCTCATTAATATCAAGGCTGATCGAGACTCTGTTGCGCGGCAATTCCTCTACCGTGACTTCGACCGAAGCCCCGTAGCGCCCGCGAGATGAATAGACTTCCTGAATACCCTGCTGGATCGCTTCCAGTGCAGCACGCGTAAAGATTTGCCCTTCAGCGATGTCCGCGGTAGCCATATTGTCAATAATATCTTCCGTCTCTAGGACACTGTTTCCCTCTACAGTAATTTCGGCAACGGATGGTCGCTCGAGGACAGTAATGACAAGGATGTTGCCTTCCCGGCCCACCTCGATCTCGTCGAAGTACTCGGAAGTCACTAGGGCACGAATGATTTCAGCAGGCGTGCGTTCGCTAACCACGTCACCAATTCCTACTGGCAACAAATTATAGATAATGCCGGGCGAGATGCGCTGATAGCCATCTACAATAATATCTGCAATGGTAAAATCCTGCGCTTTGACAACAGCAGGTAGACCGAGCGCCAACAGGATTGCGATCGCCAGTTTTTTCATGACAATATTTTTAGTCTCTACTTCAGCGAATGTTTCTAGTGGCGGGTAATTTTAAAGCTTCTACAACAACCGACTGACATCATTATAAATGGCCAAAACCATAATTCCCGAAATCAATAACACGCCCAGCTGCAGTCCCCACATCTGAATCTGCTCCGGGACGGGCCTTCTGATTACTGCCTCGATTG
>CALKNV010000029.1 GCA_938091935.1 uncultured Pseudomonadales bacterium
ACTATCTAAATACATGTCGGCCCCCATGGCCGTTTTGACGAATTGTTATATTAGTAGTGTGGAAACAGCGCGATCTACTGTCTAGTATCGCATATCGCATTCCAGGTTTGTGTCGTAAGTCGTGTGTTATTTTTCGCCATCAAGCTCTCTTTTTTTTAAAAAAGGGGTCAGAGTAAAATACAGTACTGTATTTTTACTCTGACCCCTTTTCTGTTTTCCGGCCCCCTTCTGCTTGCCGAAACCCGCTGCAAAATCACTAATTGTTTACAAATTGTCACAGCAAAGCCGCCAATCCAGGCATTTCTGTGATTTAACCTGCTGATATTGCTAAAAATCTTGCATTTTCAAGCCAATCCCTCATGATGCCGCCTCAACAGTCCATGTAATCCGTTCCTCCGCCAGGCTCGTTATATGGGTGGCTGAAAACATAGAGTCTGAAGCAAGCATTATCCGCTTTGAATCAGGCCAGAACCTGGCCAAGCTTTCAGCCCGAAATCAGAGCGATAGCGCCAAATAAGCAGAACAAATAAATCAAAGCATGGAGGCCAATCTCGGCTCTCCGGTGGAGTTATCTTTGCCCTCGCAGCCCCAACAGCGACCCTTCCCACGATCCTTGCTCAAGCCGAGTCTCGCATCCATTTTCGTTTTGCTGGGCGCTGCGCATGGCGGCACAGTAATCGCTCAATCCGCGGGTGATGAATCGCTCGAGGATTCTACGGTCGTATTCGAGGCGGACTTCTTTGACCAGTTTCAGCCGGTCTCTGTAAATGACATGATCGATCGCATCCCGGGCATCGGCCTGGCGCTTGGCAGAGGTGGCGGCGGTGGACGTCGAGGCATCGGCGGCGGCGGTAATGAAATACTAATCAATGGCCAGCGCATCACCGGCAAATCAAATGACAGCCGTGATCAGCTGCGCCGAATTGCTGCCGATCAGGTGCAGTATATTGAAATCATTCGCGGCACCTCTGAAGAAATCGATGTCAGGGGTGGCAGCCAGGTCGTCAATATTGTGCTGGTCGAAGCTTCCTCTCGATCGAGTATCAACGCAGAGATCAATGCTGATCTGATTCAGGACGGCACCATCGCGCCAGGCGGACGCTTTTCCTACACCGGCCAGACCGGAAACTTCAACTACGTTTTCGCCATGGAATCTGAGCCCAGGTATCGCAACAACGATACCTTTGAGTCCAGCCGCGACGCCGCTGGCAAATTGCTGGAAGTGCGGGAAGAGAACATTATTCGTGACCAGGACGATCTGCAGGCCAGCATGAACCTGGGCTACCAGTTTGAAAACAGCATTGTGCAACTCAACGCCCTGTTCGGACAGACCAGCCCGCCAACGTCAGTTCGCCGCACGATTACCGATTTTCGCGGTAGTGAAGTAAGCGTGAGTAACGTCCGCGAGGGCAATCAGTTTGACCGGGATAACTGGGAAGTGGGCGGTGACTTCGAGTACGATTTTTCAGCAGGCAGCACCTATCGAGTGCTATTTCTGGTCAATGATGCTGAAAGTGATTTTACCCGGGAGCGCTTCGATGTGCTCGACAGTGACGATGACAAGAATTTGTTCCTGCGAAGTCTGGGACGCGATCGTGAGCGCATTGTGCGCACTTCCTACACCTGGAACGTCGCTGCGGAGCAGGCACTCGAACTGGGCGTCGAGGGCGCACAGACTATTCGCAACAACGGGCTACTGGTTGGCTCTCGTTTCAACCAAGGTCCGGCTTCAGATCAAACCGGCGGCCTACCTCCCTCCGAGATAGACAATGCGTTTTCGGAGATCGAAGAAATGCGTTTTGAATACTTTGGTATTCATAACTGGCAGTTGAACGATCGGATGGCACTGGAAAGCCAGCTAATCTATGAAGATTCAACCATCGAGCAGTCTGGAGACGTAAACAACGCCCGCAGTTTTGGCTTCTTGCGCCCCAGGGTGGACTACCGTTTCGACATCACACCCACCATGCAGTTCAGGGCCGCAGTTGAGAAAGAAATTTCACAGCTGAGCTTTTCTGATTTTAGCGTGTCTCAGGATAACAGTGACGATGACCAGAACATTCAGGGCGGCAACCCTGATGTAGTCCAGGAACAGACCTGGCGTTATGACTTCAATCTTGAATACCGGCTACCCGACGGACTCGGTGTGATTAACACCCAGCTCTATTACCGCGACATCGAAGATGTCATTGGCCGCATCGATGTCTCCACCTCTGAAGACAATCTGCTTTCAGCCCGGGGCAATATCGGTGACGGCCAGCGCTATGGCATCAATGTCGAAGCAAGTTCCAAGCTCAACTATCTGGGATTGCCGAACGCCCTGGCCACGATGCGAGTCGGATTCGGCGACTCCAAGGTAATTGATCCCTTTTTGAACCGTGAGCGCCGCATGCGATTTCCAAGTCGCTGGTCGACTCGCGCAAGTTTTCGCCATGACTATCAACCCTGGAATTTCAGCTACGGCTTTAACTACAGCTGGTCTGATCAGCAGGGACTGCAGCGGGTTAATTTTGACCTGTTTGATACAGAAAGAGATTTTGAAGAGTACAACCTCTCCCTGTTCCTGGAGAAGCGAGCTGCCAGTGGCGTTACCTTCCGTTTCGACGTTCAAAATGCAAACGACCGCGAATCATGCCGCACCCGAACCCGCTACGAAGGTCGCATCACCAGCGGCGTGATCGAAGAGATTGAAGACTACTGCCGAACCGAAGGTATTCGCTATGCTTTCCGAGTTCGACATACGTTTTAGAGAATCCAGAAGCGCAACGGTCGGGCTAGCGATTCCGGTAGTGGCGGTTATTGCTTATTCGCCTCGTCACTCCCTGTCTCAGGCTCCTGCTAGCTGGCCCTACTTGCTTTCAGTCCATGGTAGAGAGACGTTACGTTGGCCTGCCATGCTGGCGACACGATCGTGATGCAGATAGCTTCGATGCTGGTGAGGATGACAGCGAATAGCTGCGTAACCTAACCTTAAAACCGGACCAGTTAGGTGAGGCATATCAGGTGGGCACGATAGAAAAAGTAAAACTAATCACGCAAACGAACAGCAGTCTTAAAATCATTTAAAACTACAGCAAGCCAAGTTTAAGCAAACATCATTAGCAGTTTTGAAATTCGATTGGCACCAGACGTTGCGGGTCTGTTTAAAAAATGCATGAAATGGATTTCTGCTCTCAACAGGCTATTTGTAGCTCCCTACCCACGCAGTTGCCACCGCCGCTAGAGCGCTGAGAGTACCCGCCAGGTCAAGTAGCTAATAAAGATACCGAGCAAGATCACGCCTTCCACACGTACCAGGTTTTGCCGAAAAGACAGGCTCAATGGAAACAATAAAGCTGATAGCAGCAGCATAACGGCCAGATCCTGAATCCCACCTATTGCGGGCACTGAGAGCGGCGTTACCGTGGAACAGACTCCGAATACCAGCAACAGATTGAAAATATTGGATCCGATTACGTTACCGATTGCGATTTCAGTCTTGCCTCGCCAGGTTGCCATACCGGAGGCCACCAGTTCCGGCAGACTTGTACCAATCGCGATAATAGTCAGACCGATGACCACTCTCGGGATTCCCAGGCCCTCAGCAACTGCCACCGCGCCATCTACCGCCAGCTTGCCTCCGATGACGAGTAAGCCAAGGCCCAACAGGAGTAACCAAAAATTCCAAATCTTTGTGTGTACCCTCGTTGGTTTGACGAACTCTCCCAGCTCCTCCATCAGGGGATCGCTTGCTCTCTTACGCAAGACATCACCAGTAGAGTAATAGAGGAAAACACAAAACAGCAGGAGCAAAATCAAACCATCGGCGAGATCCAGCTGCCCCGGTTCACCTCGCAGCAGGCTATCGCCAGCCAGAATTACCGTAGCCAGAGTGGCGAGCAACATCATTGGGATTTCACGTGCGATGATGATGCCCTCGACAGAGAGCGGACGCATAATGGCACAACAGCCGAGTATCAGGCCGACATTGGCGATATTGGAACCCACCACGTTACCGAAAGAGATTTCGGTATTGCCCTGCGTAGCGGCGAGCAGATTTACCGAGAGCTCGGGAGCACTAGTGCCAAAAGCCACCACGGTTAATCCAATGAAAAGAGGTGAGACGCCAAGGTCTTCAGCAAGCGCCGAAGCGCCGCGCACGAGAAAATCGCCACCGAACAAAAGACAGGCAAGGCCGCCGATGATCATGAATATGTCTAGCAGCATAGAGCACCCGGTCCTTGCTATCCTGTTTTAGTACTCTGAGTCTTCGGGTTTCGGGGAAGCCGCTTCCTCGGTCACCAGCTCTTTGACTTCAGGTTGACGGCGCCGGCGTGTTTTCTTTGGCACCATGTCGCGCATGTACTCCATCTTGCCAAAACAAAGCAGCTTGTCATCAGGCTCCAGCACCCGATCACGCCGTGGATTGGGAATTACCTTATTGCCGCGATAAAGAGTAAGGACGTTAATATCAAGCTCGGGCAGGCTAGTCTCATTAATAGACTTACCAACGAAATTTGATCCTTCTGGCACATATATTTCTGTTACACCGTACCCCTTGCTTACCGTGAGTCGCTGACGCAAATCGATCTCTGGAAAATCTACCTGAGCAGCAATATAGTCAATCACGGCGCCGGCGATATCCAGGTCGGTGCAGGTTTCAATGCCTTCCAGTCCAGGGGAGGAATTGACCTCCATAATCTGCGGACCGTCTTTACCTTCCAGCATATCGACACCGGCGACCCGCAGCCCTAAAATTTGAGCAGCGCGGACAGCAGTTTCCCGATATTGCTCATCTAACTCAACGGCCTCGGCGACACCGCCGCGGTGTACGTTACTGCGAAACTCCTGGCCCTGGGCGATTCGACGCATACTTGCCACCACGCGATCACCCACGACAAATGCGCGAATATCCTTGCCTTTACTTTCGGCAACAAATTTTTGCACCAGCACGTTCTGCTTCTGACTCTGCAGCAATTCAATAATACCTTCGGCGGCTTTGCGTGACTCCGCCAGCAATACACCGATGCCCTGAGTTCCCTCAATGAGTTTGATCACCACCGGCGCTCCACCCACGCGCTCGATTGCCGGGATGACGTCTTTTTTGTCTTTCACGAAAGTCGTTTTGGGAATACCGATGTGGTGGCGACTCAGAATCTGAAGACTGCGAAGTTTATCCCGCGAGTTCAAGATACCGTGGGCTGTGTTCGCGCAGAACACATCCATCTGTTGAAACTGTCGCACCACCGCCGTTCCAAAGTAGGTAATAGACGTCCCGACCCGTGGCAGCACTGCATCATAGCTACTCAAGGGTTTTTGCCGGTAGTAGAGATCAGGGATTCCCTTACGCAGATCAATGGCAAACTTGAGCGTGTTGAGGATCTTTACTTTGTGGCCACGCTGCAACGCGGCCTCTTTAAGTCGGCGTGTACTATAAGCGCTTGGCGCACGGGAAAGGATTGCAAGCTTCATGGTAGACTCAGTTCCTCAGCTACTCAAAAATTGGCGTTCAGGCTGCCTTTCTTTCAAGTCTAACCGGATGAGTGGCAATTACTAGCTTGAATGAGGAATCCGTTATTGAGCGATCCAATTATCCTTGGCTGGCGCGAATGGGTTGGCCTTCCTGAACTCGGCATCAGGCAAATCAAGGCGAAAGTTGATACCGGGGCGCGTACTTCAGCATTGCATGCCTTCAAAGTCACACCATTCACGGAAAATGGGGTTGACCATGTAAAATTTTATCTCCACCCAAAGCAGCGCGATCTGGAAACCGTGCAGGTTTGCAGGGCGCCTGTCGTTGGCCAGAGGACGGTTACAGATTCCGGAGGGCATAAGGAGGAGCGCTGGGTTATCACAACATCAATCACTCTCGGCCAACACACTTGGCCAATTGAGATGACACTGACATCCCGAGACGAGATGCTGTTCAGAATGCTACTCGGGCGTAGTGCTATTAAAGACCTGGCGCTAGTGAATCCAGCCAGATCCTATCTCGTCGGTAAGAGACTGCGCAGAACTAAGCCGACCCATTCGGATTGAACCTGTTATGCTCCTGTCTGAGCCAGGCGCTCTGACTTTCTTGCGATTTCCCCTGGCGAATAGAAGGCCAGGTTTGTGAGCAGAGTGCAGTATTATGGATAAGATCGTCGTCGGTGGACAAGAAATCAAACCGGGTCAGCGCAGAACCCTTGATATAGCTATACCCAGCCTCTACACGCATACTCAACTCGAGATGCCGGTACAGGTTATTCGAGGCAAGAAACCGGGCCCTTGCCTTTTTATCTCCGCGGCAATTCATGGCGATGAAATCAATGGGGTTGAAATCATTCGCCGCGTCCTCAACCAAAAAGCCATTAACCGACTGCGCGGCACGCTTATCGCCGTGCCGGTGGTGAACATTTTCGGATTCATCAATCAGTCCAGATACCTTCCAGATCGGCGCGATCTGAATCGATCATTCCCGGGCTCGGAGTCGGGTTCACTGGCATCACGACTCGCACAGCTATTTTTAAATGACGTGATCGCCAATTGCACCCATGGCATTGATTTGCATACCGCAGCCGTGCATCGCGAGAATTTTCCCCATATCCGGGCAGTCATGGATGATGAAGAAACGAAGCGGCTGGCCCTTGCCTTCGGCTCACCTTTGATTCTGGGTAGCGAAATTATCGATGGCTCTTTGCGAAAAGCGGCTGAGGCGCTTGGCATAAGCATAATTGTATATGAGGCTGGAGAAGCGCTGCGCTTTAACGAGGTTGCGATCCGCGCTGGCGTCCGAGGCATTATGTCGGTAATGCGCGAACTAGATATGCTCGCCCCATTAAAATCATCGCGAAGAATATCAAGGTCGTTTCTCGCTTCGGCAAGCTCATGGGTCAGGGCGCCGCAGAGCGGCATTGTCAGGCTGATCAAACCACTGGGCTCGCGAGTCAAAGAGAACGAAGTGCTGGGCGTGTTAGCAGATCCTTTCGGAGAAGCACAGCAGGAAGCACTAGCACCGTTTGACGGCATTGTTATCGGCAAGACTAATCTGCCGCTGGTAAACGAAGGAGAGGCACTCTTCCATGTCGCCAGAGTTGATCAGCCCGCCTCCGCCGAGTTGCACATTGAGCGCTTTCAAAATCGGCTTGATCCAAGCCAGGACAACGGCAACAATTCTGAGCCTGCTGTGAACTAGAACTTTATAGATGACAGAAATGCCTTAGCTTGTGCTAACTGCGCCAAATCGGTTCACCGCCGACTTCAACTCGCCAACTTCAAATCACCAACTTCAAATCACCAACTTCAAAAAGTCTCAAGAAATTTTAGCGCAGAAAACCCCTGCCTAGTTCTCTATGGAGTAAGTCACATCCAGACTCTGATTTTCACCAGACTCTGCCTGCAGCTTGATTGACTGGGTCAGATCATAATCCACAGAAATCTTGGACTGATTGTCGAACAATCCAAGGCCATAGCGAACGAAAATTGACGGCGTTATGTATTTGCCTACTGTAAGCATCGCTTCATCAATTCTTCCGGTATTGGTAATAGCGAGCGTGTCCAACCCAAGCGAATTCCGTACGCGCTCGCTGATCACCCTGCCGCGCGCCAGACCAAGTCGCGCCACTGAGCCCAACAGCGCCTCCTCATCAGATTGCCCGACCTGGGCAAACGGCCGTCCAGTAACCAGCAGCGCGATAATGTCATTCTCTGGCAGGCTCGGCGTGGAAAATAATTCGCTCTGAATGTTTCGCAAAGTGCCATTCATCTGCAAACCCACTTCGGTGTCTCCTATTGTTCTGGTGGCCCTGATGTCCAAACCCGGATTGTCGTAAGGGCCAATAAACAGCAATTCCCCTTCCTCAAGCTGCAGAGTTTGCCCATACAGAGAATAACTGCCGTTAGTGACGGCAAGCTCACCAAACGTGCGATTGCTCCCATTCGCTAGCTGCTCGACTGTAAGTGCGCCCTGCAGGCGTGTGTCAAGTCCCAACCCAGAGAACCTTACATCGTCCCCCAACTCCAGCACTATATTCGCGGTTATTGGGACGCTCATAAAGCGGTTGTCTATCGCCGCCAAAGATCTGGCCAGCTCCGGTTGGTCTGTCGGATAGTTGACGATGACAACATCGCTGGACACATCGATTGCTGTTTCAGGAAGCGCACCCATGGCAATAAATAGGTGGGGCACCTGAATGGTCCCGCGCAAACTAATGCTTTCACTATCTGCGATGAGTGAAATATCTGGCGTTACACGCGCACTGGCATCAGGAGAATCTAACAACTGGAAGTCGTCGCCAGTAAGTTGCAAAGAAAGATCGAGATCATCTTGCAGCAAACCGCTGCCGTTGCCAGTAATCGCAAGCTGGCCGTCGTCGGTTTGGGCGCTGGCGGCAATGCTGACTTCGCCGTCGGCAGTTGTTGTGGCCATACCGCGGAAACTGTCGACCCTCACTCCCCAGGTATCGAGATTAAAGCCGCTGTTTTCTAGCGCGAAAAAACCCTCCAGCCGGGGTTCAGCCAGATTGCCTGAGATGCCAAACTGGCTATTTAATCGTCCAGACACGGAAGAGATATCGGGTACGTATGCCTCGAGCCAGGCAAGGTCATCAAATCGGATCATTGACGTGCCAGCAAGATTAGACTCAGCATCAATAGTCAGGGCAATATCAAACATGCCTTCTTGTTCCAGGCGCTCACCTTCAAATTCCTGATAATCCAGTTCACCCTCAGCGCCTATATTCCAGCCTTGTTGCTGGAGATTCGCTGTGGCTGTAATGTCCTGCCAGTGGAAGCGGCGGGTGCGTTGCTCCGGGCCTTCTTCAGGCATCCCCTCAGTGGAACCAGATTCATCCGCTATTGCCATGACAAGTTCAGCAATGGCGACTGAGGTCTCAAGCTGCAGTTGCGCCGCAGAATCACTCTCACCATCGACTTGCACTGACATAGCGCCTTCAAGGCTAACTCCCCGGGGCAAAGCTGGAGGCTGCAAGTTAGCGAGTGTCTGCAGCGGCAGCAAGCGCTGCACATCGGACAGCGCGGCGATGGGCAAATTCTCAAGCGCCAGATTAAGACTGGTTTGAGCCGTTTCACGCGCATTGCTGGCGCTTACACAAAAACTGGTTTCTGCCGCCTGCAGACAGGTCTCAGCAAGTGCGATGGCCTGCTCATCGAATCGCAGGGCAACCGGAGCCTGCAGTTGCCATTGGTACCCGGAGGTCTCAAGGCGCAACTCAAGCAATTCACCGCCCCAGGAAAAAGGCTGCGCCAGAAAAGTACTGCCCTGCAAATCAAAAAGGATTGACCCAAGATCGGACTGGACGGTTAAGCCAAGGTTACCAGCGCCATTTTGCTCACGCATGGTTAGTGCCGCGCTGTCGAAGCGTTCGGAGATGCCGGGGAACTCCAGCTTAAGTTCGCTAAGCAAGACCGTAGCGCTGAAGTTAGTCGGGATTCCCTCAATCTGCATGGTTGCTGACTGCAGCTGTAGTTCAGGTGTTTGCAAGTTGCTGAGCGACAGATTACCGGTGGCAAAGGGCTGTGCCAGGGTGCCCAGCACCTCACCCCTCCCGTCCATGGAGCCCTGCATAGTTGAAACAAACTGACTGATATCGTCCAGCGAAATTTGCCAGCGCAGACTACCCTCGGCGCCAATTTCACCCTGCAGGTCCAGGCGTGCTGATTGGCTAGCCAGGGTAAAATCCGGAATTGAGATAAGCTCTGGTTGTAGCTGGATAGAACCACTGCCAAGCACTTCTTCACCGCCCAGTGGAATTCGAATCGCGTCAAACTCACTATTGATGTTCAGACCATCTGGAGTCTGTGACAGCAGCAAACTGCCGTTCGCATCAACATAAAGCGGCTGCAGCGCTATCTCTCCAAACGCTTCCCCTCCTAACTCTTCGTCTCCAAACAACGGCGCCAGCTCATGTAAACCAATGCTGGTTGCCCGGTAGGTTCCCTCCAGGCTTAACTCTTCTGCCAAAAGCAGACTGAATTCACTCTCGAGTCGCGAATCTTCGCTGGTGAACTCAAGCAACGCTACCCTTAGCGTTTGCGGATCGGCCACTGCCTCTATCCGTGCAGAAAATTCTAGCTGATCGCGTAATTCAACCTCGCCCAGCGCAGCAATCTCGAGTCGCTCCAGGGGACCGGTAGTAATCGCGCTTACCCCAGTTAAAGAAAGCCCCGGGAAATAATCATCTAGATTCAGACTGTCCGCCGAGTGCTCCAGTGCAATTTCCAGCTGCTCCAGTTCTCCCGGTTGCAGAACCGAGCCCGAGCTCGAGACCTGCAGCGGAGTCCGGAGTTCATGACTGAGTTGTACCTCGGCCATGTTTCCCGCCAGGGCCAGGGTACCGGCCAGCGCCGGTGCCCCTTCAAGAACTCCGGCCTCGGTGCGCCAATCGAATTGGCCAGATATGGTGATGTCCGGATTGAGCTCCAGCTGCAGTGAACCCTCTGTCTGAAGCAGGTCTGACGTTAAAGAAAATTGCGACAGGTTCACGGATTGATTTGCCAACGTAACTGCAGTGTCAAACTCGGTGATGACATTATCTGCCATGGCATTGCTGGTAAAATCGGAAATAGACAGTGCTGCTATTGCTAATGCTGGCAACTGCGGGCTTGAATCAGCAACTGTCTCTGAAGTGTCAGGGTTATCAAGGAGACGCAGGTGAACCTGCTGTGCTTGAACTCGCTGTACCTGTATCTGCTCGGAGAAAATCGTGAGTGGTTGCCAACTGACTTCGAGCTGGGCAATCTTCAGGTCTGCCGCCGCTGTAGATATTTCGACATCCATCAGGCTGAAATCTGACCACAGCCTACCCTGAATATTCTGAATGCTAAGCTCAAAATCTCCGGAGCTATTTAGTCGGTCCAAAGCAGTCTGCGCCAGCCAATTGTTGCCCCGCCCTGTCGTTAACACCAGCAGCATCAGCGCCAGGATTAGACTTAGCACGACCGCCAGCGCCAGCGCGGCTAGTTTTAATGGTCGAGACAAAGCAATCATAAATCCGGCCCCATACTGAGATGGAGGCGAAGTTTGTTGTCATCGTCCAGCGCTGATGCCAGATCCAGCCGGATCGGCCCAACCGGTGACAACCAACGAATGCCAATCCCGACGCTCTGTTTGAATTCGATGTCAGAAAAATCATTGAAGGCATTACCCATGTCGGTAAATACAGCCAGCTTCCAGTTGGGGCGGATACCAAAGTCGTACTCAACACTTCCAACGAGTTGGTGTTGGCCGCCAATAGTTTCGCCGGTTGCGTTTATGGGCCCCAGGGACTGATAGGAGTAGCCTCGTATGCTTTGGTCACCGCCTGCGAAGTACTGCAGGTTTACTGGAAGTTCCACCAAATCATCGATCACAGTGCTGCCGAGATCTGCGCGTAATATCAATCTTCCTGGGCCAAATTCAAATAACGTCTTCGCTGACACGTTCAATTGAACAAAGGAAGTGGAGGACAGCAGATCCTCCTGGGCGCCACTCAGCTGCCCATAGAGGCGCCAACCGCGTGTGGGGTACAGGGTATCATTTGCCTGCGTGCGGGTTAGCCTGAAACCGGGAACAAGCAAGTTGGTGCTATCACGCGATTGCTCATTGAGTTGAAACCGATCCTGCTGATAATTCACAAAGTAATTGCGGCGCCAGCCCGATTGATCGACGAAGCTGTAATCAACACCAAACTTGTCAGTCTGTGATTCGTAGACATCGACGTCTTCACTGAGATGCCCCAGGGAAAAGGCCAGGCGCTGAGTTCGCGGATTAGCCAGGGGAATCTCGTAGCCAAGGTCGATTTTCTGTTGAATCGTGGAGAGGCTCGCGTTAACGTCAAACTGATGCCCCCTGGCGTTGAGGTAGCGATTTTCGTACCGGCTCCTGACCCGGGGGCCGGTGTCTGTTGTCGCCCCACCACCAAATGAAAATGCACGGCGCGGACGCATCTGCAGATCGATTGAGAGAGGTATCTCGGTATCGTCCACCTCTTCATGCAGAGGGGAGACTGACACTCGATTGAAATAAAGACTCTCGTTCAGCGAATTCCTGACGGAAAGAATTGACTCTGCCGAGTAATAGTCCCCTGGCTGCACATCGAGATAACGATTGATAAAGCCAGCGTCCAGCACTTCATGCCCTTCCAATCTCACCGATCTGATCCTAAAGCGGGAGCCCGGATCAAACGCCACCATCGCCTCAGCAGTATTGTTTTCAAGGTCCAGCGCCAGACGCGACTCAGTAATCTGGGCATCAAAGAAGCCCTGCTCCACTGCTACGCTGTTTAGCTGCCCCTTGATGCGCTCGAAACTGGCCTGGTTTAAGGCATCACCCGCCTGCATGGATAGACCGTCCAGCACCGCGGAGAAATACTGTTGGTTTTGCGCGACTGTCACCGACACCGAGGCAACCGTGATTCTGGGGCCAGGATCGACATCGATAGAGATGACCCAGCAAGCCCCTGCACCCGTCTCGAGGTCGCGCTCGATTCGAATGGATTCCTGCAAATGGTAATAGCCGAATGCCCTGGCAGCCCGAGTTATCTGGCGACTCAAGCGGGGGATAATCGTATTGATCCGGGTTCGAGGCGCATCACAGGCAAGATTAATTCCCGCTGTGTGCGCGATAATGTTAGTACTGAGTTCCTGCTCGGCGCCCGAAACCCGCAGCATCGCTCTGCGCGGTTCCTGAGCCACTGGTTGTTCAGAGATTGCCAGGAAGACGAGACCGATTGCGGCGACTTTTAGCAAGCACCGCGTATCTGCAATAATTCTTGTGATTATCATGTTTCTTGGCGACCGGATTAAACTGGTTTCGGTCACGATGAGCTGATGAAAGCCGGTGATACCGGCGTATAGACTCAGGCAAATCAGTTGACCGGATTGCCCGCACCTACAGAGGAACAATGGGTATTATATTGAAGGCCAGTGAGCGCAGCTACAAAAGAGTCACAAATATGCTGGAACTAAACCAGCTGGCAAGACTCAAAACACTTCCTTGAATAAGAGCCCGCTGCGCCAGAAGCACGCCTTGTGACACGGTTAAATTGGACAGCTTTTTTGTCTGTTCGCGACACTCGCCCGGCATACTGAGCTCAACCGCGAGCGCTCCCATTGCTATCGCGGTTTACCCTTTTGTGATTGGACCGCATAATGAGCGCTGCGATAGGGCAGTGACAGGATTGGGGTCACGTGCGCCGAGCTTAATTTCCCAACACCCTGGTAACACAAGAACAATAAGCAGTCAGCCAATGTTCACCACATTAGAGAACACATCACTCGCGCTTTGGGTCGGAGAATCACTCTGGGCCTATCCTTCGCTGCTGGCCTGTCACATTATTGGCCTGGCCATAGTTGCAGGCATCTTTTCCATGCGGGATTTGAAACTGCTTGGCTTATTCCCGGCGCTGGATATTGCAGTATTCCACCACCTGCTGCGACTTGCCCTTCTCGGCTTTGTCATCAATGCGGTTTCTGGCTTTCTCTTATTCAGCTCCCAGGCCAGTTATCTTGCTACTAGCATCCCGTTTCTTAGCAAACTCGTTTGCATCGCTGTGGGGATGAGTTCAGCGATTGTGCTGCAGAACAGACTTTCCATTCAGCTGGCATCAGGGCTGGAATCAACCAGTGTAGACCGCGTCACGCAGCTGCTTGCGGCGCTATCACTTTCAGTCTGGGTTGGCGCCATTATAGCTGGCCGGCTAATCGCCTATATCTTCTAGCCCCATGTGGAATTTACTCGCCAATGTTGCCGACGGAAGTTCACTGAATCAATGGATTCAGGAAACCTACTGGCTATGGCCGGTCATGGAGATCATCCACTTCATTGGCCTGGTGCTCTTGCTCGGAGGTTTGATTGTGGTGGACTTACGCATGGCGGGTCATTTGCGAGTCATAAAGCCAAACGCCGCCCATCAGCTGTTACCGCTCGTGGTAGCTGGCTTTTTAGTCAACCTCATCACCGGGACGCTGTTCTTTGTAGGCGACCCCGGTCGCTACTCCATCAATATAGGCTTTCAGATCAAGATGGTGCTGGTGGGTCTGGCAGGGTTGAATGCGCTGTTGTACCACTGGAAAGTCAGCCCAATTATGTCGGGCTGGGATCATGAAGCAGACTCACCCCTAATGGCGAAATGCGTGGCCTACACCTCATTGACTGTCTGGACTGGTGTATTGCTGACCGGCCGCCTGATTCCCTATGTGGGAACCGGCTAGCCAGTCTGTTTACTAGTCATACTTGGAAGGAAAGAAACGCACTGAAGTACGTGAGGCTTCAGGATCGCAGTCATAAGGCTGTAGCCTGTAGTCAGGCCCGGCTGGTAACCAGCGCGTAGTGTAACCGGTAGGTTCCAGCAGGAACATGGGATCTGCAAGGGTAAGAGTCATCTTCAGCTCTTCGCCCTCACGCCAATAGCGTTCAGTCACGACTTTTTGCGCTGAAGAAGGAATGCCGTTGTAGTCGTCAAATCCGGCAATATCGAAGACAAAATGCGTCGTGGTCACATAAAGAGACCCGTCTTCATAGTAGCCGGTTGAAAAGCCCTGAATACTGAAATCCGTGGCTTTGGGCTCCCTTCCATCCAACCAAACCGTACGCAACTGGTCGTCTTTCTCATAACGCAGCAGCACACGATCTGGCCACTGGGTAATCTGCATTGCATAGGGATCGTATTGGATCGCCGGTGAAGCCGCAGGCTGACAGTCATACTTCGGCGCCATGGTTTCTTCCCAGGCTTCCTGATAAGCCAATGCGCGAGCGTTCAGTTTAGGGAAGTTATCTTCGCCCCAGGGCACATCCACGCCATTAACCGGGCGCACACTGAATCCACCATCCCAGATTCCGGACAGGTCAGGGATTTGGTCATCGCTCTGGGCGACAATTACCGTTGTGCTTGCAGCGACCAGAAAACCTAATGCTGCAGTGACAGCCAACTTGTTGTTCTTGTTCATGCTCTTGTTCCCCGATTGTGATCTAGTTGGTGTTGGCTTCGCGGACGCGGCCACCTTCTAACACTGGACCACCATCCTCACGGGTCATACGCACGCAGCAGAGTCCGTGGGTACCCTCAGCACGGGAACGATTTCCAGATACGTTTACCACCATACCTACCTCGAGGGTGTCTGGCGTCCAGCCAACCCGGCGCAGACTGACGGGCGCACCCAGCTCAACCTGCCATTCCACAACGTCGCCATTCTCATCCGTCACGTCCAGAAACAGGAAAGCATGTGGATTTCTGAAAACGAAGCGGGTAATCGCTCCCTGAAGCTCGACGCGATCCTCGGGATCATAGAATGGTGCACTGGCATGATGCGCAACAACCGGCGCGCCAACAACAATCATTAATGCGAGACCAGCTGCAATGAGTGCTTTACGATTCATGGGTGTTCTCTCCGTCTCTGGACCCTCTATCTGCCTGGCCGCAAGGCTGGCTGGGTCTCTTACTGGGGAATTCATCGAAGCCTTATATAGCTTTTTACTTTCTTTGGCCCGATGAGCTGCATTTAATTTCAGAAAGAGTAATGACAATATTCCTTCGAGTCAACGATCGTTATTGGCCACAGAACTGAAGGGCTGTGTGAATACTAATTGTGCCTCTTGACCCCTTTAAAAAATAGTGAGGTGCAGAGGAAACCCAGCTGCCGGAAAGAGTATACGGGACCACTACCCAGAACCAAGCTCAATTGGCTGGCCGTGCGGTGTGGCCAGGTAAGCCTGCCGCCATGATTCTTTTCGCGCAGCCATTTCTTCCGGTGCCGACAGCCCTTTGCTCACCGTCAGTTTTTCCAAAGCTGCCAGCCAGTGCTGATAATAGGTTTCTCCAGTGTCGGGATCACCTGCTTTCTGAGCTGCGCTGATCGACTCACTCAAGGCTGCGGCCCACTCATCCCAGCTAAACGCTCCCTTCCTGTGCAAGGCGATGACCAGACTGAAGGCTTGTGCCTCCCAGGGGTCCCTGAAAACTGGCTCATCCTGTTCAAGCGGTTGCCCTGGAAACGTTCTCATTTTGCCGGCTCCAGATAGGGCTCCCAGAGATCAATAAAAACAGCCTGTCCCTGTGACTCATTGCCCCACAATAATTCACCGTCGAAGCGCACTGAGTACAAGTGCTCCCCTCGGTGCTCTCCCTCGGCATTGGCATCGGGGAATACATGGGTTCCATAATGATCGACGATTTCGCCACTGGCACCTTGTACATAGGCAGGCACTCGGGTGTGTCCGCTACCCTGGCGTTTCTGTACCGTGACCTTGTCGCCGATGCCAAATCGCGCTGGCGCAGTATTGGACATCTGGGTAGGCCCGCCGCTGGCAAGTATCTTTTCGGCGCCCGCTGCATCAGGAATGCGTAGGCTTTCTTGTTGCTCCTCTGCGCCTTCAAGCAGATGCTTTTCGTCCAACAGTTTCTCCAGCCCAACGAGCCAGTTCTCGTAATAGCTTTGTTTGAGGTAGTCCACCGGATGCTGACGCTCGCGTGCATGACGCGACTCATCTATGTTCCATTGTCCCAACATGCCGGTGGCAAGCGTGAGCGCGAAAACCCGACGTTCCCAGTCCGCGTGAAACAATGGCTCTTCTGATTCAGGCTCGGGATCAATTGGCCCGAGACCGTGTTTTCCGCCGAGGTCATGTCCACCAATCATGAGTCGTTATCCACTTGGTCTAATGCTGTCGCAGGCCTTGCTAATTCGACGCCGATCATGCTGTTGCGACTTACCAATGCCTGTAACTGCGCTTCGTTCCAATCTTCGGTTTCAGCAGGTTGCATGGGTAACACCAGGTAGCGCATCTCAGAAGTGGAATCCCAGACTTGAATGTCTGTTGATTCGGGAAGCGCTGTGCCGAACTCCGCCAACACAGATCGAGGTTCACTCACCGCGCGGGCGCGATAGGGCGCAGACTTATACCAAACCGGCGGTAAGCCCAACATGGTCCAGGGGTAGCAAGAACAAAGCGTACACACCACCAGGTTATGTACCGACGCTGTGTTTTCGACCACGGTAAGGTGTTCACCCTGACGACCCATATAGCCCAGGTCGGCCACGGCTGAGCTTGCGTCTGTTAGCAGCGCCTGCTTAAAAGCCGGGTCGGTCCACGCCTTGGCAACAACATGAGCGCCATTCCTGGGGCCCACCTTGTGCTCATAGGTTTCGATAATAGTGTTGAGCGCATCGGGGTTTACCAGACCCTTCTCCAGCAACAGGCTTTCCAGCGCCTTAACTCTCAATTCGAGATCCGAGGGCGGCTCGGTGTGGTCGTGATCATGGGACATGGGTTGAAATCACTTCAGTATTTGAGAATTGTCACGGCGAGCATGACATTGATTTCGGCAAGACTGTCACAGCGCTGCTCACGACACAAGCGCATGAACTTTCCTCGGCTGACTGTTGAGCCTGATGGCTATTCGCCAGAGTTAGCACGGCGCATCTTCGAGGTCGCAAGCTGGCGATAAATGGCCTGCACCAGACGCTTGGTTTCCATGTCGGCGCAACTGAAATCGCACAGGCGCAGCACATCGCTTTCCAACAGGCGTGCCAGGGCAGAAGGTTCGATTTCTAGATGCAGGCGTGAAACTGACATACACCTTATCTCTCTAGTTGCTTGTAGCTGATTATTCTGTCCATGTGTTTTGTCTCAATACCCAATGTGTTCGCTGTCCCCGTCGCCTTCGTGTATTTGATTCAAACTGCAGTTTAGCTCGTTTGACCTGGCGACTTGGCAACAGGTTCATATTAATGAGAATGATTCTCATTTGCAACTAAAAGTAGTTATCTGTTTCTGGTGAAACTCACTGCCGATTCCTGGTATTTGGGTTCGCGCACTTCAGCCACAAAAGCGTTCATGGTTTCGAAGGGCGTATCCACCAGCAGCAAATTAGTCACCCAACCCGGCAGGGCCGACCCTGGATCGATGTGCGCCTCATTGATGATGCGAACCCCGCCATCGGCAAGTGGCTCAAACACCCAGCTGGCGTTGGCCTCCACCAGCCGGTGACGACCGTTAACTTCCCCCATCTTGTCGACGGTAGCCGAGCTGCCCATGGTCACGGTGAGTGTGTCCGGGTCCTGTCGCCTAATAACATGGGCCAGAAGTCGCAATCACGCTTCAATTCCCAATCCGTTTCTGCGGCAAAAACCGCAAGGGGTAGCAGCAGCAACCCTGCAATGCTGATTTTTCGAAAGCCTTGCATCGATTTGCCTTTCCTTCCAACATGTTAACCAGGACAAGCAAGCAGACCGGCAACAAGGACATTCTCTCCCCGGGACAGGAAAAAGCCAGAAATAATGACTCGACCAGTACTGATTACCGTAGCTCCGAACGGGGCTCGAAAGCTCAAACAGGATCATCCGCAGCTGCCACTCACTGCGACTGAGTTGGGCGAGACGGCAGCGGCCTGTTCGGAAGCTGGTGCCTCAATGCTGCATTTACATGTCCGCGACAAGGATTCTGCTCACAGCCTCGATCCCGAGCGCTACCGGGCTGCTATCACCCAGATTCGAAGCATGGCTGGATCGGATTTGATTATTCAGATCACAACTGAGGCGGTTGGCCGCTATCAGCCCGTCGAGCAAATGGAGTGTGTCAGGAAGACTAAGCCAGAAGCAGTCTCGCTGGCACTGCGGGAACTCATCCCTGAGGCAAAGGATGAATCTGCTGCCGCCCGTTTTTTCCATTGGCTTTACACAGAACGCATTGCGCCCCAGTACATTCTGTATGACGCCACTGATATCCAGATTTTCAAGAGTCTTTGCCAACGAGGCCTGGTGCCAGATGAATGTATCCATGTGCTGCTGGTACTGGGACGTTACCAGGAATCGCAGGAATCAGAACCTGAGGCGCTGGCCCCTCTCCTGGCGCAACTGGATACAGGTTGGTTGTGGTCTGTATGTGCCTTTGGCCGCAATGAATTCCGCTGTATGGATGCCGCGATCAAGGAAGGCGGCCACTGCCGGGTAGGATTTGAAAACAACCTGTTGTTGCCTGATGGAAACACCGCGGCCTCTAATGTCGATCTTGTGCAAACCACTGCCGACCTCGTGACACAAGCCGGGTGTAGCGTTGCAAATCCAGCGACAGCAAGAGAATTATTACAGGTGCATCACCGTTAGCAGTAAGCGACAGCTCTGATCTACGGCATCTCTGCAATTGAGACGGAAAAGTGGGTCTTAACAGAATGACTGGCAAGCCGAGAGTTAAGTCATTATGAAATGTGCATCTAAGCTACAGAAGCGAGAAAATACCCAGCGTTCATTGCCTGGTCTATGTATCGCGATGGGTTTCGTCTTGCTAGCGACATCCTGCTCTAATCAAGCACTATTCGAATCCATCCAGCAGAATCATCTGCAACGCTGTGAGACTATCCCTATTGCACAGCAGGCCGCATGCGAGGCGCATTACCAAACTTCCTATGAAGAGTACCAGCGAGAGCGAGAAGCGCTTTTGCGGGAAGATGTGCCTAACTGAAGCATTTTCTTTTAGACACTTCTCACAGCCACCTCTGAACCGCATTGCAAACGAGCGACATAGATTAATCAATATCAACTGACTGTCGCTGTGCTCGCAGCTGCGAAGTGCTGTTATAGAAAGAGAGGATCTGGCGAGTCTGGGCGCGTCAGGAAGGCCTGACAGAAAATCGATAGCCCGCACCGCGAACCGTCTGGATAAGCTTGGCGTAGTCAATCGCCGTGTTCTGGATGGAACACAGGGCCTTGCGTAAGCGCCGAACATGCACATCGATCGTGCGCTCTTCCAGATACACATTACCACCCCACACGGCATCCTGTATGTGATCGCGGCTAAACACTTTCTCCTGATTTAACAGGAAGAACTTGAGCAGGCGAAATTCAGTAGGTCCCATTTCAACTGGTTTGTCTTCGATAGAAATGCGGTGGCTAGTGGGATCGAGCTTGAGATCGAACACCTGCAACACTTTGTCTTTTTGTTTGCCATTTACCCGACGCAGAACAGTCTTGATACGTGCCACCAACTCCCGCGGTGAAAACGGTTTGGTGATGTAATCATCGACACCCTCATTAAGACCCTGAACTTTATTGTCCTCGGAGGCCTTGGCAGTAAGCATGATAATTGGAATGTTCGTTGTAATTTCATCCCGACGCAGGCGCCGAGCTAACTCAATGCCACTGCCGCCCGGCAACATCCAGTCAAGCAGCACCAGGTCAGGTTTATTGTCGATAATAGAAACGTGGGCCTCGTGGGCATCGGCTGCACTGATCGCGCTGAACCCAGCAAGATCCAGGGTGATGCCAACCATATCGCGAATCGCGGCTTCGTCATCGACGATGAGAATTGTAGATTCAGTCATGGCAAGTGCTCGAAATCATTGCATATTGTAAGAAGGCTATCAGCATTTAAGCAACAAAATATTACAGTATTGTGACACTGACAGCGCTACAAGCCACAGTATATGCGGCTTTCCGCGTTTAATGCTTTGACCAGATCCATGTCTCATCGGGTTATATTGCAGCTGCATTTAGCAGGGGGATCCCTGCCCCAATGCTGTTCTCGCTGCGCATCGCAGGGTTTTTAGAATATGTAGTCCAGCTGGAAACTGAACTCTCTGCCCCTGTTGTAACCAATATTGACGAAGCCGTTCTGAGTGATTTCATTGCGCTGGTCACCAATATTCTTAGCCTTGAATGTCATGGCTAGATCGTCAGTGAGGTCACGAATGTAGACGAAGTTCAGCTCACCGAAGGGCTGCTCCACCAGATCTGGCGCACCCTCAATACCTACCTCGGCGATACGTTCGCCGTAGTAGTGATACAGCAAGGTCGCCGTTGTGCCTTGCATGGGCTCATAACCTATCTGCAAATTCAGGAGGTAGTCAGACTGACCCTGCAGAGGGCGAGTTGATGATGTCAGCACGCCCTGATCTTCCGGCGCGATGCTCACCTCAGATTCGATGAAAGAGGCGTTGGCCTGAACATAGAAATCCTCGCCTATCCCGTTAAAGAAATCATTACCGAGAAAATCCAGGCGCTTATAAATCTCAGCTTCTATACCGGCGTTTTCAGCACCGAGTGCATTAATGTAGGTGCCCTGACGACTAATGCTGTCAAAGATCGAAGATTCGATAGGATTGGTGAACTCTTTGTAATACACCCCAAGCGAAGCGTAATCGCTGAAGCCGAAATACCATTCCCAGCGCAAATCGTAGTTCGTCAATTCAGTAATCTTCAAATCAGGGTTACCAATAATGTCGCGCCCAGTCAGAGGATTGGTAAACGGTGCAGGCGACAGTTCACGAAAGTCTGGCCTGGAGACTGTCTCACTGTAACCGAGGCGGAACTGGTGATCTCCGTTTATGTAGGTGAGGCTAACCGCGGGCAGCAATTCGCTGCTGTCCTGAGTGCTCTGAGAATTCGTATTGGGGCGAAACAGGTCAAAGGTCTCTACTGCCTGAAGAAAATCTTCCTGACGCGCGCCCAGAGTAAAACGCAGACGATCATCGAAGTTAAATTCAACTTCGCCGTAGAAAGCTTCCAGCTCATTGTTGGCTTGGTAGTTATCAGTAGGCCGCGTGATTTCCCTGATAGTAAATCCGTCTGCCGTAATCAGTTCAGGCCTCAGAATTTCTTCAATAGGCTGTTGCAGTAGTTCGAGATCGTTAGCCAGCCTGCCTGCAAAGGCGAAGCCAAACCGTCTGATTTCTGACTCGCGCTCTTTTTCGGACCACATGTATCCAGCTCGAGTTGTAATGGTTGAATCAAGTGGCCCGCCGTAAAAGGTCATCGCAAGATCCAGACCTGCATCCTGTACGGTATCGTCCAGGGTACTCCAACTACGCAAGTTGCCGTCAACGCGCGATGAGAATTCGCCATTATCGCGACGGTAGATACGCTCATCCGGCGCGTCACGCTCAGCCTTGATGCGGCTGGTGCGCCAATTGATCGTCAGCTCGTTGAACTCAGGAAAGTAGTGATCACCCTGCAGCTGATTAGAAAAAAGTTCCCGCTCGATCCAGCGCGATTCATTTAACTCAACATTCTGTTCTGCTTCAATGAAGCCCACTTGACGCCCAACCAGGTTGTCAGTCTTGCGCAGCACGATGGATGTGAGTCGAATATTGTGATTGAAATTAAAATCCAGCCCAGTGGTAAAAATGCCGCTGGTATCCACGCTGTTTCCAGTGCCGGTATAACTCAGGCCATCGAATTGGGTGAGACCTTCGCTGCCAGGTACCCAGCTGTTACGCTCGATAATGTCTGTGTCCCAAGCGTTAGAATAATTGATCGCTGCGAGGTAATTTAGTTTAGCGCCATTATCGCCAATGTCGAAGAAGTTACCCGTAGACAATGTCAATGAGGCATTGGGTGGTAGTTCTTCAACCTGAGGCGTGTATTGATTGTTCAGACTTTGGCCCACAACATCGAGTTCTTCCTGAGGGATACCTACACCGGAAAAAGGACTGAACTTTCGCAGTTCCTGATCACCCGCGGTAGCCTGCTGCAAAGGCAGGGGCTGTTCGCGCCAGCCATCATCAATACCTAACCAATCGGTGCCGCCGCCATCCATGCGGAAACCATTTTTGAACGCAACGTTTTGAACCATGCCGACAGAGCTGGTGACATTAAAGAAAAACTCATCGGTGGATTTCTTGGTTCGCATCTGGAGTACGCCACCGCCAAACTCACTGGGGAAACGCGCGGAATAAGTCTTCTGGACCAGCACACTATCGAGAACCGCGGTCGGGAACAGGTCCATCGGAACCACGCGATTAATTGGCTCAGGACTGGGCAGGATCGCACCATTAAGCAGCGTCGTGGAGTAGCGTTCACCGAGACCACGAACGTAAACAAACTTGCCACCCACGGTAGACAAACCGGCTACTCGCTTCAGACTTTCAGCGATATTGGCATCGCCTGTGCGAGTGAATTCTTCAGAATCCACCACATTGGAAACCGCATCGGTGGCCCGCTTCTCATCGGGAACAAACTGTCCGATAACCGCGATTTCTTCAATTTGCGCCTGTTGCGCGAGAGAGTGTGAACTGGCAGCCAGAACGATGCTGGCGGCGAGTAGCTGCTTACGATTCATTTGGTGTTTTGCCCCTGTAAGACACCCTGTGGTGAATAGCGCTAAGCCTATTACAAGTGTGTGACAGTCCTATGACCGCTTTATGACATTCGTGTGACAGAAACGGTGTTGCTGATCTGCCTCAAGAATCTCTCAAGCTACTGATTTGTAGAGCTTCTCTAGCAGGCAAAAATCTTACAAGCCTAAAAAAGAAAAGGGTGCTTCAGCACCCTTTTCCTGTGTGACTAGCGCGTGCGCTCTAGTCGAAGTTAAAGCTCCAGCCTTTAGTCCAGTCTGAGGTGTCATCTTTCACGCCGCCGATGTAATCAACGTCATCAAAGAAGGAACCAAGACCCATGGTTGGGGTAATCGCATTAACTGCAGAGCCGTTAGTCCAACCGTCTGGACCTCCTAAATCTACTGTGCCAGAAGTGGTGTCGGTCTGTGCTGCAAACCAGTCAGCCGCAGTGAAACTGCCGCTGCCAGAAAGCGCCGCCGCACACTCTGAGGTGATCAAACTCTTTTGCATTTTAAGCGAACCATTCAAAGGCGATGCTGACTGACTAAAGGTTTCGGCACCCGCAATCAAGATACATCCTTCAGATGAATTCAACTTCCCGCCAATCACTGAGTTGAACATCTGCATTCCTGTACCCGCCTTCAGTTCAAAAGCATGACCGTTGCTCTTCTGAGTCAGACTGGTAACGCAAGTCAGATTGGAAATCGTTGGATTGGAACGGGGTGTCGCAGTAGGGTTGGAACCCAGATTATCCGCCTCAATGCAGTTGTCGCCGGAAGTCGTGTTCTTGACGACCACGTGCTGCAGCCTGCCGGTCCAGCCATTGGTCCAGTCGAGCGCGTCGTCTTCCTGGCCCGTAATAAGAACATGCTTGGCATCAACAGTGCCGCCGTAGAACTCAATTCCATCGTCGGCGCCATTGTGACTGTGGATATAGTCCAGCACGGTGCCGCGGCCAACTCCCTGCAATGAAATAGTATTCAATTCATTTTCTGAGGTGATCGGAAAACCGGCGTAACGAATCTGCAAGTACGTAATTGCACCGCTGCTGTCATCATCGTTCGGGCTGGTACCGCCACCGTATTCACCGGTGGATCCTTCGCCCTGACCAAAACCGTTGGCAGTATTTTGTGTTGCTGACCCGTTGATGGTCAGGCCACCCCAGAGTCCACGGGCATTCAACACATCCAGAGAACCATCGTCCTGACTGGAAGTCATGATGATGGGCTTAGCCGCTGACCCATTGGCGTAAATTTTACCGCCGCGGTTGATCACAAGTGCAGATTGGCCACCCTCAGAGATTATCTTTGTACCGGGATCGATTGTGAGCTTCACTTTGTCGGCATCG
>CALKNV010000030.1 GCA_938091935.1 uncultured Pseudomonadales bacterium
ACCCCAGGATGGCAAGATCAACTTCCGTCATTTTGCACCTGTCGATATCGAACTGCGTGTCGTGACCATACCGACCCAGGGTGGTATTGAGGACGTGGTGATTCGTATTTTGTCTGGCGGTAAGTGCATGCCGGTGAATGCTATTGGTCTCAGCACGCCGAACCTCGATAACCTGTTGAGCGGAGTGTCAAAACCTTACGGAATGTTCCTGGTGTGTGGCCCTACCGGTGCCGGTAAGAGTACTACCCTGCATTCCATACTTAACTATCTGAATAATTCTGAGCGCAAGATCTGGACGGCGGAAGATCCGGTGGAGATCACGCAGCCCGGATTGAGACAGGTGGAAGTGAATGAAAAGGTGGGTATGACTTTCGCTGGAGCCATGCGAGCTTTCCTGCGTGCCGACCCGGATATCATCATGGTAGGTGAGATGCGTGACACTGAGACAGCCGGCACCGTCATTGAAGCGTCACTGACCGGTCACTTGGTCCTCTCCACTCTGCACACCAACAGCGCCGCTGAGAGTATCGTGCGCCTGCTGGATATGGATCTGGACCCATTCAACTTTGCTGACGCTATGATCGGTATTTTGTCTCAGCGTTTGACCAAAACACTGTGTACCTCCTGCAAGATCTCGTACGTGCCCGAAGACACAGAAATTGAGTTCCTCGCCACTGAGTATTGCCGCGAAGCAATTCCCGATAGTTCCCGAGCCGATCCGCCGGAGGAGAATATCCAGGAACAGATTAAGATCTGGCGCGATAATTTTGCCTACAATGGTGAATTCACCCTCTACAAAGCCCCAGGTTGCCCCGCCTGTTTAGATACTGGTTACCGTGGTCGCATGGGTGTTCACGAACTGCTGATGAGCACTCCGCAGATCAAAAAGATGATTTTGCGCGGGGCGCCCGCTGCGGATATTCATTTCGAGGCGATTAACTCCGGTATGCATACCCGGAAACAGGATGGCATTGAAAAGATCCTTATGGGTTATACCGACTTTACGCAGGTTAGAACGATTTAGAGTCAGTATCAGCGCTCTGCTGGCACTTAATTCTATATTTCGGAAATCGTAAACTTTGCCCAAATTTCCCCCTACCCCTGTTGAAACCGGCGAGACTTACGACCAGATTACTCAACTCTGGACTTCCGATGATTTTGATCGCAGCAATGGCATGGCGGTGCACAAACATGCCATCGCGTTCACCCAACGGCGCCGCAGAGCGTTGGATGTGGGCTGTGGCTGTAGCGGTCGCTTCATAGAACTCTTGCGGAGCCATGGGTTTGCCCCGGTAGGTATTGATATATCCAGGCAGATGATTGCATTGGCTTGCCAGCATGATCCAGAAGTTCAGTTCCACCACGCGGACATCTGCAGCTGGGAATTGCCCACCACCTATGACTTGATTACGGCCTGGGATAGCATCTGGCATGTGCCGCTATCGCAGCAGGAGGCACTGTTTACAAAGCTCGTGAATGGACTCGATGAAAATGGGGTGTTGGTTCTTAGCTGTGGCGGCACAGACGAACCGGAGGAGCTTTACGATAGTACAATGGGACCTGAAGTCTACTATGGTTCGTTAGGTGTAAATTACATTCTTACATTGTTGGACAATCTGGGTTGTCGCATTCGCCACGTAGAGTTCGACCAATACCCCGAACTGCATGTCTGCATCATCGCCCAGAAGTCATCAGCGCTCTCCGGTCGATCTCTGGATTGAGTGTGAAAACTATTCTCAAGCCAGGCTGATCGTGCTTTTACCTCCTGTCAAAAAGCAACACCGGCTCATTGGCATTCTGCTCATGTTGCCATTTATCGTCTGTTCATTGACAGCGGTATTCTTTCTGGTGCGCCCGGGTTTCCAGGAGGCTTATGAGGCGGTTCCTGTGAGGCAGTATGAGCTGCCAACGATTATCCGTCTGGAGCCCGAGCCGGATTGGAGAGAGATTCGGCATTTTCGCAGCATTCTCGGCGAGCATCTAATTATTCGGGATGATTCAGGCTGGAGACATTTGGGCGCTGCAACCCGACAGAATTGGTCTCTCCCTAATGAGGGCGATTTGACCCGTATTCTGGAAGATGCTTTTCAATTTAATCCCGACCGCTACGGGATGGTTGTTTCGGTGTTCGGCAATACCGCTGAGACAGATACGGGTGTCAACCACGTGGTTAATTGGCCCAATTTATTAATCAGCCAAAGCGGCAGGGATACGCGCTGGATTGATCGCGTCTACAGTATCCACTATCTCGAGTGGACTGGATTCTACGTGGCAGACCGTATTCTTGGTTTGTCAGGGCTTGCACTGCTGCTTTATATGACCATCACTGGCTGGCAGATGGCTTTCAGGCCAGCCCGCATGACTGGAGCCATCAAATAGGGCTATCCCAAGCAAGTAGGGCATCGCAGGCAGGCTTTGATGTCTTGCAAGATGACTCTAGCCGCAATTCGCACTAAACTGGAAGCGATCGCTTATTCCAGAAATCAGTAGAGGTGACAACATGACAATAACAAAACTCACTTTGATTCCTTCGCTTTTGCTGGCGCTTGGATTCCCGCAATTGTCCACTTTCGCTGAAGAGGAGTTGCCCCATGCCTACCCCCGTATTGGCGTGCGAACCCTGTTTGAAAACGAAAGGGTTTACGCATGGGATGTCACCTGGCTGCCTGGTATTTCACAACCCTATCACCGTCATCGATATGATCTGGCTGCGGTTTATTTACGCTATGGACCTATACGCATTACTACGCTGGAGGGCACCGAGAATCCCCAGACGCCACCTTTTGATATCCCCCGCCCATATTTCCAGCCTGCTGGAGTGACACACAAGGAGGAGATGGTTCGCTTTCCGGAGGATACGCCAACACGCTGGGCCATAATGTTCGACCTTAAGGACGTGCTTGGGCGTAGAGTTGATGTTAACAGAGGTACGGAAGCTGCGTTCCCGCGGTCAGGCGCTGAATTAGCGATCGATAATGAGCGCGTTCTGGAATGGGTTCACGGTTGGCGAGAAGGTGAGGCTGGAGAATTGATGACCTACGAACGGGATGCGTTACAAGTGTTCAGTGAACCCGGGATACTCGAATATACCTTCGCCAGTGGCGTTACACTAACCGAGGCTTACGCTGTTGGGGACACGCGCTTTATTGCAGCAGGTACGGTCAGGGCTGAGAAAGCGGTGATGGGATCGCCGCAAGCAGTTACCATTGAATTAAAGTAGGAGCTCGATTGCTGTACTTCGCCTACGGATCTAATATGTCTGCCCCGAGGCTCGGGGAGCGGGTATACATTACGTCAGTTGTCGGAGTCGCAACATTGGCGAATCACGTATTACAGTTTCAGAAGCAAAGTGACGACGGTTCTGCTAAATGTAATATCGATTACGCGACAGAGCGCGACGTGTCTGTGCTTGGTGTCGTGTTCGACTTGCCTGAATCGGAAAAGCCAGCGCTTGATCGATTCGAGGGAGTAGGTCAAGGATACGAAGTCAGAACGGTGACGGTGACGCTGGTGGATGGGCAGGATATCGAAGTCTTTACCTATTGGGCCACCCAGATAGACCCCAGGCTCAAGCCTTATCACTGGTACAAACACCATGTTCTTTATGGAGCACGGACTGCCGGCTTATCCGATCACTATATCGCGAGAATTGAAGCAGTAGAATCTATCGAAGATCCCAATGCTGATAGACATCGCCGGCAGATGGACATGTATCGTTAGGCGTTCGATGGAGTGGTTTCACGTGCAGGCAATGCCGACGCTAAGCCACGGGATAGAAATGATAGCCAATAAAAAACCCGATCGCTTTCGCAAGTGATCGGGTTTTTATTCCTGGGAGGCGGAGCAGGTTTAGTGATCGCCACCTGGCGCGGCAGCAGGCAGGGCCATGGCTGTCAGCTTGCTGCCGGTTTGCAGCATGATGTACTGGTGTCCATCATGAACCCAGGTGCTCATGCCGTAGCGGCTTCGCGCTGGTACTTCGATTGCGGCTTCAGTCTCACCGGTTGCCTTGTTTATTGCATAGAGCATCGGTGTGCCATCGGTTTCGGTATCGGAGTAGAGCAGCATGTTGGATGTCACTGTCATTGGCACTAACGCACCGGTTCCGGTATTGCCAACATCCAGGTTGTTTGCGTCAATCACCTGCTGCACGCGGGCGGGCGTATTGCCAGTTGGAATCATCCATTCATGCTCGCCAGTGTTCATGTTGATCGCCGTAATGCGGCTGTAGGGTGGCTTGAAGTATGGAATCTGGGCCGGGTGGCGAGGAGAGCCTGCACCTGGTCCGTTAGCATACTGGGCGTAGGTGGTTCCGGTAGGCAGTTCGTATTGCAGGTCAGCTTCTTCGCCAGGTACTAGCTGCACCGGGCTGCAGGCTGAGCGTGAAGAGACGTACAGCATGCCTGTAGTTGGATCGGCTACCGCTGGTGCCGTGATGTTAGCACCACCACCACCGCCCGGACAAAACATGGCGGCGCGCTTGCCTGATTCATGACCACGCTGGATCGGTGGCAGGAACAACGGCCCCATCATGTAGTCGGCCATCGCCGTGATAGCCTGTTGACGCAATTCTGGTGTCCAGTCGACCAGGTCGTTGACTGAAATTCCCTGAATATCGAAAGGGGCAGGCTTGGTTGGAAAGGGCTGGGTAGGCGACAGCTTTTCACCTGGCACCGTTGATTGCGGTACCGGTCGTTCTTCGATTGGCCAGATTGGTTCACCTGTCAAACGGTTGAAGGCATACACAAAACTTTGCTTGGTTACCTGCATCACTGCCGGTATTTCCTGCCCATCAACGTTCACGTCCAGCAGGATAGGGTTCATCGGGTTGTCATAGTTCCAGATGTCGTGATGCACCATCTGGAAATGCCAGGCCCGCTCGCCGGTGGATGCGTCCAGTGCGATAAGGCTGGTACCGTACAGGTTGTCACCTGGTCGGAAGCCACCATAGTAGTCGATGGTTGCCCCGTTAGTCGGTACATAAACCAGGTTGTTTTCCACGTCGGCGGAGATAGGTGCCCACGAGGAAACGTCGCCGGTCCACTCCCAGGCATCATTTTCCCAGGTTTCATGGCCATACTCACCGGGACGCGGAATCACATTAAACTTCCATTTGAAGTCACCGGTACTCTTGTCGTAAGCCAGGATATCGCCAGGAATATTTTCGATCCGGGACTGGTGGTAGCCTTGCTCGGCGGAGTTACCAATGATCACCGTATCATTCACAACGATTGGGGGAGATGACGCGGTGATATATCCAGTCTCCAGTGGCACACCATCATAGGGATCGAAGGGGTGGCCGAGGTCAGCTAGCAGATCCACGACGCCAGTTTCTGGGAAGCCATCAACGGGGACGGGTTGGCCGAAGCCTTCCAGAGGGGTACCGGTGACCGCATCGAGGGCAACCAGGAAGAAGCCAGGTGTCACGATATAAATTACACCGCGCCCATCCACCTCATCGTAGGCTATGCCCTTGCCGTAGTCGGCGCGCATGGAATATTCCCAGCGGGCCGTATTGGGCAGGCGATAGCTCCAGGCTGTTTCTCCGGTCTTGGGATCAATGGCTACCACATGGCGGCGAGGACCGGCCACGGTGTAAAGCATGCCATTGATATAGCTAGGCGTGGCACGACCGCTGCTGGCACCCATGCTGGCGCCATCCCATTCCCAGACCACTTCTAGGTCTTCGAAATTGTCGATATTGATTTCATCGGCGGGAGAATAGCGGGTGTGGGCAAAGTCATTGCCGAGGGAGTACCACTCGACTGAATCCTGGGCCATTACGCTTGCGGAACAGGCCAGAACCAATGCTGCGGTTGCTACGGATTGAATGCTTTGCAGAATAGTTCGTCTTATTGTCATTATTAGCCTCACTGAGATATTGAGAAATCCAGTTAGTACTGCGTTGGGCTGTTTATTTCTTTTAAAAACTACAATAGAAACAACATGTTAAGGTGTTGACGTGCGAGCGGTGTCGCAACATCAACACCTCATTTGAGGCTACCGTAAGGAATGGGCTTTGTCTACGGTCAAAAGGACCCTGGTTTGCGCAGAAACGGGCTAAATATCAGGCATTTGGAAGTTCACAGCGGCCAGTTCCTGGCGCAGTTCGTCCTGCTGGTTTGCCGTGAGGGACTGCAGAGGTGGCCTCACTCGAGACCAGGTCGGGTCATCGCCGTAAATTGCAGTTGCCGCTTTCAGGGCAGGAATCATAGGGCGGGACTGAAAGATGCTGCGAATCGTGTTCAGCCCAGCTTGCAGTTGCTCCGCATCAGCAGTCCGCCACTGGTCGTAGAGTGTGTTGATGGCGCCAGGATTGACATTGGCCGTTGCTGAGATGCAGCCGGCGCCACCGGCCTGCATGTTCTTGAGCAGAAAGCTCTCTGATCCACAGAACACGCGAAAGTCATCGATGCCCAGTTCGCTCAATGCCTGGGTATGAGACCAGTCGCCAGAACTGTCCTTGATGCCGGCAATATGGTTCGGATATTTCTCGGCGAGTTTTTGAATCACGGTTTGGGGAATTGGCACATTGGCTACCGGCGGAATATGGTAGAGATAGACTCGCAGTGCCGAGTCGCTCACGCCTTCAATCACCTCGCTAAAAAAATCAACAAGCCCGTCATCGGCCACGCCCTTGTAGTAAAACGGCGGCAGCATTAGCACGCCACCACAGCCTAAATTCACCGCATGGGCGGTAAGATCTATAGCGTCGGGGAGGGCGCAACTCCCGGTGCCGGGCATCAGCAGCGCCGGATCGATGCCACCTTCAACCAGCTTAGTTAGCAGGTCTTTCTTCTCCGCCAGACTCAATGAATTCGCTTCACTGTTGGTGCCAAACACCGCGAGACCGACGCCCTGACTCACCAACCACTGGCAGTGTTTAAGAAAGCGCGCATAATCTGGGCGCAGATCTTCGTTAAAGGGGGTAATAACTGGCGCTAATACGCCGCTAAATCTGGATGAATTCAAGGTTGGAGTCCTGTTGGTCGCGATTATATGGAGTCGCTCTGTCTTGTTGGCATTATTTGCGAATTGCTGACAGCCCTTGCTGCTTGCCGACAGCACTGTTGATGTCAGATCGACGTAGGCTATAGTTCCACGTCAGCCGGAATCGAAACAACATGCCATAAACGGCGCTTAATAGCCAAATAGCTACGAAAATTGATGTCGAGGCACTTCAAAGGCGCTAACGCCGCCACACAAACCCATAACATTCTTGGTATTTTTGCCGCGCTCTTTGTAAAAAAAATCTACATGTTGCGAGGACTTAGGGCGGTCTATATATTCCACGCCCATTACTTAAAGACTGAAAACGATTAGCACCAATTTAGATACTTCAACCGGGTTTAACCGGGGAGATCAAAAAATGAAAAACTCGATCCAGACAGTTCAGGCAATGCGGAGCCAACAAGGCTTCACCCTGATTGAGATCGCGATTGTCTTGGTGATTATAGGTCTGCTGGTGGGTGGTGTTCTTTAAGAGCAGGAACGCATTGAAAACTCACGCGTAAAGCAAGCCTGTAAGGATATGAATGGTACTGCCGCAGCAGTATTCGGCTATCAGGATCGTTATGGTCGTACACCTGGAGATGACGGTCCTACTGCAACAGTACAGGGTCGCGGTTCAAGCTGGAGCAGCGCTAACATCGGTGGCGACGCTGACGGTCGACTCGAAATTAACCGTACCAGAGTTTCAACGGAGCTGGTGACCCGGCTGATACTGGTGTAGCTGCTTGACCTTCAAATTCCTGGGGTGGTCTGGTTGGTGTGACTTCGCAGACTGGAATGGGTGGTCTAGGTGGCAACAAGGTTTGTCTGAGTCAGGTGCCAGGTTCTGCGGCAATCGCAATCGATGGTGAGCTGGACGATGGTTCTGGTGCAACAGGTCGTCTGCGTGCTACTCAAGGCACTTCCGGGCAAAATACGATACCTGCCAGCGGTGCGCTTGGTGGCGGTGTTTACTCTAAAGACAACGTGTATACGCTTTGCTATCGCATGTAATTCGGTGACATTTCGCAGGGTGTTACCCTGAACGAAAAAGCCCTGTCAAATTCGATCAGGCTTTTTTTGCTTCTAAGGTTTGTTGTTAGTCAATTTCACGCGTCATTTTTTCCGGCCTTGGTACCAAAGACAAAGCTCAGAATGAGCAGTGGCCAAATGCCGACGTGGATCATGACGTCGGCGGTATTAAATACATAGTTCCAGAATGGAATATGTTGGATATCGATGAAATCAATTACACTGCCATGCACCAGGCGATCAACGATGTTGCTGGCGCCGCCGCCCACCACAAAACCAAAGCAAATGTATTCATAGCGCTGCAGGCCAGGGCTTAGCCACAGATAGGCAGATACAGCTAAAAGCAGGCCGACGCTGACCAGGGCAAATAACCAGCCTGAGCCCTGGGCCAGGCCAAATACACCCCCAAAATTTCTTATGTGGGTAAAATGTATGAAGCCATTTAGTTCAACGGTGGTGTTCTGTGGAATGCTGCTGTTTACCCAGAGGCCGATGGCCTGTGACAACAGCAGGACTGAAACAGCAATCACTGCAAACAGCAGCATGTTATGAGCGCGGTTAGCCAAGGATGGGTCTTCCTTTTTTGAATCAGTATTTTGCGCTGGCAAGCATACCACATCAGTGCAAAATCGAAGTTTCGTCAATGACCAAGTCAATGTTTCGAAGATTTGCCAAAAGTGCGGTGATGATAGAGGGTTCAAATGTCTGTTGAGCAAGACAGGGCAGAGCGAGGCAGGGTAGAGAAAGAGGCGAGTGCGCCGCGAAGTCGGCGTCGCCTCATTGTGGCTCATACCTACCTGATGTTAAAGCGGGGGGAGCGCTATCTGCCGCCGGTAGTGCGCGGCTTGCTGGGGCTAATATTGATGCTGCTAGGAACGCTCGGTTTTTTGCCGGTTTTGGGATTCTGGATGATTCCCCTGGGTCTGGCATTGCTGGCCACTGATATTCCGCCATTCAGGCGCTGGTTGAAAAAGCAGATCAATGCGCGCCGTACACGGAATAAATCCCGGCCCTGAGCTTTTGATTTTTTCAGTCTCTATTTCTCGCCCCTAGTTGCCTTTGCCTCTAACATCCTTGTAGGGTTGATCAGCATACTGCACGATGTGCAGATCGCCGGCGTTATTCACTCTGACAATATTGTGGGCGCAGTTGTGCATGAGTGGTGGTGTCCAAAGTTGGTCCATGCTCAGATCTTCGATGTGTGCCATGATGGTCTTGATGAGTGCGCCATGGCTTACCAGCGCCACTCGCTCGCCGTGATGGTCCTGCTGAATTGATTTAATCGCGTTCATGGCGCGATTCTGTAATTGGAAGAATGATTCGGCACCGGGGACGTCGAACTTATGGGGTTCATTCCAGAAATGGTAGAAAGAGTCTGGGGTTTCTGACTCAATTTCTGCATAGAGTTTGCCCTCCCATTCGCCCATGTGGATTTCGCGTAATGAATCCAGGTAGGTGATCGGTTTCTGCCAGTCGGGAAAGGCATGATCCGCTGTTTGCCGTGTGCGCAGGCTGCTGCTGCAATAGAGTGCGTCAAATTCGATGCTCCGCATGCGCTCACCCAGGCCTTTGGCCTGCTCTATACCGAGATCCGTGAGTCTGGATTCACTCTGTCCCTGGACCCGCCGCTCCTCGTTCCAGTTGGTTTGACCGTGCCTGATCAGATGCAGCTCCATGACTAGTCCTGGCTTCTGGTGCGCGCCACCGCATCCTGCCATCCCTGATATTGTTGTTCTCTCCAGCTTGCATCTTTTTCAGGTGTGAATGCTTGCTGCAGTTGCCACTTCTCAGAAATCTCTTCCAGTGAACTGAACAAACCCTGCTGCAGTCCTGCCATATAGGCTGCACCTAACGCAGTGGTTTCAGTAATTTCTGGTCGATGAACTTCTGCATCCAGTACGTCGGCAAGTTTTTGCAGCACGTAGTTGTTTTTTACCATACCGCCATCCACTCGTAGAGTGGAAAGTGTCGCGCCATCAGCAGCGATAGCCTCAACCAGATCCCGAGTCTGATAACACACCGACATCAGGCCGGCTGTAACGATTTCCTTGATCCCAGTGTCTCGCGTCATGCCCAGTAAGGCGCCGCGCGCGTCTGGGTCCCAGTAGGGCGCACCCAATCCGGTGAACGCAGGCACCAGATAAACAGACAGGTTGTCGGGTGTTGCCTCGGCCAGCGCCTCGGATTCGGCGGCGTCATCAATGAGCTTCAGGCCATCCCTGATCCATTGCATTGTCGCGCCTGCCATAAAGATGCTGCCTTCAATGGCATACACTGTCTTGCCATCTAGCCGGTAGGCAATGGTGCTGAGCAACTGGTTGCTGGACTTCAACATGACTTCGCCTGTATTCAGCAGCAGGAAACATCCAGTGCCATAGGTGCTCTTTGCCATACCGGCACCGAAACAACCCTGCCCAAACGCCGCACTCTGCTGATCACCTATCATTCCGGTAATAGGAACAGCAGAGCCAAACAAAGATGCCTGGCTCAGTCCAAATTCTGCGGCGCAGTCTTTTACTTCAGGCAATATCGCAGCGGGAACGTCAAAAAGCGCCAACAGTTCCTCATCCCAGCATTGATCCTGGATGTTAAACAGCATGGTGCGCGAAGCGTTGGTGGCATCGGTGCAGTGGCTCTGCCCGTCTGTAAGGTGCCAAAGCAACCAGCTATCGATGGTGCCAAAAGCCAATTCTCCATTCGCGGCCCTCTCCCTGGCGCCCGGCACCGCATTGAGAATCCAGCGAATCTTGGTGGCGGAGAAATAGGAGTCCAATATCAGGCCGGTCTTGTCCTGTATTTTTTCCACCAGTCCAGCTTGCTGCTTTAGTTCAGTGCAATAGCCACTGGTGCGCCGGTCTTGCCAGACTATGGCGTTATGGATGGGCCTACCGGTGGCCCTGTCCCAGACGACAGTCGTCTCGCGCTGATTGGTGATGCCAATGCAGGCGAGCTCTGTTCCCGTAATGCCGGCAGTTTCCAGCGCGGCACGGCAGCTGGCGAGAGTGGTGTCCCAGATTTCCTCGGCATCATGCTCGACCCAGCCGTTGTCTGGAAAGTGTTGGGTAAATTCTTGTTGTCCGACTCCCAATTGTTTGCCGCTGGCGTCAAAAACCAATGCGCGGCTGCTAGTAGTACCCTGGTCGATTGCGAGAATATGTGTGCTCATGCTGAATCTCTTTAAGTCTTATTTTGTGGTCTTAACCCGGACAGCAACTTACTCTAACTTACTCTGTGGATTAGCTTCATTATGCGTCAGCTGTTGGCCTTATTTGTGACCGGTTTCGCTTGAAGCGCCAAAACTTTTTCGTAAGCGGGTCCGAGAGCCATGGTACACTAACTCGCTCAATGATTGGTGTGCTCCTCGCCAATTTGCAATTCTCCACTTAGTTAGAATTAGCCCTGTGAATCAAACGCAAACAGACTATGACCTTCTGGTGATTGGCGGCGGGATCAATGGTGCCGGGATTGCTGCCGATGCGGCAGGTCGTGGCCTCAAGGTTGGCCTGGTTGAGAAAGGTGATCTGGCCAGCGCTACGTCATCCTGGAGTTCAAAGTTGATTCACGGCGGGTTGCGCTATTTAGAGCAATATCAGTTCGCGCTGGTAAGAAAATCCCTACAGGAACGAGAGATTCTCACTGCTGCAGCGCGGCACATTATTCAGCCCCTGGCCTTTCAAATTCCCATGCTGGACAACTCGCGCAACGGTTTTCTGTTGCGTATCGGCTTATTTATCTACGACTACCTGGTCAAACGTGAACACTACAAGCGTTCACGTTCAGTTAGCTATGGTGGCTCAAGTCCTCTTAATTCGAGCATTCGCAGCGGATATGAATACTGGGATGCGCGAGTGGACGACTCGCGTCTGGTGCTGATAAATGCTCTGCAGGCGCAGCAGCATGGTGCAGACATTCTTACCCGCAACGAAGTTGTCGATGTGTATTCGGATGGTTATGGCTGGCACGTCATGGTGCGTGACCATATCCGAAACGCAGACAAGAAGCTGCGCTGCAAGGTACTGGTTAATGCGGCTGGCCCGTGGGTAAGCCAATTACACGCCAAGCTAATGGGTGAAGAGGCTTCATACGACCTGCGCCTGGTCAAGGGCAGTCATATTGTGTTGCCGAAATTGCATGACCAGGACAACGCATTCTTGTTGCAGCACCACGATGGTCGGGTGATATTTGTGATTCCTTACCTCGATAAATATTCGCTGGTTGGCACCACGGAAGAAGAATATGAGGGGGATCTGGACAGGCCGACTATTTCCGATGCGGAACTGGACTATCTCATTGCAATCGTCAATCTCTACTTTAAGAACAAAGTTTCACGTTCCGATGTGGTGGGTAGCTATTCCGGAATTCGACCACTGATTGAGTCAGAAGGAACAGCGGCGACGAAGGTGTCGCGGGACTACAAGCTGCACCTTGACAAGAAGCCCTCACCACTCCTGTCGGTCTATGGCGGCAAGGTGACAACATACCGGGTTCTGGCTGAACAAGTCATGAATCAGCTTGGGCCATTCTTTCCCCGTACCAAAGGCAGCTGGACCAAACGAGCAACGCTTCCGGGAGGGGATTTTGAATTGTCAGAAAACCTTTTTCAGGATCTTGCCAGGCAGTATTCCTGGCTGCGGCCGGACATCATTACGCGCTGGCAGGGTAGCTACGGCACTCTTGCCTTCAAGATTCTAAAAAATACCCGCAGTATGGGAGACATGGGCGTGTGTTTCGGTGCCAACCTTTATCAGAGAGAAGTAGACTACCTGTGTGAACACGAGTGGGCTCATACGGCTGAAGATATACTCTGGCGCCGCACCAAGTTGGGCTATCAATTCTCAGACAAAGAAGTTGAATCCCTGGCTAATTATCTCAGCCAGTCCCACCATATCGCGTGATCAGGCCAATCCCGATCAAACTCTCTGAATCAAGGCAGTCCTGCCCTTTGTTGGATCATAGCGGCTGGCACTGCGCTCCCTGAGAAAGGCCGGACTTACAACTACCTTCGATCAAAGGCAGTCCAGTCTGCGGCCATTGCCCTTCTTTCCTCATCAGGGATGCGATAGTCTCTAGCTCTCTGCGTGGATCGATTCAGGAGTTAACCATGGCCGGATCTCGAGGGCTGCCAACAATGGTAGCGCGTCTCACATTGCTTCTCAGCACATTGCTTTTCCTTCCGCTTGCGCTTCAGGCTCAGGGGCTTTTCTATCCGGAGGCGAGGAGTGGTGGCAACTATATGCACAATTTTTATTTTCCACCGGCTCCGAGTTCAACCCCCTGGGCACCGGACTGGTCACCCGATGGAAAGTGGATTGCTGTTGCCATGCATGGTTCTATCTGGAAAGTAGATCCGCAGACAGGTGTGGCCTATGAGCTGACTTACTCAGAGGCCTATCATTCATCACCAGATTGGTCACCGGATGGACGCTACATCGTATTCACCGCCGACTACGAGCATCAGCGCATTCAGTTGGAATTACTGGATACAGAAACCGGTGAGATCACTCGTCTAAGCGATGACAGCGCCGTCTATACCGATCCAGTATTTTCTCCAGACGGTTCACGCATAGCCTATGTCTCTACCAACCCCAATGGTTACTTCAATCTCTATATCAGGGATTTTGCCGATGGCGACTGGACCGGTGATCCGGTGGCAGTTTCGGTAGACAACGACTACGGCCGCAACCGACTCTACTTTGGCGATTGGGACATGCATATCACGCCCAGCTGGTTTCCCAATGGGGAAGAGCTGCTGGTCGTATCTAATCGTGATGTGCCGCTGGGCTCTGGAAACGTCCTGCGCGTGCCGGCCATAGAGAATGGTATTACCCAGGCGACTACCGTTCTTGCCGAGCAAACCCTGTATCGACATCGGCCGGATGTATCGATTGATGGCAAGCGCTTTATCTATACCTCAACCCGGGGTTCCGCCGATCAATACAATAATCTTTACGTCCAGCCTACGACCGGGGGTGAGCCTTACAAGATGACTTTTTACGCCCATGATGCATTCCACCCGCGTTGGTCTCCGGATGGCGAGTGGATAGCTTTCATTTCAAACGAGCCGGGTGTCTCACAACTTATGTTGTTGGAAACTTATGGGGGGAAACTGGTGCCGGTAGATATTACCGAGCATCATTACAAGCGCCCTATGGGAGTGCTCAAGGTTAGGGTGACGGAATCTGGTCATGCCGAACCTATCCACCATCGAGTGCACCTTACGGCCAGTGACGGAAAATTATATACACCGCTCTCTGCCTACGCGCGTGCTAGCGGTAGGGGCGACCTGATTTTTCATAATCCGGGTGAGTTTTCATTACAGCTGCCAGTCGGCGAAGCTGAGTTGACCTTTGTGAAGGGCTTTGAATTT
The DNA here is from genome assembly GCA_938091935.1 of uncultured Pseudomonadales bacterium. Lineage (GTDB taxonomy): Bacteria > Pseudomonadota > Gammaproteobacteria > Pseudomonadales > Pseudohongiellaceae > UBA9145. The sequence continues at coordinate 14,390 of CALKNV010000030.1, forward strand.
TTTCCGCAAACTGTCAGTGCGGATATCGAAGAAGGTGAAGTCACAGAACTGCAGGTTAGCCTCGAGCGACTGACTGATATGGGCGCCAAGGGTTGGTACAACGCGTCAACCCATGTGCATGCAAACTATGCTGGCAACCTGCACAACACGCTTGAAAATCTGATGATGATGTCACGCGCAGAGGATCAAGATTTGGTGCTTGAACAGGTGGCCAACAAGGACAATCGGATTCTCGATTATCACTATTTCGAGCCGGGTGGTAACGCCCATTCCGTATCGGAGCCTGACCAGATTGTTGTGGTTGGACAGGAATACCGGCCACCTTTTTATGGCCATATCTTTATGTTTGGCTTATCTGAGCACCTGATTTCACCATTTGTGACTGGCTATGAAGGCACGGCGATAGAGAGTCTTTATCCCAGTAACACAGACATGATGATGAAGGCGAAGGCGCAAGGTGCGGTCACCGGCTATGTACACCCTTACAATGGCGATAACGATCCACTGCTGGGCAATCTCGGCGGAGGCAAGGGCTTCATGGTTGATGCTGCGCTAGGCGCCACTGACGCACTGGAATGGTCTGATGCTAACCGCGCCGGGTTCTTTCCACTGTATGCGGCCTGGAACAACGGCTTACGTGTAACGGCAACGGGAGGTGAGGACTCTATCAGTTCCTTACACCGCAGCAAGCTGCTCGGTTCTGTGCGCACTTATGTGCACACCGGCAGCCAGGGGCTGGGCATGCATGCCTGGTTCGACGCCATGAAGCGGGGTCGCGCATTTGTAAGCTCTGGTCCACTGCTCGAATTCAGTGCGGGAGAGGCGCTACCAGGTGATACAGTTTCACTGCCAGCGGGCGGTGGAGCAGTCAGTCTCAAAGGTTGGCTGCGTTCGGTCACTGCGTTGGAGAGTCTGATGCTGATCTGCAATGGTCAGGAAGTTGAGCGCTTCGGTCTTGGCCGAAATGGCATGCGCTATGACCTGAACTATGAGCTTGAAGTAGAACGAAGCGGCTGGTGTCACCTGCGCGCAGAAGGTGCGCCGGAGGATCGCTTCCCCATGGATGTGGCTTACACCCAGGCGTTCACCAATCCTATCTGGTTTCGGGTAGGAGATGAGCCTATTCGTAATCCGGAATCTGCCAGCTATGGCCTGCGCTGGATCGATCGCTTGCAGGAGCTCGCAGAGGCCTGGCCTGACTGGCGCTCAGAGGCGGAAAAAGATCATGTCTACGGGCAGTTCGATGCGGCCCGAGAGGTCTATCGCGCTAATCTTGGGCAGTAACTCAAGCAGTCGTTTTGCGCAGTAGCGCAATCCCGGCAGTGGCCATGCCGATAGCCACGAAGGCATTGAGATAGTTAAAAAACGCATAGGGAGCATACTCAAGCGCACTGATTCCCAGGGTCGCACTATAGAAAGCGCCGGCTGTGGTCCAGGGAATCAGGCCCGTGGTCAGGGTTGAGCCTTCCTCTACAGTGCGCGACAGCACAGCCGGATCGAGCTGCTGAATCTCGTACTTTTCTTTGAATAGCTGGCAGTTAAGGATGATAGAAATGTAGGCCTCGCCCATGGCCATATTGCCTATCAGTCCAGAACTAATGGTGGTTGCTACCAGGGCCCAGACTTTGTCTACCCGGGCAATGATGCCACTTAGCAACACGCGCAGGAAGCCAACCCCATGCATAACGCCTCCCAAGGCCAGCGCCATGATGGCAAGAATGAGCGTCCATGCCATGCTGAAAATGCCGCCTCGACCAAGCAGGTTGTCAAGGTTCTCAATGCCGGTCGTGCCAGCCGTATTTGACCAGAGCGCATTGAGCACTAAGGCGCTGTTGCTCTGCTGGTAGAAGATCGCGATCAACACAGCCAGCACCACGCTTGCTGACATCGTCACCTCCGCAGCGACTCGATTTATGCTCAGAGTTGCCAGCAGCACTATAGGCAGCAGCGTGATAACTGGTGATAACCGATACTCCGACCGCAGGGCATCCTGAATTGCCGAGATGGCGCTGCTGGAAAGATCGGCGCTGCCGTACTGCAATCCAATCGCAGTAAAGATCAGCAAGGCCATCAGGAATGAAGGAACGGTGGTAAAGAGCATGCTGTAGATGTGGCGATAGAGGCTGGTCTCGGCGCTCATGGCGGCGAGATTGGTCGTGTCTGAAATTGGAGACATCTTGTCGCCAAAGGTCGCGCCGCAGACTACCATGCCTGCCACTAGCGGCAGAGGGATTGCCATGGCCTCACCGATCCCTATAAACACCACACCAAGGGTTCCCACCGTGCCCCAGGAAGTGCCGGTTGCCACCGACATCAATGCGCATAGCACCATGCCTACTGAAAGAAACAGGCTTGGGGTAAGCCAGCTCAGACCGTAGTACATGAGGGTGGCAATGGTGCCGCTGTGCATGAAACTGGCGATCACCATGCCGATCAGGATGAATATGTATATTGCAGGTAGGGCGCGACTAATCGCCTGACCCATGAGCGTGCGGATGGTCTCGTAGTGCAGGCCCAGCCAGCGGCCGTTGGCGCCCACCCAGAGCAGGCAAAAAAACATCAGTACATGCAGGTCTATCCCAAAGCGAAACAGGCCGACGGCAATGGTCAGGACAACTACGCTAAAACACAGCGCCGATTGTGCGAGGGAAGGAGTGGGCAGAGGCTGAGAGTGAGGCTCGGTTTCCAGCATTCGCGCAGCATATGCCAAGCCAGACAGAATTGCTATGAGCTGCTAATCTGAGCCTTCAGCTGTTGCCTGAGCACTCCCGATTCTGGCAGTCTTTCTACTTTGGTTATGCAGCGAATGAACTGGAGTGAGTCTCGATGAATATCCCTACTAGATTACGGCGGGCAACCCTGCTGTCTTTCTGTGCCGCCATGCTGGCGACCGCCAGTTTCGCCGCGGTGCCCCCTGTAGTTATTGAGGGGCCGATTGCAGCCGAAGCTCCCGGGCATCCATCTCGTAACGGGATATACAGTGCCTCGGCGCTGGATCTGGATGCCCACGACTACGTTGAGGAAGAATTCTTTATTTCAGGTAACGGTAATACTTACTCGCAACCTGAGATGGCGACGGGTGCGGTGGAATCAAGCGGCCATCCTTACCAGACGCGGCTGGTGGTCAGGCGACCATCTGAAGACAACTTCAATGGCATAGTCATCGTGGAATGGATAAACGTGACAGGTGGTCCCGACAAAGATATTGACTGGTGGCAATCTGGCGAACACTTCATGCGCAACGGTTACGCTTACGTGGTGGTGTCCGCTCAGCAGGTGGGCATCGACACCATGATCGACTGGAGTCCCGAACGCTATAGTCAACTTGATATGACCGCCTTTGGCCGCGTTGAGAATGATGCGCTTTCCTATGATGTGTTTTCTGCTGTGGGGCACGCCATTAATCGATTGGGCGAGGAGTCAGCGGCTGGAGCCACTGATATCCTTGACGGCCTCCGCGCCGAGCAAATAATCGCCACCGGGCATTCGCAATCTGCTTCCAGACTGGCTACCTATGCCAATCACATTCACCCCCTTGAGCCTGTTTATGATGGCTTCATGGTCCATGGTGGGGGTGGTCTCATCCGCGACGATCAGCCGGTAAAAATCTTCAAGCTCATGGCGGAAACCGATATGCGTCGACGCGCGGCGTCGCCCCAGCCCGATTCCGATAATTTTCGGCAATGGGAGGTGGCTGGCAGTTCCCACGTCGATGTACCCTTCGAAATCGAATACGCCAAGGCCCGTAACCTGATGGCCGGCCTGCCGATCGATGATGTTGCGCCGCGGGAAAACGAGTGCGCTTTACCGCCCTACAGCACCGTGCCTTTTCGCGACGTGATGAATGCTGCCTATGATCACCTGGTCAACTGGATTCGGGATGACACGCCACCGCCCATCGCGGCGCGCCTGCAAGTGGTCAGGGCGCTGCCGGAAGTAGAGTTTGCCCGCGATACCTACGGTAATGTACTGGGGGGTATCCGGCTGGCAGAGCATGCAGTCGCGACGGCCAAAAATACCGGTATGAACAGCGGAACCACAAATCGCTTCTGCTTCTTATATGGCTCCCACGAGCCCTTTACAACAGATCAATTGCAGGCTTTGTATCCATCGCGAGAGTCTTATGTAGAGGCGGTACGACAGGTAGTAGAGCAAAACCTGGCGGCTGGCTATATCTTGCCCTATGCGGCAGAACGTACCTTGCAGGAAGCGCAGAGTCGAGAGATCGGTCTATAAAAATCGGTCTATAAAATAGGGAAGTTTATTTCTTGAATTTTTCGGCCAGAGCTTTGCATCTGGCGCTCCAGGCATCCTTGATCTTGTCCTTGTCCGGACCAAGTTCTGCGGGCAGTTTGATGGTGAGTTTCATCCGCGTCTTGCTGCCCTCACTGGAGAACTGTGCACTGATCTGGGATTCCAGATTCTCTTTTGGTGATTCACGCCAGCTCAGGCTTACACGGTTCGGAATATCCAATTCAAGAAATTCGCCGCTGTGGACTATTTCCTTGCCCTGGCGCTCAACTCGGTACTCGTAGCTGCCGTTCCTTCTGACCGTGTTCTTCAGCTCCAGAACTTTTTCTGCCTGTACCTTGGGGCCGAACATCCACTCGCCGACGAAGACTGGTATCAGCCAGTGGTCGAATACAGCCTGCTGTGAGCCGTCGATGGTTTTGTTCAGGTTGAAGCTGATTGCCTTGCCGCCTTTGGTCTTCAGCACTTCTTCGCTACCAAACATGGAGAGTTGGTCGGCAGTCATTAGTCTTCCGCCTCGTAGGGATTGCTGGGCATCAGCTGTGCGGGCAGGACAGCACGGCGGGAGGCAGCTTTTTGCGGATAGTTGCTCTCCAGGTAGTCCAGGATAGTTTGTTCTTCTTCAACAGCCAGCAATCGCAACCCCTGGGTTTCCTGCATCCAGCGAATCCGGCTTTCCCACACAGCGCGATTACCCGCGTTCTGTGTAATAAGAAGTGCTGCATGGCACTCTGTGCAGGTCGACTGCACGACTTGCCAGCCTTCCGCTTTGATGAGCCCGCTGGCAGAGTCGGTTTCCTGTGCGCTCAACACGGTTGACCAAATTATCGTGCCCAGTAATAGGAATCCTTGGGCTATCGGATGTAAACGAATCATTGAGTGCTCTGCCTGTGGTTGTCGATCTCTGCTCATCGCTACGAACCTGCCTTGATTTAAACAGCCTGTACGGCGATGCGATGGGCAGCGTTATTCAGGTATCCCCTGGGATTCCAGCCCGGCACAATCATCGGTTGTGATCTGCCTCGATCATCCATTGCTCTTGCCCATATTTCATAGTATCCAGGTTCCGGGAATTGCACCCAGGTCTGCCAGTTCTGCCAGGCCAGTCGATTCGCCGCCGGGTTGAGTGCTGTCGGCAGCCACGTCGCGCCAAAGTCGATAGAAATGAACACGCCACTGACCTGGTTATCTCCAGCCCAGGCATGGCCACTAACCGTAAGGCGTTGGCGAAAATCATGGCTGATCCCGGACTGGGGAAAGGTAACCAGGGATTTGACTGGCATGGACTCAATAATGCGCATATCGGTGGCAGGGACGCGGGAGCCCGGTGCAACCGGCGCCGTCGGCACGCTGTAAGATGGGGCAGCCATCTTTTCACCATCGTGGACCTGATTTCTCACAACCAGCCGGTTCAGCCACTTGCCGGATACCGAACCGGGCCAACCGGCGCAGACCAAGCGCAGGGGATAGCCGTTTTGCAGGGGAATGTCTTCACCGTTCATCTGCCAGGCGATGATGGATTCTCGCTCCAGGGCCTTGGCAATGGGTACCCCGCGGGAAATGGGGTCACGCGCTGGGTCACCACTGGTATGGGTGTCGGCGCCATAGTATCCAACATAAACTGCGTCGGCACCGACGCCACAATAATTCAGGACATCCCGCAGTCTGACTCCGGTGAACATGGGGCAGCCGATGGCACCGGTGGACCATTGATTACCGCTGGCGGCAGGTACAAATTCGCTGCGGCCATTGCCACCGCACTCCAGCTGGAGTTGCAGTGTGACTTCTTCGAATCGTGCTCTCAGGTCGGCGATGGTAAAAGACATGGGGCGCAGGCAAGATTCGCCGCCAATTTCCAGCGTCCAGCTATCGGGATTCACATTCTGGGGAGGAATGCCGTTGTTGCGCACAAACATTCGGTGGTTGGGCGTAATGGCATCGTTCAGCAGGTGTGCTGGAGTCTCGGCATTGACGGGTCGCGTGTTGAGAACCACCAGCCCATCTTTACCTTCAATCTGCACGTCCGCCGCTTCGGCGGCAAAGGCGGCCGGTATTAAACCGGCTGGCATGTATCTGGCAAAAGGAATGCTGGCGCCGAGAGCCGCGCTCATGCTCAGAAGGCCCGATTTTTTCAGGAAACCCCGGCGCGTGATGGCGTTGGTGGTGCGGCCCCAGAGTGCTCGATCAGCCGCGATTGGGTCTTCTTTGTAGAGTGCGTCTAGGGTAGATGCTGTCTTTTTGGGTTGCTTCATAACACCAGGGTATCCGCGGCCAGAGCTTTTTTGATTCGTGGCAGGAGAGTATCAAATTCAGTCGTTTAGGTGCAAAGAAAGCCGGTGGCGCTATTGGTCTGGTTTGATAAGCCGCAACAGGAAGCGGTCGGTATTACGGGCCAGTCGTGGATCGAAAATACTGCGTGAATGATCATCGGCGGGATTCCTGAGTAGCTCACTCGGCTGCACGATAAACCCAGCTTCTTCGGCAAGCGTTACGGCCTGCTGTATTTCCATGCGATGCAGGTCAGCATTGTCCCTGCCAGCGCTGCCTACATGGTCACTGATACCTATCACTCCGCCGGGTTTCAGGTAGCGTTTCAGGTTGTTGAGTAGATTCAGGGCGCGGGTAGGGTTGCCATTGTAGGAGTCGTGCAGAGTTTGCATGAGCAGGATGGCATCAACGGATTCTGCGGCGAGATCAAGTTCCCCAAGCGGCCCGATCAGTTGTTGCACGTTGTTCAGCCTGCCGTCACGGATTTTGTTCGCCAGGGCTTCGCCCTGGGTTATATCCTGGCGGTCTTCTTTGAAGCGTAAGCCCCGGCTCGTGTTCTGGGCATACACGGTACCATTGGGCCCCACCGCCTTGGAGAGGATGAATGTGTAGTAACCACCGGCAGCATAGACATCCAATACGGTCATGCCGCTACCGATGCCCAGAAACGACAGCACTTCTGCAGGTCGCCGCACCTCATCGCGCATAAAATCAGCAACGTCGCGATCGGGTCCGGCAAGAGCGCGTCGCAAGTCCAAGTTGTCCTGCGCCTGACTGGCAGGATGCCAAAACAGCAAAGCAAACACGGCCAACAAGGGCAGTGCCGTGCAGAGAGCGGCTTGCAGAGACTGATTGCTCTGCATTTTGGATCTTTGAAAAAGCGGTGTGCTAAACGATGTGTAAAGTAATTCGCAGCGAGTCAACATGACGCTATTCAACCTGGTATTCCTATGCCCCTAGCCATAGCCCAGGCCAGCAGAGGGATTATTAACAGCAGAATGATTTCGAAACGGAGCAACAGCTGTACAGCCTTGGGAACAGATATCTGTTCCTGCTCAGTTTGTCTGTGACGAGAGAAAAACAAGGCGGGATAGACGGCGCTGGTGATGAGAATGGCCAGTAGTCCTAACTTGAGATGAAACACCGGGTTGGTGTTGTAGAAGTCGGCTGGTTTGCCAACCCACAGCCACAGTGCAAGCCCGCAAGCTATGATGACAAGCGCTGCCATCCCGCAAATCCCATCAACCCGGGCCAGGTTGTGCGCGTCCTCCCGATTGATCACCGGCTTGATAGCCATATTTTCAATGATCAGTGCCCCGGCAAAAACCAGGGCTGCCAGCAGATGCAGGTAGCGGAGCAGAACGTAAGCCATGTACCAATGATACTGGAATTCTCTCTATTGGGCTGAAATAACTCCGGTTTTTGAGTCATTTCTTGATATGCTTGCTGCAGTTTTCGACGCCGTAGCTAGCAATCTTACCCAGACTGCTGTGAGTTCACGGTTCAAGCAATAACAAGAATCCGATAAGGGAGTACACCATGACTACGGCAGCGACCGCTGATGAAACCCATGTAAAAGCGAGTATGCGGAGGGTGGCACTTACCGCTCTCGCTGGCACCAGTATCGAATGGTATGATTTCTTTCTCTATGCCACTGCCGCCGCTCTGGTTTTTCCCAGCGCCTTTTTTCCGGACAGTACCCCAACAATTGGACTCATTCTTTCCTTTGGGACCTTTGCCTTCGGATTTATCGCTCGCCCGTTGGGCGGCATCCTGTTTGGTCACTTCGGTGATCGCGTTGGTCGCAAGAAGACCCTGATAATTGCCCTGGTGATGATGGGGATCGCGTCTACCCTGATTGGTCTGTTGCCGACCTATGCCACCATCGGCATCGCCGCGCCAATCCTTTTAAGTGTATTGCGCTTCGCCCAGGGTTTGGCCATTGGTGGTCAGTGGGGTGGTGCGATGCTGCTGGTAACTGAAAGTGCACCACACGATCAGCGCGGCTACTATGGCGCTTATGCTCAGGCTGGCGCGCCGGTCGGTGTCATCCTCGCGAATCTTGCTTTTATCATTATCAGTGCCACCGTGTCCGAAGAGTTCTTCATGACCTGGGGTTGGCGTATTCCTTTCCTGGTCTCTGTAGTGCTGATTGCTATCAGTATGTACATCCAGCTTCACATGGAAGACACAGACGCTTTTAAAGAACTCGAGGCCTTGAGAGAAGCACGGCTCTCAGAGCTTGAGCCGAAGGAAGTGGTGATCAAACGTTCACCTGTTATAGAAGCGATTGTTAAGTATCCGAAGCGGATTGCGCTCGCTGCCGGGGCTTTTCTGTCCATTCAGGTCACTTTCTATATCCTTATCGGATTTATCCTGGCTTATGGCAGCGATCCTAACGGTGCAGCCATGAGTCGGGACACTATGCTGTTTGCTGTGCTGTTGGCCTCGGGCCTGCAAGTTCCCGCGCAGTTCTGGGCTGCGGCTTATTCTGATCGTCACGGGCGTCGCGGCATCTTCATGCTTGGCGCAGTGTTGACCGGAGCCTGGAGTTTCGCGTTGTTTCCATTAGTGGATACCGGAAATTTCTGGCTTATCGTGCTTGGCATTGCGGGCGGTCTGGTTTTTCTCGGCATGATGTATGGTCCACAGGCTGCATTCTTCACGGAATTGTTTTCCACCGAAGTGCGATACTCCGGTGCCTCATTGGGTTATCAAGTAGGCGCTATCCTGGGTGGTGCATTCGCGCCCACCATCGCCACCATTCTCTGGACCGAATACGATATTGTGTGGGTATCAGTCTATATTGCCGTGGCATCGGCGCTATCGCTGTTGTCGGTGGTCATGCTTACTGAAACTTATAAGACCAGCCTGACTGATTCAGACTAGTGAGGACACTGATTTGAGTATAAAGGATTGTAATAACACAGCAGATTTTCGTCGTCTGGCGAAAAAAAGACTCCCGGCACCTTTGTTTCACTACATTGATGGTGGTGCCGACGATGAGGTAACGCTTCGCCGTAATACAGAAGCCTTCGATCAGGTGCGATTAATTCCCGATGCGCTGGCCGATCTGACGGGCATGGATTTAAGCACCAATGTGTTGGGTCAAGATATCGATTGGCCAGTGTTTTGTTCGCCAACGGCAATGACGCGTCTATTTCATCACGAGGGGGAACTCGCAGTTTGCAAGGCCGCCCATGAGCACGGCACCATGTACAGCCTGTCCTCGCTGTCCACAACCAGTATCGAAGAGGTCGGGGCTGCCACGCCCGGCCCGAAATGCTTTCAGCTATATATTCACAAAGACAGAGGGCTGAGCTGGGATTTCATCGAACGCTGCAAGGCGGCTAACTACTCTGCGATTTGTCTCACTGTGGACACGCTGGTGGCAGGCAACCGTGAGAAAGATCTCTACACTGGTATGGTGATCCCACCGAAATTTACCCTGAAGAGCCTGGCCAGTTTTGCCATGCACCCCAGTTGGAGCTTCAACTACCTGCTGCGACGCAAGTTTGAGCTAGCGAATGTCGCTGGCCAAATTTCCGAGGGCACGGGCAAGCTGACCTCGGTTGTCGGCTACATGAACAGTCAGTTTGATCGCTCTATTACGTGGAAGGATGCTGAAGAGGCGATCCAGCGCTGGGGTGGACCGTTTGCCATTAAAGGTGTGATGTCTGTAGAAGACGCTCGCAAGGCGGTGGATATTGGAGCCAGCGCCGTAATGATCTCCAATCATGGTGGTCGCCAATTGGATGGTTCAACTGCGCCATTCGATCAACTCGGTCCAATCGTGGATGCGGTGGGTGATCAGATTGAAGTTATTGTCGATGGGGGTGTCCGGCGTGGTACCCATGTCCTGAAAGCTCTGGCCATGGGGGCAAAGGCCTGCATGATTGGGCGTGGCTATCTCTATGCCGTCGCGGCGGGTGGCCACGCGGGGGTAGATCGGGCTCTTACTCGACTGCGTGATGAAATCGAACGGGACATGATTCTCATGGGCTGCTCATCACTCGAAGAATTGGATCGCAGCAAACTCCATTTTTAGCACTTCCCTGTCGCTTCGGGTTTACTGCAAAGCGAATTACTTGCGGACCCAGTTGCCGCTCGCATCCTGCAAGAAGTGTCCACTCTGGGTTGCCTGAGCCGCCCGTTCGAATGCGACCGCAGTAACCTGTTCTACATTAATGCCATTCTCCCGCGCAATTTCCCGGTAGCGGGCGCGCCGCTGATTATTAACGCTTTGCACTAGTGCGCGAACATCTGGTGGCACATCTTCCACCACGAATCCAACGTAGCCATCACGACGTTCGCCAATCAATCCCTGCTCTTTGGCTTCTTGCAATGTGACAGCTAACGCAGCCGATGAAAGGAGCATCAAAGCCAGAAAAAGACTAAACCAGTGTGCGACTGTTCTCATGTTCTTTCTCCTTTTATCCTAGAATAAACCGCTGTCTTCGCTGAAGATATCGTCGAGTTCTTCTTCAACCTGGACGCGAATTTCATGCTCGATGCGGACATTCAGATTGATGGTGATGGGTTCGTTGGGAACCGCGACCTGCACGGTCGGCGTACAGGCGGTAAACAACAGTACAGCAGCCATCATGCTAAACAGGCCTTTGGTTCTGTGCTGATTCATAATCCATTTGTCCATAAAATTCATTATCTTGGTGCTGAGATTAACCATGCCTTAATGCTTTGACACCCAAATCACCGGTGCGTTCAATCAACGGGCCCGCAAGTACTCTTCTAATCGCTCAGAAATCGCTCTGCCGGCGCGTAAACTGCGTAATAGTGTAGGAATGTTATCGGTGATATTGACGTTCAAATTAATTGCTTGTCCACCGTTCATATCAGGGTTGAGACCCGCCAGTTGAACTTCCAGTCGCAAATCACCATTGCTGTCATAAAAGATGCGGGTATCCATGGTTTCATACAAATAATTCGACAGCGCATCGTTCACCAGTTGCACGCTGGAGTTGTCGCTCACCGAAGTTGTAGGAGAGTCGTAGCGAATCGTTCCACCGGGGTTTAGCGCCGCTATGAGACCTTCGTTAACCTGCAATTTACCATCTTCCAGCGTAAGCGGAATATAGCCGCTGACGAAGCCGTCGACGAATAGCTCTGGGTAGTCTGCCAGTGAAATCACGGTTTCCAGATCAATCCCCGTTAGTACGACAGTCATCTGCTGAGTCGGTATGTTCTGATCATAAACAAAATCTGCAATGCTGACTTCGCCTCCCAGGAGGTGGGCGTTGGCGTTGAGGATTTCGAAGGTGCCCTCAGCGGTATCGAATTGATACTGCGAGGATAAATCAGCGAACGGCATACCAATATCAACACTCCTTGCTTCGATAGTCTGGGCAGGATCGCTAAGCACACGAAAATTCTCCATCAGCTGTGCCCGCAGGCTGGTGTTTATACCTACCAGCAAGGTTTCTTGCAGGTAGCCCGATGCATCCTCCACCGTCAGGTTTAGGGGCCCAGAGATAGCGAGTGGCTGATCTGCACTATACTGCCAACTGAGACTGGCGTTCGCGCTAACGGTTCCAGAAACTACGTCTGCTGCTACTACGCCCTGTAATACATAGTGCGATATTGGCCTGGACTCCGTCAGTGTGAGTTCGTCAATGCTGGTGGTCGCGCTGCCTAACCCCGAAGAAAAGTCATGGGAATACTCTGAGACGAGCAACCGCCCCCCGGCTAATCCAAACGCAGCTGCGCCGCTTAACAGGCTGTTGCTGAGTTGAAAATCTCCGCTCAATTCTGGCTCTACTAGTGCCACATCGTTTACCGTGAGTTCGCTGTCCCGAGTGATTAATCGCGCGCCGACAGACAAGTTTTCATGCCATTCGATAACAAAATCCTGCAGCTCTATATCTGCATTGGCCAATACGCCATCGGCAA
>CALKNV010000031.1 GCA_938091935.1 uncultured Pseudomonadales bacterium
CCCTCGCTGTCATGAATTGGGAGCATCTCAACGTCAACATGCTCAGGGCCGCGCGGCGTCTGATGAATGTGCAACACTCGCTCTTTGTGCCCGGATGCCTTTGCTGCACCCAAAGGGCAATCTTCCCCGGCCTGATCGCAGGGCACGTGGTAACCGTGGGAAATCTCATAGCAGCGATTGAGGCGCCCCAGGTCGATGGCACCAAACGCCTCCTCGTAACGGGTGTTGGTGGCCATGATTTCATAGTCCGCGGACACCAGAATCGCAGGACAGGGGTATCCCTCCAGCATCTCTGCCATGGGGGTCGCGCGGTCAGTCGTGATCAAGCTCATAGGATTGCCAGTTTTGACACAAATGTCTGCCAAATATGGCATCTTTCCCCCTCTCAGGTAAAGAGATTGCCCACGATCTCTGATATTAGATCGTTTTATCAATGACTTACCTAATCTTTTTGTTCTTGGCACGCTCTCTGCAAATAACTAGCTATCCGACTAAACATGGAAAAGACGTCTCTGCTGTCGAACCCATGTATTGACCCAAAACAGGCTTGTGAGGTGGAAAAATGATTACTGTGCGAACTATGTTCTGGCTAATGACAACGCCCGCAGTTACCGCGCTGGTTTGTTGGCTGATTTGGTTGCAGCTGGCTTAGCAACATCCAGAACCAACGAGCCAAACAAAGCCCGCATTAACGATTAGACGGTTAAGAGAATAAGGAGATAAGCACCATGAATAGCGCTAACACGGCGGCAAAGCTGCAGCTGGTCAAACCCAAGGTTGTACCCTTCTTTGACGAGGCCTCGAATACTTTTTCCTATGTGGTTCAAGATCCTAATTCCTCGGCCTGCGCCATTATTGATTCGGTATTGGATTTCGACATGGCCTCGGGGGCAATCAACCATCATAGCGCGCAGGCGATTATCCGTTACGTGGAAGAGAAGAAACTGGACGTCGAGTGGATCACCGAGAGCCATGTGCATGCCGACCATCTCTCCGCGGCCGCCTATTTGAAAGACTTCCTGGGCGGTAAAGTCGCCATCAGCGAACATGTCATCAAGGTTCAGGAAACCTTTGGCAAAATTTTTAATGCCGGCGACGAGTTCAAGTGCGATGGCTCCCAGTTTGACCACCTGTTCACCGATGGCGAAAGTTACACAATCGGCACTCTCCAGTGCCTGGCTATGCATACGCCTAGGCACACTCCTGCCTGCATGACGCATGTCATAGGCGACGCCGCTTTCGTGGGCGACACAATTTTCATGCCGGACTCCGGTACTTCCCGCTCTGATTTTCCTGGTGGAGATGCGGCGACTCTTTTCCAATCCATTAATAAAATTCTTGGCTTACCGCCCAAGACTCGGATTTTTATGTGCCATGATTACGGCGCTGACGAGTCGCGCGAGGTCGAGTACCTGACTACGGTAAAAGCCGAGCTGGAAGGCAATATCCACGTGAATAAAGCCGTCAATAAGGCAGACTTCGTGGAAATGCGACAAAAGCGAGACCGCGGTCTGGCTGCCCCCCATCTGATTTTGCCTTCTCTGCAGGTGAATATGCGCGCAGGACATTTTCCACCGCCGGAGGACAACGACGTCATCTATCTAAAAGTTCCGGTGGATGTGCTCGGCAAGGGCAAATAGGCTGGTATCATCACGAAGACGTTTAGTCAGAAGACTATGCAAGCAAACGAATCTAAAAAAGCAGAACAACAATTAGAAAGGAAACGGGGAACCACCATGAAACTCATGCGAGTCAACGAAAGCCTGTCCGTCTCGGGACAAATTAATGAGCAAGATCTGGAAGCACTTGCAGCGGAAGGTGTTCAGCGCGTTGTATGCAACCGGCCCGACGGCGAATCAGCTGAACAACCCGAGTTCTCGGTGTTGCAACAAGCAGCGGAGAGGCTCGGGCTGGAAATCATCGATTTACCTTTCAAGAGTGGAGAAATGCAGCAGGAACATATAGCTGCCTTCACAGACATCATCAAATCAGACAAAAAAGTGCATGCCTATTGTCGCACAGGCAATCGCTCCTTCTGTTTGTATGCAGCGGTGCATGCCAGCACGGGGGAACCGGAAGCTGAAATCCTGGCGCAGGCCAAGGACGTAGGCTTCGACGTGACAGCGGTGGTGAGCCCCTACTATTCGGAGAGCAAGGTGACCAGTCAAGCCAATGTAGTGGATCTCAAGACCAGCGCGAAACCCTCATACGATGTCGCCATCGTGGGTGCAGGCTCAGGTGGCATTGCGGCCGCAGCAAGCATACTAAAGCGAAACAGTAAGTTACGTGTTGCTGTTATCGACCCGGCAACTGAGCACTTTTATCAACCTGGTTGGACCATGGTGGGCGGCGGCATCTTTGACGCGACAACCACGCGTCGCTCTATGCAGTCTCTGATTCCGCGTGGCGTGACCTGGCTGCAGCAGTCGGTTGTAGGTTTTGCGCCGGAGGATAACGAGATTGAACTCGATAATGGTGACCAAGTACATTACTCGCAGCTCATCGTCGCCCCCGGCCTGACCCTGGACTGGGCTGGCGTCAAAGGGCTGGAAGAGTCACTGGGGGAAAATGGGGTCACCTCTAATTATTCATATAAGCACACGCCCTACACATGGGAGCTAGTGCAGAAGACCAAAAAGGGCAAGGCAATCTTCACCCAGCCGCCCATGCCAATCAAATGCGCGGGCGCACCGCAAAAGGCTCTCTATCTCTCCTGTGACCATTGGCGAAGAGCAGGTGTCTTAACAGACATTGATGTCAATTTCTTTAACGCTGGCGGCGTCCTTTTTGGTGTACCGGACTACGTGCCTGCACTACAGTCCTATATCGACAAATACGAAGCCAAGGTCCACTACAGCCACAATCTGCTGGAGATTGAAGGCGAGAATAAGGTCGCTCACTTCAAGAAGGCGGGCGGAGAAGGTGAAGACGAGATAATTTCTCAGGAGTTCGACATGATTCATGTCTGTCCTCCACAGCGCGCGCCGAAATTCGTCGCAGACAGTGAGCTTGCAGATGCAGGTGGCTGGCTGGAAGTAGACCAGTTCTCGCTACAACACAAGCGCTTTGACAATGTCTGGGGTCTGGGCGATGTCATGAATACCCCAAACGCCAAGACCATGGCCGCAGTTCGTAAACAGGTGCCAGTGGTCGCACAAAACCTCGTGGACAGCCTCGCTGGTCGCGAAATCCATTGCGCCTATGATGGCTATGGCTCCTGCCCGCTGACAGTGGAACGCGGCAAGATCGTGCTGGCGGAATTTGGCTATGACGGCAAGATCATCCCTACGTTCCCAACCTGGATGCTACAGGGTAAGAAACCCACTCGCAGAGCCTGGACCCTGAAGAAAGATATCCTTCCCGGTGTATACTGGGGCGCTATGCTGAAGGGCCGCGAATGGTTTGCGGGTCCAGAAGAGTTGGAAAAGACCAGGGCGTGAAATGACTCAACACACGGCATCATGGCCTGTTGCCGGGTGGGCAAAACACTATAATAGCCAGGTACTGATGAACGATCTGGTTGCTGCGATCATCGTTGCAATCATGCTCATACCCCAGTCCCTGGCGTACGCCATGCTGGCCGGCCTGCCTCCAGAAGTTGGGCTTTATGCCAGCATCTTTCCCCTGATTGCCTATGCCCTGCTGGGTACCAGCAGCACGCTGTCAGTGGGACCGGTTGCTATCACTTCATTGATGACGGCGGCAGCTCTTGCAGAAGTCGCGGAACAGGGCACCGGCACCTATCTCAGTGGCGCAATTACCCTGGCAGCTTTATCCGGCGTCATGCTGCTGGCATTCGGCGTTCTTCGACTCGGGTTTCTCGCCAACTTTCTTTCCCATACCGTGGTATCGGCCTTCATAACCGCGTCGGCGATAATCATCGCCTTGAGCCAGGTCCGGCACCTGCTCGGCGTGGAAGCTGGAGGCGATAATGTCTTCGAGTTGCTGCACGGCATTGGTCTGCATGCTTCCGATACAAATTTCTTTACCCTGTCTATAGGCGCAGGTGTACTGTTATTCCTGTTTGCCGTGCGCGCCCGCGGGGCACGGGTTTTGAGTGGTTTGGGACTATCTACACATAGTGCAGAACTCGTTGCCAAGGCTGCACCCGTGGCAGGTGTAATGGTTACTATTCTGTTTGTAGTCGGATTGGGTCTTGCCGAAAGAGATGTCGAGATTGTTGGCGCTATTCCCAGCGGGCTGCCGGCCTTCGCCATGCCAGTATTTTCTATGGAGCTGGCACAAGCTCTGTTTATCCCTGCAGCGCTGATTTCAATTATTGGCTACGTCGAATCTATCTCCGTTGGCAGAACCCTGGGTGCCCGCAAACGGGAACGGGTCAACAGCAACAGGGAGCTGATTGGGCTCGGTGCCGCCAATCTCGCTTCGGCGTTTTCTGGCGCGCTGCCGGTTACCGGCGGATTCTCTCGCTCCGTGGTCAACTTCGATGCAGGTGCTGCGACGCAAGCTGCCAGTATCTACACGGCAATACTCATTGCACTGGTATCGCTATTTCTGACACCGCTTCTTTACTACCTTCCAAAAGCAACGCTGGCCGCCACCATAATCGTTGCCGTGCTTTCACTGATTGATCTTTCAATAATCAAGAAGACCTGGCGCTTCTCGCGGGGAGACTGGTTAGCGGTAATGATCACCATGCTTGTCACTTTGGGATTTGGTGTAGAGACAGGCGTAAGCTGCGGCGTGCTAACGTCACTTGGACTTCATCTTTACCGCACTTCCCAACCCCATATCGCCGAAGTGGGCCTGGTTGAAGGCACCGAGCACTTCCGTAATGTTCGGCGCTACAAGGTGCGCACGGTGCCAGAAATTCTCACTCTGCGCGTGGACGAGAGTCTGTTCTTCGCCAATGCCAGCTACCTGGAGGACCAGGTCTTCAAACAAATCTATCACCATGACCCAATTACGCACGTCGTTTTGATGTGCAGCGCAGTAAACGAGATCGACTACAGTGCGCTTGAGGTGCTGGAAGAATTAAACCGTCAGCTGCGCGAACAGGGCCTGTTCCTGCATTTGTCTGAAGTAAAAGGCCCGGTGCTGGATAGATTGCGCGGCACCGAATTCATGGAACATCTTACTGGATGCATCTACCTGTCTCAGCACCAGGCTTATTCCGATCTGTGCAAACGTTATAGGTACTAAGCCTGACTCGCACGAGGCTTTTTCTCGCTCTCTAGCCCGCAAGTTAGAATGTTGGAATAGCACTTAAATCTAATCCAATCCTTGCCCACTGTCTGTCACTAATTATTCGCTTACCCAAAAAAGAGAGGCTGGGAATACAGGCACGATCAGCACATTCTGTTTAGTAAAAGCTCATGATCTTCTAGCCACAAGCCAGACACTGCTGATTCGAAAATGTAAGCGGGAGGACAATTTTTTGACTTTTCTCTATCTACTGTAGATCCCGTCTTGCGTTAACAATAGGGGCGACCTAGCTCATATTATTAGATGCCGGCAATTGCTATATTCTAGTCAACAAGTTTAAACAGGCATTTGCTTCTGCACTTCCAGGAATCATTCACCTGTTCCAGGCTAACCCGATGAGAACAAAAGCAGGCCTCAGTGATCAAAGACTCACATCGCGTCGGGTAAGCGGAACGCAAACACGTAGCCACCCAGGGGATCTTCTTCATCAGCTGGCAATGGCTGATAGCCATTGCCGCGAGTGGAGTTAAATACTGGCACTACGACAATCAGTGTCTGCTTGCCAGCTGGGGACAGATACGTCATCGGTGTACCCTGCGCCGTATACGGTAACGGATGGCTCCATACCTCTCTGCCATCGGCAAGCGCAGTCGCCCGCACTGTATTGTCAAAGGCGCCGGCACTGAAGATTAATCCTCCTGCTGTCGTCACAGTACCGCCAGTCTGCGGTGTACCAACGGTGAGGGAAAGCCCGGTAGGAATGCCGAGGGGGCCCGTATGCTTCGCCGTCCCGATCGGCTTCTCCCACAGTAGCTGTCTGGTTTCCAGGTCTACAACGCCAAGAATGCCATAGGGTGGTTGCATACAGGGCACATGCAGCGGGGACATAAAACGATTGGAGGTATGGGCATAGGGCGTGCCCTGCATACTGCCGGTTACGCCTTCTGGCAAGTCTGCCCGCGTGATCAGCTGGAGCTGGTTCGCCATAAACAGCGGGTTAACGATCATCAGGTTGTTAACTTCATCGACACTGACGCTGCCCCAGTTAAAACCGCCTGTAGCCCCGGGGTTTTGCAAGATCATGTCTGTGCCCGGCACAGTGAAATGCCCTTCGTAACGCATCTTCTTATACTCGATGCGACACCAGAGTTGATCTAAAGGGGTCACACCCCACATTTTGGTTTCGTCCAGCTCCATTCTGAACACAGGCAGATCCATGGTGAATGGCTGAGTTGCCGCCACATAATCCTCTGGCACACCACCGTCCTGCGGCACCGGCAGCTCCTGAATATCGAATAGCGGCTCTCCGGTTTCTCGATTGAGAACGAACACTTCGCCACGCTTGGTGGGCATTAACACAGCCTTCACTTTGTTGCCGCTGTCATCGGGCAGGTCGATCAAGGTAGGCTGGGATGGCACGTCATAATCCCAGATATCGTGGTGAACCGTCTGATAGGACCAGCGCGGGGCACCGGTCTCACCATCAATCGCGACCACCGAGCTGGCATACTGCTCGCTGACTTCCAGCCGGTGCGCGCCATAGTAATCGGGCGTCTCATTGCCGGTAGGTGCATAGATGAGACCAAGCTCCTCATCGACGCTAAACAGACTCCACACATTAGGCGTCCCGCGGGTGTAGACCTCGCCGCGCAAAGGCTCCGCATAGACACCGGGTCGCCCCATGTCCCATGCCCAGGCAAACTCGCCGCTTAAGGCATTGAAGGCACGTATTACGCCAGAGGGTGGTCCCACCGCGCGATTATCGATAACCCAGCCACCCACAACCGCGTTGCCACGCACAATGCCCGGCGGTGAAGTTTGAAAGTTGGAGATACGCGGGTCATTGCCCATGCCGGTGGTGAGGTCTACCTCACCCTGGTCACCAAACTGGCTGCAGCGCTCACCGCTAAGCGCATCCAGAGCGATTAGGCGCGAGTCGGTAGTATTAGTGAGGATGCGCGATGGACACTCACCGCGATAATCTGGCGGCGCCTCGTAATAGGAAACGCCTCGACATCCGGTGGTGAAATAGCGCGCCTGAGCCAGGTGTGCCTGATCGATCAAGGGATCAAACTGCCAGCGCAGCTCGCCATTCTCAGCATCCAGTGCCACGACCCGATTGCCACCGGTGCAAAAGTAAAGCAGCTCACCTACCTGTAACGGGGTTGCCTTGAAGGCTCCTCCTGCGCCAGTGCGATAGGTCCAGGCCAACTCGAGATCGCCGGCATTTTCTGCGTCAATCTGACTGACCGGTGAGTAACGTGTTCCGCCCAGAGTATTGCCGTAGCTGGGCCAGTCTGTTGCGGTGTTGACCGTATTCACACCGCTACGGGCAGGCATGGGACTCACGTCATAGCCAGTGCCTGCTTCAACTGCCAGAAGGAAAATCACGGCGAAGACTGGCACAACGAGTTTGGCTGCGGTCTCTGCAAACAGCGGTGGCGGCCTGCCCTGGTGCAGCGATCTGCGCATCCAGGGCGTAATAAACAGTAAACCTAGCGCGGCGAGAGGTAGAATGCGCGGTGCCAGCGCCCAAAGATTGCTGCCTGACTCATAGAGTGCCCACAGCACAGTGAACACTAGCAGGCCACCATAGATTTTTGATGCCAGCGGATCACTCTGCCATAGCAGCATGGCACATACCAGCAGCACCAGGCCGCATAGCAGATAATAGAATGAGCCTCCCAGAAACAGAAGCTGCAGGCCACCGAGAGTCATTGGCACACCGATGGCGACCAGAAGTATTGGCAAGAGTCTTGGGTTTTTTACCGCTTGATTGGTCATTTGGTAAGCCCTTCTAGTTTTTATTGGCAGAGATTACCAGACGCTGGCACGATCAGGGCAGCGGCATCTCATTACTTTCCTGCTCTCTCGCACGCTGAAAAGAGGTCCGAGCGTCGCTGCTGCGTACTTGCTCCAACCAGAACACGCCGTCATAGGGATAGCTGTTGCCGCGCGTGCCGATGAAATCCAGGTCACCGTCACCGTCCAGATCCCGTGCCATGAACTTGTCGAACATGCCACGAACACGTCGCGAGATATCATGGCGAGTCCATTCACCTCTGACTGCAGCGACTCCGGGATTTTCAAACCAGCCAATACGACCGAGAGGGCTGTTTACATCGACACTGGCATCGTCATCGGTGCGGTCACCGCGGCTGTAGCTACCTGCAATCAGATCGATGTCGCCATCACCATCGATGTCTGCCATGGCATAGCCGGTGTGACTGTCTGGCGCAAAAGTACCGATGTAGTGCGCATTCCAGGCATCCCCCTTACGCGCGGGCTGCTCAATCCAAACCATGCCCCGGGGCGCGGTGCCGATAATGTCGAGACGACCATCGCCGGAAAGATCGACATACTCAAGATTGAACCCGGCCATGCGGGCACCGTAAATGCCAATGGCCTGTTCGCTGAAATTCAAGCTGCCGTCGCCTGGATTCTCAAAAATAATCAGACGGGATTCGCCGCGGGTTCCCACAATGATATCCAGATCGCCATCGCTATCGATATCAACTGGCTCAGCATTCTGCGGAATACTGTAGTTGCCCAGCACTTGCACCTGCCAACTATTGCCGATTAAAGGGTCGCCCTGCAGGGTATGCAATTCCACTGGCGTGGAGCGAGCGTAGTCGGCAGGTCCAGGCGTTTGCGCGCCTTTGTTCGGCGCTGTGAGCTCCGGCACACCATCGCCATTAAAGTCAGCTGCAAACACACGAATGTAAGAGCCCTTGTCACGGGTCAGGGGCAGAATCAGGCGAGGCCAGGTTTCACTGCGGGCAGCGCTGCCCGGGTTCTGGAGATAGATCAGATGGGAGCGCTCTGCGGCAACCACCACGTCTAACCAACCATCGCCATTCAGGTCGGTAATGACTGCATCTTCCGGCGCCGGCACGTCTTCTGCTTCCGCAATCGTAATATTGATCCAGCGATCTGGATCGCTTGATCCAAAATGGACTCTCACATGCCCTGCCACCGGCGGCACAAAATCTTCCAGAAACGAACCGGAATCATACTCGGCATCTGACTCGTGCACGGATACGATGTCCTCGAAACCATCCTTATCGATATCCCCCATCACGAACCCATCACTACCGCTGAAGTTGACGCCAGCGGTGACCGGGTCATCAATGATGTGCTCACGCCAACTGATGAATTCGCCGGACCCTGTTCGCGCAGTAGTTAGCGTGTCGCCAACTGGCGTCTGGGAAACAGCTTGCCCGCTTGCTGAAACCATAGCCAGTGCCAGCAGTAGCCTGGCGCCAATAGCGGCTTGAATTGTTGTAGTCATTTTTCTCTCCGTGTCACGCCTGATGGTAGCAATGATTCACTAAGTAGTGAATTTCGCCACCTGCTGTATTTCCGGGGCGCTACAGGCCCCAGAAACAGAGGGCTTAGCTGCTGGTATGGAAATGGCCGAGCTAAGCGGCAAGAGGCCGTCGGACCCACAAGTGGGCACCGACAGCGAACCTTCATTGTTAAAGTGAATACCGGAATACCAAGACATGCAGCAACATACCATTTCTTTTTTCTTTGCAGTACTCATCGCCATTTGCATCACGTCTACCATGGATGCCAATGGCTATGGTGCATTTAGCGCCTTCATTCTCATTCCTCTGTCAGCAGTCTTCATCTGGCTCGGCAAACACAGTCGCGCCGAACTAGGCGTTGTCGTGGGCAAGAAATTCCAGTATGCGTTTTCTGTCCTGATTCCAGTCCTCGGCGTCAGCCTGATCGCCGGTGCAGCGCTGTTGACTGGCCGCAGCGAAAAGTTTGCCCTGTAGGCAACTACCGCTGCGTTCGTCGCCTGGCATCTATCTGCGGTATTCCTGGCGGAGGACTACGCGCCACCTGCAGTGCAGGTTCCAATCTATCTGGTTAACGCCACCCTGCTGGGTTTGATCTGGGGATTGATGCGACAACTCAGCGGTAGTGTCTGGCCAGCCTCCATCTACCACGCCATCTGGAATGGACTGGTGTATGAACTTTACGGTTTCGGCGAACGTGTTGGCGACCTTGGTATCGGTGCCACCTGGCTATATGGGCCTGAGATCGGCCTGGCTGGCCTGGTCGCTAATGGTGCCGTATTTTACTATTTCTATGAGCAGAGCAAAAAAGCCGGCGCTGTCACTCAGGTCGATGACTCTCGTGCAGAGGAGCTTGAGTTGAATACCGCTACATCGCAATAGCAGTGGGAAAGATACCCTCGCCCAGCACAAAGCGGGAACCCACCGCCCCGACCACAGCCGTGCGCCGGTTCAGGCTCAAGCCAGCGCGCAGGCGCATCAGTGGCTCAATGCCGGTGCAGTGCCCAGCCATTAAATTCTCGATCCCTATTTCTTTCAGGTTTTCCGCGGTCCAATTTAGAGTCTCATCGCTGGCTGCAAACAGATGGAGCCCGCCCATCAGCGCGTGAATGGCTTCATCCTGGATTTGCGCCTGAATCTGGCCGAGGGCATTAACCACACCGGAATGACCACAGCCCAGCAGCACAATCGGTCCCTGGCCCGTGCGAATAACCAGCGCCTGGCTCTCTGGCAGGTGATCTCTCACCCATTCACCGTCCAGGGAAACTTCCAGGGCCGTGCCATAATTGGTTTCAGGATGAATTCGCTCAATCGGGCCTGATACCCACACTGCAGGAAAAATTTCAGTAGCCTGGTCATGCACCAGGAATTCGACTCCCATAGCTTCAATTTGACTGCGTTCATCAATCATCTGGTTCGCTGCGATGGCTGACTGCGACACTGCCCGGCGTGGCGCGAAAAAACCAGCGGCAACATGCACCCTGCGAATAGCACCAGGATTAATCTCGCGAAGGTTTTCGATGATGGGGATCAACCCCGTCGTATGATCGAAGTGAAAGTGACTCAGCACCACATCGGTAACACAGGACAGGTCAACATTGAGTACCTCAGCGTTGCGAATCACAGTGTCTGGATAGCGACCCGCATCGAACAGAATGCACTGACCATCAACCTGAACCAATGCCGACAGTCCCCATTCACCCACCGCCGCGCCATTAGCAAGATTGGAAGAAAGGATGGTGACACTGGCCTCTGCGGCGATATCACCTGCCGCAGCATTGGTGTGGGACCACGTCGTACAGGTCAGGCCCGTTATCAGACTCAAGAGCGTCAGAAACTTTTTAATCGATACTTTTTTAATCGATACCTTTTTAACCGATACGTTTTCAATCGATAGATTCATTAGCATTTCCAATTCTGCCGCTCCTGCTGATCAAGATTTTAAATATACCTTAAAAGCTAAAGAAAATTTAATCGAAAATTCTCGTGGTTTGGGGGCGGTCGGTCGCGATGACAGTCAGTTTTCCCATGCACAAGCACAGAGTGATCGCGGTTTTGAATTCTGCTTTGATGTTGGCCATAGAGATCCGTGATCACAGCTGACACTCTCTCGATCCCGCTCAATGCCTCGTTCTTTGCATTCCCTCTAAACTGGACAAATAAAGGGCCAGAGCATACCTTGTACTGAAAAGTAACCCCATTACAAAACCGATAAGAACAAGCCATATCGCAAGGGAGAACCGCATGCGCTTTCGTAATATCCTGCCTGCCCTCGTCATAGCTGCGAACAGCTTTCTATTTTCCGCCCAGCTTGCAGCGCAAGCCTTGCCGATAACCGACTATAGTGTGGTCACTGACGAACGCCTGATTAACCCGGAAGACCAGAACTGGTTGTCCTATCGCGGCACACTGGATGGCTGGGGTTATAGCAAGCTGGATGAAATCGATACCGGTAATGTTACCGAGCTAGAGCCGGTCTGGAGTTTTTCTACCGGCATGCTGGGCGGTCATGAGGCGCCTCCGGTGGTAAACGATGGCGTAATGTTCGTCACCACTCCAGGCAATCTGGTCTATGCAATCGACGCAGCGAGCGGCGATATGCTGTGGCGCTATCAGCACGATCTGCCGGAAACCTATATTGCCTTTCATCGCACCAACCGTGGCGTCGCCCTTTACGGCGATAAAGTCTATACCGCCACTCTGGATGCCAGAGTCGTCGCGCTGGATGCAGCCACCGGCAGAAAAATCTGGGATACCACTGTCCAGGACAACAACTTCGGCTACTACATCACCATGGCGCCGCTCGCCATTGACGGCAAGATCCTGGTCGGCACGTCTGGCGGTGAACTGGGCATCCGCGGTTTCATCGTGGCACTGGACGCAGAAACTGGTGAGGAAGTGTGGCGCACTTATACCGTGCCCTCACCGGGTGAGCCCGGCAATGAAACCTGGCCCGGTGAATCCTGGCGCACCGGCGGCGCCGCTGTGTGGGTGCCAGGACATTATGATCCGGCACTCGGTCTGGCTTATTTCGGCACGGGAAATCCCGGCCCCTGGATCGGCGACCAGCGCCCGGGCGATAACCTCTATACAAACTCAGTGCTGGCGCTGGATATCGAAACTGGCGCGATTCGTGACCACCATCAATACCACTGGAATGGATCCTGGGACTGGGACGAAGTGTCTACGCCAATTTTGATGCCGGTGGAACGCAACGGCCGCCTGATCGATGCCCTGGTGCACCCGGGCCGCAATGGCTATCTCTGGACGCTGGAGCGAACAGCTGATCAGATTAACTTCGTCGATGCCGAACCCTATGTTTACCAAAACGCCTTCGCCAGCATTGATCCCGAAACCGGCAGACCGACTTATGATCCCGCCCATAAACCCACCACCGGCAGCACGACGTCATTCTGCCCCTCGCTCTGGGGTGGCAAGGACTGGCCCCCGGCGGCCTATAACCCGGAAACCGGCCTTGTATACATACCCGCCAATGACAACCACTGCGGCGTAATTGAAGGCCGAGAGGTAACTTACATGCCGGGAAGTTCCTATATGGGCGCGCGCACCCAGATGACCGTGAGGGAAGGCGCCACTCATATCGGCGAGATCCAGGCCTGGGATATGAATACCGGGGAAGAGGTCTGGACCCAAACATTTGCATCGCATAATTGGGGCGGCATCCTCACTACCAGCGGCAATCTGATCTTCAGTGGCGGTACCACTGACCGCATGTTCCGCGCCCATGACGCCACCACAGGTGATCTGTTATGGGAATTCAAGACTAACTCTGGAATCATCGGCGTGCCCTCCACCTACTCGGTGAACGGCAAGCAGTATGTTGCGGTGCAGTCCGGCTGGGGAGTCGATGCAGCAGGGATGACTGCGCGTCTGGACATGCAGCGCGGTACCCGCACCTTTGTCCCGCAGGGTGGGGTGATCTGGGTATTCGCTTTACCCGACTAGATCTTGCGATCGATGCGATAGGGCGATGTATCAACTGGCGGTGACTCCCCCGCGGCCATGGCCGCCAGGGTTGCCCCGGTGACTGCCGCCATGGTCAGGCCCAAATGACCATGACCAAAGCCGAAGTAGACGTTATTGAACCATGGCGAACGGCTGATCACCGGCAGTGAATCGGGCAGGCTTGGACGATATCCCATCCATGGCGACTGTCCTTCTCCTTTGAGCCCCGGCAACAAGCGTCTGGCATGGACCGCCATGCCAAACGCTCTGCGATAATCTGGTGCCGCACTCAATCCCGCAAACTCTACAGTTCCAGCCAGCCGCAAGCCCTCAGTCATCATGGTCGCGGCAAATGCCTGCGGCGGAAACAGAACTGGCCGGCGCAAGGAAATCCCAGGCTGCGGCAAAAGCAGGTGATAACCGCGTTCGGTATCCAACAGCATGGAGCTACCCAGAAGCCTGGCCAACTGTTTGGAATAGGCGCCAGCAGTGATAAAAAGTTCATCGATTGCGCGAAAGCCGCAAGCCTCGAGTCGAGTCACCCGATCCCCCAGCCGATCAAAGTGGGTTACCCGAGTCTGAATAAACTCGCCACCTTGCTGCGAGAAGAGTCTGAACAGCGCCTGCGATAGCCGCAGGGGCGACACCGTGTGTCCAGCATCCGGATTTAAAATCGCACCTGCCAGGCCCGATGCCAGACAAGGTTCAACATCATTTAGCTCACTTGCCTCTATAATTTCGCTATTGGCACCAAGGCGCTCGCGGTATACGTTGTCCCTCCTGGCCTTTTCAAACTGGTCCTTGCGAGCATAGACATAGAGCGAGCCCTGCTGCTGAATCAGGTCTAGTGCAGCTGCCTGCCTCGCCAGGGGCAGCAGATAATCCAGGCCCCGTGAGGTGAGGGCATGGATAGCTGCTGCCGATCGTTGTGATCTCTCGGCTGAACTGTTGGCAAGAAAGCGCATCAGCCAGGGCGTAAAAGGCAGGAGGTACCCCGGCCTTAGTTTCACCGGCGCCTGCGGCTGCAGCAGCATCTCGGGAATTTCTTTCCAGATACCGGGCATGGATTCCGGGTGGACGGAGCCCACCGAGATGATGCCAGCGTTACCGGAACTAGTCCCTGCGCCGGGGGACAAAGGGTCAATGAGTGTTACCTGGCGCCCAGATTTTTGCAGATACAAGGCAGTGCACAACCCAACGATCCCTGCTCCTACTACTGTCGCCCGAGTCATAATTGTTTTACCAGTCTACTCATGGCAACAGCATAACCCAGGATGGATAATTACCGTTAGCCCAGGCAGCAGTGACAAGCGTGACAGCGCCAAACACTTGGTTTATTGTAATAAGAATAAAGGAGCTCCATCATGAAAAGCTTCCAAGAAAATCGCTTCACGTCGTGCAACACGCAAAGTCTCACCAGCACCCTGATCTACTGCGGCCTGCTCACGCTTGCCTCCGTTTCCCATGCACAGGAGTGGACTTACTGGGGCGGCAATAAGGCCTTTAACCGCTATTCCCCTGCGGACCAGATCGACGCTGGCAATGTGCAGCAACTCGAAATCGCGTGGCAGCGCGCCGCTATCGACGAATCCATAACCTCAGCCTTTCCCCGCCTCAGGGTATCCGGAAACCTGCGCGGCACGCCTATCTATATTGGTGGCGTTCTGTATGCCTCTAATGGCCTGGGTCTGGTGGAAGCCTTCGACCCGACCAGCGGCGACACGCTGTGGGTACAGGATCTCGATGACAATGAAGCGCCGATGCCCCGGGGCAGCGGTAGCCGGGGCGTGGAGTTATGGCAAAGCGGCACAGATGCGCGCCTGTTATCAGTGCGCAACGGCTCAATGTTCGCATTAGATCCGCAAACCGGAGAGCCCATCACTGCATTTGCCGACAGCGGCCGCCTGAATCTGGTACCCGAAGGCGCGCAAACTTTTAGTCTCACCTCCAGCGGCCCGCTGGTTGTAAATGATGTGATTATCATTACCGGCACTGTGGACGGCGCCGGCGATAGCGGCACCACCTGGCGCGGCGTGCAGTCCGAAGATGTGCGAGGCTTCGACGTTCGCAGCGGCGAGTTACTGTGGACTTTTCACGCCGTACCCCGGGAAGGCGAATTCGGCACCGAGACCTGGGGCAATGACTCGTGGCGCGATTCCGGCGACCTGGGCTCCTGGTGCTGCCTCAGCGCAGATGAAGAGTTGGGCTATGTCTATGTGCCCTTTACGGCGCCGACCGCAGCCTACTATGGCGGACACCGGCCAGGGGATAATCTCTATTCCAACAGCCTGGTTGCGATAGATGTCAGCACCGGCGAACGCGTCTGGCATTTCCAGATGGTGCATCATGACGTCTGGGAGTACGACAATGTCGGGCCACCGATTCTGGGTGACATTGTGGTGGACGGCCGTCCGATTAAGGCAGTCATGCAGGCCAACAAGACCGGCTGGGTTTACGTATTTGATCGGGTGACCGGTGAGCCGGTGTGGCCTATCGAAGAGATACCTGTACCGCAATCCGATGTGCCGGGAGAACAGCTGTCAGCAACTCAGCCATTTCCCACTAAACCTGCCCCCATCGCAACCCAGGGAATCACCCAAGCAGACATCATCGACTATCCTGAGATCGGGCAGATCGCACGGGCAACCGTCGCCAATTTTGTAATCGGCCCCATCTTCACACCTCCCACTCTTATCAGTGAGGAGCCAGGTGGCACACAGGGTACTTTGACTCTGCCAGGCTCATGGGGTTCAGCCAACTGGAACACCGGCGCCTTTGATCCGGACACTGGCTACTACTATGGTTTTACCAACGACATTCCCCGTGTCTATCGCCTTGAGGCAACGGAAGACCCTGAAGCGGAAATGGCATACTGGAGTCCAAACCGGGAAGCGCCCTACCTCGATGGAATTCCGCTCACCAAACCACCCTGGGGTCGTATCACCGCCATCGACATGAACCGCGGCGAACATATCTGGCAGGTCGCCAACGGTGATTCGCTCAGCGACCACCCCGATCTTGAGAACCTGAATCTATCCAACTTGGGCATCGCCAGCCGCCCGGCTGCCCTTGTTACCAAGACTCTGCTATTTATTGGCGAAGGCAGCAACAACCATGGCGGTACTCAGCCGAATATGTGGGGAACCGCTTTTCGTGCTTACGATAAGCTGACCGGCGACGTCCTTTGGTCAACAGACCTTCCCTCCGGAACCACCAGCTCGCCCATGAGCTACCTGCATGAGGGCAAACAATACATCGTGGTCGCCGTCGGCAGCCTGGGCGATCCCGGTCAATGGGTTGCCCTGGCCCTGCCTTAAACCAAGAGGGAACAGTTTGATGAGCTTTGGCATCACCAAAACCATTCCCGCCTCACGCGGACAAGAGGGCATCGATTCTCTCTATGATGGCTCTCGCAGTGAATTCGAATTCCATATGGCCGGCAGCCCATCCAAACTCAAAGTAGGAGATTTCGTCTATACCATATTCAAAGACGAACTGGTTGGTCGCCTGCCGATAACCGAGTTCATTGGCGGCGCCAAAAATCCCAAGTCCGGCAGACCCCGCACGCTCATCATGGTTGCTTGCCCAGGGGAGCGACTCCCCACTCCCATTCCCCGAAAGGGCCATCGTGGCACGCGTTACTATGATGGGGAGGATTGGCCGGAATAGCGAATAGACTGGCTAGGACGAAGACGGGCCACTGCCAGTATTTACCTCTGACACGGTCCGCGCCGCTCCGCGGTACCTTCCTTCCCCAAAGAAGCCCAAACCTGCGGTTCGGTCTTTTTGGCTCACTCAGCGCTGGCCCTTTATCGTGTCTGAGGCAAACACTGCCAGCGGCCCCTCAACTATCGTGCTGGATTCTCATTGGGCCAGAAGCAAGAACTGCCAAATACCTATCGACAAGCGTTGTATCACATCCAACGAACTACTTTACGCCTCTCTTGCTCTGAAGACATGGGTTTGGGGCTTGCTCCAGTGACCGTAGCCCGCAGGGATGGGTTTACGGCGTGTCACAGGAGCAAGCCCCAAACTCTTGTCTGGCACCACACTGGTCGCTTTACAATCACCTTCTTGAATGGTCGAAAAGAAAATGAGAAACCAATCTAATTTTCAATTTCTGCGCTAGTCTGAAAGCATCGCAAGTGAATATATACTGCTAGAATACAGCTCGCATGAAGTCGCTCATTAAGTATCTTTAGAGAAAAGCTGAAGTCATAGGAAGGAAAACCGTGCTACAACAAGTCGAAGCAGACACAAGCGGCCTGGTGGATTTGCTGTATCGAGCCCATCAGGTGCTGGCAAAGCATTGGCTGGGTGACGATTTTGTCATCGAGGTGTTGCTCACCAGCATCATTGCCAAGGGTCACGTACTGCTGGTAGATGTGCCTGGCGTGGGAAAAACCACGCTGGCCAAGTGTATGGCGCAGGTGCTGGGGCTGGAATTCAATCGCATCCAGTTTACCAACGACATTCTGCCGGCGGACATACTGGGTGGCAGTATCTACAGTGCAACCGATGGCAAATTCAGCTTTGCACCGGGGCCCATTTTCACTGATTTTCTGCTGGCCGATGAAATCAATCGCGGACCCACTCGCAGTCAGTCTGCTTTTCTGCAGGCGATGGAGGAGGGCTTTGTCGCTGCCGAGGGCAAGAATTTTCCGCTGTCCGATCTGTTTACCGTAATCGCAACCCAGAACCCTATCGACTTTGACAGCACCAATCCCCTGCCAGAAGCCCAGCTTGATCGCTTCCTGACGTCAGTGACTCTGGGCTACCCCAGTGACGAAGCTGAGCTGCATCTGCTGGGAGGATACAACGCACAAGCACAGAGCGAACCAGAAGCCATACTCAATAAAGAATCGGTGGGCCAACTCCGTGAGGCCTGTGACAAGGTACATCTACATGAAGACCTGATGCGCTATATCGTCGATATCTCGCGCAAGACCAGAGAAGATCAGCGTATCAAGCTCGGAATCTCACCGCGCGGCTCAATGCATCTGGCCAATGCCGCCAAGGCTTACGCGCTAGTGAAGGGTCGTCAGCATGTGTTGGCTGAAGATATACAGAAGCTGATTCCACCGGTGTGGGATCATCGTATTTTACCGCGTCACGGAAGAGACAGTGACAGCGCGCACTCCCATGAGATCCTGCAAGACCTGATAGCCCAGACTCCAGTTCCTCGCTAGGGGTCTGGTCTAATCTTTTTAGACTTGTGAGCTAGATAGCACATGAGCGAATTAGCCGACAGGCCAGTACGAGTCCCCGATGAAGTCATCGTCATTCATTGGTGGCGATTGTTTCGCTGGTTTTCGAATCTGCGACTGGTGCCTCGCATCCGTGAGCATGCCACTACACCCGTGCTGCGTATTGTGCGCATACTCTATTACGATGGCCTGACACGGCTCGGCAAAGTTTTGGTTATCTGCTGCTTCCTGATCTTTCTATTCAGTTATCGCATAAGCAGCGAGTTTTTACTTTCTACCGCTTCCCTGGGCGTCGCCCTGTTAGCATGGAGTATCGTACTTGCCTTGATTTTCAGACCCCAGGTTGAAGTCAGCAGGGATTCACAGGGCATTGCTGTGGTTGGGGAACTCTTTACATCAGTGATTCAAATTCAGAATAAGAGTAAACGCAACCTTTACAACTTCGCCGTTCGAGAACTGGTAGTACCAGACGGGCGTTGGCCCAAGGAATGGGACCGACTGCATCAGGAGCTACTAAGACCGAACCAGCATTGCAGGCTTACGGTAGGCTTTCAACCGCGACGACGCGGTGTGCTGGAGCTTTCTGGACTCGCGGTACAAAGCTATTTCCCATTCTTCCTCACCAGGGTTACGCAGCGGGTTACTAACGAAGCCAAAGTCTATGTGCTGCCAGAAACCTTAAAGGTCTCCCTCCCCTCACTTCGACAAATTGCCGAGCAGGCCAGTAAACGCCTCACGCTGGGCACAGATAACAGCCGCAAGGGGCCCTCCCTGGAATACTCGTATTCGCGACCCTATCAGACCGGGGACTCATTGCGACGCCTCGACCACCGCGCCAGCAGTCGCTATGGCGAACCCATGAGCAAAGTGTTCGAAGGCGCTGACGAGATTAGACGGGACAAGGTCTACCTGATGATTGATCTGACTCTGGAAGATTTCCTGCGCTGGCAGCGCCGCCCGACCAGTTTCAGCGCGCTTGATGAACGCCTGGCGCTGGCGGTTGAAGTAGGTCTTTCAGCACAAAATGAGGGTTTCAGTCTGACCGCCCTGGCGACAGGCCAGGAGTGGCACAACATTGATGACATAGAGCAGTTCTATCAACACATCGCCACCGCTGCACCAGAGCGCGCCGTCACCCATCCTGATTCAGCCCTGCCCGACAAGATCCTAAACGACAATGGCTTACACATCCTGGTCACTGGCCGCTGGAGTAAGGAGGCACAGACCAAAGTAGAGCGCTGGCAGAAAGCTGGAATCCTGGTGTTGGTATTCCTGATTCCCGAGACCAAGGCCGATCGAGGCAGCCTGCCGGTTGGCAAACAGTTCGTCGAGGTTCAGGTGCAGGGAGAACACCCGTGAACTCCATCAGCACGCTATGCGTGACGGCCTTCCTCGCGCTGCTGTCCTGGCATATCGGCCTGGGCATGGAACTGGCCGCGGTGACTTTTTTAGGTGCGGCATTCTCTGTGCTGGCCAGCCTGAAACTTGTGACGGTAGAACGCCCAACCTGGGGGCTGTTATTTGTGCTTGCAGCCACCGGCGGCTTTGTCGGTAATCAAGTACTTGAAGACTGGGCGCTGGAGGGCTCCTGGCCTCAGGAAAACGGTTTGGGCGCGGGCCTGGTGTTAAGCTTGCTGCTCTATATGATCTGGGTGTTTGCGTCTCGGGCTACGCCGAAGCTTGAGTTTGCCCTGGATCGTTCGGTGCAGACCGTACTCGTTCTGGGCATGTTGTTCTTACTTCTGATTCCGCCACCTGAAGATTCCGTGGTCATGCTCGCTGGTATGGGAATACCTCTCTTCACTGTGGTCGGTATCCTGCTGGCGGTGTTCGCGCTATTGGCCGATCGTTGCAGCAACACCCTGGTGCTTCGCTTCGCGCTGCTGCTACCCTTGATCCTGATCGTACCCTTAACAACCAGTGTGCTGCGATCCGGTCAGGGCCCAATGATCGCGGCAATTGGAAACCTGTTTCCGACTTCCAGTAATTTTACGCCCACGGGGTTTTCCCCCTACCAGCGTCTCAATCCATCTGTATTTTTACGCCCCTCTAATCGTGCCGTGATGCGCATCAGGGCTGATAGTCGGCCCTCCCGCTACCTGGTGGGTAACCGTCTGGCCGTACTCGATGAGGATCTGGTATGGCAAGCGCCGGATCAGCCCTCCCGGGCCATGAATACCTTTAATGCCGAGCTGCTACCCACCGGAGAATGGCGCTACCCGTTGGAGAACAATCATGTCCCATCCAGTCGTGTGGAGCCCCAAACCTACACCATCAATAGCCTGACCAGCGATAACTTTGTATTTCTAGCGCCAGGTGCCTCACATATAGCCGGACGTTTTGAAGGGTTGAATAGAGACGCCGGCAACGTCTGGACCATTGCTTTTGAGCGCGGGTCTGACCGCCGCTGGCAAGTGGAAGCAGACAATAGTGCCGGGCCAGGACCGACTAATCCCGACTATTTAAGCCTGCCAGCGTTCTGGGACAGCAGTCTACAAAGCAAGAGCGTAGGATTCTCAGCAACGCAGCGTCAGGCGACAGTGGACAACGTCGTCCAGCACTTCACGTCCCGCGACTATGCACTGCAGACTAACTTCGACCCTGATCAACCTTTTCATGACTTCTACCTGAATGAAAAGCCGGGCTATTGTTTCTGGTTCGCTACTGCAACCACGCTGGCCCTGCGGGCCAACGACATTCCGAGCCGCCTGGTCAGCGGTTATGCAATCAATGAACAGATTAGTGATGATCTGTGGTTGGTGCGTCAGCGTGATGCCCATAGTTGGGTGGAGTGGCAGGATGAGCAAGGCTATTGGCATACCGTTGATCCCACACCAGCCAGCATGACCAGTTTCTTCGGCGGCTATCAGTCCAGCTCGGCCAGTCGCTACTATCACTATGCAGCAGGTCAGTGGCAGCGCCTTATTGATGCTGTATTGGCGGACGAATTTACCGCCAACGCCGTGCGTTACGGTGGCGTGTTGATCCTGATCTTCCTGTTTACCAGGGAATATCGCCGCTTGCGCGGCGCCAGGGAGCACCTGGATAACAGAGCCAAGCGCTGGCAGAAGCTCTGGCGGCGTTTTTTACAGAGAGCGAATCTACCGGCCAACCCCGCCTGGACTGCCAGCCAGTATGCGGAGAACCTGCCCGCGAGCTGGCCCCGGAACTGGCGGCAGGCAGCTGGGAAATTTCTCATGCAGTACAACAGCTATCGCTTTGCGCCAGCGGATGCTGACCACTTCGATGAAGTAGAGCAGGCACTAGAGAACTGTCTCAAGGCGCTATCCCAATCGCAACCAGACGACATCCCCCTAAACAAGGGGTAAGTGTCTGTATTATCAAAATATTCTGTCTGTTATTGCGAGATTTTTAGACGCTCTATAGCCTGTATACTTTGCGTCTGGAGACACGAACTGCCAGAATGAACACCGTATATATAACTCTTTTGCAGTAACGAGGCCGACATGCCAGATTTTCGAGCACCCACTAAAGACATCCAATTTGTTCTGTATGACGTGTTAGGCGCAGAGCAGCACTACCAGCGCATTGGCGCGGAAGAAGCCACTCGCGATCTGGTGGAAGCCGTGGTCAATGAAGGCGGCAAGTTCGCCGAAGAAATTCTGGCGCCTCTCTATCAGTCTGGCGACAAGGGCTGTGAATTCAATGATGGCGTGGTCACGACACCCGCTGGCTTCAAGGAAGCCTATCAGCAGTTCGTGGAAGGTGGCTGGCCTGCCCTGGCCGGCGATCCCGAGTATGGCGGTCAGGGTCTACCCGAATCGCTTTCGGTTGCGCTCAATGAGCTGGTAAGCACGGCTAACTGGTCCTGGGGAATGTACCCGGGGTTAAGTCATGGTGCCAAGCAGACCGTAAGCCAGTACGGAACCGAGGAACAGAAACAGACTTACCTCGGTAAACTAACCAGCGGTGAGTGGACTGGCACCATGTGCCTTACCGAGCCGCACTGCGGGACCGACCTTGGCCTGTTAAAGACCCGGGCAGAACCTCAGGCCGATGGCAGCTATCGCATTAACGGCACCAAGATTTTCATCTCTGCGGGAGAGCACGACATGGCCGAAAACATCGTGCATATCGTGTTGGCACGACTGCCGGATGCGCCCGCAGGCACCAAAGGCATTTCACTTTTCATCGTACCCAAGAAGTCAGCGGACACACTGGAGCACAACAACGTCAACTGTGGGTCCATCGAACACAAGATGGGCATTCACGGCAACGCCACCGCGGTGCTTAACTTCGACGATGCTCAGGCTTTCCTGATTGGCCCACCCAACGGCGGCTTGCGCTGCATGTTTACATTTATGAACTTTGCCCGCCTCGGCACTGCCTTGCAGGGAATGGCCGCCGCCGAACTCAGCTACCAGGGCTCGCTGGCCTATGCCAAAGACAGACTAGCCATGCGCGCGCTCTCTGGTCCAGCGGCACCGGAAAAGCCTGCCGATCCGATTATTGTCCATCCCGATGTGCGCCGTATGTTGCTTAGCCAACGCGTCGTCGCCGAGGGCGGGCGCGCCATGATCTATTACTGCGCCATGCTGGGGGATATTCTGCATGCGGAAAATTCCAGCGCTGAGGAAAAGGAAGAAGTCGACGCGATCATGAGTGTGCTAACGCCCATTGCCAAAGCGTTCCTGACTGAGACCGGCTACGAGGCCGCGAATTTGGGTCTGCAGGTATTCGGCGGCCACGGCTATATCGCCGAATGGGGAATGGAGCAAATCGTCAGGGACACCCGCATCAGCACCCTGTATGAAGGCACTACCGGCATCCAGGCATTGGATCTCATTGGCCGAAAGGTGCTTGGGGATCGCGGCAAACAATTACGCTACTGGACGCGCATCATCCACCGCTTCTGTCGCGACAATGAAAACCGCAAGATGCAGGAATTCATCAAGCCACTGCGTCGCTATTACAAGGAATGGGGAGGCTTCACCAACAAGATTGGCCTCAAGGCAATGAAGAATGCCGACGAGGTGGGTGCTGCCGCCTATGACTACCTGATGTATTCCGGCTACGTCAGCATGGCCTACTTCTGGGCTACCATCGCCGATGCCGCCTATCGCAAGCTTGAAGAAGGCACCGACGACGCCGAATACTACCAGGGGAAAATCAAGACCGCGCGCTTCTACTTCAAGAAGCTGCTGCCACGGGCAAAGATGCACAAGGAAGTTATGTTATCGGGTGGCAAGACCGTATTCGATCTCGCCGAGGGTGAGTTTTAGATCACCTGATTTAATCCGGCAACCACTCGTGCTGCAAGGCGCCTGCCGTTGGCTTCCGCATGCTTTGGGTGTAATGTGACTTTACAGATGTCCACAAGGCATCTCACGTTGAATTCCCCAATTCCCGATAAGATTCCTGAGATGAAAAGGAGCCCACTATGCCAAAGCACGTCAAATCAATTCTGACCCGTTCCATAATGGGCGCAATATCAGGCACCTTATTACTAGGTTTTGCCACGGCCGTAGCCCAGGAAGATCAGACCTACGCAACTTTCATTACCGAAGAGCAGTGGCAGCACGTCAATGAGTTGCCTGGCGTCGACCGTCAGATCGTGAGCCGGGACATTGGCAAACTGAACCTTTCGGTCGGCATCGTCCATCGCAGCGCGGTAGTAAGAGGCAGTGGCCGTGACAACGAAAATCCGGAACGGCCCTGCGGCACCCAGGACAATGCCCGCAACAGCGGCGCCCGCGGCATTATGCACATCCACCAGACTGAGACTTACTACATTGCTTCGGGTTCCGGCACATTGGTGACGGGTGGAGAAATCTATAATGGTAACGGTTTTGCTGAAGACAGCCCGGTCAACACAACCCTGAATGGCCCTTCCTGCAGCGGGCTAATTGTTGGGGACTGGATTGCCAAGCACGTGAAGGAAGGTGACATCATTATCATACCTGCCGGTACGCCCCACGGCTGGTTGGAGGTGCCCGTGCATGTCGATTACTTAAGTGTGCGGCCTGACCCTGATCGAGTACTGCCGGATGATTACATCAATCCGGCATTGGGCCCGGATTTCAAACTACAGACGGAGCAGTAGTCCCGGCTACTATTACCCCACCGCCCCTGAATCAGACGCGACCCAGTCAAGCACTGTCTTTGCCTATTTGGGGGCCTGGCAACCTAGTTTACATAGCCAATCAGTTCATCAAAAGTAACAAATTTCGCCATTAAGTCGTCTTATTCGCAGGGTTCGGCAGCTTTAGTGAGCTACAGGCCAGTAAATTCGAGGCTTTCGAAGCTGGCCCGAGGTTTGCAGTGGTCTGTGTGGAACAAGCAGCTAACCCACAAACAACAATAACGGCACAACTAACACTATGCTCCAGAAAACCGCCTCCCTCGAACTCACCGTGGAGACCCGGGATGTGCGCCTCGACTATGGCGAACTAACCGCCGTCAACAACGTCAACTTGCAAATTGGCCCTGGTGAAATCTATGGGCTGGTCGGCCCTAATGGGGCCGGCAAATCCAGCCTGCTAAAAATGCTGGCGAACCTGAATCGCCCCACCTACGGTGAAATCTTCATCAACGGCATCGACCTGGCCGAAGATCCGTGGAGCGTACAGCGGGACGTGGGCTATATGCCCGACCTGTCGCCTGTCTCCCCAGAACTTAAGGTGTGGGAATTCCTCGAATTTTTTGCGGCGGCCTATGGTATTCCTCGCGGCCAGCGCAAAGCCCGAGTCGACGAATGCCTGGAACAGGTCAAGATGAGCGAACACCGCGATGCCTTCGGCGATGGTCTGTCGCGAGGCATGACGCAACGAGTCGTGCTCGCCAAGACCTTGATTCCGCGACCCAAGATTCTGCTGCTCGACGAACCGGCCAGCGGGATGGATCCCATCGCCCGCATAAATTTAAAACGCATCCTGCAGGGGCTATGCAAAGAGGGTGTGACCTCAATTGTGTCTTCTCACATTCTTACCGAACTCGGTGATATGTGTACCTCACTCGGCATCATGCATAAGGGTGAGCTGATCAAAACTGGTGATCTCGACAGCATGCTCATCGAACATCCCGTTAACACCCGAAGCCTGACGGTGCTCATGGAAACCGGTTCGACTGAACACACCACGGTGCTCGGCATTCTTGAAGAGAGTGAGTGGGTGACTGACGTGGTTCAGGAAGGCGCTGTGTTCGTCATGAGTTTCAGCGGAGGTGAGGCCGAGGAGTCTGCGCTGCTGAAAGCACTCATCCTGGCAGACGTTCGCGTTACGTCGTTTAGCCGGGAGTCGGCAAGTATGGAGGACGTTCTGATCAAGATGGTAGGACACGATCACGCCGAGCTAACAGGAGACGTGCTATGAGTGAAACCTCAGCCGAGCCAGGTGAAACCGAGCGCCTGATGCCTGGCTTCGATGCCTGGCGGGTATGGGAAAACCCCATCGTCTGGAAAAACTATCGCAGCCGCATGCGCATGCAAGCCTTATTCAACTTCCTGTTGGTGTTTATCGTTTCCTCATTCATGACCTTCACAATCTACGGCGGCGTGGAGAGGTTTCAGGGCGATACGGTAATGGCAGCACGTTCGGCCATCGTACCACTAGGGATATTACAGTGGATTATCCTGATGCTGTCGGCCACTGGCAGAATCACCTCAGGCATCATTCATGAACGCGTGACCGACACCATTGAGTACACACGCCTGACACCACTTAGCCCCCTGACGAAAGTCATTGGCTACCTGTTTGGCTTGCCGGTGCGGGAATATCTTATTCTGTTGATGACCATGCCGTTCATGATATTCCTGCTGATTGCAGGTGAGATTCCACTCTCAGTTGTCATTCCGGTGTATCTGGTTTTCTTCTCCTCAGCCATACTGTTCCATATGCTGGGAATGGTGCTCGGCCTGGTGATGCTTGAATGGCGCCTATCGGTTGTATTCACCATTGGTCTCGTCATTGCTATCAACTGGATACTACCCTTCTTCTCCTACCTGGGTTTCCCTTTCGTCGAATACCTCACCGTGCGCCCCGTGTTCTTCGAGAAGATTGGGCCATTTCTGCCTGTTGACGTGCTTCCCGTGACCGAAGATGTACCGCAAGTATTCGTCGATGCCTTGCAAGGTGTGCAGTTTTATAACTGGGAAGTCTCAACAACCGGTTTCTGTCTAATATTGCAGGGCCTGTTAATTTTCACTCTGGGCCTCATGGTTTACCGTAAGTGGGAAGATGATTTCGGCCATTCCCTGAGCAAGCTCTATGCCCTGTTCTTCTTTGTCAGTCTACAAATCTTTTGCATTGGCACACTGTGGCGAAACCTGACTCTGGATATAAGCGTTGCCGGACTGTTACCGGATGATTCTTTTGTCGAGTCTTTCGCTTTCATTATCCCCCTGATCTACTGCTTCTTTTCTTTGGCAGTTGCGATCTGGCTGATCTACATCGTGACGCCAAGTCATGAAGAATATCGCAATGGACTACTGCGCTCTCAGAAACTGCAGCAGACAGCGGCTCGAAAACTGTCGCTATTTGATGACAATGCAGGCAGCCTGCTGACGACCGCGCTGCTGGCAATCGCGACGTTCGTGTTTATTCTGGTTGTGCAGATTGTTATGGCTGAGCTCGGGCCATTGCGTGAAACTTCGCCATCCCTGATGGGAATGCTAAGAATGCCCCTGGTTGCAATGCTGGTGATTTTCTACTTTGCGATTGCTGTCGAGTATCTGCAAATAGGTCGGTTCGCCCTGCTGTTCTTGATGGTATGGATCGTACCTATCTTGCTCGCAATTTTCCTGGCAGTGGTTTTCAAATTGGAGGAGAACGTAGTTTATATTGCCAGTGGTTCGCCATTCACTCTGATCGTACTGGCGGCTCAGGGCCTGGTGGATGATTGGGTGGACATAGAGGATATGCAGTTTATCCGTAACGCCTATTTCGTGGGGTTCAGCTTCGTCCTGTTTGTCACGGCATTTCTGGGTTATCAACTGAAGCGTCAAAAAGACCGCACGCGACGGTTAACCGAATCCAGAAGCTAGATGCCTGTCAATCACAGGTTTGGGTGACACAGGTGCCACTGTGTCACCGATTGATAGGCATTGCCGATGCGGCATAGAGTCGCCTCCGCCAGATTATTGCCAAGCAGCTGCATCACATAGGGTTGCAGCTGATCGTTGAACCCGCAGGGCAAGGACAGGGTTGGTGTTCCGGCGAGATCAGCCGGGATAGTGAACTGACCCTGAAAATGTTTAACCACTTCCTTCATGGCCTCGGCATCACCATACTGTGCGGCGCTGTCGACCTCGAACACCATGCCTCCCGAGGGGCAGATCACCGCATCAACTTTCTTTAGTTCAGCGTTGAACCGCTGGTTGAACTCTTCCCGTTTTTGATTGGCCTCTACATACTCTGAGTGGCTCATCTTCATGCCGATTTCAAGCACGGCTCTGAGATAGCCTCCATACTCCTGCGCGCGACTCGGAAAAAAATCCCTGTGCGCCTGAAAAGCTTCATAGCCCGTAAGCGGCAGCCACAGATTGCGATACTCCATGGGGCCCTCCTGCGGCATTTGAACCTCGACACATTCCATACCAACCTCAGAGAATTTCAGGATGGCCGTTTCGATAGCCTGCAATAGACCGGCGTCAGTGCCGTTACTAAACCAGGCCCGGTCTATGCCGAGGCGCAGGCCTT
The DNA here is from genome assembly GCA_938091935.1 of uncultured Pseudomonadales bacterium. Taxonomy (GTDB): domain Bacteria; phylum Pseudomonadota; class Gammaproteobacteria; order Pseudomonadales; family Pseudohongiellaceae; genus UBA9145. The sequence goes on from CALKNV010000031.1 coordinate 28,303, forward strand.
TCAACTCTGTATCGATTAGAGGGGGTATTCTCACCGCACCAGATGCTAACGAGGTCGCGTCCCTGTCATCGAAGCCGGCTATGGCGTTATACATGGCCGCCGCATCAGTTACCGAACGAGCCATGGGACCGACATGGTCCAGGGATTCCGCCAGCGGCAGCACACCATAGCGACTAACCCGGCCATAAGTGGGTTTCAGGCCGGTCACACCATTCGCCATTGCTGGATAGCGAATTGAGCCACCGGTATCCGTGCCAATAGCCGCAAAACACAAGCCCGCCGCAACTGCTACGCCCGACCCGGAAGATGACACCCCAGCCCAAAGGGTTTCACCCCAGGGATTCTTTGGAATCGGAAAGTCGGGGTTGTAGGCAGACAAGGCCCCTTCGGTGAGGTTAAGTTTACCAAGTAATACAGCGCCGGCGTTGCGCAGCTTTTCCACGACGGTAGCGTCATAGTCCGGTATAAAGTCGCGGCGCACTTTTAAGCCACCCATGGTCTTTACGTCTTTGGTAAAGCACAGGTCTTTCAAGGCAACGGGCACGCCGTGTAAAGGCCCACGATAGTTGCCCTGCAAAATTTCTTGTTCGGCCAGCTCCGCCTGCGCTCGAGCCAGCTCATCAGTCACTGTGGCATAACTCAGGAGATCGGCGTCCAGCTGATTCACCCGCTCCAACATGTGCTCGGTGAGCATGACTGGAGAAAGCTCCCGTGCCCGAATCTGCTCGGAAATAGTGCTTAGTGATCGATAATGGAGTGGTACGGGCATGGGTTTATGGCGCAGGTATGGCGTGTCCGATCATGGTGGAACCCTCGAACACCGCCAGATCCATCACGTTACGTTCGTCGATGAAGATAAAATCAAACTCACCGTTCTTGTTACTGTCACTGTGCAACATGACGATCATCATTTCACCGACAGCAATACCCTTATGAATTTCGATTTCAACATCACTGTTGCTGCCTGACTTCAAGAAGCTTCGCCCCACGACACGATCACCATTGGGAGCACCATTCATAAACGGGTGAATGACCAGCCAACCATCTCCCTCTATTTGTACCTCTGAGAAAATCAAGGTATTACCCCGCTTCTTTACATTGTCAACGGATATCCAATTGCTATCACCATTACCTATACCCGACTGGGCCAAGGCGACGCTATTCGCGAAAGCGATCAGCAGGAGGAGCATGGAAGCTATCAGGCGGGACTGGCGAATTGCTAAATGCATGTTGAACCTCTTCGGCGCCAAAACAGTTACGGGCTTTCGCCAGCACGAGAGCGCTTTATCAATGTAGGTCTTGGTTTGCTGCCATAAAAAAAGGCAGGCCATGTATCCGGCCTGCCTTTTTCTCACCTAGTTGTTAGTGTTGTAACTTAAACAAGCGCTAACGACTAGTGTAGGCGGTATTAAACGCTGTTGACTGCAGCGGCCATGGCTTCCAGCACATCCTGAACCACCACCTGTGAAGAGGCGATATTCATTCGCATGCGTCCGGAACCACCCTGACCATAGTTGGAACCTGGGTTTAGATAGACGCCCGAGTTATACACCATCCAATCTTGCAGGTAGTGCTCTGGCGAGCGCTTGTCATGAGACTTGTACATCTCATCAGCACCAATTGCAGCCATTGTCTTGGTGAAGTCCAGGAAAGTCATGTAAGTGCCTTCGTTGCGAACATAGCCCACGGAAGGCATATTTTTCTTAACGAAGTCCTCAATCATGGTGTGAGTCCGATCCATGTAGGCATTGGCCTGGTCGAACCAGTCACGTCCATACTTATAAGCAGCAACGTTGGCAACCACACCCAAGGTACTAAGCTCGGCGCGGTGATACTTGTTTACTCGCTCAAGCATCGTGGGCGACTTGGAGTAGTAATACGCGTTCTTCATGCCGGCCAGATTGAAAGTCTTACTGATGGCATTGAAGGTCAGGCTGTTATTCACTACGTCGCGGTCGGGCAGCGCGGAGAACGGGGTGAACTTCTGGCCATCGCGAATCACATCAGAATGAATTTCATCAGATAGCACTACGATGCCGTGCTCCAGCGCCAGTCGGCCGGCGCGCAGCAGTTCTTCTTCACGCCACACATTGCCGGTTGGGTTTTGTGGGTTACACACGATCAGGGCGCGAACGTCGGAAGTCATCTTGGCTTCCAGATCGTCGAAGTCAATTTCATACCGACCGTTCACTAATTTCATTTCGCTGTCGACGGTTTCAATGTTGGCAGCGGCGGCCATGCTGTAGAAACCGGAGTAGGCAGGCGACATGATTAAGACTTTGTTGCCGCGAGGGACGAAAGATCGCATTGCAGCAATCATGCCGGGATAGACACCGTCTGACAGGGTCACCATGCTGCCATCGAGATCATTGTTGTGATAATCGCCGTTCCACTTCACGACTTCATCGCGCAGCTCCTGGGTACTGGCCATATAGCCCCAGCTGTGGTGCTGAACTCGTTCCATCAGGGCTTCAGTGATACAAGGCGCACATTCGAAATCCATGGAAGCCACGCCCATGCCGAATTTGAATTCGCCATTAGGGTAGCTCCGTGGCGGGGCATCCCAGCGCGCGCAGTTTTGCCCTGAACGATTATACACCTTATCGAAATCGAACATGCCGTTGGCAAGGCGCGGATAGCTATCTGAAGGACTGCCGCTCTGGGCATTGGCGGTGGAAGCAGCGGTTGCAAGGGTACCGGTCGCTCCTGCTACTGCGGTAAAACCCGCATTCTTCATGAAGGCTCTTCTATTAAGTCCAACTTTTTTAGTCATCGTGGAAACCTCATTGACCTTTCTTATCTATATGTTTTTATTGATGTTTAGAATTATTAGTCCTTATTTAATAATGCAGGATATGCCTGATATGCAATGAGTGCAAGCCAATTGAGGGGGAACGCCCTAGCGCGTCTTAATACCCAGCTATTGACCCTCGGCGTCTCTGCGCTCCTGCGCCCTGGCGCCACGCAAAATATTCACCATGCCGTAATTTCCTTCATGGCAGGCGTATTCATAGAGCAGGCCACCCACCTTGGTCATTGGCACAATACCCGTAAAGCGGTCGATGAAGGTTGCGGGGTCTTCAACAGTGAATTCATAGTCCACGGTGAGCTCATCGACGCGGGTGAATCGCTCGGTTAACACCTTGCCCGCAGACGTCCCGGCCTGGCCGAAACTGGAGGAGAGCCCGTTAAAATTGCGCGTTATCACAACCAGTGTGTCACCGTCCCAGTAGCCCTTGGAGTCACCGGTCCATAGACCCACTGCTGAATCGAGCGCCTGAATATCTGAGGCTGAATCGTGAAGCGGCACAATGCGCGCATCGTGAATCATCTCGGTCAACAGCACTGCGGTATCACGGGACTGAAAAATCTGCACGTTGTTGTTGTAGAGGCTGGGCACAAAAGGAGGCCCAGCATTGAAGCCTATAAGACAGCGTTCCGATAAGCCGCGATCCTCCGGGCCATCGGTGCCGATGCCACCCGCCGCGATGCGCACAGGGCGGGTTTCTCCCGTGGTTGCACCGCCATACATACCCTGGCGAGCGATAGCGCCTTCCACCAGATCGGGCAATTGGCCATTCTCTGGATACACAATATGAGAGGTGCGCACCAGCTCCCCGATCCCCGCGTTCTCTATCCAGAAGTCGTTATAGGATTCATCTACGCCCTCGATAGCCAGAGCGCCGTCCGAATTCGCATCGGCGGCTGCCCTACGGGCCTCAATTTCTTCGATTTCTTCAGCGGAGAGATACTGCCGAGTGCCATACTGCGCGGGTCGCTGCATGGGCACATTCGAGGAGAAATTCCAGACACCCTGTAAATCAGGCTGCCCCCATTCCGTTCGCGGTACCTCATAGTCACCCTGGGCCAAAACTGTGCCGGCTATGAATAGGGAGGCTGGGAATAGAATGAAAGAAAAAAGTGCTCTGCTGGAGCGGCGCTTCGTGTCAGTCATAGGTCTACTGTTTTTTTATTATAATTTACTGCAGAGAATAGAGAGAGCCAAACGCAATCGGGCCCCGGCGCTTGCGCCTGAGGCCCGCATCAATGCGATGGTAATCAGCCCAGCACGTCGCGGAACACGCGAACTGCAACTTCCATCTCTTCCATACTGCCAAGAGAAATCCGACAGTGGCTGTTTTCCCAGGGCGGGAAGTCTCGTCCTACTGCAACTTTCTGGTTCATGCAGGCTTCACGAAAGCCTTGAGCCGGAGCGCGCAAATTGACGAAGATGTGATTGGTATGGGATTCCGGTACATCGTAGCCCAGGTCATTGAGCGCACCGACGGTGAATGCCTTAACGCGATTGTTCTCCTCGCGCTCCCACTCGATATGTTCACGGTCTTCAAAAGAAGTCAGTGCGGCGATGGCACCAAGCATGCTGACATCTCCCATTCCCCAGGCACCGCGAATGGCCGACAGAGTCTCAGGATGACCCATAGCATATCCAATGCGCATACCTGCCAGGGCATGGGCCTTGGAGAACGAACGGGTTATGAAGACGTTCTTGAATTCCTGCGTCAGCGCCAGGCCGGTTTGAATCTTGGCCGAGTCGCCATAGTCAATGTATGCCTCATCGAGGTGAACATAAGTGTTTGGAGAATCCTTCAGGATCGCGCGGACCGTTTTATCAATCACATCAGGGCCGTGCACAGTGCCCGATGGATTATTTGGGTTACAGATATAAACAAGACCTGCACCTTTCGAGACAGCAGTCATCTCAGGCAGATTCAATTTGGCGTCTGCGTTTAATGGGATCAGATTCACTGGCACGCCGATCTGGCGAGCCGTCCCTTCACTGGTTGAGAAAGTTGGACCGGCGGTCACCAGGGGCTTGTCTTCGCTACAAAACGCGCGCACAGCACCTTGCAACAACCAGGTCGAGCCTGAGGCCAGAAGGACGTTGCTACTATTGATGTTGAAGTGAGAGGCTATTGATTCTTGCAGCTCAGGCACGTAATCCGGGGCATAGCCGCGGCCAACGCGCTTCGAGGTGTGCTCCCGAATCGCTTCCAGAACCCTTGGCCCTGGCCCTCTGCCACTCTCATTCTGGCTGAGCTGAATAATGCCTCGATCAAATTCACCCATTTTCCTGGCGTGGCGGGTTTGAGCAAAGGCACTAGGTGTAAGAATGGCGGTACCGCCAATTAGACCGGCTGCGGTGCCGATTCCGGCGGTTTTGAAAAAGCCGCGACGTGTTGTTTTCATTATCATCCTCCTGGTCCGATAGGCTCGGCAGTCTGCATAGGATTTCGTGAGCTTAAGGGGTTATTTTTACGCTAAACTCATCATAGCGCCAGCGTCTCGCAAATGCCAAAGAAATAAGGGGCTTGGGCGCGGCTTTCAAGCAATTCACCGTGGTCATGCCGAATCTGTATCAAAGGGTCAAAAGCGCCGTTAGACGGCCGGCCTGGCGGGATGAAATTTTGTCAGTTTGTAACAGACGCAAGGAATTTCGAAGCTTTGCCAGTAAACTGCCGCCTTCACATCTATAACTAGAATATTGTTCTACGCCTCTTATTGATTTACCGGGATTGATCTCTTCTCTATGCGTTGTCTAATTAGAATGAAAAGCCGGGGTGGCAAATGGCTACTGTTGGCCGCAAGCTGCTGTCTCGCCTCTTTCGCCGCCCTTACTCCTTTCGCCACTCTGGCACAAGACACCGTCGGCGATGGTTCCACCGTGGTCTACGCCGCTGATTATTTCACCGAATGGCAGCCCATCACGGCAAGCGACATGCTGGCCAGGATTCCTGGGCAAGACGCTGGCGGGCCCGGCGGCGGACGTGGTGGTCCGGGTGGCTTCTCAGGCAACCCAACCCGCGGCGGTCGTGGTCTGGGAAGCGGAGCCGGCTCCACCGAAATCCTGATTAACGGCAAGCGTACCGCAGGTAAGAACAATTCGACCCAGCAAATGCTGCAGCGAATCGCCTCCTCCCAGGTACAGGAGATTCAAATTATCCGCGGCACTTCCGGTGAGCTGGATGTCCGCGGCAGTGGCCAGGTCATTAACGTAGTGCTGTTTGAAGAACTGTCGTCCACCAGTTTTTCTTACCAGGGTCAGGTTAACTATTCCCAGGACGACACCATACAGCCCGGTGGCACCTTCGCCGTCAATGGCCAAAATGGGGCGCTGGACTATACCGTTACCGTGCGCAGCGCACCCCGCTACCGCAACAGCCTGAACAACGAGAGCAGCATACTGGGTGATTTTTCGCCGAACGACACCGTGATTGAAGAGGTCACCGTCGATGGTGTCAATAATGAACTTAGCTTCAACCTGGCATATGCCTTAAGCAGCAAAAGCACGCTGCAGGTAAATGGCTTGCTGGCACAGCGCGATGCACCTGTGAACATCGATCGCGTCACCACTGACCTGCGCACCGATCCAGTTGGCCTACTGGTAGAACGAGAAGACAATCCCAACCCCAGGAACAACTGGGAGACGGGTTTTGACTACGAATATGAATTCAACAATGGCTCGCGCTTTAAACTGCTGGGCATCGCCAATCAGGATGACAACGCTCGCACTCGCCAGCGCTATCAGCGCTTTGGTGACAACACCGAGGAACTAAACCTGTTCCTCGATCTTAATGCCATCACCGAGGAGCGCATTATTCGAGGCTCCTATACTTTCGACATTTTTGATGGACAAAGCATTGAAGTAGGTGCTGAACGCGCGCAAACCACATTGGACTCTGCCCTTGCGCTTGGCCTTAAGAGTGACTCGGGGTCGCCGTCTGACGCAGTAGGCGGACTGGTACCGGTGAATCTTTCCAATGCCAACTCCACAGTTGAGGAGATCCGTTACGAACCCTTTGCCATACACAACTGGCGCATCAATCCCAAACTCACGCTTGAATCGACATTGCTCTATGAGACATCTGAAATTAATCAAACCGGTGATGTACTCAATTCCCGAAGTTTCGATTTCATTAAGCCGAAGGTAGATGTCCGTTATGACATAACACCAACCTTCCAGGTGCGCGGATCAATCGAGCGTATTGTTAATCAGCTAAGCTTCTCTGACTTCGTCGCCGCCAATGATGAACAGGATAACGATGCCGCAACCCTTCGGGGTAACGCTGAACTGCGGCAGCAGACCCAGTGGCGATACACCTTGAATACTGAATACCGTCTTCCGAACGATGTCGGCGTTCTTAGCGCCGAGTTCTTCTATGCCGACCACCAGGATGTAATCGACTGGATCGATGTTTCCACTTCGGAAGACAACCTGGCCTCAGTGAATGGCAACCTCGGTGATGGTGTCGAATACGGCACCAACATTAATGCCAGCATCCGCATGGGCATGATCGGCATGCCTAATCTGCTGGTCAACTCTACTCTCAGCCTGCAAGACTCTGAAGTGACTGACCCGTTTGACGGTCGCAAACGCCGCTTCCGGGTTTATCAGCGCGGTCGCTTCACCTTAACCACCCGTCACGATATCCCTGAATGGCGATTCAACTGGGGAACGCAGTACTTCGATCGCATCGACGGCAGCATGTTCCAGTATGACATCAGAGACTTTGAATTCACCGTAGGAGAACCCTTCTACGGCGTGTTCGCCGAAATCCGTGACCGTCGCGGCATTACCTATCGGCTGGATGTTCGGCAGTTAACTGATGGCTCACAATGCCGTGAGCGCTGGCGCTATGATGGCCGTCGCTCCGATGGCGTGCTCAGTGAACTGGAATACCGCTGCACACATGGCGGCACTCAGCCAAGCTTGACCATCACGGGAAATTTCTAAGGCGCCAGCTCTCTTTCTTTAGTTTGCGACCGGGAGCGTGGCTGTCTTCACCTCGCCCTGGTGAACGTAGAACACCGTGGTATCCGTTAGCACAGAACGGTCACCAAACGGGCTAAAAGAAGGCAGTTCTGTCAACGCGTTGCTGGAGTCTCCCTCTACATAGCCTGTACGCCTGACACCATTAGCATCCGCCGCAAACGTATAGAGACCCTTGTTGGTAAATCCATACCAGGCGCTTGGCGAGTCTGGATCAAACCCTTTGTTCTCGGGAATCGTTTCATTGACCTGAATCGGAATAGCAAAAGTAAAGGGACGAGTATCGGTAGCGGGCAGAAAGGCAATGCCGTGATGATCGTTGAGAATTTCCGACTCCGAACCTCGCTTGCCAAATACCAGCGAGTTTATCTCTTTAGGCGTTGCGGGATTTGCCACATCAAATAGCGAAATCTTCACGCCCTGGTACCAGGCACCCCGGGTAAAACCAAAATCACTGGAACCGTCGTCCGGCACAGCATCCTTGCCAAAGCCCAACAGCAGATTGTTGCCGACCGGATGCAAGTAGTCCGAGTATCCCTCGATCTCCAGCTCGCCGACAATCACTGGGCTGTCCTGGTTGCTGAGATCAATCACGTACAGTGGATCAATCACACGAAACGTCACCAGATAAGCTCGCTCATCCACAAAGCGTGCAGCATAGAGCTGCTCACCCGGTTTTCCAATACCATCAATTAGATCCACTGTATTCAGATCATCGCCATCCTGTTTTAGCACCGTGAGCCGGGTACTGGAGGTACCACCCCAGTTTGACCCGATGGAGGTCACCACATTGAGATATTCGCCACCTGCGCCGCCTGCACCCATGCGGAAGGAGCGTTTGTCCTCACTCCAGCCCAGATGACCGCGAACCTCACCCGAACCCGAATAAGTCACGCCCCCGCCGGTAAGATCGAATTTGTGGATAGCGGTTCGGTGCTCCGGATCGTAAAGCAGGGCGTCTGCGGCCATCAGCTGGTACTGGTTTTGTGTGGTTGCCAGATACAAGGCGTCAGTTGTCATATAAACAGTCTCGGTGCTGCCGAGAAAGCAGGTGCTCTCGAATGACTCGGGGGAATCCAGGGGAATTGTGGTGACGGTGATAATGCCCGGATTTCGATTACTGTCGATATTGTTGGTGGCGAGATAGCAATCCTTGCTCTCTATGAGATCCCTGGGATCACCGCCGGATACTGCCACTTTTGGCAGCATGCTGGTCAGCGGCGCGGAGTCCAGGAGCTCGGTGTTGCTCTGCTGAGCCTCTTTGTCAGCAGCATGGGGAATGAAGCCTTCGAGAAAGGGCGTGTAGCGAGTAACCACATAGAGCTTATCGCCAATGCGACGACTCGAGATCAGATTGCCGTCAATCACCAGCCGCGAACTCAGTGCGAGCTTGGCGGGATCCCCCGCATCCAGAAACTCTATCTCCAGATCATTACTGTGCCAGCCCCAGATATCCAGCCATCTGACATAGCCGTTTGATCCCGACAGTGTCACCAAGCTATCGCTGCCATCAGCACCATCTTCGATAAGATACAGGCTGTTGGTGGCGGCACTGGAATCGTTAATCTCGGTTGGCGGCTGGTAGGAGCCGATCTCTTCTGCACTGCCGTTAACCGCATCCAGCCGAAACGTTACCACGCAGTTTTCGAAACCACAGGGACGCAGCAGGTAGAGATGCTCGCCATCGGTTTTCACTACATCAGCCTCGTCCACGCCCGCCACTTGCAGGTTGGTGCTCGAAACCCTTGTGACAGCAGCACCGGCTGAGCTATCTGCTGCGGTTGCAAAAGTTTCTAGTGCGAATTGGTTAGCCACCATACTGGAACCCAGCTGCATGCCCTGCTTCAGGTAGGCTGCCATGGCCGCGTCAGACTTAAATGGATGAAGACGATCCGATTTAGCCGAGTCGATAGAAAAGGCGATGGCTGTGCTACTGGTAGTGAAGCCCTCTTCCTCTGCGCGATAGGAAACGAACACGAGATAATCGCCGGCAGCAAGCGACACATCCTCAATAACATGGAAACTCACCGAATTCCCCAGCGTGGTGCTTGTGTAGGGGGTCAGGCTGGCGGGATTCCCATCCCAGGGAATCCAGGCAGAAGGATCCTTCTGATACCAGCGACCCTCGTGATAGGCCGCCAGGAAAAGCTCGGCCTGCTTGCCCACATCGGTAGGTGCAACCACCATGTCGAATCTGCTGGTATAGATATCGCTATCCAGATTTACATCAGCATATTGATGGGACTGCGTTGACTCGAGAAAGAATTCGCCTGACAGCGCAAACTGCGCGTTAGCGCTGCCCATGCTTACAGAGAGCAATGCATAGGCAAGAACGATTCGTAACTTGTTTAACACTGCAGTGCAATTAGCACTGGCGACGAGCAATCTGTTCATATTGATCTTCCTGTAGATCGCAGATACGCCCCACATGTCAGCACAGTATAGAAGCCAGTTCACCATACCGGCGCCTGATTCCATTCATGATGTGACGGGACTCACAGGGTGCGCTGGTATTTACACAAGTTCTTACGTGAGGTTTTACGCAATCAGCTTTTAAGCTGTGTGAGCTCAGAAATCACAACGCTCGGTCTTAATTCCTCTGCAGCTTTTAGAGTCCGGCAAGTGAGCGTCACTTTACGTGACGGTCATACCAGTCAAGATAACGTTCATAGCGATCAAGCACGAAACTCGGTCGCTGGATGCCATGATGCTCATCGGGATAGACCACCAACTGCGTGTCCAACCCCAATCGCTTTAACGCCTGGTAAAGTTGCTCGGAATTCAGGATCGGGACATTCCAGTCATGCTCACCTCCCATGATCAGGGTTGGCGTCACCACGTTGGCAACGTCATTGAAGGGTGAAATCCGCTCCCAGTTTTCCGGTGTTTCCCAGGGTAAACCTAATTCTTTCTCCCATTGCAGCTGATAATGATCGTGACCATAGTTGCTGCGATACAGCACTTCACTGGCACCGGTAATAGCCCCGGCAAAACGATCAGACTTGGTGATGACGTAATTGGTGAGAATACCGCCATAGGACCATCCGCCTACCCCAAGCCGCGCCGGATCGGCATAACCTGCATCGATCGCATAATCCACGCCTGCCATGACATCCTGAAAGTCTTTAACGCCCCAGGACGCCCACAGTTGACGTGAAAAATCCTGACCATAGCCAGAAGACCCGCGTGGATTTGTCATCACCACCACATAACCGTTCGCTGCAAATAGCTGGGCATCGAAATTGAAGTTGAAGTCATACTGAGACACTGGGCCACCATGGATGCGTAGCAGGGTCGGGTAGCGAAAGTTTTCATTGAAGCCGGGTGGCTTATAAATAAAGCCCTCGATTTCAGTGCCATCAGCACTTTCAAACTGCACGTTCTCCACCTCAGCGAGCTGCCTGGAATCCAGAAATTCACGATTGGTAAAGGTCAACTGCTGCAGGTTTCTGCCAGCGCCAAAGAACACCTCGGAAGGTTGCGTTGCATCACCGATCAAAGTGGCGACATCGCCATCGGCATTCATGGAGAAATCCCGCAGGCTGATGTTGCCCTCGATCACCCTTTCGAGTCCCTCGCCGCTGCGATCGATGCTGGCAAGGTGACGTTCACCGCTATCCTCCAGAATGAAGAAGATATCGTCTCCACTGGGCGCAAACTGCGGCGAGGCCACGTTACGATCAAGGCGAGCGGTTAGCACCCTCGCACTGCCGCCCGTGGCAGGAGAGATGCCAAGGTGTCCAGTGGCATACCAGATCAGGTCCGGCTCGGTGACAGTAACATAGGTGATGAACTCACCATCCGGGCTCCAGGCTGGGGACGAATCAGAACCTGGATTGGTCGTTATCTGCAGCAGCGTGCCACCGGCATCGGGACTGTCAGCCGACACCACCCAGATGTCTCGGTTGCTGTTTGCATCCGGCTCTTCCGTGCGGTTGCTGGAGAAGGCAATGAGTGAACTGTCTGGACTCCACGCCGGCTGCGAGTCATCGTAATCCCCTGAGGTGAGCTGGACGACATCACCAGACGCCATGTCCTGCACATAGAGATGGGTACGGCGACGATCAAGATAGCCCGCGTAATCGCGCTTGAATTGCAGCCTGTCGATGACCCAGGGTTCAGGCTTGTCATCCGCTTCTCCGTCATCTTCCGGTTTCGGGTCTCGGATCAACAGCGCCAGCTTGTTCGCATCCGGCGACCAGCTATAGCCAGACACACCCTGCTCAATCTCGGTAAGCTGGCTCGCTTCTCCACCACGACGATCCAGGCCCCACACCTGAGTCTCCCCATCGTTGCGAGACGCCAGGAAGGTCAGGTAGCGCCCGTCCGGGCTCCAGGCGGGATCGCTGGCGGATGCACCGACCCCAGTCATGGGCAGCGGCTCACCTCCTTCAGTCGACACCATCCAGATGCGTGTCTCGGCACTGTCGTCCTCCAGGCTGATTTGCCTAACCGTGTATGCAACCCAATCGCCATCGGGGCTCAGCACGGGACTCCCGACCCGCTGCAGGGCGAAGAAATCTTCCGCGCTAATTAAACTCGAATTTTCCTGAGCGCTTAGCTGCTGCGAAAGGGAACCCAGGACCACTGGCAAAATCGAAATCAGCAAAAACCGGTAACCACGCTTGTGGGGCATCATGCGGCACTCCAATATCTAAAGAGTAAAACTGGATCAGAATAAGCGCCCAACTCGGATTTCCGCTGGGCAAAAAGCAAGGCACTTACCCTACCATCGATGAGTCATTTCCAACAGATACTGAAGTCAGGACTCAACCAACATCCTCTGGGAAAACTTTCGGTGGGCGGGCAGATTCTACTGTTTGGTGAACACTCTGGGCCAAAACCAGAAGAGGCAGTGTAAGAAGGAAGAGCCTGGTGAGAGAACTGAATTAGTTTTATTGAAGAGAGATGTAGACACCAATCGCCTCATTGGCAATTTGATCAACTTCTTTGGTATCAACCACATTGAAACCAATTGATCCGTCTTCATTCTCCCAATGCTCAACCCCCTTTAGAGCGAGCTGCTTCAAAATATCTTCCCTGATCTCGGGATTTCTCATCACGAAACTGTCAACAAGCGGCTGCTCCGGTTCGGCAAGCGATTGCTCCAGTTCAGCAGAAGGCGCCTCGCTGTGCGCGTCGACAGCGACCTGCGCATCGCAGCCATAGAGCATTACAGTAAGTTGTAAAGCGAAAATCAGTCTCATTGATTCGAGCCACCCTCGATAGCAGAAGTTTAATTCTTTACTTGCTTCTAGGCCGCTTTCTCCGCTGACTTGTTGCCCGCTTCGGGCTCCGGATCAAGCTGAGAAGGCCCTTGAGCTCCAGATTGCCTCAACATCAGGACGCCATCATCCGAAGGACCATTTTTCAGTAGCTTAAGGTCTAACAGGTAGTCTTGGGTATTGTGCCATGGCGCATGATCGCCCTGACGAGGAAACAGGTGCATTGCGCGCTTGAAATAACCAGGGTTGAAATCCGTCACCCAATCTCGCTCTGGCATATTCTGCTCATTCTCTCTTAAAACCGGCACGCACTGATTGGCGTCAGCGATATCCATTTTCTTCAACAGTTCACAGACGAACTTGGAATTTAGGTCGGCGCGTAAAGTCCAGGATGCATTAATGTAGCCAAAGGTCTGAATCAGGTTAGGCACACCCGAAAACATCATTCCCTGGTAGAAAAAGTGCTCGCTGAAATCCAGCTTCTCTCCATCCATGAAGAACTCGGCACCGCCCAGAATTTCCAGCTGGATGCCGGTTGCAGTCACGATGATGTCTGCCTCTACTTTTTCGCCGTCAGTCATTTCAATCCCGTCGGCGGTCACCTGTTTAATGTGGCCAGTCACCACGTCGGCCTTGCCTGAATTCAGGGCATTAAATAAATCTGAGTCCGGCACCAGGCACATGCGCTGGGTCCAGGGGTCATAATTCGGCGTGAAGTGTTTATCCACATCGATCTCTGGCTTGAGCGCTTTGCGTAAGCGCTTGAGAATATAATCCCTTGCCTTCCCCGGATTCTTCCGCGCCTGCTTGTAAAAGTAGTTCTGGAATCGAATATTGCGCCAGCGCGTGATGGCGTAGGCCCAGCTGGCTGGCAGGATACTGTTCAACAGATTCGCTAATCGGTCCTTGCCCGGCATGGACAGAATGTAAGTGGGTGAGCGCTGCACCATGGTGATGTGCGCGGCCTCGTCGGCCATGGCCGGGATCAAGGTAACTGCCGTGGCACCACTGCCTATAACAGCTACACGCTTGCCGTTGTAGTCTAGATCTTCCGGCCATAGCTGAGGATGGACGACGGTACCGGCGAAATCTGCCAGCCCGGGTATTGCAGGCGTATATCCTTCTGCATATCGATAGTAGCCACTGCACATGAACAGCAAGCGCGAGCGGTACTGTACTACTTCACCCTGTTCATCCAGGGTCGTTGTCAGCCAGGTAGAGCTGGCACTGTCCCAGGCCGCTGAGGTCACTCGTCTACCGAAATCAATGTTGTCCCGAACCTGGTATTCATCTACCGCTTCATTGAGGTATTCCAGAATGGAGTCCCCATCGGAAATCGCCTTCGGCCGTGTCCACGGCTTGAATTTGAAACCGAAGGTATGCATATCGCTGTCAGAGCGGATACCAGGATAGCGAAACAGATCCCAGGTACCGCCAATATTCTTGCGTGCCTCGATAATTCGGTAGCGCTTGTCGGGGCAATCCTGTTCCAGGTAGCTGGCAGCGCTGATTCCGGAGATGCCTGCACCAACAATCACAACATCAAGCTGCTGCTCCATGCCTGCTTCAATTTGATTCGATTCCATGATTTAACTCTGTGATCCCATGATTTAGCCCTGCGAAGCTTTAATTGCCTGAGTGCGCTGAAAAGCAGGTCGCTGCAGCAACGCCTGCAGGTAACGCGTGGTATTGGGCTTATAGCGCTCTGACAACCCCAGCCGCATACCAAAATGCAGGGCGTACCCTACCGCAATATCCGCAATAGTAAAACGATCCGCTACCAGGAACACCTTGCCTTCAAGCGCAGTCTCTACCGCACGAATTCTGGAGAAGAACCAGATCGTATAGTCCTCGACCACCTGGGGATTCATGCGCTCTTCCGGTTCCAGTTTGGTGTATCTCAAAATCAGAGCCAGAGGAAAAGTGAAGGTCGCATCGCTGCGGTAGAGCCAGTTCAGGAAGTCTCCGTATTCCGGCTCATCCGGCGTCACTGCCAGAGGGGTTGGGCCGTACTCCTGCACCAGGTACTGACAAATGCCGGTGGATTCGGTCATGGTGATCCCACCATCTGTAAATGCCGGTACTGTGCCAAGGGGATTGATGTCGAGGTAGCCCTCGCGCTCGAATCGCGGGGGGAACGGCATGATCTCCAGCTCATAATCCAGACCCATCTCTTCCAGACACCACAGGGGGCGCAAGGATCTGGAGTTATAGCAGTGGAAAAGCTTCATAAGAATCGCTCCACAACAGGACAGCTCGTGATTCTCTAACCTTTCCCGGTCAAGGTGCAAGCCAGAAAACAATGCCAGTGTATTGGGAGGTAGATTGCCGGCAAAACGTCGACCCGCGTTTCCCCGGTTCGGCCAGCGCTAATAGTGAACTGAGCTGTCAAGGCTTCCGCCGAAGCCATCGCTATGCAAACAGCGACGCCAGCACACGGCGCTCACCTTGGAACGGGCGACGGCCGTGCATAACCAGAAAATTGTCTACGAGCGCGATGTCTCCAGTTTGCCATGCCAGATCGAAGGTAAGCTCTTCACCGGCGTCGCACACAATGCGCATATCATCCTCTTCAATCGCCTGACCATCGCCGAAACTCACTGATTTGCTAGCC
Organism: uncultured Pseudomonadales bacterium; assembly: GCA_938091935.1. Taxonomy (GTDB): domain Bacteria; phylum Pseudomonadota; class Gammaproteobacteria; order Pseudomonadales; family Pseudohongiellaceae; genus UBA9145. The sequence goes on from CALKNV010000031.1 coordinate 43,931, forward strand.
TGATTGCGGGCATCCTGCCAGCCACGAAAAGCAGCAATGAGCTGATTGAAAAATACGCGCCGACCGTCATCGAGCGTGCGGATTGCAGGCAGGGCTGGCGTGGTAGCCCGCAGACTGTCATCGGCCAACCATTCAAAGCCGTAACCAAGGCCAGCAAGACGCGCCTCCGCCTCTGCCTTCGTTGCTACCGACAACGTGCTCTGCCAGGAGCGTCCCTGCCCAGACGCCAGGTCAGCGCTGGCGGGCATGATGTTGGTGTAGCGCACACCCTCTTGCTCGCAGCGATGGACAAATTCTGGCGCACACTCTTCCAATACTGAAAGCACGGCGTCGGATCGACATAACGGCGTGGCGCCACCACTGCTGGGTGCCAGCTCGCAGTAGAACATCAGCTTGCTTGGATAAACCGGGGTCTGGGCCATTTCATGGTGTAGATAGATTTCCACTTCCGGCGGTGCTTCATTGGCCGTAAACACTCGCTCCGTGCGATTCTTGCGCACCGCGTTGGACAGCGACTCCGCATAACTGAAATTCGCCAGTCCCAGGCTCTGCACCACGCGATCGAAATCAAGGTCAGAACGCGCGGGCAAGCCGCGAAATAAGATTGCCCCTCGCTCTGCCAACTGCGCAAGCAGCAGCTCTTGGTTTGCCTGCACCCAGGCTGCTACCGCATCAATATCCTGCAGCTCAGCCTCGGCCTGATAGATGAGCGGGAAACTGGACCCGTGATTGAGTTGCTGCGCAAGTGCGACTTCGTGGACGGCTGGAATCATGGTCTTAATCGTATATTGGATAAAAGGTATTGAAGGCGGCTTCGCAGAATACCGCGGGGTCATTAAAACGACGGTTGCTGTTTAATGCCGAAATTGCCTGCATTTCTTCTGCGCTCAATTCAAAGTCAAAAATCGCTAGATTTTCTTTTAACCGCTCCTTGCGCACAGTCTTTGGAATGATCGCGGTGCCTCTCTGGACACCCCAGCGCAGCACGACCTGTGCCGGTGTCTTGCCCAACCTTGCCGCCGCAGCTTTCACTGCATCCACTTCCAGCACAGACTCATTTTCCGTCGCCATATCCAGTGAGACATAAGATAGTGCCCCCAAGGGAGAAAAGGCCGTAACCGTCATGCCGTAATCCTGCGCGAGCTTGATCAGTCTTTCCTGAGTGAGATAGGGATGCGCTTCAACCTGCAGGACTTCAGGCTTGTGGTTTGCATAGGCCATCAGGTCATGTAGCAGGGCCGAGTTGTAGTTGCACACACCGATATGCTTAACCAGGCCAGATTCTTTCAAGTCTTCCATGGCAGCCCAGGTCTGGTGCAGAGGAACCGGGTCGATTTCCATACGCGGCGTTTCCGCATCCGGGTCGAAAAACCATTCCGGCGGGTAGCGCACATCAAAGTCGACAAACTTTAGGGCTATTGGAAAGTGAATCAGGTACAGATCAAGATAGTCCAGACCGAGATCCGAAAGCGTCTTTTCACAGGCCGCGCGTACGTGCTCTGGCCGATGGAAAGTGTTCCAGAGTTTAGACGTCACACACAGATCTTCGCGCTGGCACAGACCCGCGGCCAGCGCAGATTTAATGCCTTCCCCCGCCTCTTTCTCGTTGCCATAGTCTGCCGCGCTATCAAGGTGGCGGTAGCCGGCTTCTATAGCAGCATGCACCAGATCTGCCGTATCCGGCTTGTCGATCTTCCATAAACCAAATCCGACCGCGGGCAAGATATCACCGCCGATGGCAAAACTGGATGGCATAAAATTCTCCTTATACTAATTACTGCGCAACAGCTTACAGCAATGCTTGAACTAACAATCTGCACATAAACTCATGCAACAATAAATCATTCTGCCTACACACTGACAAACTACCAGACTAGCACATCAGCCAAACCCTGTGCCGCCGCGTAGTCTTTTACCAAGACCACTGCACCAGTCTCGGCGGAATGCTGGGCGGCACTCGCGACCAGCATGGCCCATAGTCCCTGCTCGCAGGTCGCACTGTCCTGCGCCTTGCCTTCCAGCTGATCGATAAAGGCTTCATGTTCGAAAAAAGTCGCCCCATGATGACCACTAGGTTCTATGGGATCGGGATAGGTCACATCGAGGCCGGCATAGGCGGGATGACCCGCTACCTCAACCATGATGTTGGCCTTGGAACGCGTGCCCGGCTTAAAACTGGAACGCTCTGACGCAAGAATACGCCCCTTCTCGCCGGTGACGCCAAGCTCTTCAACCAGTTCCTGGCTGAACATATTGAGGGTGAAGCTGGCTTTCACCCCATTGCTGTACTGCATGACCACGAAGGCATGATCGTGGATGTCTGACTGCCTGCCCTCGTATTCAAAGTCGACAAAATTGACCGCCTGACCGCTCATGGCATACACGGTTTCTACCCGTGCTCCAGCCATCAGATTAATCAGATCGAAATAATGGCAGCACTTCTCAACCAGAGTGCCACCGGAATACTCATTGAATTTGTTCCACTGTTCGACCTTGTCGAGAAACGGCGGACGGAACTCACTCATGCTCACCGTCTTGATGATGCCAAGGCTGCCCAGTTGTTTCACTTCGTGGAATGCATCCAGGTATTGTGACTTGTAGCGATACTGCATGCCGAGTTGAATAACGCCAGGATAGTCCTGCGCCATTAACAGCATAGACCGCGCATCCTGCAATCGGGTAGCCATGGGTTTTTCAATAAACAGCGGCTTGCCGGTGTGTTTGATCTGCTCCAGTACATCGAAGTGCGTGTAGTTGGGTGTGCAAATAAAGATCGCATCAACTTCAGGGTCGGTACAGGCAGTTTGCAGATCCTGGTAGACCAGAAAACACTGTGATGAATAGCTAGCGAATTCCTCCTGCGCGAGACTGATGCTGTCCGCATCCACATCATAAACTCCGTGGATTCGCGCACGCCCCATCAGGGTGGCCACTCGCATATGTTCCCGACCGATCATGCCGCAGCCGACTATCAGCAAATTGAAGGCTGGCTCACCCTGGGCAACATAGTCTCTTACCCGTTCAGAGCGCTGCATGGAGGTTTCACTGTAAAAGTGGCTTTGCGTCATTGCTTTTTGTTTCTCAACTTTTGAAGTTCGAACTCTATTTCTCAATCCCGTACTTTGAGCGGCGCGGGTTCACGGGTGGTAAACCAGAACCAGCCCATAGCATTAAGCAGGAACAGCAGCCCCAGCAGAGGCAGGAACAGCTCACTGATGCCACCTACTAACCCGACTGGTGAAAACAGCAGATACAAAGCAACCACGCAGGACAGCAGTGTAACTGCACAGGGAATGGCAAAGCGCCACGGTGTTAAATCCACCAGCTCGCGCGTGTGATAGCTCCATTCCTGTTCGCGCGGCTTGATTGCACTGAGGGAGAGCATAATTGCAATCTCCACCACGAATAAAATCGCATACAGATGCAGAAAATGAATATTGATCCACTCATTAAGTACGAACTGAAACAGTCCGTAGGCCAGGATGTGGAATACAATCACAATCTTGGCGCCAAGCGCTGGTACCCGCCGGGTAAACAGACCCACTATCACGATAGCAATCACCGGGATGTTATAGAAACCAGTAAAGATACGAATGATCTGCCACAGCCCTTCGGGCGCATATTGCAGCAGCGGCGCCACTATAAAAGAGAACAGTGCAATTACTACGCTGGCCCGTTTGGCAACGGACACAATTTCCTGATCACTCAGGTTGTCACCTTTTAGCGGCGCATAAACATCCAGGCAGAACAAAGTAGCAGCGCTATTGAGCAAGGAGTTGAAGGAGCTGAATACCGCACCAAGCAGTACCGCTAGAAAGAAGCCAGTGGCATAGACCGGCAACACATCCCGAATCAACTGGGGATAGGCAAGATCAATAGAGCCCAGTTCATCGCCGTAAAGATGATATGCAATGACACCTGGCACCATCATTAGAAATGGCACCAAAACCTTGAAAAACCCGGAAAATAGTACGCCCTTCTGGCCCTCGGCGAGGTTCTTGGCACCCAGAGTCCGTTGGATCACATACTGGTTCGTGCACCAATAGAACAGGTTTGCGAACACCATGCCGGTAAACAGCGTGGCAAATGGCGTAGGATCAGCCGCAGAACCTATCGCATTCAGTTTTTCCGTATCGGTGGTGACGACAATTTCCATGCCCCGCAGGATGCTACCTTCCCCCAGCGCGGAAAATCCGAGCAGCGGCACAGCCGTGCCAATGAGCAACAGCCCAACGCCATTCAAAGTATCTGACACTGCCACTGCCCTCAGCCCGCCAAAGATGGCATAGAGCGCGCCGATGCAGCCGATCGCTATAATAGTGATGACCAGCCCGGTGCTATAACTAACCGAAAGCAGGCTGGGCACATCGAACAGCTGCAACACGGCAATGGATCCTGAATAGAGCACGCCCGGAATCGTGACCAGGCCATAGCCCACCATGAACAACACTACCGTCATCCGGCGTACGCCGTCATCGAATCGATCACAGAGAAACTCAGGCAGCGTGGTGAAGGCACCAGCGAGATAGCGCGGCAGGAAAACAAAGGCCATACATACCGTGGCGAAGGCCGCTGTCACTTCCCAGGCCATACTGCTCAGATTAAACCCATAGGCCGAGCCATTCAGCCCAATGAGCTGCTCGGCGGACAGGTTGGTAAGTAGCAGGGAACCGGCAATGAAGACGGCGCTGAGCCCGCGACCAGCCAGAAAATAGCCTTCCCTGGTGCTGACCTCGCCACGGGTCTTGCGATAGGACACATAGGCCACCAGCGCCATAAAAAAGACGCAGCTGCCCAGAGTCAGGGTAAGGTCAGAGGTGCTCAACGACTGCTTCCGGTATTTATTGTCTGTTGCTTTATTGGTGTTAGTTCACTGATTTTTGCGGTGGGATAAGGTTCCCAGGCAGTGACAGCGTGGACCGCCACCATTCTATCGCAAAGCAGCGCGTTCTGGTGGTTCCTTTTATCTGTGTTAGGATTCTGAAGTTCAGTCTATCGAGTTTTGTGAGGTTGCAATGACTACTGCCATCGGGTCCCGATTTTCCACTTCAGCCGCCGCGCTAGCGTTTTTTGCTGCGGCCATTCTGACCGGCACCGCGTCCGCCCAATCCATCATGGAGAAGGTTGAGCACAAATATGCTGATAACGATGGCGTGTCTATTCACTATGCCAAGACGGGCAGCGGCCCCCTCATGGTCTTTATTCACGGCTTCCCTGATTTCTGGTACACCTGGCACCATCAGATGGAAGGCCTTGCAGATCGCTACACTGTGGCGGCGCTGGATACCCGCGGCTACAACATGAGTGACAAACCATCGGGTGTGGCGAACTATGACATGGCTTTGCTTACCGCCGACGTTGCTGCGGTTATCGAAGCCGAGGGGCAGGACAGTGCGGTAATCGTGGGTCACGACTGGGGTGGCGGTATCGCCTGGAGCTTCGCCGCCGGCTACCCACAAATGACCGACCGCCTGATCATCATGAACCTGCCTCACATCAAAGGGCTGCAGAGAGAGCTGGCCACTCTGGGTCAACAGCATGAAAACTCTCAGTATGCGCGCAATTTCCAGCAGCCCGATTCCCATGAGAATATAAGCGCCGAGGGCCTGGCAATGGCGCTGTCTAGAGGTGATGCGGCGCTTCAGGCCATTTATCTGGAGGCATTCGAAAACTCAAGCGCCGATGCCATGATGAACTACTACCGCGCCAACTACCCGCGCGCGCCCTACGAGGGTGGGCCATGGGCCGAGCTGCCGAGGATTCAGGCACCGGTGCTGCAGTTCCACGGGCTCAACGACACGGCACTGCTCGCACCTGCGGTAAACAACACCTGGGAAGAGTTGGACCAGGACTGGACGCTGGTCACTATCCCCGGTGTGGGCCACTGGCCGCACCATGAAAAACCAGAAATGGTAACCAATATGATGCGCGCCTGGTTGAGCCTGTATGAGTGAAGCCCAGTTTTCCTGACTACAAGCTCCGCTGCGGTTGGAATGCGCTGCTTCCGAGCCGCGAACCTGCTCCGGCGCTAGCCACCGACATCAATTCCGATGTTGCAATCATAGGTGCCGGTTACACCGGCATCGCCATCGCTAAACGCTGGCAGTCTCACCATCCGAATCAATCCGTCGTCCTGATCGATTCCAGCGAAATTGGCGAGGGCAATCCCGGCCGCAACTCGGGCTTCCTGCTGGAAACTGCACTGGCGGAAGACGCAGATGCAGCCAATCTGGATCGCATGCGCCGCGGCAATGCCATGATTGCAGAAACCCTGCAGAACATGTTGCAGGATATTACAGACTCCGGCGATAGCGTGGACATCACTCGCACTGGCACCTATCGCGCGGCCGCCAGCGACATTGGTGCGCGCTCAATCGCTCGCTACGAAGCTTTCTTAAAGGCCGCTGACCTCCCCTATGAAAAACTGACCAGTGGTGATCTTAAGCAGCGCATTGGCAGCAGTTATTTCCAGGAAGGCTTGTACTCACCTCACTGCTACCTCGCGCAGCCAGCCCAACTTATCCGCGCTTTGTTCAGTACAGTGCCCGATACCGCGTCCTGCTTTGAGAACACACCAGCGCTGAAGATTGAAACCCGCGGCGGCAGGTGGCAAATCACTACCCCTAGGGGCAGCATCCAATGCGACAAGTTGTTCCTGGCCAATAATGCTTTCGCCAAGTCGCTGGGCATCGGTGAGTCTCAACTGGTAGCCATGTATACCTATGCGGGGCTAACGCCTGCGCTACCCGAATCCCTGTATTCGCAACTCGGCTCAGACAGTAATTGGGGTCTGCTGCCAACCCATCGCCTGGGCAGCACCCTGCGGCGTACTGTCGACCAGCGCCTGCTGATTCGTTCATCTCACGACTATGAGCGTGAAGGCAGTGCCAGTCTTATAAGAGACTCCCTGACTCGCAAGATGCACGCACGTTTTCCTCAGCTCAAAGGCGTTCAGCTGGAATCAGCATGGGGAGGCGCAGTGGGCTTCACTTACAATGGTGGGCTGGTTTGGGGAGAAGAGCAGCCAGGCCTATTTGTATCTGCAGGATGTAATGGCGGCGGAACTGTCAAAGGTACGCTGCTGGGCAGGCTTCTGGCGGACCTTGCTGCCGGCGAAGAAGTGCCAGATGTCACTGATTTATTTGGCAAGGCGAGCTGGATGCCACCGGAGCCAATTCGTGCACTCGGCTTCCATATCACCGCGCAGTTGGAACAGTGGGGCGGGCGCGCTGAAATGTAATCCTGTGCGCAGATATGCTTTAATCGGTTAAAATAAGAATAAGCCGTTCCCATGGAAGTCACCGACTATATTGGCCCACTCTCACTAATCCCTGCCACAGTTGCAATTCTGCTGGCATTCATTACCCGTAACACTGTGTTCTCCCTGGCGGTTGCCTGCCTGGCTGGCGTACTGGTGGCCGGCGAAGGGCTTTTGGGATTTCCCAATCTATTGGTCGGCGCCCTGGGCAATGAAGACTTTTCCTGGATCTTTCTGCTGGAGCTGTTCATTGGCATCCTGATTGCCTTCTTTCAACGCACCGGCGCGATCCTTAATTTTTCGCAATTCATTGAAAACCGGAAGATGACCCGCAAACGGGTGCAGCTCATCTCCTGGCTCATGGGTATGTTTGTCTATTTCAGCGATTACTTCAGCCCGCTGTTTGTGGGCTCAACCATGCGCGCCCTTTCCGATCGCTTCAATATTTCCCGGGAGAAACTCGCCTATATTTGTGACTCCACATCCGCTCCTGTGAGCATTCTGGTGCCGATCACCGGCTGGGCTGTGCTGGTGGCTGGATTGATCATCGGCATGGGACCAATCGAAGATGCTGGTGACGCCATGACCGCGTTTATTATTTCGATCCCCTTCAACATCTATTCCATCCTTGCGGTAGTGATGGTTGGCTTGATCGCTTCCGGCATCCTGCCGGACTTCGGGCCCATGCGCGTTGCGGAAGAGCGCGCCATGAAGGAAGGTAAACTGGTGCGAGACGGTGCGCAGCCTCTAATGGGCGACGAACTCACCAGCATCGACCCATTCCCGGGCATCAAGACCAGCCTGTTCTGGAATTTCCTGTTTCCAGTGCTGCTGGTGATCGGCTTTGCCCTGAGCAGTGTGTTCCTCACTGGCAGCGCCAGGCCGATGGAATCTTTCCTGCTAGCATCAGTTATGGCTGCCATCGTCATGCGCGTGCAGGGGGTTCCTCTGTTCGAGATTACCAACACCGCCATGGCTGGCATCAAGGGCATCATGCCCGCCGTGATAATACTTGCCTTTGCCTATGCCCTGAATGACCTGTCGGCCGCTCTCAATACCGCCCAATACATCATCTCGGTAACTGAGTCCTGGCTGACTCCGAGTGTGCTGCCAATGCTGGCGTTTCTGATTACGGGGTTTGTTGCCTTTTCCACAGGCACTTCCTGGGGCACCTACGCCATCATGATCCCAATCGCCGTGCCGCTTGCCTTCAGCTTCTCCGGCAATGAATTGGATACGGTTGTTTACGCCACCATCGCGGCGGTTTCCGGCGGCGGCGTGTTTGGCGATCACTGCTCACCCCTTTCTGACACCTCAATCCTGGCGTCAACCGGCGCTGCGTCTGACCATATCGACCACGTCAAAACCCAGCTCCCCTACGCCGCCATCATCGGTGGAATTTCGGTTCTACTGTACTTATTGGTAGGCGGTGCGTTTTAGCGCAGCCTGACTAGCTCAGTGCTTTCTTCCAAATTGAGATATCAGGCTCGATTTGAATATCGCTTCACATTGTTTAGCTCCGCAGTTGGCTAGACTTGGACAACTAACTCGTGTGTTTAAAGTTACGCACAGCGCTTTACTCAATTTGGACGACAAAGCTAAGAAAGCGATTCAGGTAATCGCAGCCAAGAGACAATACGCCAGCAATGAAATGCGCTAATCACCCCAATGCACCCGCGATAGAGAACTGCGAAAACTGCGCGACAGCGCTATGTGGCATGTGCGCGAATTTTTCAGAGTTCGGTGTACTGTGCGAGAAGTGCGTGGAAATCCGGGAAACCGAGCGCAAGGTGGCAGTGGAAGCGGCCCGGCACAGAAAGCGCGCAATCCTGCGGTGCTTCAGGTCATTGTCATCGCCATCTGCGCCGTTATCGTCATCGCCAGATCCACTGTTTTTGCCCCGCAGCAAGCGGTCATTGATCCCCAGCTGCAGGCATTGGAATTTAACCTGATTTCACTCGCTGAGTGCAAGGTAGGCAGACAGCGCACAAGACGGTCCAACTGTCAGGTTGATCACAAGGAAGGCCCAGGGTTTGGGCCCCGACTGTTAGCAGCTGAACATGTGGGCCAGAACACAAAAGAGCTGATAAATAAATCGGCTGTAAAGCCACTAGCGGTGCCGTTGGCAAATACGCCCTGGACAAACAGCAGCACATCAAATCCTTCAGCCATGAAGAAGCTGCCAAAAAACAAGTAGGGCACGATAGCGCCCGCTATCGCCATCAGCGGATACAGCGTTTTTAAATTCACAATACTCTCCCCGGTTCTTTTGATGGCCTGCATTCTCCGGGTTTACTTCGTCAATACAATTACCCGGCAGGCAATGATTGGCCGACTTACTGGTGGGGGGTCAAACTTTGACGTTGCACAATGCAGCACAGTTAGCGGTTCAGGAAAGACAGGGTAAGTAATGCCGAGGCGGGAAAACCGCGTTGGCGAAGGTCGATAAGAAGTCGCGGTTTAGTTTCGCGCAGGTAATGCCTGTGCCAACCGCTGCAGGGTGCTGCCGCAATCTGCCATTACCTTCAGTCGCAGCATGTCGTCGGCCCGGGTCAGCCCCTCGTTGATACACAGGATGGGGATATCATTTTCCTGGGCAAACTTACAGAATCGGAAACTGGAAAAAACCATGAGTGAAGTGCCCACGACCAATAACGCGTCAGCCTGGCTGAGTTGATCATAAACGGTGTTAACGACTTCCTTGTTCACAGAGCTGCCGTAAAACACCACGTTGGGTTTGACCAGGCCACTACAGCGGAAACAGCTGGGCACTTGCATGTCATTCAGCACTTCGCCTTCGAGCTGGGCATCGCCGTCAGGCGCTGCGGTAACCTTGATCTCATCCAGATGCGCATTGTTCTGCGCCAGCCAGTCCTGCACATCGGCCCGGGTCATGGTTTCACCACAATCCATGCAGATCACCTGGTCCAGGCGTCCATGCAGATCTATGACCTTGCGATGACCAGCCTTCTGGTGCAAGCGGTCGATATTTTGCGTCACCAGAGTCTGCACATAGCCGAGGTCTTCGAGCTTCCTTAGTGCGCCATGAGCGGCGTTAGGTTTGGCGTTGGCGACGTTGGGCCAGCCCTTGTAACTGCGTGCCCAGTAGCGCTGGCGTGTCGCGTGATGACGAATAAATTCCCCATGCTGAATAGGCTTGTTGGATTTCCACACACCGACCGCATCACGGTAGGTGGGAATGCCCGAATGCTGACTGATGCCAGCCCCGCTCAAGGCCAGCAAGCGCGGATGCCGCTCTACGAAAGCTTGAAGTTCCTCTACGCCAACGTCACTCATAGCCGCACCGCCTTGCAGTTGCGCCTGGACGAACTGAACTGAACCTAGTGGATCAGCAGACACAAACAATCCCCTCTTCGCAAATCAGCTGTTGTTGTGAATTTGAAGTTGTCATATCTAACTCTGTCAGCGTGCCCCGCCGTAATCGCTGATGGCTCTGGTTTTACTCCGTCACCGTACCGGGCATCACTTCGAAGCCTGCGTTAAAGGTAATCAACACAGACGCCAGTTGTAACAGGACGGCGTTGTCGCCCGACACCGAACCCACGCCTGCCTGCAGTTGCTCGGCCAGAGTCGCCCGCCCCATGATTACGGTATCCAGATCCGAACGGCTCATGGTGATGGTGGCATCGGCTGTATCGGATTGATAGCCCTCGATATTGGTCAGGGTGCCGCCGCTGAGCTCCACTACGAATTCCTGGCCCGTATCAGGCGTGACAAAGTTGATCACGAACTGCACACCATCGGCGCGCTCACTGTCGACCCGGGTGGCGATAGCATCCCACCACTGGCTGGTAGTCATGGCTCGCGCCAGGCTCGGGCTGGTGCCACGCGGGGCAGGCACACTGCCGGTGCCATTGCGCAGTTCCTGCGCCGCCGCCAGGAAAACGTTACGCATACTCGCACTCTCGTACTGATAGCCAAGCTGCTCGAAGACTGCCGCAAGCAAGTCCTTGGCAGAGGCATTTTGCGGCTCGGCATAAACCAGCTTGTTGAGAATCTCCATGGCAAGTCGGTAATCCCCGCCGTCATAGAGCTCCTGTGCCTTGCCCAGTATCGCCCCGGCGCCCCCCATCATCTCTACATACAGTGGTGCGGAGTCAGTCGGTGACAGAGGAGCCAGCGTCGCCGGGTTACCATCCCAGTAACCCAGATAGCGATTCAGCACAGCGCGAGAGTTATGGAACTCGGAACCATGATACTGGCGCACCGACCACTGCTGCTGGAGACTCTCAGGCACTTTGTACTCATTGTGTATTTCGTTGATAGTCACACCCTGATTCGCCAGGTTGAGCACCTGGTTATTAAGGTTGGCATAGGCATCGCGCTGCGCCCGCATCACTTGCTGAATACGGTCATTGCCCCAGCGCGGCCAGTTGTGTGAAGACACCAGCACCTCGGCCTCGCGACCATACCGGTAGAGCGCCTCATTGATTCCTTTCGACCAGGCCAGGGCATCTCTCACGAGGGCCCCACGCAGGGTATAAATATTGTGGATAGTTGCCGTGATGTTCTCGGCAGCCCAGAATACTCTCTGCTCGGGAAACCAGGTATTCATCTCAGCCGGGGCTTCGGTGCCAGGTGTATTTTGAAATACCATAGTCACGCCATCGATGACATGGGTTTCGTAGTCTTCTTCGATGACCAGAGAGGGCGCGATCAAGCCAGTAGTGCCAGCGGCCAACCCCTTGCCGATCGCTGAGTCTACCTGACCGAAAGGACTGGAAGGTATCAGGCGCCCATATTGCAATGCTGCACGGCGTGACATGGCGTTTCCGGCATAAACGTTTTCGGAAATTGCCTCTTCCATGAACCCCGATGGTGCAACCACTTCTACTCCACCTGCAGCAACCTCGGCTTCATCAATGATGCCATGCACACCGCCGAAATGGTCGATATGTGAATGGGAATACACCACCGCCTTGATTGGAAATTTACCTAGCTGCTCAGTCGCTAGTTCAAACGCAGCTGCAGCCGTCTCATCAGTAAGCAATGTATCGAATATGATCCAACCCGTTTCGCCTTTCACCAGAGTCATATTGGCCAGATCAAAGCCTCTGACCTGGTAAAGAAAATCCGGCACTACTTCGAACAGACCAAAGTTCATGTTAAGCGTCGCTTGACGCTGCAGGGAAGGATGAATCGAATCATGTTCATCGTCAGTTAACAAAAAATCATAACGGGTCATGTCCCACACTATATTACCAGCCGCGCCGATGATCTGGCGCGAATCGGGCTCGGCAATAAAGCCACGCCTGGCTTCCTCGAAATCTCGCTCGTCTTCAAACGGCAGGCTCTCCCGCAAAGCCCCCTGCATGGCGCTGGTATGGGAGCTGGCCTGGGCACCTTTTCGGTTGAAATGTTCCTGGGCCAGTAGCAGGCCCGGCAGCAGTGACACGACCGCTAGCAGAAGTGAAACAGACTTAATTCGGGGGGTGGGCAGTTTGTGCGGGCGGGCTGTCATAAGGTTTTCCTGTCAGTCATGCATCTCAGTCCCGATTATAACCTTGTAATCCGCCCAAGTCGGAGTCGTTCCGGGAGTCCGTGTGAAGGACCAGAGAACCCGCAGGAAACCAGTTCAATTTGGGGAATTTCGCCAATTAATATGACCCGACCGCTCAATTGCGTTGGAGAAGCCTGCCGAGGGAACCGTAAGCTTTTGTTTATACTAGTGATTTTTTCCTGGCACGGAATTCGCTACCTATATGCCAAACCAAGTTCGGCGTGAACTGACTCAGGCATTTTAGCCATGGGCTGGCGCGGGATATTTCAGGGCTGACAGTTTTGGTGAAATTCACAGTAACCATTAGCCTGATATCCCGTCTTAGAAGAGTACGGGGCGAGAATCCCAACTCGAATTCAGACAAGAGGACCCAGGACAGTGATTCAATTAAAAAATCTCAGCAAGGTCTATCGCACGGCCTACATGGAAACTACCGCACTCAAGGACATCAACATCCAGATCGCCAAAGGCGAGTTTGTCGCCATGATGGGACCATCGGGTTGCGGGAAGTCCACTCTGCTCAATGTGGTAGGCATGATCGACTCCCCCAGCAGCGGCGAGTATTTTTTTGACGGCAAAGAAGTCGGCCACTGTTCGGAAAACGAGCTGGTTGATGTGCGCAAGGAAAACATCGGTTTTATCTTCCAGAACTTCAATCTGATCGACGACCTGAGCGTGGCGGAAAATGTGGACCTGCCCCTGCTCTATCTCGGCATTAGCAAGAAAGAGCGTCAGGCCAGGGTGGAGCGTGCCCTGGAACTGGTTGGCCTTGAGCATCGGGCCCGCCATAAGCCGCAGGAACTCTCTGGCGGTCAACAACAGCGCGTTGCCGTGGCCCGCTCGGTGGTCAGCGAACCCAAGCTCATCCTCGCGGACGAGCCCACCGGAAACCTGGACACGAAAAATGGTGACGAGGTGATGGCCATGCTCGACCGCCTCAAGTCAGACGGCGTGACTATCTTGATGGTGACCCACTCCCCCGAACACGGTCAGCGCGCCGACCGCATCATTGAGATGCTGGATGGGGAAGTGATTATGGGCGGTACTACTGCACCACTTTCCGTGGTGGCAGACAACACAGAATCTGCTGAGCCTCAACTAAGCCAGGCCTAACAACAGGGACCAGTCATTATGTTCGCGCACTACACAAAGATGGCGCTGAAGGCGCTGTTCCGCTTTAAACTGCATTCCGCTATCAGCCTGGCAAGTCTGAGTATCGGTTTCCTATGCTTCACGTCTGCGATTTTGCTGTCCAATTTCGCAGACAGCTTTGACCGTGGTTTTCCCAATTCTGATCGTATCTTTAATGTGATGATTCGGGCTGTGGGTGACAGCCCGTTACCGGATCGCTTTCCTATCATTAACGAGCCTACCGCTCGCTACATGCGGACTCACTTTCCGGATATTCCTAACATCGCCAGAGCGAGCAGTGGTGGTGCACCTCTGACAGTAGCTTACGAGGGTCAGTCACTTACCTTGGACACACGTTACGTCGAGCCACACTTCTTCGACATCTTTCCATTACAGACGATTACAGGTATTGATGTTGGTGAGAAACTGCCGCCCAACTCTGCGTTGATTACCGAGGAAGGAGCGATGCGTATCTTCGGCCGCACCGACGTGGTAGGAGAGCGAATATATGTAGAGAATGAGTTTGATGTCGCCATTGCAGGCGTGGCACAGAACCCGGATTTTCCATCCCATCTCGCAGCCAATATCGCGTTCTTTAATACAGACCTGTATCTCCCTATCGAAATGCCTGATGCGCGGCGTCGGGCGGCGATGGAAGCAAACGGTGATGACCCCAACGAGGACCTGTGGGGTAACCAGTCCGACATGGTCTACGTGGAGTTTCCGGAAGACTATCCACTCAATGTGGCCGACTTCAATCGTCAGCTCGATGAATTTGTTGCGGAGGTCATGCCTGAAGAACGTGTGGCGATTCAAACCTTCGAGTTGCTTCCCGTGAATGAACTAATTCCTACCCAAATGGCATTCGTCACTGGCGGCTTTGATCTGCCAACGATTCTGAAAATCGCCGGTGCCCTGGTACTGCTGATCGGCTGTCTGAACTACAGCAACCTGGTAATTGCACAACTGTCGCTGCGTAGCCAGGAGATAGGCGTGCAGAAAATCCTGGGCGCCAAACGCAGCGCACTGCTGGTGCAATACTGCTATGAAAGTTTGCTGTTCATGTTGCTGGCGCTGTTCATTACTCTGAGCATTCTTGCCTTAGTTCTCATGCAGCTAAGCGGCAGTGGCGTGCCAGGTCTGTCTGTCCTGATGCTGTTCGATCCTTCGCTGTGGCTGACCCTGGCAATGGTTCTGGTTGTTATCGTAGCTATTGCCGGCGGCTATCCAGCGATCCGCACGGCCTGGGTACCGTTGGTGTCAATGATGCGGCCAAAAGGCTCCAGCGGGTACTCCTCGCGCATGCGCAGCATCATGGTAGGTACCCAGTTCTTTATTTCTGGCACATTGATGATTCTTGCCACCGTGATGTGGCTGCAGAATAGCGCGATGACGCAGCAACTGGATGGTGACTTCCTGGATCCGAAAGTCATGATCAACGTGGACACCGACACTTTCGAAGTGGAGCCTGAGCTGGTGGCTCAGCAATTCAAATCCAACCCTGCCATTCTCTCGGTCACTCAGGTAGATATTCCACCCTGGTCGATCAGTAACTCCAGTTCCACTTTCTCCAGAGATCGGGATTTGAACGGCATCGAGGCTGAGCTATCTCGCTATTCGATAGGATACGAATACACCGAGACCATGGGCCAGCCACTTATCGCAGGCCGCGACTTTTCTCGCGAGCGCAGCAGCGACCTCATGCCACCCTCTGGGGAGCTCAACTCCGGTAGCGGCCCATTCAATGTCATTATCGATAACAAGGCGGCTCGCAGCCTGGGCTGGGAAAACGCAACCGAAGCTATCGGTCAATCCTTCTACCGTCGCTATAGTGAAAACAACAACCGCGGAGAAGTCACCGTTGAACTCATTGTTATAGGTGCCATGAGCGAAAAGAAGTATGAATTTCTCGATTTCACCGCGTTTGGTTCCGAGGGTCATATCTACTTGCTACAACCCAACTACGCGAACTATATGATTGTGAAAGTCGACCGCGACATGTTGAACGAAGGTTTGCGGCACATTGACGACACCTGGGCCCAATTGATGCCTGAGGTTGGACTCAAGCGCGAGTTCACAGATGACATTTTCTACCAGACCTACAGCATGTTCCTGGCCATCAGCACCTCTATTGGTACGCTGTCTCTGTTTGGATTCTTCGTCGCCAGCATAGGTTTATTAGGAAATGCGACGTTCATCACTAACATACGACAGAAGGAAGTGGGTATTCGCAAAGTCATGGGTGCCAGCAGTGGCCGTCTGCTACGCATGCTTCTGCTGGATTTCGCCAAACCAATTCTGATTGCAAATGCCCTCGCCTGGCCGATAGGTTATGTTCTGGGGCAGGGCTACATGTCATTCTTCGCGGCAACCGTTAACGTCAATTTCCTGCCGTTTATAGTGAGCTTGGGCTTGTCGGCAGCGATCGCCTTCGCTGCGGTTTTCTCACAGAGTCTGAAGAGCGCGCGGGTACGACCGGCGATGGTGCTCCGCTACGAGTAGGTAAGAAGGGGGAAGTGGCTGGGTGAGCCTGTTGTGAGTTAATCGGTCTCGTTGGCGATAATCTTGCGCACGTGAGTCACCCAAACCGCCACCAGTACCAGCAGCGGTATGGACAGTGTGATCAACAGCGCTTCCACCATGGAGACACCAAGAGGCATAGGTGGCGACTGGCCACACATGCCCTGCGCTTCAAACAAAACGGGTATCCACTGATCCAGGGGCATGAACTCCGGAAACCCGGCACCCATGGTGCAGCTGGAGATCACTGTGCCCTGCTCCACCCCAAAGGCGTAATAACTGGTGTAGAGCGCGCCGGCCATCAGCACGATGGTCAGGTTCAGACACATCCAGCGCCACCAGAAGTTCTTCGCCAGGATCGCACCCATGACCGAAAAGATCAGCGAGCCCATCACCCAGGCCCTGACCTGTACGCACAAGGCGCAGGGATACCACATCCCCGGTCCATACTGATAATAAAGGGCAATGGCTTCCATCAGGGTCAAATAGATGATCCCTGTCAGCCAGAAATAGCGATTCTCACCAAGCTTGTAGAGCATGTTCACGGCTTCGATCCTTCGGAAAAAGCAATATTCTTACTAGAGACCGGGCATTTTAGCGGAAATTGCACTGCGGATGTCACTGCTGAGACAAATTACTCACAACTCGAGGCTTGGGGTGGAAGGCGGCAAGTACTGCGATTAATTTGTAATCACAGCATTGGGGTACACTGACGTGCTGGAACTGGGGATTTTCAGTTTAGTGGGTAGGCCGGAGGTCATCTGTTTGACTGACATACATACCCGTTTTCTGATGTAGCTACCCGTGTGTAACTGCTCTGAGCAGAAGACCTGATCCTGCGCGCTTACCGTCTGGTTATATGCGATAAGCTGTGCCTCAGTCATACTCTCAGAGCGCGGCTGGCTGGTGTTTCAGGCGATCAGGACACTACATAGTGCAGGTATTGTCAGAACGGTTAGTCGACGGCGCACAGGGTTCTACCTCAAGTGATTAGCTGGTATTGCTCAATTAGTATTGAATCAATGGCAACACAGTTGTTCTAGCCCAGCGCCACGATACTACGGTGATCGCTGGCATTTCCAGCAGCTTTCGAAAGCAGAGTCATTTTCTTCACCACAATGTAAACATTGCCAGGCCGGTGCCTCTACTACCTTAATCAACTCGTCCTCGATCAAACTGGAGGCCACCGTCGCCTGCGCATCATCAAAAACCCACAGCTCAATCAGCGCCGTCCCCAAACCGACGTGGCCGCCGGAGCCCATAAATTCATTCTTGATAAAGCAATCGATGTGCTTGAGTGCGAGCAGGTTCTTTGCCGAATTCACCAGCGCAAGGCTTTCGTGGCTATAGACTTTCTGCATGACGTGCAGCCCCTGCATCAAGCGATTTGCTAGAACATGTTATTGATCGCGTAAAAAGTAGAGGTAATGGCAACTGTAATCGCAACCCACATACCTATTTTCTGCTGTCGCTTCTTGGCGTCTTCCGATTTGAGCCTGAACCGCACACTGCCCACGTTGCCATTGATAGGCGGCGCAGGATTAAGCTTGTACTTGGTGGCATCTACCATAACGAAACATTTGCGATGAGCGCGCATGAATTTCTGCAGGTCGGGCAGGCGCTGACCTGTTTCACGCGCCAGCGCCATCAGGCTTACCCCTTCTTCGCGATGCTTATGCATCACATCCAGAACTAATTCATAGTCTGCTTCTTTCATGTAATTCCCTTACGGTAATTCGTGGCACCAGATTTCGCCAGACAACAAGTTAGCAATCACCTCAGCGGCCTGCTCAGATCTCAGTCATTCGATTGCTGCAGCGCGTGTTGGACATTCTACTCGCTCCTGGCGCTAGTCACCCAACCTCTTAAACATAACCAGAGCATCGACGTAACCCTGAATGGGATGATTAAACGCCCGAGGCAGTCGACCAACCGTTTCGAAACCCAGTTTGTTCCAGAGCCGAACTGCCCCCTCATTGCTGGCCGCTACAAAATTGAATTGCATAGCCAGATAACCAAGCTCTAAAGCCGCTTCCTGGGAATGCTCGCACATGCTTGTCGCCAGCCCCCTGCCACGCGCAGCGGATGAAACCATGTAGCCGCAATTACAGACGTGAGCACCGGGGCCTTCATTGTTGGTCTTGATGTAATAGGTACCCAGGATCTGACCATCTTCCTCGGCCACGTAGGTGCAGCGTGGATATTCCATCCAGAGATGAAAGGCCTGGTCTCGGGTCGTATCCGTCCGGTAACCGTAAGTCTCGCCAGCAGAGGCCACCTCATGAAAGATGGGCCAGATCTGATCAAAGTCCGCTGCGGTCGCTTCTCGAATTAACATCTTCATACGCTAGATTGAGATAAGGCTTAGCCAGGATTGCGTCCGAAGCGGGGTATCTCCACACCGAGGTCCAGCCAGGACTGCGCACTGTCACACCAGATATGCGAGGCCGGTTGCAGCCAGGATTTGTCATTGAGGGTACCGGCCTTGATAAAGGTCAGGCCTGGAACTGTGTCCACTGTAGTGACGATGGGTGAACCACAGTTGCTGCAAAAACGGCGATAGACAGAGTGCCCACTTTCGCCTGTATCGTTGTAGGTCTTGAGCGTCTCATCATTGCCAAACGTAAGAGCCGCATCTGGAATTCCGACAATAATGGAAAACGAAGTGCCAGTTTGACGCTGGCAGTGCTCACAATGACAGGCTACGGTCATCACGGGTTCCGCATCAGCGGAATAGCTGACCTTGCCGCAGAGGCAATGTCCGGAGAGTTGGGGCATGGGAAATTCCTGTATCTTATTTTTGTTTATGTTCTTGAAGAATTGCCTGAGCTCATTCACTCGATTGAATTCTTGATTACGGCACTATCTCGCTTGGTCTGCGACATTACTTTGTCAGCGCGCGACTGCACACACTTGCCTAAATTTCACTGGCAAACCAGGCTGTGAGGATCGAGAATTACTAGGGAAGTGCGCCAACAGAAACCAGTTTTCCCTGGCAATCACTCTGCGCTTGAAAGTATCTGCCATTCGCTTAAGGGTGTCTATGTTAAGGGAAAATAACCGGCCCTTGAGGCCATTCCACCCAGCCAACCCAACAACCGTGGCTGCCCTGATGGCCAGTTTTGTCACGCAGAGTACAGTCACGTCCGGCCTCCATCACCAGCACATCTTTAAGCAATAGCTGAAGTGCCTTCTCGCATGGCAATTCGTTATAAAACAGCCGCCGCAGGGATTACACCAGCTCAAAGGCCAAAATCTCTAGTTTATCTTCAACCCAATACGCCCACGCGTTCGTGCTGGCATCAGCGTTGCAATCGCCAATCAGCTCTACATAATCTCTCGCACCGGCTTCACCTATCCCCTTTTTGACCACAATTTCGAATACCTACAGTACATAGCTACTTATCGCTGAACGGAGATTCTGATGCTGATTTTGTGGTGCATAAGATCATTAGATGCATCCCACAGGAATACCCGAAATTGACCGGTAATAGCACCTGCATCAAGGGCAAACGGGGAATGTCAAATTTTGATTGAGGAGGCAGGTGATAGCCTGACCGCAGCACTGAGGTCTCAAGAAATTCTCAAGTGCTGACTACGCCGGGATTGAAAACCACAAAATGGGGGCTAACCGCTTCGTTGCTTTCGAAATGCTCATGTTCCCAGCTTTCGCCTTCTTCTTCGATAGCATCTGCGCAACGGTAGAGAAACGAGGCTAGGTCTCTCAGCGTGGAGGGTTCAGCCACAAGGGCGGCCTCGGCGAGTATTTCCAGCTCTGCTTCATTTTTTTGTGCCTGTCCGTAGATTTTCACTAGTATGATTTCCTTACTATGATGTTTGGAGTTTGATGAGCTAGAAGGTTTAAGCTTAGCCAAGTCATATGGGTCTTGGTCTTGCTATATCTGATTCATCAGCTTTAACTCAGCATTTATCGAAGATCGTTCCCAGCTAAAAGGTCTTCTTTGCGAAGGTGGCACTCTTTGTTTAAGCAAGATTCAAATATTAGCGACGAATCATTGGGGTCACGACGGGGGATTTACCTACCTGAATCTCACCCATAACCTCGAACCCATGTCTCTCGTACAGTGAAATATTACGTGGATTTGAAGATTCCAGGTATGCAGGCAACCCATCTTCGTCGACTCGAGCGAGGGCATGTTTCATAAGCTGAGAGCCGAATCCCTGCCCCTGATAGTAGGGGTCGACCGCAATTAGAGGCAAATACCAACAATCCTCCTCAGGATGAAATGACTCCATCGCCTCGAACACTCCAAAAACATCTTCCAATCGTTCTTCAGGAACCGTGGCCTCAAGGATTGGAATCATTTTTTCTTCATCTGGTTCGACGCCAGGTGGCATCCAAAGTGCGACGCCTTCGTAACTCTCGGTAATGAAGGTAGACCCGCTATCCAATGAAGGCCCTCCGAAAGCATCGAAAGCGGGACCGGCATTCAGATGAGTGCTGGCATCAGGCCAAAACCATCTAGCGAGTGGATCGGTAGCGAAACCTATAACAACAGAATGAATAACCTCATCTCTATTTTCGGCACTTGCAGTGAGTATTTTTGGTGGATTCAATTTATGGCTCCAACTGCTCTCGGTAAATTTGGTCAACCATTTCTATTGGCTGACGTGTGACGTGCACATAACGCCGTTGTTAACGGCTGTGGCTCGCCGCATCTGGTTTGCAAATAAGATGGCGAAACCATTCGCAAACCAGATGTGGTGAGGCGCTACTATCGCACACTTTATTAAGTGTCATTTGCATTTAGTATGCGTTTGATTTCTTCTTGAAACTCGGATTCTAGCTCTTCTCCATATTCTTCAAGAAACCATTTACCACCTGAATATGACAGAACGCGCTTCAATTGTACTTTTTGTGGCTCCCAAATATTCGATAGTTCGGCTAGTTCAGCTTGAAAGTAAACATTCCATTGGCTCCACAACATATTGGCCACCATAAATCTAAATCGGTCTCGTTCAACGTTGTTTAGCTCGTCAGGCGCCGCCATTCCCTTAGACCAGAGCTCTGTCAATTTAGGATCTTCTAAAGCAGATTGACGTATTATGTTTAATCCAGAAATAGCAGAGTCAAAAGAAGCAGCTTGAACTGCTTTGGTGTTCTGACGAATTTGGGTTACCAGAATTACCAGCGTTATCACTACCGCGATAGCGCCTATTATTTCTCCGACTGCACCTCAAGCATCCCAATTCATTACTTTCTCCTATTTGTGAAATATGCCGGCGCTACGAAACACATAACATTTTTATAATAAGAATCTTGTTTTTCGAATTCTCGTATTTCTTACTTGTTTGACTTTTAGTGTACTCGGCAAGCGCCTGTTTTGGAACAGTTGCAAGGGGCTTGAACGAGTTCTCGTATACACTCGGGTTCTCACATTTCCTGGTTCTCTTCAGTTCTAATTTTTTAATCGTTCTCGACTAGTTTCAATACGTTTAAAGCACCTCAAAATAGGGCCCGCATGCAGTACCAGAGCTGCTGTGATTCGCTCAACCAAAACTCAGCTTAGACTATGGATCGTCACCGGATGTGCGCAGCAAAACTGCGTTGGCGCAGCTCGGCTGGTTGAGAGTAACTATAGACCCAATCAGTAAAGGAAAGTAACCAAATGATCGGCGGTGTTTAGCTGCCCCTGCCAAAGGCTTGCCCCAGGCAAATTTGCAAGTGTATTCGGTGCAGCCGCCAGTGATGTCAGCAGGAACAGAGTTAAAGCGAGAGAGGAGACAGCATAGAGAATCAGGTCTCTGTATTTCATTTTTGTTAGCCCTCACAGCTTTTTTTGTTGGCGCAGGCAAAGTGTGTGCGTTGGTTTAAATACCATTGCAAGGCGCACCATCCAACTATGGTTCATGCGGACCATATAAACTTGTACAGGTTCCTGTCCGGCTTGAATTATTCACGCTCACCGACATTCAAGATCGCCCAAAATGCGCTTCCCATAAAAAAAACGGCTCTAAGCGCACTGCTCAGAGCCGTTTCTTGTTTCTGGTAGCCCGTCTGACCGGGCTCTCGAATTATCAGATGCGAGAGCGTGTCAGCTCGACATCAGCATTGCGCCAGAAAGAATCGAAGCGGCGCTTCTCGATTATGGCTTCCTGTTCCTTGCCCTGAGCTTCCAGTGCCTGATACAGGCCAAAGGTAGTCCAGCCGTTTTGCTGGTTCCACTCCAGATCATCCAGATAGACCTGCTCGGCTTCCTCTGGGCGGCCCGCGTCAATCAAGGCAGCACCGAGGTAAAGGCGCATGGACTGGCTCCAGTCGGGCGGCTCGGTGTAGTTAAGATTATCCATGTATTCCACGGCGTGGCCATAGTGCAGGATAGCGGCGTCGAGGTCGCCGTTGGCTTCCGAAATTTCACCCAGCAAGGCGTGCATAGCCAGGCTAAGAACATGCGACGCCGGCGTAGGGCCGACGTTGATAGCATCCACATCATCGGCGGCG
This sequence comes from uncultured Pseudomonadales bacterium, assembly GCA_938091935.1. Lineage (GTDB taxonomy): Bacteria > Pseudomonadota > Gammaproteobacteria > Pseudomonadales > Pseudohongiellaceae > UBA9145. Next base: position 66,824 of record CALKNV010000031.1, read on the forward strand.
ATGGCATCGCGAATCACCTGCAGCTGCGCTTCCGCTGGCCCCATGTGGCCTTTGGCAACATGGGCGCTACCCATGACATAGGCCCACATTCCTTTCAGGTAAGGCGTGCTGATCTTCGCGCTGTTCTCTGCGTTTTCTGCATGAATCTTGTCCCACTTACCGAAGACCTTGTCGGTAACCCACTGGTGAGCAAGCGTCTTATGACCGCGGGTACCGCTGGGATCACTGCCTTGTGCGTTGCGGGCGGCGGCTTCATACGATGCTTCGTAGTTGCCCTGCAGCATATTGGCATAGCGCACAAAGTCCAGCGCATGTGGCTTGTGGATTTTGTGTGAAAGTGGGTAGGTGCCAATCATTGGGAAGTTGGTATCACCCCAGATCTCGGCAAACTGGTCATCGACGATCTGCGAACGCTCGTTGATGTCGATAGCCTTTTCATATTCGCCCACCCGCAGGTAGATGTGGCCGGGCATATGCACCATGTGGCCGGAGATAGGTACGGTGGCCTCCAACTTCTGCGCGGCAGGCATGGCCAGTTCCGGCTCGTTAGACATTTCCATCAGGTGAATGTAGAGGTGATTGGCACCGGGGTGGTCGTGTGACACAGCTACGGCGGCTTCGAAAGCAGCCTTGGCTTCGGCAGTTCCTGGCTTGGCGGAGCCATCAGCATTCCAGTAATCCCAGCGCGTGGTGTTCATATAAGACTCACCGAAGACCGTGGCGATGTCTGGGTCATTCGGATACTTCTCATGCAAATCACGCATGGCATCCAGGTAGGCGAAGTCCCGCTCACGATTGTCAGGGATGGCGTCCTTGTTATACAGCACGAACAGGGCGTTGATCATGTCACGCTCTTTCGCCGTGCCGTTGTTGGCCAGCTCCATCGCTTTGCGAATCGCTTCCAGGCCGGTGCCCTGTGGGTCGTCCGGCAGGCCCTGGTAGCGGCTGTTAGGGTTAGGCCCGATGGCGTGTGCCATACCCCAGTAGGGCATGGGGTGATCAGGGTCGAGTCGGGAAGCTTCCTGATAAGAAGCGATAGACTCCGGGAAATAGAAACTCCAGGCCATTCTCAAGCCTTGATCGAAGAACGCCTGCGCGTCTTCTACGTCCGTGGAAATCGGGGCTGTATAAGTACCGCCGCCGGGAATCATAATGGCGAGCGGTTCACCGTCCTGCGCAACGCTATAAGTGCTGGCCGACGCCAGTAGCGTGATGGCTGCACCCAGGGCAAAAAGCTTTCGCATGGAACTCTCCTAGTAAATTACTATTTTGTTTTAATATGTGTCGCCGCATGTGGCTGACACGGGCCAGGCCGAAGGGCTAACCGCCGGGTAGTATAACGCAAGTGGCGGAGAAGCGGGCTCTGCAGACAGGATTTTCCACATCAGTTAAGCTGTTACCGGCGTTGTAGCCCCCGCGTATGTTGAGGCCTGTTAAAATTTTGAACGGAATCTACCCCTTCACTCCAATGACAATGGGTGAGTTATGAATGAATTGATATTGGACGTATTCACCGACTACGTCTGACCCTGGTGTTATCTCAGTACCGTGAGTATTGAAAAACTGAAGGAAAACTATCCCGTGAAGATTCGCTGGATACATTTTCCTCTGCATCCGGAGACCCCCATCGAGGGCAAGTCTCTAGCTGAGCTGTTTGCCGGACGTGACATCGAGCCGATCAAACAAAGACTGAAAGGCTTGATGGCGGAAGCAGGCCTGCCCTATGGCGAGCGCACCCATACCTATAACAGTCGTCTGGCACAGGAGTTAGGCAAGTGGGCTGACACCCAGGCCGGCGGCGAGGCGATTCATGATGCGCTTTACAAGGCTTACTTTGTCGACAACGTGAACTTGTCTGATGTTGAACAGCTGGTGACCATTGCCGAACAGGCTGGACTGGATAGCGCCGCGGCCCGCGAGGTGATTGAAAGCAGAAGCTTCAAAGGTGCAGTGGATATCGACTGGCAGCGTGCGCGCGAGATGGGCATCACCGGCGTGCCCACTTTCTATCAGAACGATCTGGTGGTAGTGGGTTGTCAGCCCTATGAGGTGCTAGAGCGTTTTGTGAAACATTTGCTGAAGCTCAATAGTAAGCCGCTCACGAACTAGTCAGAACCTACCAACTGGAACAATGATTTCAGACTTAGCGAAGGATGAAGCAAACTTCATTTAATGGATCCTATGGTTTCACCGTCATTCTTAAGGGGAGAAGTGTGTTACCACAATACGAATAGTTAGGAGGAGAAAATGGGCAAAAAGGCATTGATCACCTGCGTAGAGCGCTATATGGGTGCTGCCATCAAAGAAAAATTCGAAGCCGACGGCATCGAAGTGGTCACCGGCAGCTATCCCATGCATTCCCAGGCGGCGTGTGAGGAATTAGTGAAATCCGCCGGGGATATCGACATCCTGGTAATTAATCTGGCAGAACCACCCATGACCGGTCCGGTGCAAAAAATTGTAAACGCGGATTGGAATAAGCTATTCGATTCCCTGGTGCATCCTCTTATGTATCTGGTACGTGCAGCGACGCCGCAAATGTTGGAGAGAAAAGCCGGCAAGATTATCGCCGTCACCAGTGCAGCGCCCTTAAAAGGTATCGCCAACAATGCGGCCTATTGTGCGGCGCGCGGCGCACAGAATGGGTTTATCAAGGCGGTGGGTCTGGAACTTTCGCGCAGTAATGTGCACGTGAACGCTATCGCGCAGAACTACATCAACAACAATACCTATTACCCTGATGACATTCTGGACAACGAGAAATTTCTCGATCACGTGAAACGTAACGTGCCCACTAACAAGGTCGGCGCCGCTTCAGAAACCGCGGAGCTCGCTGCTTATCTTGCCAGCGATCGCTGCAATCACATGGTGGCGCAGATTATTCCGCTGGCGGGGGGCTGGGTAACCTAGACTTTCCTGGGCCGAGCTGGGTGGGGCCTTTAACTAGCCTGTGGCCCTGCGACTACGCCTTTATCGTGCAGGGCACCAATCG
>CALKNV010000032.1 GCA_938091935.1 uncultured Pseudomonadales bacterium
GTCGCCACTGTAGAAGGCCAGTCCCGCTGGCGCGATGGAGGGCCACCAGATAATTTCTGGCTGTTCAAACTCTGCCTGCCTCTCATTATCACTCACCCAGTCTCCGCGATACTGCCGACTATAAGACACTTGCGGCCAGCCATAATTAGCGCCAGGTCTAATTATATTAACTTCATCGCCACCCTGGGGCCCGTTCTCGCCGGCCCAGAGTTCTCCAGTATCAGGGTGGTAGTCCATACCAAGCTGATTGCGGTGCCCCACGGAATAGACTTCAGGCAGGTGCTCACCGGAGGCAACGAAGGGGTTGTCATCAACTGCAGAGCCATCGTCATTGAGACGCAGCAGCTTGCCATAGTGCACGGCTGGATTCTGGGCATAATCACCTAGCCCCATATACATATAGGCACCGCCAACGGACATCAGTAAATGTTTGTCGGGAGTGAACAGGAGTTTGGCCGCCGCAATACCGCGATCCAGTCCTGCAGCCACAAAAATCTCATCAACCTCGACCAGGCGATCTTCCAAAATTCGCGCCCGCGCCAGCGCCACGGTTTGCTCTGGCTCGCCGTCGACTTCAATCGCTTTGGTATAGGTCATGTAGACCAGGGAATCGTCATCGGGATGCAGGGCGATGGACATCAAGCCGGCTCGGAATACTTCCCCATACACTGGCGGCACACCAGATAGCGCCTGTGGCAATAGTTCACCATCTCGAATCACCCTGAGCTGACCGGTATAGCGCTCAGTCACCAGAATATCGCCGTTGTCCCGAAACGCCAGGTCAAATGGATTAGCCAATCCCTGGGCAAGCGGTACTACCCGAATTGCGCCAGCATCCGCAGTTATGATGGTGCGCGGTGCCGCGAACTCCTCTGCGAAGTCTCTTTCGAATTGTGCCAACGCCACAGGCGTTAGCAGAGACGACAGGCAAACCAACAGCAAAACCGGGTAGTCTTTAATTGGGCGGTGAATCATACCTCCCCCTTGTAATCTGAGGATTAATAGCGGCCAGCATAAACCCGCTCTGCTAGCAGGTCCAGCACCGCCCTGAACCAATGCGGCTGCCACCCTGCCCGTTTTCTGCATTGTCAGCGGCCAAAAATTCTGCGATAAATGCCCACACCTGAATAACAGCTCGGAAATCAGCATGAAAGCAATTAGAGTCAACCAGCACGGCGGCCCCGAAGCTCTGTCTTTTGAGGACGTCGATAAACCTACGCCCATTGAGCAGGAAGTTCTGGTGAAGGTGGAATCCGCCGGTATCAATTTCATCGACACCTATCAACGCAGCGGCCTCTACCAGATTCCTCTGCCAGCCACTTTGGGCCTCGAAGCCGCGGGAACAGTGGTCGAAACAGGTTCAGCCGTTACCGGCCTGCAGAGTGGGGACCGCGTCGCCTATACCAATGTGGCTGGTGCCTATGCAGAATATGCAGCTGTGCCTGCCGATAAGCTAGTACCAATTCCTGATGGCGTGAGCTTTGACCAGGGTGCGGCCGCCATGCTGCAGGGCTGCACAGCCCACTACCTTTGCATGTCCACTTATAAGGTTCAGGCCGGTGACCGCTGTCTGATTCATGCCGCCGCCGGAGGCGTTGGTCTGCTGCTGATCCAGATGGTCAAGATGCTGGGTGGCACCGTGATCGGCACCGTCTCCACCGAGGCCAAGGCGGAACTTGCGCGCCAGGCCGGCGCCGATGAAGTGATTCTGTATAGCGAGCAAGATTTCCGGGCTGAAGTTGAGCGGATTACCGATGGCCTTGGCGTTAACGTGGCCTATGATTCGGTGGGTAAAGCCACTTTCGAGAAGAGTATCGATTGTCTGTCGCGGTTTGGCACTATGGTGCTGTACGGCAACGCCAGTGGGCCAGTCACTGAATTCAATCCTGCCACCCTTGGCCCCAAGGGCTCCCTGTTTCTGACTCGCCCTACCCTGTTCGATTACCTCGCAACCCGCGAAGACCTGGAGTGGCGCAGCAGCGATGTGTTCAACTGGATCAGCGCAGGTAAACTGGATTTGCGACTTGAGCACTTCTATCCGCTGGCCGAAGCCCAGGCTGCCCATGAAGCGCTGGAAGGCCGCATGACCACGGGCAAAGTCATTTTAAAACCCTGAATAACTAATACCCAAAACGAGAAGTCATTATGAAGAACTTGTGTGTGAAACTACTGCTCAGTGCCCTGCTTGGCCTGGGTGCTGTAACCCAAAGCCTGGCCCAGGACATTGATTTCGGACGCGGTGATGTCCTGGTTAAAGTCCCGGAGTCTTATAGCGCATCCGAGGCCCATCCCCTGATCATATTGCTGCATGGCTACACGTCCAGTGGGCGTAGCCAGGACAGCTACTTTCAGGTCAGCGACCTGGCAGACGACTATGGTTTTCTGTTTGCAGCACCGGACGGCGTGCGAGAACCAAGCGGCGATGAGAACCGCTTCTGGAACGCTTCTGATGCCTGCTGTAACTTTTTCGGACTGGAAGTCGATGACAGCGGCTATATTCGCTCCATCATTGATGAGATGAAACAACGCTACAACGTAGATGAGAATCGGGTATTCCTGATTGGGCACTCCAATGGCGGCTTCATGTCATTCCGCATGGCCTATGAGCACTCCGATGCGGTGGCTGCCATCGCCAGTCTTGCCGGGGCCAATCACGTGGAGCAACGTGAAGCGCCCGAAAATCCTGTTCACATTCTGCAAATCCATGGCACCAACGATGAAACTATCGGCTATCAGGGCGGCGACATCCAGGATAATCGCTATCCGAGCGCACTGCAGTCCGTACGACGCTGGGCCAACTACAATGGCTGCAGCCAGAACGGTGTGGGTCGGGAACTGCGAGACCTGGAAGCGAGCCTGCCAGGCCATGAGTCCGGCGTGCTGAAATTTGAGGTTGGCTGCAAATCAGGCGGCTCCGCGGAACTCTGGACCATCGCCTCCGGCACCCACGTACCCGTATTATCTGATACATTCGCGGCACAGGTCGTAGAGTGGTTACTGGCGCACCCGAAAGACAATTAGGCCAACGCTAAATCTCCAGAAGGCGCTGCTCCTTGGCGGCGCCTCTTTGCGCTCTATCAAGTTCATCATTGCTCTGTACAGCGGATCATTATACTTGGCCTGCCCCCTATCCAAACCGGCTGCATTAGGCAGGGTCGCAAGCAGAGAGTCTGATTTTAGTCGCGCGCAAAGCATTCGAATAAATGACGCCTAAAGTAATTTATGGGATGGAATTTTTAAATGCTTCCCGCCCTCGCGAGTAATCGATCCACGAATACTTACGCATTTGGTTTTCTACAGCGGAACAGTAACAAACTGCTTACCACTCTATCGCAGTGTTTTGCCAGTCCAGGTAGTGAACAGAGAGTTCTCGGTCAAGCCCGTCAATAATTGACAGTAATTGTTTGGCTACAAATGCAGGTGAAAATAGCTTGTCAGGAGGCACTGAGCGCTGAAAAGGTTTAGACAGCGGTGTGTCGGTGGTGCCAGGATGAAAAAGCAGGAACTGCACGTTTCTCCGCTCTCGCTGATACTCAATAGCAGCAGATTTTATGAGCATATTCAGGGCAGCCTTTGACGCCCGATAGGCGTACCAGCCGCCCCTGCCGTTATCGCCGATGCTCCCAATGCGGGCGCTGAATGCAGTCAAAATGCAGTGTTGCTTACTGCGCAGAACCGGCTTTAAGTGCTTTACCCAGTTAATTGGTTGGAAGGCATTAATCTGCATGACTTCAGTCAACTGCTCGGTAGTTACATCTTCCAGGCGTTTCTCTGGCGCGAGATGAGCATTGTGCAGAATGCCGTTGCAAATAAAGACTCGATCAAAAACCAAAGCGGATTCCCGCAAGCGATTGCAGATGCGTTGAATTGACTCCTCGGAGTAATCCGACTGCAACCACTCCAGACGCCCATTCGCTGTAGCCATGGCACCAGAGTTAATGGAACGGCTAACGGCAACAACCGAATCGCCTGCCTCCAGGTATTGATCAATAATCGCGGCGGCTATCGCGCTGCCTGCCCCTATCACTAGATGTTGCATGAGCTCTTCAACTGCGTTTTGACCGGGAGGAAATCTGGTAACAGGCATTGTCATCGCACTGCGAAGAACCGGTTAGCAAATAGGAAATCTGTCTGCGATAACGCGCGAATAACAGGTAGCCCATATCCGCAAACCATCGGATAATCGGCAAGCGCAGCAACTTCAGCCAGCGATGGCGCCCCACTAGGGCCCAGGCCTGCTGCGTAACATCCAGACCGTAAATCATTATACCGCTGTCATACTGGCCGTGCAGGATGCGGTCTGCTTCCTCAGGATTAATGTGTGGAAACCGCTTTTGGAAATCCTGAGCGTTGATATCTTCCAGAACTAGTCTGCCCGCAGCATCGAATTCACTGAGCTGCTTCATCTCAGCTGAACATAGTGGGCAGCGTCCATCGTAAAATATAGTAAGCGATAATTCTTTCACTGAATTTACAATTCCTTCTAAAGCACAGCGTAGATGACAATGACGTGCGCAAAACAGACTATCGACGTAAGAGTGAGACGGAACGGCAAATACGAATCTCCCACAGCGCCCAGCACCTCGGATGCACTAAACCACTCCGCAACGCAAAGGGTCGCATAGCCAATCAGGGCAATCAGCAATCCTAACATTATGAATGCCTCTCCCAGCAGCAGCATCAGCCATGCTGCCAGGGCAATCGCATTGCTCAGTAGTAACAGGCCAACACTCAAAAAGCCGTCAGCCAGCTCTCGCGCCTTACCCCAAAGCGCGCCGCCCAGGAAACTGAGGATAATCGCACTATAAGTGAGAAATATCAGGGCTGGCGACAACTGAAACAGAGTCCGCTCGCCGAGCACTGCCCAGGCTGCAGCCAAAAATGGAATCAGCCCGGCGTAGCCCAGGCTATTTATGATTGCTGCGTTTTTCATTCTGCTGGGTAATACGCAGAATCTTGTGAATCAGTTTCTTTAGCGCTGGTCTGAAACCCCCGGCATCCCGTAGTAATGAGGTATGAAAACCCCAGCCGAAAAATCCTATTCCAGCCTGCGACTGGTGCTAGGTGATCAACTCAACCTGCAGCACAGCTGGTACGAAGGCATTGATGAAAAGGTACTGTATGTCATCGCCGAATTGCGACAGGAAACCGGCTATGTCAAACACCACACGCAGAAACTCTGTGCCTTCTTTGCAGCTATGGCTGAGTTTGCCGCTGCGCTTTCTGTTCAGGGACACGAGGTATTGCACCTTGATCTCGACGACACGGCCAATTACGACTCATTGGACAATCTCATTCAAGATCTATGCCAGCGCTTTGGCATCATCGAGTTCTCCTATCAGCAACCCGACGAATACAGGCTTAGCCAGCAGCTTGAGCAGTTACAGCTACCTGCCGAGACAGCAAAACGCTGCGTTGACACCGAGCACTTCCTGTTGCCATTTGAAGAGATCACAGAACACTTCAAGCCAGGCAAGGCGACTCGAATGGAGGCATTTTACCGCAACATGCGGCGGCGCCTCCAAATTCTTATGGATGGCAATGAACCTGTTGGCGGGCGCTGGAACTTTGACAGCGAGAATCGCAATAAACTCAGCAAGGCTGCGATCTCTGAACTGCCTGAGCCCCTGTTATTCAGCAATGATGTAACTGAAATCCTGGAACGCCTGGATCGTCATGAGGTCGAGCGCTTAGGCACCATCCGTAGCAGTTTGCCCTGGCCGGTCAACCGCAAGCAGGCGCTTGAATTGCTGCAATTTTTTATTAGTCATTGCCTGCCCAATTTTGGGACTTATCAGGACGCCATGACCGCCGAAAGCCCGAGCGACTGGTCCCTGTATCACTCCCGCCTGTCTTTTGCCCTTAATACAAAGATCCTGCATCCACGGGAAGTAGTAGATCACTGTTTAGACGTGTTTGAAAAAAGCGATGCTATCAGCCTGGCGCAGATTGAAGGTTTTGTTCGGCAGATCATTGGCTGGCGCGAATTCATTCGCGGCATTTACTGGCGGAATATGCCGGGCTATCAAACACTGAACTCACTCGAAGCTGAAAACGCTCTGCCTGACTATTTCTGGACCGGCAATACCAATATGCGCTGCATGGAAAAAGCCATAAAGAACTCCCTGGATCACAGTTACGCCCACCACATCCAACGCCTGATGATTACGGGCAACTTCTGCCTATTGACCGGTATCGCACCAGATGAGGTGGATGCCTGGTATCTGGGTATTTACATCGACGCATTGCAGTGGGTTGAATTACCGAATACCAGAGGCATGGCACTGCATGCCGACGGCGGCATTGTCGGCTCCAAGCCCTATGCGGCAGGTGGCAACTACATCAAGAAAATGAGCGACTATTGCACTAGCTGCCAATATGACGTGAAGCGAAAAACAGGTGCAGATGCCTGCCCTTTTAACTCCCTTTACTGGCACTTCATGGCGCGCCACCAGGATCGCTTCCGCAGCAACCATCGCATGCGTATGCTCTATGGCTCATGGGAACGCATGGGTGAAGAGAGTCAACGCGCCATCCTGGACCAGGCTGAGCGTTATATGAAAGACCTCAATTCACTCTAGCTCCAATTGTCTGCACCACGCGGCAAGCACATAACAGAGAGATGACACTTAAACCGTGCCTCGGTCTGGGCTATGCTCTGTTTCTAAGACCTTAGAAGCAGCATCAATTAACGCCGAGACCATCTCTCATGCCAAGCCGTCGTACCGTAATCAAATCACTCGCTGCAGCCGCTGTGCCCATGCTGACTGGCTGTGCGCTGCCTGGCGCAGGCAGCCCGGCCAACTATACGTTGTCAGGCACTCCACTGCGCCGGGTGAAGGTGAGCGAAGATCGAATTATCCGCACTGTGGCTGGCCTTCGGCCTTTCCGGAGCAACGGCTTCAACGTGAGCGCCGAGCGACGCAACGATAAAGTTTTGGTCCACAATTATGGTCATGGCGGCGGTGGCATCACGTTGAGTTGGGGTTCTTCTCACCTTGCTATGGAGCTGGCCCTGGCTGCGCACCACAAACAAGTGGCCGTATTAGGCTGCGGCGCACTTGGGCTGACCGCAGCACGCTTGATGCAGAACCAAGGCTGGAGTGTCACGATTTATGCGAGAGACTTACCACCCCACACGACTTCCAATATCGCCGGCGGTCAATGGTCTGCGACTTCAGTCTATGAGCGCACCAGTGTCAGCTCCCGTTTCATGGGACAATTTGAGCAGGCTCAGGCTCACTCCTATCGCTACTTTCAAAATCTGGTGGGCCCCAAATATGGGGTCAGGTGGATTACAAATTACTCTATTCTCGGCGACGAGGCCCCCGATGCGCAGCCAAGTCTGCCGGAACGCTATCCACAATTTTATCCGCAACGGACAATCCTTGGCGCTGGAGAGCACCCCTTCCCGGTCGAGCGCGTTCATCACTATGACACCATGCTGGTTGAACCGGCTGTGTTCCTGCCCGCCTTGATGCAAGATTTCTTCAATGCGGGCGGCAAGATGGAGGTCAGGGAGTTTCAACATGCCGACGAATTAATGACCTTGGATGAGCCGGTGATCATTAACTGTACCGGCCTGGGTGCCAAAGCGCTGTTCGAAGACGACAATATGATGCCCATCAGGGGACAACTCAGCTTTCTGCTGCCTCAGTCTGAAGTTAACTACATCATCGTGGGCAATGGTGGTCTCTATATGTTTCCGCGCAGCGATGGTGTTTTGCTGGGCGGAACCTATGAGCGCGATGTTTACGATGCAACTCCAGACCTGTCGAAAGTGCCAGATATCGTGGCTGGCCACAGGGCATTTTTTAATGCCATGGAGGATCCATGGTCATGAACAGGTTGGATCGAAAAAGAAGGTTATGGGAGAAAAAAGAACGGCGGCGAATGAAGAGATGTTCAGTGGTGAACGTGCCGCCGTTCGTAGTGACGCTAATCGGTGTATGCTCAGGCTGCTAGCGTATCGAGAGACTTGACGTAATCGAGCATGGTATCGCAATCACTGCACTCGAAAGGATCGGTTGGGCAATTGTCAGTCTTACCAGGCTCGCTAAATATCTGCTTGATCACACCATCCTCTACCAGCATGGAGTAGCGCCAGGAGCGATCGCCGAAACCCAGGTTATCCTTCTTGACCAGCATACCCATGCCGCGGGTGAAATCGGCGTTACCGTCAGGCAGTAATTTCACTTTTTCCACGCCAAGTTGCTTGCCCCACTGGAACATCGAGAAAGCATCGTTGACGCTGAGGCAATAAACCTCATCAACGCCCGCTTCCTTGAATATTTCGTAGGCAGCTTCATAACCCGGTAGGTGAGTGCTGCTGCAGGTTGGCGTGAAGGCACCTGGCAGAGAGAACACAACCACGCGTCGGTTGCTAAAAATTTCCTCACTGCTTACGTCCTGCCAGCGGAATGGATTGTCACCGCCCACAGACTCATCACGTACCCGTGCCTTGAAGACTACATTTGGTACTCTTAAATCGATCATTGCTCACCTCAAAAATAATAAATAAATAACTAATCAGCAGATGCAGGATAAGTAACCTCGACCCATCGGTAAAACGATTATTTTCGATGGTGTTAATCGGTAATTCCGATCATTCCTTGCAGGCCTGGGCAAGCCAGCTGCTTAAACCGAAAAGCCCATTAATTTCAGTATTTTACGCGAAGTGGTTCAAAGCCTTGGCGGGTTTCGATGTATGGACAATCCTCACGCTTCGGATTAGGCTAAAGCATTGACTAATAAGAAGCCTTACCAACAAAAGGAATCGCCATGAAATTCCCTGCCCTGCCGCTCGCAGCCCTCGCATTTACTGGCCTGACCGCCAGCACCAATGCCCAGGACGCTCCTACTTTCTATCAGGATGCCCTGCCAGTATTTATGAACAATTGCGCGGCCTGTCACCAAGAAAGCCCGCCTGATGTAGGTGGTATCAGCGCTCCCATGTCCCTGATGGATTTCGAGCAGGCTAAAATCTGGGCACCGCTCATCAAGAATGCCCTTGTTACCGGCTATATGCCGCCATGGGGTGCACATGAGCGACATCGCGGTGAGTTCAAGGGCGAGCGCTACATGGACCAGGCTGATAAAGATCTCTTGATCGCCTGGGTTGACGGTGGTGCCCTGGAAGGTGATCCCATGGCTGCCAATGATGCCCTGTCATCATCCAGTGTCGGCACAGCAATGCCAGAGTCTGGCTGGTGGATAGGCGAACCCGATCTCGTCGTAGGCTTCGAAAAACCGGTTTACGTCGCTGCCGACGTCGAGGACTGGCAACCCACAGTGCAGATGCCGGTGCCAGAAGGGGCGCATGAGAATCCAAAATGGATAGCCATGGCAGAGTTGGATCCGGGCGGTCCCTGGGTTCACCACATCGTTTCCAGTCACATGGGCGTGGGCGTGCCGGGTCGCGGCCCCTTCACCTATCCTGAAGGCTGGGGTGTGCTGCTGCCAGAAGACCCTTTCATCACAGTAAACATGCACTACCACAAGGACACAGGAGAAGGCACCGACGTCCTGGACAACACCCGCGCCGGCTTCAAGTTCTATGAAGAGGGCGATGTCATTGATTATGTGGTGGAAACCAACCTGCTACCCCATCGCGGCTGGACCATTCCAGCCGGTGATCCGAATTATGAGGTGAACAATACCTTCGACGTGGAAGAGGATATCTACCTGCTTTCCATGGGTCCCCACATGCATTATCGCGGCAAAGCCATGCGCTATGAACTGGAGTATCCAGACGGCGAGCGCGAAGTGCTGCTTTGGGTACCCAAATACGATTTTAACTGGCAATTCCTTTACGAATACGAAGCTCCCAAGTTCGTGCCAGCCGGATCGACTCTGCACATGAGCTGGTGGTTCGACAATTCAGAGGGCAATCGCTGGAACCCGGATCCGACCCAGGATGTGGTCTACGGCCCTGCAACGACGGATGAAATGGCCAATGCGCGAATATATTTCGCACCAACGACACCAAGGGGTATCGTGGTCGGAAGAGATCTGCCGCCTGATGTGCTGGAAAAAGCACAGCAGGAAGAGCAGCTCCGCCGCGAACGCTCTAGCATCCTCGTGCAAAGTGAAGATGACTTCTCCTGGTTGACCGAAGACACCCAGGATTAACTAAGGGCTTGCGGGCTGCAGTCCCCTGGATTGCAGCCCCAGCCCAGCCCCACCCACACCCACAACCACAACGCCCCAAAACCAAAAACGGGAGCAAGCTATGGGCAAGTTTCGTCACTTCGTTACACTCGCTGTCGCTTTTTCCTTTTCCACATCAATCCTGGCCCAGGACTACATCGTGCCACACCTTGCAAATGGGCAGCCTGATTTGCAAGGCGTCTGGACCAACGACACCATCACTCCGATCGAGCGTCCGGCATCCCTGGCGGGCCGTGAATTCCTGTCTGATGACGAGATCGCAACCATGGAGCGCAATATCGCAGAGCGTCGTGAGCGTGCAGATAACAACATAGTCGTCGAAGCCGGCGGTAGCATCGGCGGCTATAACCAGATTTGGCTGGATTCAGGCGACACTGTGCTTTCTACCGGCCAGACCTCCATGATTGTTGACCCACCCAACGGTCGCGCACCGATTCGCGAGTCAGCGCTTGCGACCCGCGACTTTTTCTTCGCTAACGTGGAAAATGATTACATCTACCACACGGTGTGGGACCGCTGTATCACGCGGGGTGTGCCAGGCTCAATGTTGCCTGCCGGCTACAACAATGCCTATCGCTTCATTCAGACTGACGATACCTTCACCATCGTCTATGAAATGATCCATGATGTCCGCACTATCGACCTAAAAAAAACAGAGCATCTTGATGACAAGATCAAGCTTTGGATGGGTGATTCTGTCGCGCGCTGGGAGGGGGACACGCTGGTTGTGGAAACCAGAAACTTTAACGATCGCGGCATGATCGCTAATAGTACTGCCGGTGGCCGTCTCAAGGGCGTACCCGTCAGCGACCAGCTTCATGTCGTTGAACGCTTCACTAGGATCAGCGAAAGCACTATCATCTGGGAAGCGCAAGTCACCGATCCGGTCAACTTTTCGTCATCATTCACTTTCTCAATGCCGCTAACATACGACGAGGAGTACGTGATGTATGAGTATGCCTGCCACGAAGGCAACTATGCGATTCCGAACATCCTCAGTGCCGGGAGAGCAAGAGAACGGGAACAGGCCGGCCGCTAGTTTGCGCGCAAGTTATCAGGTCAATAGCTGAATCTCGTAGTAATTCGCCAAGTAATTTGTAACCATCAGCTAGGAAGATAACAACTCGACGCTATGACCGCTGCCCACCGATTTCAAACTAAAGTCCTTTCTCTTGTGCTCTGTACGGCTATAGTGGCCTGTGACAGCAACACTTCAAATGAGCTTTCGAGAACCGCACCCAATGTCCTGCTCATACTGGCGGACGATCTGGGGTTCAGCGATCTGGGCGCATACGGCAGCGAGATTCCCACTCCCAATTTCGATGCGCTGGCGCAATCAGGGACCCTGCTGACAAATTTCTACGCTAATGCCACCTGTGCGCCGTCAAGATCCATGCTGCTCAGCGGTATGGATAGCCATGCTGTTGGCTTTGGATTTAACCCATCCGCAGCCAGTCGCTTGCCGATACTACGCGGAGAAGCCGGGTATAGCGGCAACTGGCCTGCTCACATCAATTCTTTTGTCAGCCAGTTTTCGGAAGCCGGCTACTACACTTTTATGGCAGGCAAGTGGCACCAGGGCGCGACTGAAGTAGCCACACCCTATGCTCGCGGCTTTCAGAAAGCATTTTATTTACAGGAAGGAGGAGCCAGTCATTTTGCCGATGCCGCTGGCCAGACTTCTGCAGCGCCAGTTGCCACTTATTATGACGAAGGCACACAGGTTAGTGCTCTGCCGGAAGATTTCTATTCCAGTGAGTTCTATGTCAATAAGGTCATGAATTATCTGGAGCAACGAGAATCCGACGATGATCGCCCCTTTTTCGGATATCTGGCATTCACTGCACCACACTGGCCACTGCAGGTACCCGATGCCTGGCTAGATCGCTTTGCCGGCGCCTACGATGAAGGCTGGGAAAGTATTCGCACCAAACGCATCGAATCTGCCAGAGATCTTGGGCTCATTCCTGAGGACGCCGCAGTACCTCCCTTCCCAACCGCCCTTGGCAGCTGGTCTGACCTCGATGCCGAGCAAAGGCAAAAAGAAGCCCGGCGCATGGAACTGTATGCCGCCATGATTGCCTATATGGATGAGCAGCTAGGTCGATTGGTGGCGCATCTCAAGGCCACTGGCGAGTATGACAATACGCTGATTGTTTTTCTCTCTGACAATGGCCCAGAAGGCAACAACATAGAATTTGGCCTGGCGAACAATCGGGAATGGCTGCCGGAGCGATTTGATCAGTCTTTCGAAAACATGGGGCGCAAAAATTCCTATGTCACCTTCAGCCGCGGTTGGGCCCATGTCAGTGCCGGTGCCTTCAATCAGTACAAGAGTTTCCTTGGTGAGGGTGGTGTCCGGGTTCCCGCCATCTTTAGTTATCCTGGCCAAATTCAGCGTAATGGTCACAGCCAGGCACTCATGTCCATTATGGACATCGCACCAACCCTGATGACATTTGCCAACGTACCCGCGAACCCCGGCTTCACGATGCAGGGGCAGTCTGCAGCCGAGCATCTGCAAAATGCTGAGGCTAATCCCGTCACTCGACCCTATCTTGCAATGGAGACTTACGGCAACAAGGCAGTTTGGAGCGATCGCTGGAAATTGCTCTGGGACTGGCCGTCCCGCGATTGGCAGCTGTACGACCTATTCGAAGATCCGGGTGAGACGCGCGACCTCAGCGCTATTTATCCGGAGCAGCGTGCGGAGATGATGCAGGTATTTGCAGACTTCGCCGAGAGCAACGGAGTAGTCGTTCTCGATGATGAAGTAGGATACGCACGCTATCCCGATCAGGTCGAGGCGTTCAGCGCGACACAGAGATAAGATAGCGCTGGCATAAGTTAAAAGCTGCGCGATACCAGGAAACAAAACATGCTGAAAGTAAAAGGACATCCGGTTCCGACAGGTCACTATATCAATGGTGAATGGATTACGGGTGAAGAGTCCTATACGGTTTTCTCACCAATTGATGCGGCGCCCCTGGGCGAAATGCCCAGGGGCACTGAGGCACACGTAGAAGCAGCAATCTCCTCAGCCGCTGACGCCTTTCCAGCCTGGTCCGCACTCGGCGCCGAAGGGCGGCTGCC
Organism: uncultured Pseudomonadales bacterium; assembly: GCA_938091935.1. GTDB lineage: Bacteria > Pseudomonadota > Gammaproteobacteria > Pseudomonadales > Pseudohongiellaceae > UBA9145. The sequence continues at coordinate 13,264 of CALKNV010000032.1, forward strand.
TTACCTGCAGCGTTTTGCCAAAGAGATAGGCAAGCGCAAAGAGGCATTGTGCGAAGTCGAATCCACTGACGCCGGCATCCTGCTATCCCGTCTGCAGCACGGCATCATTCCCCGCTCCATGCTCAACATCACCTGGTTCGCAGAGGCCGCACTGTCTCTGCAGGATCGAGTCATGGATACACCGCAGGCACAGCATTTTGTGCGCCATGATCCCGCTGGCGTCTGTGCCATTATCACGCCCTGGAATGCGCCTCTGATGTTGACGACCTGGAAGTTAGGTCCAGCTTTGGCCTCGGGCAATACCTGTATCATCAAACCACCGGAATGGGCACCAATGTCCAGCGCACTTCTGTTGGAGGCTGCCCACGCTGCCGGATTACCACCAGGCGTGCTCAACATGGTGCATGGCGAGGGTCGGCCCACTGGCGCCCTGCTCACCTCTGACCCTCGACTGGCAAGAATATCTTTCACCGGTTCCGTACCCACCGCCAGGGAAATTGCAGAAGTCGCGGCAAGAAATCTTGTGCCCTGCAGTCTTGAGTTAGGGGGCAAATCTCCCTTTATCGTACTGGAAGATGCCGACATTGATTTGGCAGCCAGAACAGGTGCCCTCATGTACCGCAATGCCACTCAGGTCTGTCTTGCGGGCACCCGCTTTCTTGTCCACGACAAAATCAGAGAGGCCTTTACCGAAAAAATGCGCGTGCATGTCGCCTCACTTCAGATAGGCAATCCACAGCTTGAGAGTACCGAGGTTGGCCCTCTGATTCACCCAAGGCAATTGCAGAAAGTAGAGGCTTATGTACAGAGGGCAATCGACGCAGGTGCTGAAGTGTTGTGGGGAGGATCCCGACACGATGCTGGCGAGTTATATTTCCAACCCACGATGCTGAGCGGGGTGCAACAAGATGCAGAGATTGTGCAGGAAGAAGTCTTTGGCCCAGTGCTGGTAATGCAATCGTTTGCATCCGAAGAGGAAGCCATCGCGCTGGCAAACGGCACAGACTACGGACTGGGCGGTGTCTGTTTTGGCGAGGAGTCCCATGCCAAGGCCATCGCATTCGGCGTCCAGACTGGCTTTATCTGGATAAACTCGTTTGGCATCCGCGACCTGGCGGCGCCGTTTGGTGGTTGCAAAAACTCAGGCATTGGCCGGGAAGGCGGTGAATGGAGCTTTGAATTCTTCTGTGACATTAAAGATGTCGTAGTACCCAAGAAACCGTTTGTCCCCAGTTTCGCGCAGCGCTAGGAGCAAGGCCGTGTCTCAAGGAAAAATAGTCGGGGCCGCCATCGTTTCTCACCACCCTGGGCTGTTCCAGGCCGAAGAATTTCGCATTGAGGCAGGCGACGGCAGAGATTCCGATCTCGTAGCGGGGTTCAAGCGTGTTCGAGAGAGGATCGAAGCTTCCGGCGCCGACACCATCGTCCTGTTCGATACGCATTGGTTCACTACAGGCTGCCACCTGGTAGATGCAGGTGCGCACTACGAAGGCATTTATATTTCCGATGAGATGCCCTGGTATTTGCATGGGCAGCAATACAGCTATGATGGAGACCCAGAACTGGCCCGACTTTGCGCAACAGTTGCCGAAGAAAGGCAAGTCATCGCGAGAGCCATCGACGAACCCACCATGGCGCGACACTACGGCACCATCAATATCGTGAACGCGATGATTCGGGGACAACGCGTCATGTCTGTTGGTTCCTGCCAGACTGCGGCCACCGATAACTACCTGGAAATGGGTGAAGTCGTGGGCGAAGCGATCAAGCGCAGTGATCGACAGGTAGTATTGCTCGCGTCCGGCGCGCTAAGCCACAAATTCCGAAATATCAATACCGTCCCCCCCAACCCTCGAATCTATCACCCGGATAATGTGTCATCAGACTTTAACCGGGACAGCGATTACCGAGTCATCGAGTTGTTACAACAGGGCAAGCACAATCAAATTCTGGACAATTTTGACAGCGAATACCGCAGGTTACCGTGGGAAGCCTGGGGAGCACACTACCTGCAGATGGTAGGGGCAATGGGAGGTGCCAACTGCACCGCCAAGGGACTGGCCTTATCTGAATACGAAAATGCCCACGGCACCGGCAATATTCACATGTGGTTTGACACCTAAGTCCAGAAAAAAATAGCTAGAATAGAGAGAATAAAAATATGTCTGTTTTGAATGGTCCTCGAGTGGAAAAACGCCGCATCCTGCTTGATGGAGTGGCAGCTTGGGTAACAGTTGTAGAAGACGGTCGACTGCAGCTTGAGGATGGTCGCACTATAGATGCGGGAGATGCAAAAAACGTGGTGTATCTGGCGCCCTGCGAACCAGGTAAGATCATTTGCCCGCACCTCACTTACACCTCAAGGGGAATTGAGTCACGCAACAAACCCCAACCTACCCCGACTCCAACCTATTTTATGAAGCCCATTACGGCGATTAATGCCCATGGCGGGCAAATTGTGAAACCAGAAGATTGCCAGTATCTGAATTACGAGGGAGAGTTCGCCGCCATCATTGGCAAAGAAACCAAAGATGTAACGCCGGAAGAAGCCTGGGATCATATTGCGGGCTTTGCCCCGGCGCTG
>CALKNV010000033.1 GCA_938091935.1 uncultured Pseudomonadales bacterium
GGCTGGCCGCAAGTGTCTTATAGTCGGCAGTATCGCGGAGACTGGGTGAGTGATAATGAGAGGCAGGCAGAGTTTGAACAGCCAGAAATTATCTGGTGGCCCTCCATCGCGCCAGCGGGACTGGCCTTCTACAGTGGCGACAAGATACCTGAGTGGCAGGGCAATCTGTTCGTGGGGGCCATGATCGAAGGCAGGATACCCGGCACCGGGCACGTTGAGCGTATTGTCTTCAATAGCCGCGGTCAGGAAATACGCCGCGAGGGACTGCTGCGGGAATTAGGCGCCCGCATTACCGCGGTCAAACAAGGGCCGGATGGCTATCTTTATGCGCTGGCTGACGAAGAGCATGGTGCGCTATTGCGCTTTGAGAAACAGGATGTGGTCGACCAATAGCGACCGGCTCATCCAGGATGAGCGCTAGGAAATTCTAGTGAAAGATACTAAGTTTGAAGGAATAGATTATGGGTAAACAGGCTTTACTTATCATTCTTGGCAGCGTGCTGTCCGCATTGGCAGTGGCGGACATAGATGAGGTCTCTACTAGTGCAGGAAACTATCGAAGCGTGGCGTCGGAGTTTGCAGCTGGTGTCAGCGTCTTCAAAGGTCTAGCCTTCGCCGCGCCTCCGCTACGGGAATTGCGCTGGAAGCCGCCGGCGCAGGCAATCAAGTTTTCTGGCACGCGAGTTGCTGAACGCGCAGGACCTGCCTGCTGGCAGGCTCGCAACGGAGATGACAGTGTTTATGCTCGCGGTAATCTTGGGCGTTCGGAGGACTGCCTGTACCTCAATGTGTTCAGCGGTGCAGCTGATGCCAGTGAGCGGTTACCTGTGATGGTGTGGTTTCATGGTGGTAGCAATACCGCTGGCCACGGTGGCGCACAAATATTCGATGGGTCGAACCTCGCCGCCCGCGGCGCAGTGGTAGTTACAGCGAACTACCGACTTGGTCCACTGGGTTTTCTAGCCCATCCTGCGCTGACCAATGAATCCGAACGAGGCGCCTCCGGCAACTACGGGTTACAGGACCAGATTCAGGCGCTGCGCTGGATCCGGGACAATATTTCAGCATTCGGCGGTGACCCGGAACGGGTCACTATATTTGGTCAGTCGGCTGGAGGTGAAGATGTCTGTCTGCTAATGGCGTCGCCATTGAGCGAAGGGCTGATTCACCGCGTTATCGGGCAGTCGCCTTCTGGGGGCTGCGTGCGTCTGCAGCGAGGCTTGGGGGGCGGGGCAGATTCGGCTCACGCCAGGGGCGCAAGATTTGTCGAAGCTATGGGAATCAGTGGTTCCGGCAGCACCGCGCTCGAGGCCATGCGAGAACTTTCTCCGCAGCAAATCATTGCGACGACCCGGTCTGAGGGTAACCCTAACGGGCCAATCGTCGATGGCTGGGTCTTACCGGAGCCCCCCGCGCAATTGTTTGCCTCAGGTCGCTTTAATCGGGTGCCGATGATGACCGGTGCGCTCTCGGATGAATATTTTGGCCTGCAGGCGGGGGCTGTTGAAATTTCAGAAACTGACCTGGATAACTATTTGACTCGCAGTTTCGGTGTGGCGGGCACTGGCCTGAAAACTGACTACGCTGGGGTTATTACACAGTCGCCGGTGACGGCCCGCAAAACCATTGCTGGTGATAATGGCTTTGTGCGCACAGCCAGGGACTGGGCGCGCCTGGTATCTGGTCATGGGGGTGATGCTTATGTTTATTATTTCTCCAGAGCGGTACCGGTGTTTCGCCTGTATGTGCCGGAGCGTCCAGCACTGAGCGACGATGGCGGTGCCCGCACCCTGGGTGCCTATCACTCGGGAGAGTTGGCCTACGTGTTTGATAATCTGGATATAGTCGGCATCGGTTGGGATGAGGCCGATCATGCGCTATCGGAAACCGTTGCCGACTATTGGTTCAACTTCGCCAGCACAGGCAACCCAAATGGGGCAGGTCTCCCGGATTGGCCAATCTATGACTCAGCTCTCGATGCGGTGCAGATCCTGGATACTGATGTCAGCAATGCCCAACACCCACGTAAACGGTTTATGGACAGGATAGACGCGCTGGCTGCCCCCTGAATCATCAGGTTTATTCGTCAGGCGAAATCAGGGCCTGGGCGAACGCGCTTTAGGGCCTAACTGGCTGGGTAGAATTTCATAGGCGAGCTTTACCCAGTCACAAAGCAGGGGGCGGGTATCCCTTGGGTCGATAACTTCTTCGATGCCAAAGGCCTCGGCGGTGCGCAGCGGTGAACGATACTGTTCCAGCATGTCTTCGAGTTCGCGGCGCCGCGCGTCCGGATCTTTCGCTGCCTCAATATCCCGTCGATAGGCTGCCTGCACACCCCCCTCAATGGGCAGCGAACCCCAGTCAGCAGAAGGCCAGGCGTAGCGAAGATTCAGCCCGTCAGTCTTGCCGTGACCGGCACCCGCCACCCCATAGCAGCGCCGGACAATCACTGATACCCACGGAATGCTGGATTGATAAACCGCCATCAGGGCGCGGCTGCCCAGGCGCACCGTGCCTTCCTGTTCTGCCTCGGTGCCAATCAGGAAGCCCGGGTTGTCTACCAGGTTGATTACCGGTAGATGAAATGTGTCGCATAGATCAACAAAGCGCATCATTTTCTCTGAGGCAGCGGCGTTTACCGCGCCGCCGTGATACTGGGTGTCGTTTGCCATGATGCCGACTGGATGACCATCGAGCCTGGCGAGTCCAATGCAAAGAGATCGGCCATAGCCGGGACTGATCTCAAAAAAAGAATCCGCATCCGCCACGCTGCTAATGACGTCGCGAACCTCGTACATTTCGCGGCGATTGCGGGGGATCACTGCGAGCAAGGATTCATCACGCCTGTCTGCTGAATCGCTGCAGTCAGTTACGGGGGGCAGTTGCCACACATTTTGTGGCAGGTATGAAAGGAATTGCTTGATGGCAGCAAACGCTTCTTCTTCACTTTCGACCTCATTGTCGACGGCACCACTTTGATGGGCGTGAATCTGTGAACCACCCAGCTCATTTTTCTCCACCGGTTTGCCAAAGCCGCGCTCTACCACCGGCGGGCCGGCGACAAATAGTTGGCTCGTGTCTTTAATCATCAAGGAGAAATGAGAAATGGTGACGCGAACCGCGCCGAGGCCAGCTACTGAACCCATACAGGCGCATATCACCGGTACTTGCCCCATCAATTCCATGGTAGTGCCAAAGCCAGCTAGCGCCGGCACATAGGAATAGCCAACCATTTCCAGGGTTTTGACACTGCCGCCGCCGCCACTGCCATCTACTAGACGCACCAGGGGGAGACGCATCTCTAGCGCATACTTTTCGCCGTAACCCGATTTGTCGCCAACTTTGGCATCGGCGGCACCACCGCGCACGGTGAAATCATCGCCACCAATCACGACGCGGCGACCGTTCAAGTCGGCCGTGCCGAGCACAAAGTTGGAGGGGGTGAATTCTTTCAGTTCACCGCTATCGGTGTACTGAGTCCTGCCCGCGAGCGCACCAATTTCGTGGAAGGTGTTGGCATCCGCTAGCGCTTCAATACGCTCACGGACGGTGAGGCGCCCATTATCATGCTGACGTTGAATACGCTCCTCACCACCCATTTTTTTTGCAAGGGCTTCGCGGTTGCGCAGTTCATCGACTTCTTTTTGCCAGCTCATAGGTCTCGGTCCCGACTAATCCAATCAGAGTTCTATCATGAAACTGAGCAAATATGAAAGCGTGCTAACGGCAGTCGGCTCGGATCATGTGGGCTTTGGGCGCTAAGGCGGTGCGACTGGGATCATCTATAAGCTGCTGTAAAAAGTATTTAACATCAAAATCATGCCAATTTCTGCAGGAGAAGAATATGCAGATGAAGGCAACATTAATTATCGCTGTTTCAGACGTAAACCTCGTGGTCCTCACCAATCTACCGGCGATTGTAGTGGCTGAAATGCTAACAGCTATTGTCTATATTGTGCGGTTTCGCCGAGACTGAGAGTTAACTGGTGCTTGAGTTATTAATCACAAAGTGTATCGGAGAGTCCCCTATGGTGACATGACCCGGTTCGAGTTGGAGAAGAATTTGAGTGTTACCCGCCACACTGTGAACGCATTAGAGCTGGGTAAATACTCGCCTTCATTGGAAGTGCTCTTCAAGATTGCCGCGATGTTCGACCTTCTTCTGGGAAAAGAGTTTCAATCAAAGCAATAAAATTAGGTTAAAAAAAAGGGGTAGCAAATGCCACCCCTTTTGTTTCGCTTTAAGATCTAGCTGATCTTAGAAGTCTGCACGCAGACGGGCGTAGTAGTAACCGCCCTGCCATGGAACAACGGTGCCTGAGGAGTAGACACGGCCACAGCAGTAATCGCTGATGGTGTCTCTATCAGGATACTCGTCGAACAGGTTACGTGCACCAGCAGAGAGCTCAAACATGTCATTGATCTGCCACTGACCCTCAAGGTCAAACTGGTAGAAGTCAGGCAGCGTTTGGAAACGAAGACCACCTGGGCCTGAACCGCCAGAGTTTGAGTTTGTAGACTCGCCGTACCACTGCAGGCGAGCGATCAACTGCAAGTCGCCAATCGTGTGCATGCCGGTGAATATGCCGCGCCACTGAGGATCAAAATTCACGAAGTCATAACGATTTTCAGCATTTAAGTAGGTGCTGGGATCTGACTCAAAAGAATTTTCAGTGTAGTTCAAGGCTGCGGAAATCGTTGTGTTTTCTGCTAACGGATAGCTAGCAACCACATCGAATCCTTCCGTGCGACTGTCGAACGCGTTGGTAAAGTAGAAAACACCACCGATAGTGTTTGCTCCAGCTACGCCAGCGTTGTCAAGTGCCAAGAAGTTAGAATAGGCATCACCAGAACCGGGATCTGTAGATACCGAGCGAGTCGAAATCGCATTAGTACGATCATCGATGTCGATTCGGTAATAATCAAGAGTCAGATCCATCTCGCCAATGGAACCAGTCAAACCAATCGTGAAATTATTTGATTTTTCTGGCTTCAAAGGGGTCGCGCCAAGTGCTTGTGCCACAGGGCCACCCGCAGGGAACAGACCGGTAGCGATAGGAATACCATCTGGCAAGCGAGTTGACACGTTTACAGTACCTTGCTGCCCAGGAGTTGGGGCTCTGAATCCAGTACCTATTGAGGCTCTAGCATTCCAATTGTCGGTTAGCACTAGACGGCCAGCCAACTGGAACAGCACTTCTGAATCAAAGTCGTCATAGTTTTCGTACCGTACGGCACCTTGCATGAACAAGGCGTCAGTCACGTCTCCGCTCAATTCCCCGTACAGCGCGAATGAGTTACGCTGGAAGACATTGGTGAATTGTGGAGAGTTTCCTGGGAAGCCGTTAGAACCTACACCAACTACTTTGTAAACCGGGTCGCTTGAGTTTGAGCAATCAAGAGTCGATCCGCCCGCAATGGCATTAATACCATTTGGAGCCGCAGTTCCATCAGCATTACAAAGATCCCAAGGATCTTGCACTGCGTAAGGGCCAGCAACGTACGAGGCTGGGTCGCCAGCTTTCAGCTCATACTCTTCATCCATGTAGCTCGCGCCAAAAGCAAATACAGCCGGACCGGCAATACCAGCGTCGAACTCGTAGGTGAAGTCAGCTTGGAACTGAGTCTCAGTGTTAATTAGATCACTGGGACGGAAGCTGGTAGGAGTATTGGCATTACCCAGCGAATTACCCAGTGACGGGTTAATGGTGTTAAACAGCGTGTAGCGAATTTCACTCTCACCAGTACGGCCGCTGAAGTCATAAGTTAGGCCGTTGTCCAACTCACCGCGCATGCCGCCAACTAAAGAGAAATCGCTCACATCCCCATCAAACTGGGGAGTGAAGCCGCCGGGGAAGAGTTCCAGAGGGGAGTAAATGGATCCATCTGGCTCTCGAAGCTCTTCAATTACGCCGTTACCCGGGTATCGATAGAAAAAGTTACCATCGGTGCTCGAGTCAGAATAGTTGCCGTAGCCGTAGAACTCAGTGTCTGCATCGAGTTGGTAGCCAGCGTTGACGAAGACTCGTACGGCGTCAGATTGAGGCTGTCCCCAAGGCTGAACGACGTCGCTGATTCCTGCAGCGTTAGCATTCTTAGTGCCAGCTTGGTAAGCCGGATCTCGGGCCTGCGCCTGCTTCGCTGCACTCTGCTGGGTGAATCCGGGCAGATTAGGGTCTACACACCACCATGATTGGCAGTATTGCTCGCCGCGATTGGTTCTGTCAGTTTCCACCCACTCACCAGAGATGCTGACAAAGCCGCTTTCACCAAGAGGCAGGCCGATGTTGCCCTGGACGGTAGTCATAGCGCCGTCGCCCTCGAAGAACTCGCCGCTGTCGATGGTCAGGCTGCCGCCCTCACTGTTGTCATTCAGCAAAAAGTTGATAACTCCAGCAATCGCATCAGAGCCGTACTGAGCCGAAGCTCCGTCTCTTAATACTTCAACGTTTTTAATCGCTGCGGCTGGGATCGTCGCCAAGTCCGGACCCTGCGTTCCAGACCCGCCGATTGAAACGAGTGCAGCACGATGGCGGCGCTTGCCGTTTACCAACACCAGCGTCTTATCTGTTGGTAATCCGCGCAGCTGTGCTGGACGGATCATTGTGGCACCGTCTGAAATTGGCTGGCGGGCAACGTTGAAAGAAGGCACCAGCGTCTGCAGAATGTTATTGGTATCGGTGTGTGAAATTGCTTCAATGTCAGCAGCGCTGAAGACATCCACTGGAACAGGTGAATCAGTCACTGTTCTGGGTCGTCCCCTGGCGCCGGTCACGATGATCTCTTCAACTTCTGCACCATCTTGCGCGAAGGCCGCTTGATGCGTACCTGTGGCTGCGAGAATCGCAACCGCGAGCAAGGATTTAGGGTGTTTACGAAAATTCATCCGTCTCTACTCCTGGGTTTATAATGTGTGGGTTTCCCCCGAACCGGGAGCAATAGTTGTGCCAAGCAAACTGTTTAGCTCGGACTACTACTACGCCAGGGAATAAGCCTGCTGTAAGCGCAAGGGGGCTCTTATTATTACCGCCATCGTAAAGCTTTTCGCACCATATTGAAACACTTCGCAACATATGAATTGTGAGGGAATTTTTGAGCTGGAACAGCAGTCTATCATCGCTTAATAAGTCTCATTAAATCGTTTAATATCAATATTTTATATATTTTTTCGGCATCTGATTTCGGTTGTTATTGGGCCTGAAGCGGCATGAATCATGTCAGATAAGGCAGAAATTGAC
>CALKNV010000034.1 GCA_938091935.1 uncultured Pseudomonadales bacterium
AACGCCGGGATGCGGGCTACACCCTGTACTATATGGGAATAAACCTTGGCTCAGTGATTGGCTATTTGGTGTGCGGATGGCTACAAGTTAACGTCGGTTACCATTGGGCGTTCGGTGCTGCCGCGATTGGCATGGGCCTGGGCCTCGTGCAGTTTCGCCTTACTTTGAACAAACTCCAGGGCGAAGGGGTATCTCCAACTCAGGTTTTATCTGCGGCGGGGCATCGCAACAGCCAGTTAGCCATACTGGCCAGTGTCGTCCTGATTGGTTTGCTGACCGCGCTTATTATAGGCGGCGCGCTTCGTATTGATCCTGTCACCCTCGCGCGTTACGTCGCCCTTACCATTACTGCAGTATTTCTTGCTTACTATGCGGGTATCTATACTTTCGCTGAGCTTAGCCCAACTGAGAAACGTTCTTTGGGCTCTTTGTTCCTGGTGTGCGTTGCTTCCACGTTTTTCTGGGCCGGATTCGAACAGGCTGGATCGTCCCTTAACTTGTTTGGGCGTGATTATACAGACCGAATCATAAATGATTTTGAGATACCCCCTGCCTGGTTCCAGTCAGCGAATTCGTTTTTTATAGTTATCCTATCGCCATTTTTCGCAGCGCTCTGGATCAATCTAACCAAACGTATGATCAACCCGTCCTATGGCATCAAGTCTGCAGTCGGTCTGATCATTATGGCAACCGGGTTTATCGTCATGTTTTTCGCTGCGCAAGTCGCGGCCTCAGGCATGCTCGCCGCCCCCTATTGGCTCGTAGCCACCTATTTTCTGCACACAGTAGGCGAACTCTGCCTCAGCCCGGTCGCTCTCAGTGCAGTCAGCAAACTATCGCCTAAGCGTTTTGCGGGCCAGATGATGGGGGTTTTTACCCTAACCTATTCAATCGGCAACGTGGTTGCGGGCCTCGTCGCTGGTAACTTCGATCCAGAAAACATTCAGCAAATGCCGAGCCTGTATCTGCAGATCAGTTTATTCACCATAGCCATTGGCGTCGTGATTGCGATCTTCGCATTGAAGACCAAAAACTGGGAATCACTCATAGACCAGGAAGCCGAACCGGTACCAGCTAACGCTTGAGCCGACGAAAATAATTAGTCATCAGAACTCTAACACAAGGAACAAATGTTATGAGCTTTCTCGCAGGAAAACGTATTCTCATTCTTGGTGTAGCCAGCAAACTCTCCATAGCATCCGGCATAGCAGCAGCGATGCATCGAGAAGGCGCCGAGTTGGCGTTCACCTATCAGAATGAAAAACTCAAGGACCGGGTACTTGGATTCGCGGACCAATGGGACTCAGACCTTGTTTTTCCTTGCGATGTGACAAGTGACGAGCAAATCGAAGATTTGTTCTCGGGACTGTCCGAAAAATGGGATGGCCTTGACGGTATCGTTCATTGCCTGGCTTTTGCGCCAGGTAATGAACTTGATGGTAATTACGTGGATATCACCACCAGGGAAGGCTTTCTTACCGCTCATGAAATTAGCTCCTACAGTTTTGTGGCGCTGGCCAAGGCCGGCAAGGAGCTGATGACAGGTCGCAATGGGTCTTTGCTGACATTAAGCTATCTGGGGGCCATGCGCACCCTGCCAAACTACAACGTGATGGGTCTGGCCAAGGCCAGCCTGGAGGCAAATGTTCGCTATATGGCCTCAAGCCTGGGACCCGAGGGTACCCGGGTAAACGCCATTTCAGCCGGACCAATTCGCACCTTAGCCGCCTCCGGAATCAAGAGCTTTCGCAAGATGCTCGACTATAACGCCAGACAAACACCGCTGCGCCGCAACGTTACCATTGATGAAGTCGGTAATGCCGGTGCTTTTCTTTGCTCAGACCTCGCTTCAGGTATTTCAGGCGAAATCCTCTATGTCGATGGCGGATTCAACACGACAGCCATGGGAACCCTGGAGTAGCTTGGAGCACCCACCGCTCATCCCATCGAATTCCTGTCAAAAAAAAAAGCTGATCCACCTGGAGATGGATCAGCTTTTTTTCTTTACGCCAGTTAACTGCTGGCAGTCTTTCTACAGTGTTTCCTCTAGCATCGCGGCACTTATGTCGGAATTTTCCCGAAGGCTCACAAGGAAAGACTGGTAATCACTTACCCCAAGGTCGCTTTGCAGGGAATCTACCAGTCGATTTCGCTCTGGTTCCGGGATGGAAGAAAACTCGCCTGGATTTACCTGGTTTAGCTCCACCAGCACGAAAGTCCCATTGGCCAGATTGACGCTCGAAACTACAGGCTCACCCTCAGGGGCAGTCATGGTGAAGACGTGATCTACCACTTCGCGATTCACGCTAAAGTCGTTGCGACTGATGTTTTCAGCGTCTAGCCATTCAAGTTCATTTGCGGCAAGCAGGGCATCCACATCGGCACCTTCCTCCGCAGCGATCAACAACTCCTCACCGAGGTCTTGGACCGCCTCACGCTCCATTTGGGTGCGCAAGATAACTGATATCTCTCCCATCACATCTTCCAGAGGGAGAACGGCTGATTCATTAAATTGCTCAACCCGCAGCACCACGGCCTGATTATCACCAACCTCAATTACATCGCTGTTATTCCCCTCCAGCATGACCTCATCTGAAAAAGCTGCGGTAATAAGAGCCTGATTCGCGAACAGTCCACTACTACCGGCACGGGGCACGGAATCTGCACTCTGTATTTCCAAGCCCAACTGTTCCGAGATTGTAATCAGGTCGCCTGTTTCAAACGCGAGGTTGGACATGTCTTCGATACGTTCCGCAAACAGCAAGTCGACTTCTGCACGCTTGAGTTCACGCTCGATTTGGTCAGAAACTTCTTCATATGCCTGATATACGTTCTCTGCGTCTTCGGTCAGCTTCACCACGTGAACGCCAAACTCCGTTACCACGGGTTCCGAAATGTCATTCAGAGCCAGAGTTTCCAATGCCGCTTCTATTGGCTGCGGAAAGGCAGAACCATCGGTGTATCCAATGTCTCCGCCCTCTTCTCCTGACACTGTGTCAGAGGACATTTCCAGCGCCACTGCGCCAAAGTCCTCTCCATCCAGCAGGCGTTGCCTAGCAGTTGCAGCTAATTCCATTGCCGCCGCTTCATCCATACTGCCCCCGACCTCAAACAAAATATGGGATGCACGCTTTTCAGATGAGCCCTCAAAGTCAGCCCGCTGGGCCTCGTACTGAGCGCGTATTTCGGCCTCATCGACCTGGATTTCGTCTGCAATGACATTCCGGTCCAGGACAACGTAGTTAATATTGGCTGACTCTTCCTGGGTAAACTCAGCGGGATTTTCGTCGTAATAGCGCTGGATCTCATCCTGGCCAATCGCATTACCCAGGGTTCGTGTACCCATGGTTACCGAAACGTAGCGAAAGTCACGCGTTTGCTGCGTAAGCTCTGCGATAGATTCAAGCTCAGAGTCTGTGATGAAATTTGATGCCGAATAAGCATTTGCGATCTGCCCCAACAACATGCTCTGACTCAGTGCCTGGCGGTAAAGCGGAATATTGTAGCCCTGGCTGGCCATAGTGCGAACGGCAAGATCGCTATCAAATACACCATTGATTTGAAAACTGGGGTTATCAATGATGGCCCTATCTATCCGGTCCGAAGACAGCATCATGCCGGCACGATCGGCTGACTGCTTCAAAACGGTTTCTTCGATGAGTTGATTAAGGGCAATCTGCTCCAGCAGCTCCTGGTCGATGTCGGCACCGCCAAGCGATGCCAATAAATTCTGGGTATTGAACTGAAGCTGAGCCTCGGTAATTTCTTCACCGTTTATCTCCGCAACTGGCGGCGATGCAATAAACCCACCGATCAACCACTCAACACCCGTGAGTGCAAATATGGCGACGATAAATCCGATGATGACTTTGGCGATGACGCCCTGGGAATTCTCCCTCAAATCTTGCAGCATGGAATTGATTAACTCTCTACTTAGCGCACACTTACGTTTGGCTCTAATTGTGCCTTTTTGAATTTACCTGCAACTAAAAAGGCGCATCAGTGATGCGCCCCATATCTCTTAGCATTGACGACCTGTGTCGCCAACAATAATGCCTGTAGTATTTGACCCCTAGGTCAAACACTAAGCAGCTTATGAATTAACTGAGTCCTTAAGCGCTTTACCTGCCTTAAAACTGGGCACCTTGGCTGCCTTGATTTCAATGGGCGCGCCTGTCTGAGGATTACGGCCCGTGCGAGCAGCTCTATCCTTAGTTGCAAATGTTCCAAAACCTACCAACACAACCGGATCGGCTTTCTTAAGCGAATCAGTGATGGCGTCGAGCATCGCATCGATGGCACGACCAGCGGCAGCTTTTGGGAGGTCAGCACTAGCAGCAACAGCATCTATTAATTCTGATTTATTCACGTTATCCCCTTTCTAAATTTAAGTTGTTTTTATGCTAATTCGCTTACTTGCCAATCGAACCTTGTCAATCTTTCAATACGAGAATGGTTCAATACGATTGGAACTAAGCCTGAAAATTCCGATTCTCTATACCTGGGTTTTAAGCTGTTTTTTAATTTAGAGTTTGCCCGGCACTTGGTCTTACTTGTTAACCTAGAAATCCCCGTGAAAACCCCTGGAAGTCCCGTCACACTTGCCGTGTGACGAAATCTTTATACCAATTGGCGAAAAGCTGTGTCAACCAAAACCACCGAGGTTTAATGGGTATTTATGTGCTTTTCGTCACCACTTTGGTCTTTATCATCGCTGCTGGCTTCACTTTCCTGCTTGGAATCTTCCTCACTACTCAAAGGAGTGGGCTGATACTGCAAGGCGTGTTCCAAAACTTCATCGATCCAGCGTACCGGAACAATGTCCAGATCAGCTTTGATATTGTCTGGGATTTCAGCAAGATCTCTCTCATTGTCGGCAGGAATGATCACGGTTTTAATGTTTCCACGATGTGCTGCCAGCAACTTCTCCTTCAAACCGCCGATTCGCAGCACCTGGCCACGCAAGGTGATTTCACCGGTCATGGCAACATCGGCCCGTACCGGTGTATTCGTTAATACTGAAACCAGCGCCGTACACATGCCCACGCCAGCGCTGGGTCCATCCTTAGGGGTTGCTCCCTCTGGCACGTGGATGTGCAGGTCAAACTTTTCATGAAAGTTAGACTCGAGACCGATCGACTTGGCCCTGCTTCTAACCACGGTAAAGGCCGCCTGAATCGATTCCTGCATGACATCACCAAGCGAACCTGTCTTGATGGTCTTGCCCTTACCTTCGACTGCAATAGCCTCAATGGTTAGCAGCTCGCCCCCTACCTGGGTCCACGCCAGGCCATTAACCTGGCCGATCATATTTTCTTCTTCGGCCTTGCCGTAATCATATTTACGCACGCCCGAATAGTTTTCCAGAACATCAGGAGTTAACACCGTCGCTTCTGTAGCCTTCTTAAGAGAATTCTCCTTCACGACCTTGCGACAGATCTTTGCGATCTCGCGCTCCAGACCTCGCACGCCAGCCTCACGGGAGTAATAGCGAATCAGATCGCGAATGGACTGCTCATCAATAACGAGTTCGTCATCGGCAAGTCCATTGTTCCTCTTCTGTTTTGGCACCAGATAGCGTTCAGCAATATTTACCTTCTCGTCCTCGGTGTAGCCCGGTATGCGAATGACCTCCATTCGATCGAGTAAAGGCTCAGGAATATTCATGCTATTGGATGTACAAACGAACATGACTTCTGAAAGATCGTAGTCCACTTCAAGATAGTGATCGTTAAAATTATGGTTTTGTTCTGGGTCTAATACTTCCAGCAGCGCAGATGCGGGATCACCACGGTTATCCATTCCCATCTTGTCGATTTCATCCAACAAGAACAGTGGGTTTTTGACCCCAATCTTGGACAGTTTCTGCAGCAGTTTGCCTGGCAGTGATCCGATATAGGTGCGACGGTGCCCTCGAATTTCTGCCTCGTCACGAACACCGCCCAACGCCATGCGCACGAACTTACGATTGGTTGCTCGCGCAATGGACTCGCCCAGAGAGGTCTTACCGACACCCGGAGGGCCAACCAGACAGAGAATAGGTCCCTTCAATTTCTTGACGCGTTTTTGAACTGCCAAATATTCAAGAATGCGTTCTTTGACTTCTTTCAAGCCGTAGTGATCGTGTTCGAGAATGTCCTCTGCCTTGCCCAGATCCAGACGCACTTTGCTGCGCTTCTTCCAGGGAACATTGATCATCCAGTCCAGGTAGGTTCGCACCACCGAGGCTTCTGAAGACATAGGGGACATCATCTTTAACTTGTTGAGCTCTGCAGTCGCCTTTTCCTTGGCTTCCTTAGGCATACCGGCATCATCAATGCGCTGCTTTAATTCTTCTGCCTCATTGGGCACGTCATCCAACTCACCCATTTCCTTCTGGATGGCCTTCATCTGCTCGTTCAGGTAGTACTCGCGCTGGCTTTTCTCCATTTGCTTCTTGACCCGACCGCGAATGCGCTTTTCGACCTGAAACAGGTCGATTTCCGATTCGATCAAGGCCATTAGATGCTCGATGCGTGCCTGCAGGCCCGCTAACTCCAGCAAATTCTGTTTCTCCTGAAGTTGCAGAGACATATGGGAAGCAATGGTATCAACCAGTCTGCCAGGCTCATCTATGCTCGAAATCGAGGTCATGACCTCCGGCGGTATTTTCTTACTCAGCTGCACATACTGATCGAACTGAGACAACAAGGAGCGAATCAGGAGCGCGGATTCTTTCTCTGGAATCTCTTCAGGCTGAAGCACCTTGGTCTCCGCCTGAAAGTGGTCGGCTTCGAAGCGCACGTCTTTGATCATGGCGCGGTCGAGACCTTCGACAAGCACCTTAACCGTGCCGTCGGGCAGGCGAATCAACTGCAAAATGGTAGCCACAGTCCCAATAGCAAATAGATCATCCACGCCTGGCTCATCTTCAGACGCATTTTTCTGGGCTACCAACAGGACCTGCTTGTCGCTGGCCATGGCAATTTCGAGGGCTTTTATAGACTTGGGACGACCCACAAAGAGTGGCTGTACGATTTGGGGATATACCACTACGTCTCGTAGCGGCAGAAGTGGAAAACTGGCGTCATTAGCTAGCTCGGGGGGTAAACTCATACGCGTCTCTTACTAAGGAAACATATTCCAGGAAAACTATTCTAACTGTAGCCCTAGAAATGGAGCCGATGGCACAAAAATCAAGTGCCAGCGACGAATTACTCGACCATCTCGACCTATTCGTCGACGGCTGATTTGCTCGATTGCTCGATGTTTTCGTACATCAGCAGAGGCTCAGACTCGCCTTGAATAACTGCTGCGTCGATGATGACCTTGCTGACTCTTTCCAGCGAAGGAATTTTGTACATGGTGTCCAGAAGAACAGCTTCCATGATGGACCGCAGGCCACGAGCCCCTGTTTTTCGCTCTTGCGCTTTCCGGGCAATGGCACGTAGCGCGTCATCACGGAATTGAATCTCAACGCCCTCCATCTCAAACAATTTGCTGTACTGTTTGGTGAGGGAGTTCTTGGGCTCTCTGATGATGCGCATCAGGGCGTCCAAATCCAGCTCATCCAGGGTAGCAATCATAGGCAGGCGCCCAACAAATTCGGGGATCAGCCCGTACTTCACCAGATCCTCAGGCTCAACTTCACGCAGAGTCTCCCCTACTTTGTCTTCACGGTCCTGACTGCGAACTTCGGCGGTGAAGCCGATGCCGCTCTTGTCTGAGCGATCGCGAATAATCTTGTCCAGGCCGGCGAATGCGCCGCCACAAACAAACAGGATATTGGAAGTATCAACCTGCAGGAACTCCTGCTGCGGATGCTTACGCCCACCCTGAGGAGGCACCGAGGCTACTGTACCCTCGATAAGCTTGAGCAAGGCTTGCTGAACCCCCTCTCCGGACACGTCGCGCGTGATGGAAGGGTTGTCAGATTTGCGTGAAATCTTATCAATCTCATCGATGTAGACGATGCCAATCTGAGCCTTTTCGACGTCATAATCGCATTTCTGCAGCAGCTTCTGGATGATATTTTCGACATCCTCGCCCACATAGCCCGCCTCGGTCAGAGTGGTTGCATCGGCTATGGTGAACGGCACATCCAGCAGGCGAGCCAAGGTCTCCGCCAGCAGGGTCTTACCGGTGCCGGTTGGCCCCACCATCAGGATATTGCTCTTGCTCAGCTCGACTTCGCTGGTGGCTTTATCGTAATTGAGGCGCTTGTAGTGGTTATAAACCGCCACAGAAAGCACTTTCTTGGCGCTCTCCTGACCGATCACATACTCGTCCAGCGTATTCTTGATTTCTTCGGGGATAGGCAGTTTGCGAGAAGTGCTTTCCGACTCCTTCTCCTGAATTTCCTCACGAATGATGTCGTTACAGAGATCGACGCACTCATCGCACACGAAGACCGAAGGCCCTGCGATCAGTTTTCGCACTTCGTGCTGGCTCTTGCCGCAAAAGGAGCAGTACAACAACTTGCCGTTGTCGTCGCCTTTGTTGTATTTGTCGTCTGACATACTTCTCTAACTATTTAATATTCCGATATTAAAGACCAACGAATACCGGTCATATTGCGCGCCGGTCAGGCGGGTATTGGATGGATTTTGTACAATCCAGTTGGTCCCGATGATTCCACGCTATGCCCCTAAAATTAAGGCATTGAGCGGTGATTGCAAGTTAAAACTAGTGTTTTAGCCAGATTCCACTGACTTACTCACTTTATCTACCCTTCGCTCGATTACTTTATCTACCAGTCCGTAGCTCACTGCTTCTTCGGCGCTCATAAAATTATCGCGTTCTGTATCCAGGGCGATCTGCGCTTCTGATTGTCCGGTATGCTCTGCAAGCAATGCATTAAGTTTCTTTCGTATCTTAATGATTTCATTGGCTTGTATTTCTATGTCAGATGCCTGCCCCTGGGCACCTCCGCTGGGCTGATGGATCATCATTCTGGCGTGAGGCAACGCCAATCGTTTGCCGGCTGCGCCGCCCGCCAGCAGCATGGCCCCCATGCTAGCCGCCTGTCCGATGCACATGGTGCTAACATCCGGCTGGATGAATTGCATGGTGTCATAGATGGACAGTCCCGCGGTGACAGAGCCGCCTGGCGAATTTATATACAAATGTATGTCTTTGTCGGGGTTCTCAGATTCAAGAAACAACATCTGCGCCACAATGAGATTCGCCATGTGGTCTTCCACTGGGCCGGTCATGAAAATGACTCTGTCTTTCAATAGACGTGAGTAGATGTCGTAGGAACGCTCACCACGCGCCGTTTGCTCTACAACAACAGGCACAAGGGCAGCGACAGGGTCGTAAGAACGACTTGGCATTGCAGAATTTCCTTATAGCTAGACAGTCCGGGGGCACCACATAAGTGTAGTTACCCCTGCTCTGCTGGGTTAATCAATTTTGATAGCGAATAAAGAGCCTTGGCCCCTCAATCTTCGCCAGTACCCTGGGCTTCGGGCTTAATGACCTCTTGATAAGTCACTTGCTTATCTTCAATGCCCGCTTCTTCAATTATGTGGTCAAAAACCTGATCTTCAATGACAGTCGACTCGATTCCCTGCAATTGTTCTTCATTGCTGTAATACCATTTGACTACTTCGTCCGGGGATTCATAAGTCGAAGCAATCTCCTCGATAGCCTCACGCACCTTATCGGCATCAGCCTGGATATTCTTCTGGCTAATTACCTCTCCCAGAATCAATCCTAGCATTACCCTGCGCTTGGCCTGTTCCTGAAACAGGTCATCTGGCAGCGAACTTGGGTCAAAGCCCTGGCCGCCACCCATCTGCTGGGCGGTCTGATGCTTGAGCTGATGAATCTCGTTATGCACCAGGGAGGCTGGCACATCCACTTCAGTCTCAGCCAATAACGCGTCCATGACGGCGGTCTTCAGCTTATTACGGCTGGCGGTTTTCATCTCCCGCTGCATGTTGTTGGTGACTTCCTCACGAAAGGCTTCAACCCCGCCTTCATCGACGCCAAAGCTCTTGAAGAATTCCTCATCCACTTCTGGCAGCTTCTGCTCGCTGACCGTGTTTAGTTTAATATCGAACTCCACCTCTGCGCCGGCCAGCTCTTCGCTTTGATATTCATCGGGGAACTTCAGTGGTAGTGTGAATTCAGCCCCTGCTGATTTGCCGATCATGCCCTCTTCAAAGCCAGGGATCATGCGCTCAGATCCTATCACCAGGTTTTGACCCTCAGCCTTACCGCCGGCAAATTCTTCCCCATCTTTCTTACCGACGTAATCGATATTCACCATATCGCTGTCGGCGACAGGTCGCTCCACTACTTCCCAGGTCTGACGCTGCTTGCGCAGGGTTTCAATCATTTCATCAATGTCGCTATCGGTGACATCAGCAGTCAAGCGCTCAGCCGTTACTGCCGAAAAATCAGGCAGACTGATTTCGGGGTAGACCTCAAACGTAGCGACAAACTCAAGATCGTTACCCTCGTCGATATTTGTTGGCTCAATTTGCGGCTGCCCGGCAGGTTTCAGACTCTGCTGATTGATGGCCTCGTAGTACATTTGGCTCATCAGTTCTCCGACGACTTCCTGGCGAACGCCTTTTCCAAATCTGCTTTTGACTACTTTTATGGGCACTTTGCCCTGGCGGAAACCTTTCAGGCGAATGGTCCGTGCTGCCTCCTGCAACCGTTCGTTCACTGCCGTATCCACACGATCGCTGGGCACCGCGACGGTCATTTTCCGTTCTAATCCTTCAGTCGTTTCTACTGAAACCTGCATGTTTAAACCTCGTTCAATTCAGTATGGTCGCCGGTCTCTGCTGACGGCAACCTCCTGAGTTTGTCTCTAATCGGTAAAGAGAAATCAGAATTGCTCGATACAGGAACCCGCCAAAGTGGCTGATTTCCTGCTAATTCAAGGGGTTACGATGATTACCCGTGTGAGCGAAGTGCGCGATTTTCCCATATAGATATGGGGACTGCAACGCTTGCCGAATTGCGCGATTCCGCCCAAGATGCTACTGCGGCTTATCATCATCCACAAGCGACCAATTCCTGGCTTCAAGCGGTTGACTCATTTACCGGCAGTATGAAAATTCATAGCAAGCAATCGCAACAAGTCGTCGGCGTAATTCTCGCCGGGGGCAAGGGGAAGCGCATGGGTGGCGGAGAGAAACCCCTGCAAATCCTGCAGGGGCGAGCGCTGATTGAGTACGTGATTGAGCGGGCCGCCCCTCAGGTCGATGAATTAATCCTTTCCAGCAACTCAGATCCCGCTTTGTATGCTCAATTGCAACTCCCTATGATTGCGGATTGTTTTCCCGGGCACTCTGGCCCGCTGCTGGGAATCAGCAGTGCCATGGCCTGGGCTACGACTCGGTATACCCGGGCCGAAACACTGCCTTACCTTGCTTGCTTCGCTGCCGATGTGCCGTTTTTCCCCGAGAACCTGGTCGCGCAGCTTCTGCATGGAATGATGACAAACGGGAGCCAGGTGGCCGTTGCACGGGAAGCAGGTCAGCTACAACCTCTGTTCTCAGTTTGGGATATAGCAAGTCACAGCAAATTGGAGCGGGCTATTGCTGCAGGTGTGTATGGGCCAAAGCCGCTCTTGCCAGAATTAAACTCGATAACGCTCGATGTGACTGCCGAGTCCGCATTTGATTTTGCGAATATTAATACACTGCAGGAGCTTCAAGCGCTGGAACAGGCCCTGTCCGGATTCGGCAGAACTGATTGTCATTAGCAGCGTGTGTCACAGAGTCAGAAACAAACTGACCCAATCGACAGCAGCTGATTGCTCAATGAATGATGAATATGCGCAATAGACATGATCAATAGCGAATCTGTTAGGGGGATAAGCCACCGTGTTGCACGTCAGGGTGAATTCACTTAAAGTCGACAACAGGCTTGAACACAGAAAGCACCGGAAGCGACCCTGTTGATTGGCAAATTCCGCTTGTGCAAGCTTGTGCAAGACAGTACCCCTGATCATCAAGCCAAACCCAATAAGAACAAGCAAAAGATCCCGGGCTATGTCGCAATCAAATAACAATGATCACTCTGCTAGTAGTACAACAGAGGTTACCGAAAGCGTTTTTTGTCAAAAGGACCTGTGGTATTTCCGCACCCGTGAAGGGAAAGAAATCGGGCCTTTTCGCTATCAGTCTGAAGCACAGAGCAACCTTGACCACTTTTTGGCTGACCTGAAGGCGAGACTGCAACCGGATATCTCCTCTGAGTAATTGGCAGTCGATTCAACTGCTTAAAGCATTTTATCCCGAAAAAACCTACCCTCGGGCGCTAGCGCTGCGGTACACTGGCGGACGGCGTCAGTACTAATCAGTCCTACATGAATTCCTTCGCGCAAACCCAACGTTCAATCACTATTGGCTACGGTCCTGGCTATGCTAACAGCGAGATCTGGAAAGACTTGCAGGCGAAGCTGGTGATTCCAACCGAGATCGTGTCTGCCACGGCAGCGCGACGCTATAACCCTGCCCTGATCCTGCTGGATCATCATCTGTTGCGAGAAATGGACTTCCCGCAGTGGGTAGAGGAATTTCCAGAGGCTATTTTCCTCGGTACCGATTCCCTCAATATTGATGCCGACCTAATACTGGGTAGCACACTACCCTATAAACAAACCATCAAACTGTTGGAGATGGCTTGCTATCAATGGGTGCTGAAGAGCGAAAAGACTGAACGAGCCAAAATACGGGACACCAGCTTTCGCTACCTCAACAAATTAGCCGATATCAGTATTTCCCTGTCTGCAGAAGACGACCTAATGACCCTGCTCCGAAAGATTCTGACTGAGGGTCAGAACATCGCCTGTTGCGATGCGGCTTCTTTGTTCCTGATTAACGAGATCAACGACCACGAACGTGAACTGGTGTTCAAGCTCACCCAAAACGATTCCATGGATTTTCCGTTTGAGGAGATGCGCTTTCCTTTAGATGAGTCCTCGATAGCTGGGTACGTGGCACATACTGACGGTGAATTAAATATACCTGACGCCTATCAACTCTCTGATACAGTGCCATACAGGTTTAACCAGTCATTCGACAGAAAGACTGGCTATCGCACGAAGTCGATTTTTGCCATACCGCTTACCAATAAGCAGAAGGAAGTTATTGGAGTTTTGCAATTTATCAACCGCAAAAAAGCTCGTTCGCTCAAGATCACAGATGAAAAATCGGCATTGGCTTATACGCTTGCGTTTGACTCTGATATCAATGTCCTGCTTCAGGCGCTGGCGAGTCAAGCCGGTATCGCGATCGAAAACACTATTCTTCAAAACGATATCAAGGCCCTGTTCGAAGGTTTCGTCAACGCCTCGGTAGCGGCAATCGAACAACGAGACCCAACCACGAGCGGTCATTCCTTCCGTGTGGCTGATCTATGTGTTGGTCTTGCCGAATCAGTTTCACTCTCCAACCTTACGCGTCTGCGCAATTCCCGATTTACCGATACGGAAGTTCGAGAATTGCGATACGCAGCCCTGCTGCATGACTTCGGCAAAGTCGGTGTGCGCGAATCTGTGCTGGTGAAGGAAAAGAAGCTGACCGCCGGTTCGCTGGAGAGTATTCAGTATCGCATCCTGTTGGCCAAGGAGCGACTAAAGACTCAGTCACTTTGCAAGCAAATCGCTATGTTAAGAAACGGTGGATTGGATGAGTCAAGGTTAGCTGAGTTAGACAGGCAGCTGGCTGTGGACACTAACCTACTTGACGAGTTCTACCGCACCATTGTCGAGGCTAATGAACCCAGCATGCTCAAAGAAGACAATCGCGAGATGCTGGACCGTATCAATGCCTACCGCATGGAATCTCAGGACGGTGACCTATCAATTATCACACCTGAAGAGCTCGATCTGCTCTCAATCGCCAAGGGCAGCTTGTCACCTACCGAGCGCAAAGAAATCGAATCCCATGTAGTGCACACACAAAACTTCCTGAACCATATCCCCTGGACCAAGGAATTCTCTAACGTGCCCACCATAGCTGCAGCTCACCATGAAAAACTGGATGGCACGGGTTATCCCTATGGGATGACAGAATCGGAAATTCCGCTGCCTTCAAAAATCATGACAGTCTGCGATATCTATGACGCGCTCACAGCATCCGACAGGCCTTATAAGCCAGCGATGAAAACCGAAAGAGCCATCGACATTCTGGTTGAAGAGTCAAAGCGGGGGCTGATCGATAGCGATCTAGTTCAGGTATTCATTGATGCCAAAGTGTTCCATGTCATCGATTCCAAGGAGTACTCCACTTCCCAGGAATTCAGCAGCTTCAGCCATCACCCTTGTGACGTAGATCTGCATGACGACTCACATGGCCGTCACGATTAGCGATTTCGATTGAGCATTAAATTCAGGCGGCTAGTTGACCGGAAAAAGCGCTAGGCCTGGACAAGCGTGCAAACACCGCATCGATATCCTGAAGGAAAAAATAGTAGCCCCGAAACGGCAGTTCGTGGCAGCGCGCCGCTGGCAAGCGCGCGGTAAGATAGGCTGTTGCGGAAGTTGCGCTAGGCGCGTCTGATCTTCCCTGCCAAATCACCAGAGGCACGGTCACAGAAGCCAGACTGAAATCCAGCTTGCGAAACCCCATGGCTATGTCCTGTGCCATCCCCTGTGCCCCTTGCCTTAATGCCTCTCGGCGATCCAACTCGAGAGTTTGTTTTACCCGTGGTTTATTCAAGACCCTGGAATCAGCCCTGCTTAATGGCTGCAGAAGGGGTTTAATGAATTCAGATTCAGGTTGGCGTGAGAAATATACCTTCAGCTGCACCAGGGCGTTAATCAACGGCGGCGTTATACCATCCCACCAACTGGCTTTTCGCATCGATTGATTGTCGGGGCCGAGCACGCTGCCCGGCAAACCGCCCAGGTTAACCTGTTGCGTGACACGCTGCGCCGCCAAGTGCGCAAGCGCCAGACTAAAGACTCCGCCACTGCCGTGGGACAGAATGCTGAACTGGTCTAATTGCAGCCTGTCGCACAATTCAAGAACATCGCGGGCAAACGCAGTAGCGGAATCAGTGCGAAAAAAACTGGAGCCGCCAATTCCGGGCCGGTCAATGGCAAGCAGCCGCAAGCCACGAGCCTTGGCAGCTGAATGAAAAAATGCACATTCCAGGCGAGAGTTTCCAGCTTCATGGAAATACAGCCAGGGCTCTCCACTTGGATCGCCGTATTCTTCAAACGCAATAAAGTGGGCATTGCTTAATTTGAGCAAACCACTGGGCTGCGGAGACTGGAGAGAGAAACGAGAATCTGGCAGATCTGGTTTTGACTGTCGGCTAGCCTGCCAAAAATGCTGCAAATATTGCCTCCAGAAACCTGATAATCAAGGGTGGCCAACGGAATTCAGCCAGCATCTTGAGTCTAAGTGGGAAATTTTCCCACGTCAATTACTCTAGGTTATGTCGTCTGAAAAACCGGTTTCCTTAATCAGCGTGGTCTCATAACCTGCTTAGAGCAATATACTTAAGCCCCTGCATGCAGCCTGACCCATCACTTCTAAGAACGTGGGACGGAGCGGAGGAATCAAGGCCCTCTGTGAAAAATTCCCACAAACCCATATACTGACGCTCGTGACAGATGCACCAGACCAAACGAGCCCTGACTCCCAAGCGCCAAACGTACGACTGACGAGTACCCTCACAGCCGTGCTCAGACCCTTGGTGCGGTTGATGCTGCATCGTCAATTTACCTACCCCCAGCTGACAACGCTGCTGAAAGCAATCTTTGTTGAAGTCGCTGAAGAGGAATTTCGAGACGGCCAGAAGCGCCAATCTGACAGCCGAATCCATCTGCTCACTGGACTCCATCGCAAAGACGTCAAGCGACTCCGAGAGACTTCCTCTGAAACGAGCCCCTCGCCCGCTACTATCTCAACTGGCCCGCAATTAATCGCACAATGGCTGGGAGATTCGGATTACGTGACACCTGATGGCAAGCCACTGTCGATTCCATTCAAAGAATCGGCGTCCGGCAGGCCTTCTTTTGAAAGCCTGGTTAAACGAGTCGTAAAACAGGATATTCGGGCCAGGGTAATTCTGGACGAATGGTTGCGATTGGGAGTCGCAGAATTCGATGGAGAGTCTGTGACATTAAACTCAGGGGCGTTTACCCCAGAAAAAGGCTTTGAAGAGAAAGCTTTTTTCTTCGCCAAGAATATCAGAGATCACATTGCCTCTAGCAGCGGCAATCTGCTGGGAGAACAGCCGACTCATTTTGATCGCAGCGTCTACTATGATCAACTTTCGGCCCAATCAGTCGAAGATCTCAAGCTACTCGCGAATGAACTGGGCATGCAGGCGCTTACCGCGATGAATAGCGCCGCCCTGGCGCGTCAAACGGCGGATCAGGAAACACAGTCAGCAAAACATCGTATTAACTTTGGCGTATTTTCTTATGATTCCTTACCTAGAAAGGCAAAGCCGAAACGTCGAGGACGCGATTCAGAACAAGTAGACTCAACAAAGCACTCATCAGCCCAGCAGAAAACTGTCAAAGCGAGCGGCAACACATGACAACGATTGATTTCTACAGTTAAATGGACCTGCGTAAGCGCCACGGGTGAGTAATGAAACTCCAGAACTCCAGGCCAGGTTTTTATTCCATCACTGACTACAGGTGGCTGGCACTTGTGGCTGCGCTGCTGGCGGCATTGCTGGCTTTAAGCAGCCAAATTTCTCGTGGAGATGAAAACGAAGGCAGCGGTATCGGCGGCACCGGCCGTACGCAAGTCCCGGGCAGCGAAAGCGGACTCGGTGGCACTGGCTTCAGGCCTTATCTGGGTAGCAGTACCCACAGAAGCAATAACCCCGCGCAGCCAGAGCTGGTCTTGCGGGAGGATGCCACCCTTACGCCGATTGCCGCATTGGTCGAACACAACACTGCAGCCAGCACCCCGGCCCCGGAAATGCCTATACCCCGAATAGTTGAGCTGATTTCTCCCACTGAAGTAACCAGCAATTCAACAGCCATCAGCATTGTCGAGCAAATTCAGCATGACCTGGATCGCGATGTATTACTGCTGCAGCAAGCCGCTGAGTATCGAGCAGAAGAACTCGAAGGTTATGTGGATTCTCCTTTCTTACCTTCGCCTGAACAAGAGTCGGCAAGCGCAGTCCAATCAGGCAATCCCAACACAAGGTCTGATGCTGAGAGCGAGGATGCCGGCAGAACCGGCAGAGAAAGTGGCCTAAGTTGGTCCAGCCTTGCCGCCATGTTGGGGCAGGATAATTCGGGTAGCCAAGCCAGTGCTGCTGGCGATAGCAGGCCCGAGCAGACTGCAAATGAACCGAATACAGAGACTGACCGCATTCATCGTCCAGAGCGCATTGCACGGCCGAGCTTGCCACCGGTGCAGAGAGTTCGCCCCCTGCAGCGGCCCGGGCTGCTGCCTCCTCGGATTCGGCCCCTGCAATTCTGAGGCAGAGGCCATGATGGGCTCGCAATGGCCGCGCTAGCCCCCTGCTTTCAATCGCAATTGCCCTTTACATTCTCTGCTCCGGCCACTACTCAGCCATGAACTGGTTACCAGCTGTAGCGCAGCTGTCCGAACAGGCTGAGATCAGCGCTCGCATCAGTGAAGCCCGTCGTTATGACGCCAGAAAAGCTCCATTGCTCATTCAACTGGAAGGCTGCATAGGGAAGCAACTCGTGTATCTCGGACGAAAATGCGGCAGGCGCGGCGCGATAATCGTAGATTGCCCCAACTGAGACCCGTTGGCTGAGCGGGTAAGCCAGTCCCAGCTGGACAAATTCTCCGTTACGCAGCTCCTGAAATACGGGGGAGTTCCCGCGGTAGGTATAGCCTGCAGTGGCAAAGTAGCTCATCGCTCCCTGCTGACGGCTGATGTCGACTTGCAGGCTATAGTCGGCCTGACCCGTTCCCAGCGCCTTCGCTTCATCTGCAGTTGGCAGCTTTACGTCGAGCCGAAGGTCAATAAATGTCTGCTGATCGGGCAATGGATCAAAGTGATAAACCAGGGACGCCACGGCATCGCCCAAACCTTGCTCGACGGTGATCTCGTCGCTCGCGACTGCCCGACTGATTCCACCCAGATTTAGAAGCACGGTACCCGGGCCTTCCACTTCCAGCCTGGGCAAAAGCAGCTGTAACCCCCAGCGTCCGTTGTCATGCTCTAGCGTCACCGGCGTATAGCGGATGATGGTCTCCGAATCTTGCCCGAAATTACCCTTCGCATAATAGGCCCCGAGTCCAAGCGCAGACCGACCAGGGTTCACGTCCTGTGCGACTGCAGCCTGAACAAATAGTGTTAGAACAATCAGCTGGGTTAACTTTTTCATAAGCCTTTGAGGTGAGCCAACGGCTACTTAGCGGTAGCTTTGCGCTTCACAACGAATCACATCAAGATAGTTTCAACCCCGCCCATAGCGGCCCGACCCGACATCTCAAGCTATACTCGATAGCCTGCGTGCCGATTAGATGAACTAAATCAGTGCAAATTTGACCCTGCTCATATTTTCCGAAGCCACGAGTTTCCTGCGCTTGCATAAAATTTCTTGCCCTCTACAGTGAGATTTGCCGGGGCTTTTTGTTACACTGCATTGGTTGGGAATATTGCATTTCTACAGCTCATTCAGCAACCGAAGCTTGCTTAACAACAATAACGGACAACAACATGAAAAAGTACCGTCTGCTGTTATTAGCCATTTTAACCTTCGGGCTGCCGTGGCAGGTCCAAGCTGCAGAGAGTGAATCACCCTACGCCGAGATGGACAGGTTAGTCACAGCAGGTGCGATTGAGGAGGCACTGGACCTCGGGACGAGAAACCTGGAGGAATGGGAAGGTGATCCTGAGTTTGACTTTGTTTATGGCCTTGCAGCACTGGAAGGCGGCAGTCCGAACGACGCAGTCTTTGCTTTAGAACGGGTAGCTGCAACTGCAACCGATGGCGTGCTTCGAGAGCGAGCTCGACTGGAATTAGCGCGCGCCTACTTTGTCACCAACAACCTCACCGCCGCTGAAAACCTGTTTAACGTTGTGCTGACGAATAACCCGCCGCCAAATGTGCAGCAAAACATTGAGGCGTTCTTGCAGCTGATTGAGGCGCGCAGAAATCAGCAGGACGCCTCGTTTAACTGGTCGATCGCCTCCGTGATCGGCTCAGATGACAATATTAACAGCGCCACCAGTAATGGCCTGGTAGATACCCCTCTCATAGGACAGATCGAACTCGATCAGGCTGGCCAGCAGACCGAAGACCAGTTCTCTAATACGACAATTAATTTCAACTACAACTACCCTTTCACCCGAGATCGCTCTCTAGACGTCAATGTTGGCTTCATCCATCTGGATAACTTCGACACTAACCAGTTCGATATCGATAGCCTGCGTGGCGAAGTCGCCTACACCTGGGGTGATGATGTGAACCGTTTCCGCCATGGCGTGGCTGTGGGCCAGGTCAATTTGGACGGAGATGGCTTCCAGGATTCCGTCTCCCTTAACAGCTCCTGGCAACATGTGGGCAACAACGGCTGGTATCAAAGTCTCTCTGCTGCCTATACGCAAATAGGTTATGACACCAGCACAGGCGCTGCAAACGCGTTGCGCGACGTCAATCAATTACTTTTCACGGCAGGCCTGACGAAGATCGCTGGACAGGCTACGCACTCATTCAACCTGTATCACGCCGACGAAGAACCCGAAAACCCCATCCTCGGCAGCCACAACGGCCGCAGGTTTACCGGACTAGCATACAACCTGGCATACCGACTAAACGCGCAACATACTCCATTTATGCGCGCCTCAATCCAGGATGTCCAGCACGACAGCGAACACCCGGTATTCTTCGACACGGTTCGCGGTGACGACAACCAATCAATAACGGTGGGCTGGTTTTGGCAAGCCATGCGAGGGCTAACTGTTACTGCCGAGGCAAGCTATACCGACAACACAAGCAACATCCAGCTGTTCGATTATTCCAGGTTTAAATACCAGGCAGGTTTCCGTTATCAGTTCTAATTCTTTGCCTTGATACGAGTTTGCAGCAGGGTGAAAAATTATGAGAAGGAACGCTAAAAAGATAACTGATCGATCAGGTCAACAGCATCACCCATGTTGAAGGGCTGCACATAACCGAGCGATTTGCCTCTGTATCTGAATTGAGAACTGAAGCCCAATCGAAGCTCTAAATTGAATTTAACCCAGCACTAAACGCCTAACGAACCAACATCAAAAAACCAATAACTAAAAAGCAACAACCATTAAAAAGGGGCCATATAGCCCCTTTTTTATTTGCTCAAATTAATTTTAGCTTATTCAGCATCACCTTCTTCTTGCTTCTCAAAGTCCAGTGAAGCAGAGTTAACGCAATACCGGAGCCCTGTTTCCGGCGGACCGTCAGGAAATACATGCCCGAGGTGAGAGTCGCACTTCGCACAGGTCACTTCGGTACGAATCATACCGTGAGAGTGATCGGCCAGCTCCTTTACGCTGCTGGCATCCGCAGGCTGATAGAAACTAGGCCAACCAGATCCCGAATCGTACTTAGTCTCGGATGTGAACAAAGGTTCGCCACAGGCAGCGCATCGGTAGGTGCCGGCGTCTTTTAAATCCCAATATCTCCCAGTAAAAGCCCTTTCGGTCCCCTTCTCTCTCAGCACATGGTACTGCTCGGGATTCAGTTCCTTGCGCCATTCAGATTCATCCTTGGTTTGCTCTTGAGCCGATTCGCTTTCCTGGTTCTGATTTAGTTCTTCGAGGCTATCGTTGTTCATGGTGATATTTCCTTAGTGTATTGAGGCTACACTGATACTGTGTCTGACAATGCGGCAATTTGGATAAAGACTTCTGCGAGCTTGCTTCCTATATAGGCGAGTCCGCTTGAGTTTTCTCTTAAAGCAGCCGACTTAATTGTAGCAAGGTGGGTTCACCTAAAACGACGCTCTGCTGAAACAACTCAACTGTCGAATTACATCTCGAAGCAATTCGCTGTGCCTCGCAAAAGCAATTAATTGTAGGGATTTTACTCAAAAATCAGGCAGAATACTGCCGCCCGCGAACAGATAACGGAATTTCGTGACTCATGGATCACGCCAAGACACTACCAGCCGCGTATAGCGACGCTATCGCTCAATCCGACAAGCTGAGCAATGTCTGTTACGACATTCGCGGACCTGTGCTGGAAGAAGCCAAACGCCTGGAGGAAGAAGGGCACCAGATTCTGAAGCTGAATATTGGTAACCCTGCCCCCTTCGGCTTCAATGCACCGGATGAAATTCTGTACGATGTGATCCACAACCTGCCCGCCGCACAGGGATATTGTGATTCCAAGGGTCTTTATTCTGCTCGCAAAGCCGTGATGCAGGAATGCCAGCGCCTCAATGTCCCCAACGTCGAGATTGAAGACGTTTACCTCGGCAATGGAGTCAGCGAGCTGATAACCATGGCCATGCAGGCGCTAGTGAATGACGGGGATGAGGTTCTGATTCCAGCGCCAGATTACCCCCTGTGGACTGCAGCCGTCAGCCTCAGCGGCGGCACACCGGTCCATTACCTGTGTGATGAGCAGGCAGACTGGTTTCCTTCAGTTGAGGACATTGCCGCCAAAATCACGCCTCGCACCAAGGCGCTGGTCATCATAAACCCCAACAACCCGACTGGCGCTGTATACACTAAGGATTTATTACTGGAACTCATTGAGCTGGCCAGACAGCACCAGCTCATCCTGTTCGCCGACGAGATCTACAGCAAAATTCTCTATGATGATGCCAAACATATCCCTGTCGCCTCACTATGCGATGACCTGCTGGTAGTGAGCTTTAACGGGCTTTCAAAAGCATATCGCCTGGCGGGCTTCCGCTCAGGCTGGATGGTAATCAGCGGCGCCAAGCATGCCGCAACCAGCTATATCGAAGGTCTGGAAATACTCAGCAATATGCGGCTGTGTGCCAACGTCCCGGCGCAATTTGCCATTCAGACTGCGCTAGGGGGCTATCAGAGCATCAACGAATTGATCCTGCCCGGCGGGCGACTAAGAGAGCAGCGCGATGCGACTTATGAACTGCTGACTGCAATCCCTGGTGTGAGCTGTGTTAAACCCAAAGGCGCAATCTACCTGTTCCCGCAGCTGGATCCAGCGCATTTTAATATTGAAGATGATGTCAAACTGGTCTTGGATATTCTGGAGCAGGAAAAAATTCTCCTGGTGCAAGGCAGTGCCTTCAATATCCAGGATACGCAGCACCTGCGCATAGTATTCCTGCCTCGGGCAGATGAATTGCGACAGGCGATGACACAGGTAGGCCAGGTTCTCGATCAGTACCGCCGTTGAGCCTCTGACCCTGGCGCTGGCGCACACCTGCGCCAGATCGCGCCGGGTCATGCTTAGCCAGAGTTTTTCTCTACTGTAAAACCAAGGGCACGCAATTGCGCCGCACATTTAGCGTTAGCCTGAACGCTTAACTGCAGCTGAGAGAATTCCTTGCGGCCTGCCAGGTCTCTCCGCATGAAATCGAATGCGCTCTGCCCACCACTTTTTGCGACTGCCTGTTTGAATGCAGAGCTCACCGCTTCAATATCAAAACAGGCCGCGGGCAAATCCCAGATACTATATTTTTGTTGTTGCGATTGCTTCGAGTCGAGCGCGGGCGGAAAATTCCGGGATTCAGTTACAGCGACCGACTGCTGATCGGCCGGGAGCTTCAAGCCAAAGTGTGCGGCAAGCGCCTGTGCCACGCGCAGAGCCGCCTCTGACTTTGCGCGACCGCTATAGCCAGCGATATGAGGCGTCGCGAGCATTGTCGCCTCAACCAACTGCTGGTTAACCCGGGGTTCGTGGCAAAACACATCCAGAACCAGTTTCAGATCCGGCCGGATTTTAGCCACGCTGATGGCAGCCTCTTCATCGAGCACTTCACCCCTGGCAGAATTGATAATCATGGCGTTGGGTGGCAGTGAGCGCAAAAACTCCGCTCGGATTAGCTGTTTAGTCTGATGTATGCCCTTCGTCACCAGCGGCACATGGATGGAGACCAGGTCACAATCAGCTAACGCTTCGAGTGCAACATATTTTTGCGCGGCCGGGTCTCCCGCGCCCTTCCGCGGTGGGTCGCAAATCCGCAGCTTGCAGCCCATTGCCGAGAGTCGACGCGCCACTTCAGAACCGACATGGCCTACTCCAATAATTCCGCACTTCAGGTCTGCAACTGCAACCCGCTCAGCTTTCATGTAACTGCTGAACGCGGCCATCACGTAATCGGCAACAGCGCAGGCATTTGCCCCCGCTGCGCTGGCGAATCTAATATTCTGCGTTTCCAGCCACTCGCTATCGACATGATCAATGCCGGCGGTCGCTGTCCCAACGAAGCTAACACGCGAGTTCTCTAACAGCTGCGCATCTACCCTGGTAATGGAACGAACAAGCAGCGCATCTGCGTCCTTAACAACAGATGGACTTATTTGGCGACCATTAACCAGCACAAGCTCAACCTGTTCAGCTAACAATTTCCGCAGCAGCGGTATGTTTTGGTCAGCAATGATTCGCATACGGCGTCCCGAGTACCTCTATGATTCCGCCAGCCGCAACGCCTGACTCACGAGGCGCTCGCTCACATCCGAGCCAAATCCGTACTCCACCAGAAAACTGCGAAATTCGTCGATATCCAGCACTCCTGTTTCAAGATCCGCCAGTTCAACCTGGCCAAACTCCTCAGCCTGGTCATCGACTTCACACACGATAGTCGCCAGGGTACGGCTCAACTCAGCCAAGTCGCGATGTGCCTCCAACTGATCCGCGAGCCGCTTGGCACCGCGTAATTTGAGCTGCGCAACCGCATGAAGATTGTCGTAGATTTCATCCATGTCCTGAAAATTCTGCAGCAGTTTCCTGGCCTTCACGGCACCCACGCCAGGCACTCCGGAGATACAGTCAACCGAATCTCCCGTGAGGCCAAGATAATCCGGAATCTGCTCGGGAGAAACACCGAAATCTTCTTTAATATGCTGGCGAAAACGTCGCTGGTTACTGCTGAATTCCCACAGGCAGTCCTCTTCGGTGCGCAGTAGCTGCGCCAGGTCTTTGTCTTTTGACACGATCTGCAATCGAGAGGGCGAGATAACAGACTGGTCCCTCGCGTTGACCCGCACTCTGGTGGCGAGGGTCCCGATGATATCGTCGGCCTCATAGACTTTGCTGCCAAACGCTGCCAGCCCGAAAACTTCACAGACTGCTGCACAGGCCTGCAGCTGCATGGCCAGATTGTCATCTGGCAGTTCGCGATTGGATTTATAGTTTGGACACAGGGAATGCCTGAATCCGCAGAAAAGGCTCTCATCGTGTGCGACGGCCGCATATCGCGGTTGTGTCCGTCGTAAAAACTGAAGCAGGAATTGCGTAAAACCATAAACGGCGCTCAGGTCGCCGCCCTGACGATCAAAGCATTCAATGTATGGGGAAAAATGCGCCTGAAAGATATAGATCGACGCATCAATGAGATAAACGGGTCGGCCAGCCTGAAGTGAAGACATGCCTAACTATCGGCCTTCTTCTTGATGACATAGAAATACTCATCCCCAACCAACCCTGACTCCAGCAATTCGTGATCCAGGTATACACAGAACTTCGGAACATCCCTTTCAGTGGATGGATCAGTGGCAAGAACACGCAGCACTTCCCCGTCGTCAAGGTCGCGAATCCTGTTATGCAGAAGCATCACCGGCTCTGGACAGTAAAGCCCTCTTGCATCCAATACGGCCTCCGCTATGGACTGCTCGTCACTTAGATGATTTCGATCTTTTGCCATAACC
>CALKNV010000035.1 GCA_938091935.1 uncultured Pseudomonadales bacterium
GACTGGACGCCGCCTCCACCGCGTAACTAGCACGTTAGCCATAATGATTGAGAACAGGGGGCGCGCAAAGGCGTGTCCTCTTGCTCAGCAAGTCCCGGGCTTTCCCAGAGCCTGCTTTAGTTCTCTACTACCAACCCCCGACCCTACCCCCTCAAGCGTCTGCCTCTCCCGCGATGGTATCGTCCGGGCTATTTACATCTGTACAACAAGCCAGCGGTGCAGCATGATTTCAGGCCGACGAAACAACAAGATTACCGAACTCGAGCAGGTGTAATCTCGCCTGCCGAATACAAAAGTTCTAAAGTTCATGGATTCAGCAGTTTTAGAAATCAGCGTTTTAATTAATCAGTGATTCAAGAAATTAAGGTTTCAAAAATTCAGAAGTTCAAGAGAGGGGATATGAATAACAACAAACCTCGTTACTACCTGCTTTGGTCAGCCCTGTTTTTGCTCTTGACGAATACCGGCAACGTGGTCGCGCAGCAGTTAGCGGGCGCTGGCCAGTCAATTCGAAATTTTGCCGATAATTGTGCGGTGTGCCACGGCGAGAATCTTGAAGGTTCGCCCCTGGGCGTGGCCTTGCTCGGTGATCTCAGACATGGCGACAGCTTCGATGAAATCGTCAACAGCATTAGTAACGGCTTCGCGGAAGCTGGTATGCCAGCCTGGGGAGATCTCTTCACCCGTGCCGACATCCGCAATCTGGCCTTGTATATCACTGAGACGCGCTCAAATGTTAATTACGATGACTTCAACTACGACACGCCGTTAGAGATTCCCACCAGCATCGTAAGCTCCGAGCTGCACAATTTTCGATTCGAAACGGTCGTGGCCGACCTTGATGCCCAGCCGTTTTCCATCGCGCCGCTTCCCGATGGCAGAATTCTACTGACGGAAAAGAAGTTCGGCGTCAGAGTGATTGATCCCGATGGAGAGAAGTCCGCCTACTTGCTGGATACGCCGAAAGCTTATGCGGACACTTATAAGATCAGTGTGGATCAAGAATGGGGTATAGGCTGGTTGTTCGATATCAAGCCTCACCCGAACTATCAGGATAATGGCTGGATCTATCTCTATTTTGCGGATCGCTGCGCCGATTGTAATGAACTCTCCCGAGCAAGCGAGCAGGACGTGTCCATGAACAAGCTGGTGCGTGCTCGGATTAGTGATGGGCGCTGGGTGGACCAGGAAACAATCTGGGAAGCCCCGCTGGAATTCTATACGGCGTTCACTGATGTCGCCGCGGGTGGCCGGCTGACCTTTGACGACAGGGGACACCTGTACCTGAGCGTTGGCGCGAAAGGCGGCAGCACCTTTAATGGCATTCAGGATCTATCCACGCCCTACGGCAAAGTCCACCGCATCTATGATGATGGAAGTATACCTACTGATAATCCGTTCTATGGTCAGGAAGACATCTTTCCCAGTATTTATACCTATGGTCACCGCAGCCCCCAGGGGCTGGAATTCAACTTTTTCAACGGCGAGTTATATGGCACGGAGCATGGACCAAGAGGAGGGGACGAAGTAAATCACCTGATTCCGGGGCGCAATTATGGGTGGCCACTCACGTCTCTTGGCATGGATTACGATGGTACGCCCGTCGAGTATGGGCGCGAGCTGGGTATTGCCTTTGAGTTGGCAGATATCGAGCAACCCGTGGTAGACCTGACTCCTTCACCAGCTGTGTCCAGCTTTGTAATTATGGATAGTGAGCAGTTCCCGCAGTGGCGAGGACACTTTCTGGTAGGGTCATTGAAGGCCCGTAGCTTGTTTCGCTTCGAGATCGATGCAGATGGGCTTAGTCATCGCGAAACTCTGCTTGAAGGTTTTGCCAGAATTCGCGACATTGAAATTGGCTACAACGATGATGTTTACCTGTTGCTAGAGCACAATGCTGGCAGCCAAATTTTACGCATGGTGCCAGTTAATTAAGGCCAGGAATTTGTCTAAATGGTACAGGCAGGGATAAGCGAGATGTATGCAAATCATGCAGCAACTGTCGCTACGGCAAAGCAGCTGTCACAGTCAGCGCTGGCACCATCGAAGTGGGCAAGCGCGCGGATAGCATTGTCACCGGCAGGATTCCACTTGTGGATATCTCTGTACTGGAGCAGATGAGCGCAGTTATCGCACAGGGCAAATTGATCGAATAGCAAAATAATCGGCATAAAAAAAGGCGAGTCACTGACTCGCCTTTTTTGTTCAACTTGTGCTGACTGTTTTAGTCGTCACCGCCCTGATTAACTTCTTTCCAGGTATAGAAACCCATGAACATTTCTTCCCAGGACTGCTCGCCCCAGGTTACTTCGATATTCGGGTCAGGGTTAAAACCGTTCTGAGAAGAGTTGTCGAATGCGCCTGTGGCGATAATCTTTGTGCCGGCTGGAACACGCAACGGGTTTTCCAGTTCGTGGGCCAGCTGCCAGTTGAAGGAATATGCCGGTACCGACAGCAACAGCTCTTCGCTTCCGTCAGGGTAGACCGCAGTGAACTTCATGCGCTTACCGCGAAAGTGCATATGGGGCATCATGCTGTGGATCTCAGCTTCATTCGCCACGTAAGTAACGAGCTCCATCTCGTGATCTTTGGCACCTGCCGGGATCGCGACGGTAAAGGCATTGCCAACACCGCCACCCATGCGTTCTTCGGGGACATAGCCTTCAGGGTAGAAGTAGATGCCGACTTCAGTTTCATCGGTCATCTCTTTGCCTGAAGTGGTGTAGTGCATTTGGAAACTCAGCTTGGTGCCGGCTTCCAGCTTGCCTCCTACGCCCTCTGGACTCAGTGAGATGTTGTTACCAGGCGCGTAACCTGCAACCGAGGCCTGATCTGGGCCACCACCGCCAAGCAGGGCGCCTACATCAATCTCTGGGTTGTCGCGGAAGATCTTGTCTATATCAGGTTGTCCACCTGAGGCAACCGCTGCAAACATCTCGGCACGAATCGCTGCGGCGCGTTCTTCTGGCAGGCTGTTAATTGCTTGCAGAAACAGGGCCTGGGGATCTTCGCCGCCACCAGGAGGTACTACGGTGGTGATGATGTGGTGAAGAACTTCAGGTGCGCCAGGGGCAACTTCACTGCCACGAACCCAACGATCTTCTTCCAGTCCCAGATCGACCACGACGTCTTTGTAGTCCACCACGCCGGTGGCAGGCACAGTTGTTGCTGGAATCTTAACGATCATATCTGGCTCGCCCAGGCTCCACTTCGTGTCCGGCCACACCAGGGTGGTCAGGGGATCAACACCGTTGTTCACGTCCACTGGCGAACCGGCGCTTACCCAGCGCACGAGCTTCTGCATTTCTGCGTCGCTAAGGTTCATTTCGTTTTTAATCTTGTGGCCGACTTTGTTGTCGATCTGGCCAGGCGGCATGCGCTTGGTCATAACCACTTCACGGATCATGGGAGACCAGCCCTGCACGGCCAGGCTGCTATCCATCGCGAATGGCGCGATACCGCCTTCACGGTGGCACTCGGCGCAATTCTCGGCAATGATTGGAGCGATGTCGTTGGTGTACGACAATTTGGCGTGATCAGCTGCGTTGTGGCTAATGGCGCTGGCAGAGCCAGCAACGCTAACCAGCTCAGACTCTTCACCGGCCAACAGTTGATCGATGGCAGCTTCAGTTGCTGAGGCAATCGGGCCACGGTAACTAATTTCGAAAGAGCTTGGATCGTAGACCACAGCTTCATCCATGTGTTCTATACCCAGCAACTCTGTGACCAGATGGGTATCATCCATCAGCACGGGCAACTCTAGCCCCCGTGTGGCGAGATCGGCAGCCACTGCCTCGCGGTCTATTTGTAGGCCAGGGTTCATCATGAAAAAGGCCACACCCTGATCCTGATACTTGGACTGCAGCCTGGCGAGTCCTTCAAGGGTTGCGGCGTCAGTCGCGCCAACGGCTTGCGGCACAATAACTACTGCCTGATGGTCGTCATACCAGGCCATGTGATGCTGTGCACCGAGGTGATCGATTAGAGCGAAATCACCAACGCGCTCACCGGCGGTGGCACCAATCGAGTAGGCTGCCACGGTGGTTGAAATAGCTGAAAGCAGGAATTTGTTCACGTATTAGTTCCCCTTAGTTTTGAAACTTTTTGAATCGGGTTAGGTTCAGCATGAAGTACGAAATCTGTCTCGACCGCCCAAGTGTACGGATTTTTCGGCTGAATGCAGCCATTTTTTCGACTTTTTGTTACCTCTCTACTCAATAATGCGATAGAACCCATATTAGTCACGTTGGATTGTAATTTTGATCAGAATCTCCACAGCCCACATTTTTAAAGGCTCTTTAAAGATAGTTACTAAATATTCAAAGCCCCAAAAAAGGGCTTTTTCACCTCCGGCAAAGGTAACACTTTCGGTAACATTTATGCCCAAAGCTGTGCTTTGCCACTTCTGCATCAGCTTGTTGTCTGGGCTGCTTACTCAAACCTATGCCTGTGCTACTTTGCACAGGATTTTTCCCTGCTGGTTTGCCTGAGGAATCTATGCACACCGAGAATCTGCTTGTTAGTGTGCTCTATTTTCTAATCGCGGCTGTCATCGCTGTTCCTCTGTTCAAACGCTTCGGTTTGGGATCGATCCTGGGCTATCTGTTCGCGGGTCTGATTCTGGGTCCTCAGGCCACCGGCTTGGTCGATGATCCAGAGGCCGTGCTGCACTTTGCTGAGTACGGTGTAATTCTGCTGCTATTCATTATCGGTCTCGAACCGGCGCCGTAGAAGCTCTGGAATATGCGAGGGCAGATCGTCATGCTGGGTGGCAGCCAGCTGTTTCTTTCTGCGCTGATGTTGGGCGCCGTGACGCTCTTCCACGGGATGTCATTTACGGTTGCCCTGATACTGGGATTAACCCTGGCCCTGTCGTCGACTGCTTTCGCTATTCAATTGATGAGCGAAGAACATATTTTGGCCTCACCACTGGGAAGAAAGGGATTCTCAATTCTGCTGCTGCAGGATCTGGCAGTGATTCCAATCCTGCTGTTGGTTGGTGTGCTGGCCCAGACCGGCGGCGATAATGAAGAGGGCCTGGCCTGGTACTACGGTGTGGCCAGCGTGGTGCTGCTGCTGGTATTCAGTCGCTATGGGCTGAACCAACTGTTGGGGATAGTCGCTGCCACCAACAACCGGGAAATCATGACCGCCGCCAGTCTGTTGATTGTGATTGGGACCGCTGTCCTGATGGAGCGAGTGGGGCTGTCAATGGGACTGGGTGCCTTCATGGCCGGCATCATGCTGGCAAACTCTGACTTCCGACACCAGTTGGAATCCGATATCGAACCCTTCAAGGGGATTTTGCTAGGACTGTTTTTCATCGCCGTTGGCATGACGCTGAACCTGAATCTGTTAGTGGAAGAACCGCTGCTAATTGTCGCCGCCGCGGTGATGTTGGTTGCGGCCAAGACACTGCTGATCGCGGTGATCCTGCGTTGGCGCCATGTCGCATTCAAAGAAGGCATATTGCTGGGCCTGATACTGTCCCAGGGGGGAGAGTTCGCGTTTGTAGTTTTGGGTCAGGCAACCCGGGTGCAACTCGTCAGTACTGGTTTGTCTGAACAGATTACCTTGATTGTAGGGCTCTCCATGGCTATGACTTCGCCTCTGGTCATGCGGCACCGCAGTTATGGCACAATCGCAGCAAGGAGCAACCAGATCAGGATGCGTACTGGGATACCCATGAACCAGAGGGACTAATTGCCGGCTTCGGGCGTTTTGGTCAGGTCATCGGGCGTCTGCTAACCGCCCGCTATATTCCGTTCACGGCAATGGACAAAAATCCGAGGCATGTCGAATTCGTCAAGCAGTTTGGTAATCGCCTGTTTTATGGCGATCTCACCCGTTTGGATTTGTTGAAATCGGCGGGGATCAAACACGCGCGGATTCTGGTTGTGGCTGTGGATAGCATTGAAGAATCGCTGGCCATTGTTGACCTGGCGCGGGAGCAGAATCCCCGAATCCCCGAATCCAGCTCGTAGTGCGCGCATTAGATCGATTTCATGCCTACCAGCTGCACACGCGGGGGGTTGACAGTGTGATCAGAGAAACCTTCGCCAGCAGCCTGGAGGCGGCGACGGACACACTCGAAATTCTCGGCTTCACCGAAGGCCAGGCCCTGGAGATGGTGGAAATGTTTCGCAAGCACGATGAATCTCTGCTGCAGCGCTCTGTCTCGCATATGGATGACATGGATGAGTTGCTGGATATAGCCAGGCAAGGTCTTCTGGAGTTGCAGCAGTTGTTCGATCAGGACAAGCGCAACCCCATGGCGACCTGAGTCCAATAGAATCGGATATGCTTGGCAGCTTGGCCCGCAATGAATTTCTTGATGGCGCCGAGCAACAGAAACGCAGGCAACAGTCGCTGCAAGGAATTTCCGGCCACTGCTATCGTCCGGGCTAGCTGATCGAATTATCAGGTCTGTTCATCAAACAGAATATTGACCCGGCGATTGCGCTTGCCCTTATTTTCAATCTTGCCGACCTTCACGGTGCCGATCTCAGAGGTGTTTGCGACATGGGTGCCGCCGCAGGCCTGCAGATCCACATCGGCAACCTCCATGAGGCGAACACGACCCTCACCGCTCGGTGGTTTGACTGACATGGTACGGACCAGGTCGGGTTGGGACTGCATTTCGGCCTCGGTGATCCAGCGCGCCTGCAGTGGATGCGCTTCGGTTACCAGACGATTTAGTTCCCGAGTCAGGTGCTCTTTGTCCAGAGTAGTATCCTGTAAATCGAAATCGAGGCGTGCTTTGTCAGTCCCGATAGAACCACCCGTGACACCACCATCTACCAGCGAACACAGCAGATGCAGGCAGCTGTGGAAGCGCATGTGCTTATGCCTGCGCTCCCAGTCAATCTGACAGGTGACCTGGCTGCCAAGCTCCGGTATCGGGGCATCGGTGGCAAGTACGTGAAGAATGCCGGCGCCATCAGGATGCTTGATTGTGTTGGTGACTACGATTTCGCTGCCGTCCGTCAGGATTAGGCTGCCGCTGTCTCCAGGTTGACCGCCACCTTCTGCATAGAACACAGTCTGATCAAGGACCAGGCCAACGTTATCTCCAGAGACAACCTCAAGCACGCGAGCCTGACAAGACCGGAGATAGGCGTCTTCTCGGAACAACTCAATGCTGTGATTCTGGGGTTGGGTATGTGACATAGCGGTTTCCGGTAAACTAAAAACGCATCGAGGACTGCTGGTGAAGCAGTATAAGCGTTATCATTGTGTGGCGGATAGAGAGTTCAATGTGGCAAGTATTCGGCGAGGTCACCAAGCCTGTAAACCCAATCCACTTACAGTTTATTGGCGTATTTACAGCGCAAGCCCGGAGTGGATGGATTCCTTGATATTTAGTGCCGACTGGTGGCAGCACCCGCCGCCGCAAATCCAGTAAATCGAAGAGTTGAAAATGATATGACGCAAGCAGTGCTATTGATGAATTTGGGAACGCCAGCTGAACCTACGGCAAAGGGCTTGCGCGACTTTTACCGGTATTTCTTCGCTGACCCTTACGTGTTTGATTTCAATCCGGTAGGTCGCTGGTTGCTGCGCAACATGATTATTCTGCCATTTCGTGCTCCTCGCATTGCCAAGGACTACGCCGAGATCTGGATGGATAAGGGCTCGCCGCTGAAAGTCTATGCGGATGAGATGGAAGCCAGCGTACAGCAGGCCTTTGATGCGCAGGGCCGCGACGTGCTGGTGCGAACCGGCATGGCATACAGCAAGCCATTCGTCTGGGATGCCATGGCGGAACTCGAGGCAGCCGGGGCGACGGAGATTCTCCTGCTGCCCATGTTTCCACAGTACTCCACGGCAACGACCGCGTCAGTCTTTAACTCAGTAGAAAAGGCGGTGAAACGCTGGAAGACGCCGCCGCGGCTGCATTTTGTAGACGACCTGTTTCAGGAAACGGCTTTCATCAAGGCCTGGGCCTCGCTGCTCAAAAAGCACGTCGACTATGATGCCCTCGACCACGTCATTTTTAGCTACCACGGCGTGCCTGAGAAGACGATCAAGAAGGCAGATGCTGCCAATGTCTGCCAGTTCGGTGGCTGTTGTGACGCCGTGACTGACAGCAACAAGCTTTGCTACCGCATGCAGTGCATGCAGACCACAGCGGGCATCACTCGGGAGCTGGGATGGGACTCTGAAAAATATTCAGTTGCTTTTCAATCACGCTTTGGCCCGCTGCCCTGGATTCAACCCTACCTCGATGACCACATTGAAGAACTAGTAGGAAAGGGCAAGAAACGCATCGCTGTGGTCACCCCAAGCTTCATCTCTGATTGCCTGGAGACTCTGTTTGAAATTGGTATCGAATACCGAGAACAGTTTGATGAGGCCGGTGGCGAAGCGTTCCAGTTGGTGCCAAATCTTAACAATGA
Organism: uncultured Pseudomonadales bacterium; assembly: GCA_938091935.1. Lineage (GTDB taxonomy): Bacteria > Pseudomonadota > Gammaproteobacteria > Pseudomonadales > Pseudohongiellaceae > UBA9145. Next base: position 8,400 of record CALKNV010000035.1, read on the forward strand.
CAAAGGTTGGTTCCAGGCGGTTCATGCTATTGCCAGCGCGCATTTGCAGCAGTTTTCCCTAGTAAATTGAATCTGATTCGAGGCAGGAAATCGGACTGAGTTATTGGGCTGAATATGCTTCGATAAGCGACCTTGGCCCATGCTGTACCAGAACCTAACACAGACGCATTATTGCTGACTCGCGGCCCTTCCTTAACCCGCGGATACTGTTGTTCCTCCTTATGATTAATCACCTGAAATTTCTGTGGAACGGCGGGCTTGACCCTGATACCGCCAGTCTGATCAGTTTGCGCGAGCGCCGCACACTCTCTACCACGGTGTTCTGTGTTATGCCGCTGGTGATTATCCTGATCGTCTCCAATACCTTCACAGGTGGCGAACGCGACAATATTTACATTATTTCTGCATCCGTTAATGGATTTCTTACCAAGCCTTTCCACCAATCGGATTTGCGGGAAGTTTTGCTCGGCGCCGTGCAGCGCTTGCGATTAACCTCGTCTCCGGATCAATATTTTTCATGACCTGAATCAAAATGTGCGGATTTGGCCCACGTATGCTTCCTCTTGTTCAATCCAGACAAAGAGAGAGGAAGCACCATGGCTGAGCACGTTATTTCAGAAAATGCCGCCGAACGAGAAGACCTGGTACCTGTGGTACTAAAGATTTTCGGTCTCTACATTACCATCATGACCGTGGCCTACTTTGTAGGAAACGCGATCTACCAGATTCCATAGCGCGAAACCCTTGACCCTGTGTCGCAGTGAGCCTGCTGCTGGGCGCTTGCTGTTAGACTACCCATACTGTAAATAGCTTGAGGCAGGCTCGCAAAGCCGCGAAATAGCCCGAAAAAGCTATAGATAAAGAGACTCTCAGGAGGGTTTATTATGGTACGGGTACGCAGTCTATTTTGGCTTACGCTAGCACCGATCGGCGTTGCACTCTCTTGCTGGCTCGTCATGCCAGTGGTTTTATAATGGTTCTTACGAGCAATTTGTAAGTTTCTGAAGAGCCTGGACATTTGCCTATGCAAGGCATTTGTCCAATAGAAGGATCAACCGTAAGTCGTCCAATGCGGCTCATAGCCTTGCTTGCAAGGCATGGTATTTAGTTTCGGTAGCATTACTCGCTGATGCAGCTCTATCTGACGTGGCTGGCAACAAGCGCAAAGTCAATATTCAATTCAAAACCAACACGCAAACAAAAGGGGCACATCGCGAACGATATGCCCCTTTTTAATTTGCTGGTTTTTTGCCTCAGGAACCGAAGCTGGCTATATGCGCGTCCTGGGGTAAATAACCGCGGTGACTACGCACTAATCGCGCGCTTCACCAGATTTTGCATTAATGGTACTTTGAAACCATTATGCGCCAGGGTGCGAGCACCCGCGGTGGCCATTTCTTTGACCGATTCAGCGGTCTCAGCCGACCTGGAGCTGCCGCGAATCGCGTTCTCCACGTCAGTTAAGCGGCGTGGTGTAGTCTGAACGGCACCAACCACAATGCGAGAGTCCTGAATCTCACCGCCGCTGACCTTGAATGCAGCAGCCACGTTTACCAGTGAGAAATCCCACACGTTGCGATCCGCAACCTTCTCCCAGTAGAAGTCGGCATTGGCCCAGGTGGAAGGAATCCTGACAGCAGTCAGGATGTCACCGGGACGCAGGATAGTGGTGTTCTCAATGTCGTTGGCTGGTCCGACAAAGAAGTCCTGTGCCGAGACCACGCGCTCACCGCTCATATTCTGAATCACCATAGAGGCGTCCAGCGCCACCAGGGCTGGAGCAGTATCGGACGCACCGGCTGCAACACAGCGACTCTGGTCGAACAGCGCGTGTTCTCGGTTCATTCCTTGTGGCGTATCCGCATAACACAGGTTACCGCCGGCACGATAGCAGGACAGGCCGCGGCGATAGTACCAGCAGCGTACATCCTGACTAACATTACCGCCCAGGGTTCCAATGTTGCGGATCTGCGGACTGGCCACCTTGCCGGCCGCATCCGCGAGCAGTGAAAAACTGCCGCGAACCAGGTCGCTGGAAGCGACTTCAGTTAAGGTAGTCAAAGCGCCGATTTCAATTCCGTCAGCGGTCTCGCGAATTCCACGCAGTGACTCAATAGCACTCAAATCGATAAGGGCGTCGGCGGACTTGGCGCGGTCTTTCAACCAGCCGTAAGTGTCCTGACCTCCGCCAACTAACCAACCTCTCTCGGCGAGGCGGTCAGCAATCGCAAGCGCATCTTCAACCTGTACCGGTTGGTACAGTTCCATATTTGGCATTACGTCATGTGATGGCATAGTTCACCTCAGAAAGTATTAGTCTTTAAAGAACCGGCACCAGAGCTATAGCTATTGCCGGCCAGGTGATCGATGATCATGTCGGTCGTCACCGGTGCAGTGTTGAACAGATGTCCACCCAGCGCATCTCGCAACGCACTGGATAGTGCGGCAGCTGCTGCACCTTGGGTCGGTTCACCGATACCGCGCCCACCCGTCGGGTTTTGCGGATCAGGAATGTTCACACCCTGGGCAATGGTTTCAACCGGAACGTCCATATTGGTTGGTGGCTTACACTGATACAGACCCGTGTTTGCCGGTAGGCCATTCTGTGGATCGTAGACATGTTTCTCCAGACCCGATAGACCTACTCCCCAGACTGCGCCGCCACGCATGGCGTTTTCGAAGTTCTTGGGGTGGACTACCGTGCCGCAATCTGCAACTGACGTGTAGTCGATAATTTCGTACTTACCGGTATCAACATCCAGTTCGATTTCCATGAAGCCAATAACGTTTCCCGGTGGTTGGCCCACGCCTGGGATATTGTCCTTGGCAACACCCACCAGACCTGAACCCGCCATGCCTTGCACCGCGATCTGAGTCAGTGGGTTGATGTCATCCGGATACTCCTCACCGCTAAACTTGCCACCCAGTTCCATGGCACGCTGTGCGGTTTCGCCGTAAGACATGCTTTTGCTGGGATCTTCGGAATGGAAAACCCGCTCATTACCTATCTCATAGTCGTCCGCAGAACCGCCAAAATCATTCGCAGCGATTTCTTTCATCTTCTGAATGGCATCCTGGGCCGCAACCCAGTTGGTACGGGTATGGGTGAAAATGGTATTGGAACCACCCTGTCCAGAGCTGTGCGGCAGGTAGCGGTCGGAGCGGCCCCTCACAATCTCACAACGCTCCCAGGGAATCTGCAGTGCTTCAGCTGCCGCGCGACAGGTTCCTGCGTAGGAATAGGTGCCGAGATTACCGACGCCGCTGTGGATGTAGAGTTTGCCGTCAGTACCAATACGCAGCAGGCCGTCGTAGCCACGACCACCAGCACCATGGTAGCCCAGACCTACGCCGACACCGCGACGCTTGCTGCCACCCAGATCTTTGGGCTGGCTGACGCGTTCTGACCAGTTAAAGGCGCGTGCACCCTGGTCTAATGCTTCACGTACGAAGGCGCTGGTGACAGGTCCCTGACCGCCACCCTGAAAGCCATCGCTGTCCAGCACATTGACCTTGCGAAATGCGACCCTGTCCATGCCAACGGCATCAGCGAGCTTGTCAGTCATGGGTGCCAGGACTGCGGCCATTTCATTTTGGCCGGGTCCACGTTGGGCGCCGCGTGGCGTGGTATTGGTGTAAACAGAGATATGACGGAAACGCATATTATCTGGCTGATAGGCCACAGTGACATGCTGGGCAGAGGAGTTGCCGCTGCCGCCGCCAGTCATGCCGCCATCATTGACGATGATCAGGTCGACAGCGGAAACCTTGCCGTTTTCCTTCACGCCAGTTTTGATCCAGCCCTGCATGCCGGAGCGAGCGGAGCCGATATAGAACTCTTGTTCGCGGGTAATACGCAACTGCACGGGTCGGTTAAGGACGCGGGAAAAGTTGCCGGTAATGGACATGTAAGGGTAAGGACCAATCTTCGAACCAAAGCCGCCACCGGTGGCTTCGTTAATGAATACCAGGTCTTCCAGTGAGATGTTCAGCATCCGCGCAAGTCCAGCATTGTTGGCGCTCTGGCTCTGGGATGAACCATGGAAATAGCATTTGCCATTTTCCCAATAGGCCATACAGGTGCGGGCTTCTAAGGAGTGGTGCGGATAGCCCATGGTGACGAATGGTTCTTCGATGATGTGAGCAGCTTCAGCGAAGCCTGCCTCAATATCACCGAAAGCCCACTCGTTGGTGAACTCCGCGCCCTCAGGTTCGCGACCCGCACGAAAGGCATCGATAGCGCTCTGTGGCCATTTGATACTCTTAATCTGCGCGCCCCTGATGGGTGTGCCTTCAGGACCTTCTTCCTCAGTACGAACCAGTGCATTACCATCAGGGTAGGCGTTAGGACCGTTCGGAGATAGGCTTTCCAGTGGATCTACCACGAATTCGCGACGTTCCAAATCAACGCGGATGCGATCCAGTGCAGTTTCGGCAATTTCTTCTGAAGTTGCGGCCACTGCGAGGATCGGTTGACCCACGTACGTGATGTAATCGGAAGCCAGCGCCGGGTTGGCGGGTGGCGCGACTGGGGGCAGGTCGTCGGCAGTGAAAATGCCAACCACGCCGTCCATGCGCAATGCTTCTGATGCATCGATGTTAACAACCCGACCTGATGGCATTGGGCTGGTGAGCAACCGGGCAAATACCATGCCCTCGGCCTTGTAGTCTTCCGCGTATTTGATTTCACCCGTGACCTTGCCCGGCACACAGGGAGGCATAAAATCTTTTCCTATATGTGTACTCATGCTATTTGCCCCGAGGCGCGTAACACGCCATTAATATAGTGTTCATAGGCACCGCAGCGGCACAGATTTCCTGACAAACCGGCGCGAACTTCTTCACGGGTAGGTCGTGGGTTGCTGTTCAGCAGGGCGACTGCTGACATCACCTGACCTGGCGTGCAGAATCCGCACTGCGGCGAATTCTCATCAATGAATGCTTGCTGTACTGCATGCAGAGTGCCATCTGCAGACTTGATGCCTTCGATGGAAACAACTGCCTTGTCCTTGACGTTATGGGTCAGAACCGAGCAGGCATAGTTGGGAACACCGTCGATTAACACTGTGCAGGCGCCACATTCACCACGGTTGCAACCAATCTTGGTTCCGGTGAGATCCAGTTTGTAGCGCAAGGTGTAGGCAAGTGTTTCCGAGGGCATGACATCCACCGGTCGACTGCGGCCGTTGATGTTCAGCGCTATCAAGCGTTCGGCGGCTCCAGCCCCCGATTGGGCATTGGCGAGGTAGACTCCGGCACCGGTTGTAGCGGCAGCACCGGAGAAAATTACCCCCTTGATAAAACGTCTGCGTGTGAGTTTGGAATTCACTGGCTTAGCTCCGTTTTTAAGTTGAGTAAATACATACAGTTAGCAGGGCTGTTGTATGCTTGTTTTTATAAGATTTACTGCGCATATAGCTTCCCCTGAGGCTAGACTTTTTCCTCCTTAAAAGCAATATGACCGCAGCGCGCGGAACCTCTGCAGAGCCCGAAAAACCTGGGCTTTACCGCTGTTGCGAGTAAAAAATCACATACTGTCACAAAAAGCCCCCACTTGGCGCGGGGATTGAGCCTACCAGACCCTGTCAGGAAACACAGGAAATTGACTGGATTTATTAGTCGCTTTGCACTCAGAATCCGCTGCTAGTGCTATCAGTCATGCAGCGGAGTGCAGAATTTCAGTGATCCAGACAAACAACTCAAACAAAGTCATCACGGTGCTATGCGCCGCAACGAGCCTGTGCTGCTCGGCAGTCCTGCAGGCGCAGACCTTCACCGAAGCCATGATCACCATTGCCGAGCGCACGAACTATGAGCGTACTTCAAGCTTCCAGGAAGTAGTAGACGTGATCGATGCCCTGGACCGGGAGTCCGAATTCATGCACAGGGAAAGACTGCTGCTCACCCGGGAGGGTCGCGATGTGCCTATCGTGGTGCTGGCGAATCCTTTGGTGAGCAGTCCCGAAGCAGCAGCAGCGTCCGGCAAACCCGTCATCTACATCCAGGGCAATATCCACGGCGGGGAAGTGGAGGGTAAGGAAGCGTCGCTGATTGCCATGCGTGACATTCTCTTTGGTGACAAGCAGCATTTGCTGGACAATCAAATACTGGTTTTTGTGCCGATCTACAATGCCGACGGCAATGACGCCATGGCGGAGAACTCCAGGCCCAATCAAGAGTTGAGCCCGGTCATGGCGGGAATACGCACGGCCCATGGTTATGACTTAAATCGCGATGGCATGATCATGGAGGCAGATGAAACCCGGGCGCTTTACAGCAATGTGATCCAGCGCTGGGACCCGGACTTGCTTGTTGATCTACACACAACAAATGGCACCTGGCATGGTAATGCTCTCACCTACGCTCCCTCCTACCATACTGCTGGCGATGCGAGTACTTCAGATTACACCAGTGACGTCATGCTCCCCGCGATCAAGCAATCGGTTAAGCAAAAGTTCAATCTGGATTTCGACTGGTATGGCGGTTACAACTATCGGGATTGGCCGCCAACCGAGCTACGTACTTACCATCACGCACCACGCTATATCACCAACCATATGGCACTGCGAAATCGCATGGCGATTCTCAGCGAAACTTTTTCCCATGACCGCTTCTACAAGCGCGTGCACGCCGCCAACGCCTTCATTGAAGAGATTCTCGAATACACCCACCAACATGGCGCGGAAATACAGCGCATCAACGCCGAAGCCGACGCCCGCGTGGCCGAGTCAAGTATAGGGCAGGAAAAGGGCGTGCAGTTCTCCATGGTGCCGCTCGATGAACCGCTGGACTTGCTTACCTATAGCTATATCCCTTACCAGAAGGCTGATGGCTCAACTGACTTCGTGCGCAGCTCTGAACTTCTCACCATCGAGGGTGTCGCTAACTACAATGCTTTCGAAGCAACGAAGACGGCGACGGTGCCAAGTGCCTATATTTTCAGTGCCGCGCTCGCAGGTCTTGCGGAGAAACTCGAAGGCCACGGCATCTGGGTAGAAGTTCTCGAAGCAGACGCGACCTTCAGTGGTGAACAGTTTGTTATCAATGAAATAGGCAAACAAAGCTACGTGCAAAACGGTCATACCAATAGTCTGCTTCGTGGTGAGTTAATTGAAACCACAAAGACATTTTCTCGCGGTGACTATGTGGTCTCGATGAATGACCGGCTGGCGAACTTGATCTTTTACTTGTTGGAGCCAGAGTCAGATGATGGTCTGGCTTATTGGAATTTGTTTGATGAGTATTTAGAGGGGCAGTTACAAAATTCAGACACAGCAGAATATCCAGTCTTCAAGGCGAAGTAATTGCGTAGATGGCGTGCTAAGCAATGTCGCACAGCTGGACACGCCGTGAACCCATCCCTGGGGGCTCGGTTGCGGCATCCATGCCGCAAACGGTCCTGCGGCGCGACACAGCTTCGCACGCTGCAACTTCACTGCTGAATTTAGATGAGCAATTGTTGAGTGTGATTTTGGGCGCTCAATCCCAATCAGTATTGTGAGCCTGCTTATCCCGCCCCCCATCAACTATGCGACTGATAGCGGTCCTAACCAAAATTTTGCTCGTAACCTGCTCTTTGGATGCTCCACACTTGTGAAAATGGCGTTTAGTCTTCTTTGAGTCAGTACTTAATTTGCAGAGGTCTGATGTTAAGGCAGCAACTATTTGTGCTAGTTGCTGGAGTTCTATTTGAGGGGTCTCGCGGGATAATTAAAGCGAGTGCTTTAGCAAAGACATTCAGGACCGTGTGCGGCAGGGATGCCGCACCCGAGCCCCCCATGGATGGGTTTACGGCGTGTCCAGAATGTCTTTGCTACAGCGCGCCGCCACTCAATTCCAGCGAAAGTTGTCCATTAAACAGAGTGAAATAAAAAAGGCCCGGCTATCAAAACATAACCGGGCCTTTTAGTTTCCAGCTTTCAGTCGAATTAGAATTCGAACTGAATGCCCATGCGGATCTCGTACAGAGTCGCGTTTTCACGCAGATCAGTCAGGCTACGGTTGCGGAAGTCCTCAAACACGTAGCGGTTCTGGCTGTCCAGAGACGCGGTAACAACCTGCTGGTTGAAGAAAAAGCCATCGGACTGACGTCCCCAGCTGTCGTTCAGCATGTTCAGCACATTGTAGATCTTCAGGTAGGCGCGAGCCTGGGTGCCAAAGAACAATGGCAGCTCCTGGTCGATACGGAAGTCGACCCGTGTGGACCAGTCGGAGAAGTTCTGGTTACGTGGAACGAAACCACCAGCAAACTGCTCGTAGCCGTTGTCCTGAACAAAGCGTGCCCAGCCATCGACGTCGAAGCCAGGAGCGATTACGACATTGGGGTCGTTCAGACCTGGCACATAGAGCTGGTGACGGCCGAAGAAACCATCGCCTTCCAGATCGCCTGAGCTCATGACGTGGCTCGCAGGCTGACCTTGCTTACGATACATAAACATCGTGAAGCGGGTTTCGTTGCCTGGGATGAACTCATGTCCGTAGCTAATACGGCCGGTGAAACGATGTGGTGACACGTAGTTAGACGTCGCGGCCATCGGGTCTATCAGCGTGGTCAGTGCCAGGTTGCTGAAATTGGAGCCTGCTACTGAAGACGTCATTGGGCTGACATCGGTTTGGTCTGTGTAGGCATAACCGAAGTTCCAATCCAGTCCCCAATCGTAGCTGTGTCTAGCAACCAGTGAGAAAGCCACACCTTCACCTTCGGTCTGGGCATTGGTCAACATGAAGTTGTCTTCGCCGCGCACGAAATCAAAAATAGGTGCACCAGCCGCAGTGGTTCCAACTTGGTCCTGAGCCAAATCCTCATAATACGCAGGATTGTCCTGGCGCGAGTAAATCAAGTCGGCATCAACAGTCAGGCCGCTATTGAAAGCGTAGGTTGCACCCAGCGAGTACTTCCATTCGGAAGGCTGCTCGTAGCTGGGATCGATGATCACCAGACCTTCGTTGGCCGCATTGGCTGCGGAGGTTGCAGCAACCTGGTCAACCAGAGACTGAGGTACGTCGTAACCTGGACGCCCAGCGCCGCTTAGAGCTACGTCTGTAAACACAGACTGCGCACCGCTGAAGTTGCGATACTGCAGCTGTACGTTAGAGATGCCGTCGTTACTCCAGGCGTTGGTTACCCAAACGTTGGGGTTACCACCTGAATAGAGGCCGACACCACCACGAACAGTCAGGTTGTAGTTGGCTTCCCAGGTAAAACCAAGGCGGGGCATCCACAGATCAACGCCATCGAGATTGGCATCATTGCGCACGCCCGTCAGGGTGGTAAACGCCTGGTTGAACTGCGGGCGGTCATCCATGCTCATGCGCTCATAGCGTAGGCCGCCTACCAGTGTCAGGTTGTAATCTGGAATGAACCACTCGTCTTGCAGATAGAACATGTCCACGTTGTTGCGGAACTTTGCTGCAGCATCGGCTGGGTCATTGGTGCCACCACCGCTACCGTAGTAGACGCGGCTTGGGCGGCCCAGAAGAAAGCGGTCAATACCGGACAGGCTACAAGTCGGATCATCGAAGCGGCCCTGGGCATCGAGTGCCGAACAGGCCGCAGGGTTACCCAATGAATCATCGAAGTAGTCCCATTCGCCGCCATTGGAGTGCTGCACGAACTGGTTGAATACGTCCAGTTCATCACGCTCGTAGCCGAAAGTTACGATGTGATCGCCAACCAGGTACTCGCCGAGCAAACGCACGTAAGTAGATTCCCAGTTCAGGGCATTGGCCTGGCGAGAGTCATCGGCACCAAGGTAGACCACGTTGTTGCGACCATTGACGCTGATCTGGTGATCGCCCACATCTTTAGGGCCCACAGTCACCTGGGAATCAACCATCTCGTTGGTGTTGTAGAAAATGTCGGTGGAGAAAGCATCAGTCCATTGCGACTTCAACTTGACGGTCAGGGTCTCGAGATCCGCGCCCTTCTTATAGAAGTGGTTGGCAAATTCAAATTCATTCTGGTCACCGTCTGAAGCACGGTCTTCGATGCCTTCGTACTGGTTGTAGATAAGTGAAGCCGTGTGGCGCTCGCTGATGTTCCAGTCCAGGCGGCCCATCCAGCTTTCAGCAGTCTGCTGGCCGTCGGTTGGTGCGCCACCGGTATCGATGTTATAGAGATTGCGAGCTGCGTTGTCGATCAGGTTGAACGTATCCAGATCCAACCAGTCGCGCTCCACGCCGCTACCAGAACCGGCGACACCCTGTCCGATGAACTCGGGCTGCTCGGACTCTTCATACGCGGTAAAGAAGAACAACTTGTCCTTGATGATGGGGCCGCCGATGCTGAAACCCTTGTACTCTTCTTCATAGTCCGGAGTTGAAAACATCTGTTGAGAACCGTCACGACGCTCGATTGAATCGCCGCGCAGGCTGTCATTGGTGAACTCATAGAAGACGTTTCCTGACCACTCGTTGGTACCGGAACGGGTTACCGCGTTGATGTTACAAGCACTGAAGCCGCCGTAGGTCACATCGAAGGGCGCCAGCTCAGCAGAAACCTGCGCGACCGCCGCGTACGGAAATGGCATCCCAGTTGCGGTGGCGTAACCGTTGCTGTTGAGACCGAAGCGGTCGTTCTGGGCCACACCATCCAGCATTACTGAATTAAAGCGTGGATGCTTTCCGATACAGTTGGTCTGGGAGTCGCGGGCATCACCGTCGAGGTTGAAGCGCGGGTCAAGAGAATACACATCGCGGATGTCACGGTTGTAGGCAACCGCTGTCTCCAGGTCAAAGGTGCCGAAAGTGGCTGATGGACCGGCTGCAATATCTACCAGGGTATTGGCTTCCCCGAATACGATGATCTCTTCGATCTCGCTGGGCGCACCCATGTCAACCGTGAGATTGTAGATATCACCCAATTGTATTGAGTTGATCGTGACCGTCTTCGAGTTGTTGATGGTAACGACATAGGGACCGCCAACCGGCAGGTTAGTGGCATAGAAAGTACCGGTGTTGTTGGATTCCAGCGTACGGGTAGCGCCGGTTCTGGAGTCCTGAACAACAACCGTGGCATTCGCCAGGGGGTTGCCGGCAGCGTCTACGAGACGCCCGCGGATTCCGGATGAGGTGTCCTGTGCTGCCAACTCACCGGTAAATCCGATGGCTGCCAGAACAGAGGCACACAGCAGTTTCTTTGCACCATGTGGATAGCGCATGTGCTCCTCCTGATAGAAGTATATAAGTATGAGTGTAGTGTCTGTTAGAACCGCGGCTCTCGATTGCTTTGAAACGCTTCCCTGCGCCCGCTACGGCTGGTTTTTTCAGGCCGATATCTTATCGGACTTGTGATTGCATTTTTATTACAGCAGCAGAGTTTTTTCGGAAATATCCGACCGAGAAGCTGAGGCAAAATCTGGCTTTCGGACCTTGTGTTAATTCCCTGAGCAGACCCCATCTGCGCAACCGTTGTAATAATTTTGTCACACCGGCAGCAGCACCCCAAGCGTTTTTTTGTTATGAAGAAAAATAGTATGAGACAACCCCTCAGGCTTGCTCCTTGAGAGTCTCGAGCTGCCGAATAATTGATCAGAGAGGCGATCATCGGTGGCAACCCGCTTGTGATTGTGAAAAGGCTAACGCCTAGCTAACCAGCAACTTCTTCAGGAATTTTCCGGTGTGGGAGCCTCGTGTCTTCGCAATCTGTTCTGGCGTGCCTTCTGCGATAATCTGGCCGCCACCGCTGCCGCCTTCAGGGCCGAGATCCACAACCCAATCCGCCGTCTTGATGACGTCCAGATTATGCTCGATAACGACGATGGTGTTGCCCTGGTCGCGCAGGTGATGCAGCACGGCAAGCAGCTGCTTGATGTCTGCAAAGTGGAGACCGGTGGTGGGTTCGTCAAGGATATACAGCGTTTTGCCGGTGTCGCGTTTGGAGAGCTCCCGCGACAGTTTCACCCGCTGCGCCTCGCCGCCTGACAGCGTGGTGGCGGACTGGCCCAGACAGATATACGACAGCCCCACTTCCACCAGGGTTTGGAGTTTGCGAGCGATAGCTGGCACTGCATCGAAAAACTCGCGAGCGTCCTCAATCGTCATCTCCAGCACTTCGTTGATGTTCTTGCCCTTGTAGGTGACTTCCAAAGTTTCCCGGTTGTAACGTTTGCCGCGGCAGACATCGCAGGCCACATAGACATCGGGCAGAAAGTGCATCTCCACTTTAACTACGCCGTCACCTTGACAGGCTTCGCACCGACCGCCCTTCACGTTGAAGGAAAAGCGCCCTGGTTTGTAGCCACGAGTGCGGGCTTCCTGGGTGCCGGCAAAGAGTTCGCGCACTGGCGTGAAAATGCCGGTGTAAGTGGCGGGGTTGGAGCGTGGCGTGCGGCCGATGGGGCTCTGGTCAATATCTACCACCTTGTCCAAATGCTGCAGTCCATCGAGATCTTCATAGGGTGCCGGGTTAAGCGTCGTCGCCTTATTCAGTTTGGTGGCGGTGATTGGGTACAGAGTGTTGTTTATCAGGGTCGACTTGCCAGAACCGGACACACCGGTTACGCAAGTGAAAAGCCCAATAGGAATGCTCACGTTAACATTCTGCAGGTTATTACCGTTGGCACCATGCAGCTCGAGCAGTCGATCTTCAGCACGTGGGTGGCGCTCCTTGGGAACAGCAATACTCTCCTTGCCCGACAGGTATTTGCCGGTGAGGGAGTTACGTGACTTTTTGATTTTGTCGAGCGACCCTTCTGCCACGATATTGCCGCCGTGCACGCCAGCACCTGGGCCGATGTCTATGATGTGATCTGCGCTGGTAATGGCTTCCTCGTCATGTTCCACCACGATCACCGTGTTGCCCAGGTCCCGCAGGTGAAACAGGGTGTTCAAGAGACGCGTGTTGTCACGTTGATGCAGTCCGATGGAAGGTTCATCAAGGATGTACATAACGCCCACCAGTCCGGCGCCGATCTGGCTGGCCAGGCGAATGCGCTGGGCCTCACCTCCTGAGAGTGTGTCGGCACTCCGACTCAGGGTCAGGTAGTTTAGTCCCACGTCCACCAGGAATTTCAGGCGATCCTGCAGCTCCTTCAATACCTTCTCAGCGATCTTGGCCTGTTTGCCCTTCAATTTGAGTTGAGCAAAGTATTCCGACGCATTGGAAACCGTCATTTCGGTGATGCTGGGCAGGTTGGCGCCCTTGATAAGAACAAAGCGCGCATCTTTTCGCAGGCGTGTGCCCTCACAATCAGGGCAGGATTGTGAGCTCATGTACTTGGCCAGATCCTCGCGCACCATAGAGGATTCTGTCTCGCGAAAACGCCGCTCCATGTTGGGTAGAATCCCTTCAAAGGGCCAGCTGCGGGTATAGGTATTGCCGCGGTCATTGACATAACGGAACTCGATGACTTCTTTGCCGCTACCGTGAAGTATGACCCCCTGGTATTTTTTCGGCAGCTTGTTAAATGGTGTTTCAATGGCAAAGCCATAATGGTCAGCTACCGAGGTGAGCATCTGGAAGTAGAAAATATTGCGCCGGTCCCATCCGCGGATCGCGCCTTCAGGCAACGCCAGGGTCTCATCGGTGATCACGCGCTGTTCATCAAAGAATTGCTTCAGGCCCAGGCCGTCGCAAGTTGAGCAGGCGCCAGCCGGGTTGTTAAATGAGAACAGCCTTGGCTCCAATTCAGAGATACTGTGGCCGCACTTGGGGCACGCAAACAGTGAAGAGAACACCATGTCTTCCTCACCATCTTTATCCATGTATGCCACCATGGCGAGTCCATCGGCGAGTTGGATCGCAGTCTCAAAGCTCTCCGCCAGGCGCTGCTCCAGCCCAGGCTTTATCTTGATGCGGTCCACGACGACATCGATGGAGTGTTTCTTGTTTTTTTCCAACTCAGGCGGGTAGTCGATCTCGCACACCAGGCCGTCCACCCGTGCCCGAATGAAGCCGCTGGTTCGCAATTCATTGAATACGTGAAGGTGCTCACCCTTGCGCTCACGCACAATAGGCGCCAATACCATTACCCGGGTGTCCTCTGGCAGGGCCATCACCTGGTCGACCATCTGGCTGACAGTCTGGGCTTCCAACTTGGTGTTGTGCTCCGGACAGTGTGGTTCACCCACCCGGGCAAACAGCAGCCTCAGGTAGTCGTATATCTCGGTAATGGTGCCAACAGTGGAGCGAGGATTGTGGGAGGTAGACTTTTGCTCGATTGAGATCGCAGGCGATAGGCCTTCGATATGGTCGATGTCCGGCTTCTCCATCATCGACAGGAACTGTCGTGCATAGGTTGAGAGCGACTCGACGTAGCGGCGCTGACCTTCGGCATAGAGGGTATCGAAAGCCAGGGAGGATTTACCGGAACCAGATAAACCGGTAATCACGACCAGCTTGTCGCGGGGAATCGTGAGATTGATATTCTTCAGATTGTGGGTGCGGGCACCCCTTACTACGATCTTATCCATGAAAATCTCACGCGCTGAGCCAAACGAACCATTATCGGATCCTTTGTTTACGAGAGTAAAGTCGAGATGGTTTTTAATCTGTGGATAAAGCGAGCGAATCGAAGTTTTCCTGCTGGACCCGCCGTGAGCCCCCAGGGAGGGGTTTACGGCGGGTCCGGAATATCGCCGGCACAGCGCGTAGCCATCACATTTGAAGAGAGATCGACTTATCAAACGGAAATTTCCCGAGTTCGTATCGTTCACCATTAGAAGCAAAGAGATTTCAGCGGAAAATTCCACTTAATCAGATTGATGGTATAGACTTGCGGGGTTTCCGAAATAAAAGTCAGCTAGGGAGAAAAGTGTGGCAAGTCGCGGTGTAAATAAAGTAATTCTCGTCGGTAATCTGGGTAATGATCCTGAGGTCAGGTATATGCCAAATGGCAATGCTGTGGCTAATGTCTCTCTGGCAACCAGCGAGACCTGGAAGGACAAGAATACCGGCGACCAGCAGGAAAAAACTGAGTGGCACCGGGTGGTATTTTTCAATCGGCTGGCGGAAATTGTGGAGCAGTATGTCAAGAAAGGCACCAAGCTCTATATTGAAGGTCGACTGCAGACACGTTCCTGGGAACAGGACGGCGTGAAGCGCTACACCACTGAGATTGTGGCTAATGAAATGCAGATGCTGGATTCTCGTGGTGGCGCTTCGCAGGATTTTGGTGGACAGCAGGCGTCAGCGCCGGCCCCACAGTCCAATCAGCAGCAAGCCGCGCCTGCGGCACCGCAGAATTTCGATAACTTCGACGACGATATTCCCTTCTAGAGACTCATAGCCAGCTTGCTCACCGTCAGCGGCGGGCGAGCGCCAGGTGCCTGTTACCTAATCTGTTTTTATTTAACGAGTCAGCTGTCGACAGCTGATTACCTGTGCCGAGGGCCCGGGCACTTGACTTGTGTCGGGCTTTGCCTGAAGTTAGAAAGTTCGAACTAGCTAACTCACTGATTTGAGGATGTATTCTACAGATGCGGTTGTTCATCGCCGGGGCGAATAGTCCGACCGGCAAAGATCTCACCGAAATTTTGCGGCGCCGCAAGATTCGTTTCATGGCGCCCCCGGATAAGCACTTTGATCCGGATAATGGTGTGGCTATTGCCAAGATGGTGACGGATTACGCACCCACCCAACTGATTAATCTTACCGACTTCATATCAGGTAACCACAGCGCACTGAAGCGCGCGGAATCGGCGGTGGATCGCTGTCACAAGGTGAATGCGGAGCTGCCTGGAACCCTCGCCGAAATTTGCAATCATCTGAATGTGCCGATGCTGCACCTGTCCACTCCCTATGTCTTTGATGGCGGCAAACGCCTCGCTTACAACGAAAGTGACGACACCAACCCGCGGGGCGTATATGGGCTTTCCTCGCTGGCGGGAGAGCAGGCCGTGCGGCAGCATAATGCCCACATCATACTGCGACCGGGGTGGCTCTTCGGTAAGCGGAAGCGCGGACTTATCAAGTCCTGGATTCGAACTGCGATCAAGAATCGGGGTGAAGTTCAGGTCACCAAGCGGCGCTTTAGTCCGACCCACACCGGGGACATGGCTGCTGCAATTATCGCAGTTGCCCAGCAGGTAGATTGTGAAGCCAATGTATGGGGAACCTATAACTACAGCGGGCTAGAGACCAAGGAAGAGGCCGAGTTTGCGGAATTAACCCTGAAGTATGCGGCTAATTACGATGAGGAAATCTACCAGCTGCTGGACACCATGCGCTTCATCGGGCGCGAGGCGCGGGCGCCAGAGATTCGCAATTCCACAATGTCCAGTAAGAAGATTTTTGACACTTTTGGCATCAAACAAAAATCCTGGCGCGGCCATCTGCAGGATGTTGTGAAACTCCTCTACGGCGACAGGGGTGGCTATGTCAAACAGACCCAGGACGACGGTGACTCCGCTGAGACCAATGCAGCTTGAGGTAGCAACTGTCAGTCACTAACCTTAAAATCCCTCAGCGGAAAAGAAGAGTAACAAGATGTCCCCGAGCCATCCTGGCAAGCCACTAACACCCATCGAAGCAGCAATTCCGCCGCTGCTACAGTCCCTGCCGCAGATGCTGGAAATCGAGACGGTTCCCCTGGAGCAGGCTTTAGGGAGAATCCTTGGTAGCGATGTGACTGCGCCGATAAACGTGCCGCCATATGCCAACAGCGCGATGGATGGCTATGCACTAAGGGCCGCAGATAGTCAGAGTGCACAAAGTTTAGTGCGGGTTAGTCAACGCATTGCTGCTGGCCAGGTAGGTGAACCACTCCAGGCCGGCACTGCGGCGCGCATCTTCACCGGGGCACCGCTGCCGCCGGGCGCGGATGCTGTGGTTATGCAGGAAAACACCCGTGCTGAAGATGACGCTATCAGCATCCTACAGGCAGTGGATCCGGGCGAGAATGTGCGCGCTGCGGGTGAAGATATTGCTGCTGGCGCGAAGCTGTTTGGCGAAGGGCGCCGCTTGCGTCCCCAGGATATCGGTGTGCTGGCCTCCGTGGGTTCCACCCAGGTGACGGTGAGAAGAGCATTAAGGGTAGCTCTGCTGGTTACTGGTGATGAATTGGTGCCACCTGGCACTGAATTAAAGCCAGGCCAAATCTATAATTCCAATAACTATACTATCGCGGCATTGCTCAGGAATCTTGGCGCGGAAGTCATAGAAATGGGTGTGGTTGATGATGAATTTAATACCACCCGAAACGTATTGAAAACCGCCGCCGAACAGGTAGATGTCATCATCAGTACAGGCGGGGTGTCCGTCGGCGAAGAAGACCACGTCAAACCCGCGGTGGAATCCCTGGGTGGTCTGGATATGTGGAAGCTCGCCATCAAACCGGGTAAGCCCTTTGCCAGTGGCAAGGTATGCGGTAAACAATTCTTCGGCTTGCCGGGAAATCCGGTATCGGCGTTTGTCACCTTCGTGCTGCTGGTGCGCCCGGCTCTATTGTCCATGCAGGCCTGTGATCGGCCTTTCTCTGATTGGATTGATGTGCCTGCTGGTTTCGACCGAGCCCAGTGCGGCGAGCGCCAGGAATACATCCGGGTGACGCTGGGCCGAAATCCAGGAGACGGTTTGAGTCTGCAAGCTTACGACAACCAGAGTTCGGGAGTTGGTGCTTCCCTCAGTGTTGCTGATGGTCTTGCCATCATTCCGCCCCATACTGCGGTAGCAGAAGGTGATAAACTTCGCTATCTATCCTTTGCGGAGCTCATTAACTGAGTATCGGCGACAACATGAAATCAGGCGGTATTCCCAGACTGTCGTTGCGCTTGCTCGCCGTGGTGGGCCTCGGCCTCCTGCTGGTCGCTTGTGCGACGGAAACGCCGGAGCCAGAAACTGCTGCGGAGACAGAGCGGGCCGTCCAGATCCGGACTCTTTCCGAGGCCGAGGTGATTCGTGGCGCGGGCGCTAGCGGCAGCCCACGCATGATTGCCGATTTGCTGTTTGCTGCATTACAGGCCCTGGACGCGGATCGCCTGCTGACGCCGATGAATGACAACGCCCACGACCGGTTTCAGCGTGTGCTCTCATTCGATCCTGATAATGCAATTGCTCTCGGAGGCCTCGAGGATATCGTGCTGCGCTATGTCGAATTGGCGCATGACGCCAGCCGTCAGGGGCTGTTTGAGGAAGCGGAGACTCTGTTGGGCAGGGCACGCTATGTCAATCCGGCCCATCCTGCCATCGCCGAGGCTTTCGATCTACTGCAAGCCGAGAAAGATTCCGGCGATCTGTTCTTTGAGTTAAATGCTGGTGAGCTTGCACAGCGCTCTGAGGCGATCCAGCAAGAGATTGCTGCTATTGCAGAGCAGGCTCGAGAGAACGAAGCATTTTTCCTTATTACCGCGCCGAGTGATGACCTGGCCCGCTGGATATTCAGAGTGATGCGTGAGGCGGTATCCGGCTATCGCTTGCGTGGCAATATCGAGTTAGCCAGTCGCAGTGGTGTGCGCTTACGATTGCCAGAAACCGAGGACTGATGCGGCTCCACATTGGGTTCATCAACCATTTGCCCTTTGCAACGAGTAACTGATTATGTTCGATAAGTTAAAGCAGGGTTGGACCAGCTTCATGACATTGGTCACACCGGGTGAGAATAGTGCGGGATGGCGCCGCGCAATCCTCACTGGCATGGGGTTCCTGATAATCCTGATCCTGCTGGTCGGGATGTATTGGAGCAATGAGCCAGCGGAATTCGATGTCAGGGTAAACGCACAGGCGAAGCTTGCCAGCTCAGGTCTCGAAACAGTTCCCGGCGCTATCACTACCTCGGCCTTGATCAGAGTGGCAGAAACCTTGCTAGACAAGCCGGGAGGATACCTCACCAATGATGTTATGCCACCTGGGCTATATCTGGACAATATCCCGAACTGGGAATTTGGCGCCCTGGTCCAGGTCAGGGATCTGTCGCGTTCATTTCGGGAAGATTTCAGCCGCTCACAATCCCAGTCCACTGAAGACCCTGACCTGATCATTGCTGAGCCTAATTTTAACTTCAATAGTGATAGTTGGTTGTTTCCACCCACCGAGTCTGAGTATCGCGAGGCAATCGAGCGGGTGGACTCTTATTTGCTGCGAATTTCCGACCCCGCGAATGTGGATGCGCAGTTTTTTGCTCGCGCCGATAACCTGGCGTCATGGTTGCTCAATGTCGAGTCGCGGCTGGGTAGCTTGTCTCAGCGCCTCAGCGCCAGTGTGGGGCAGGCCCGAATCAACACTGACATAGCGGGAGAGTCTGCGGCAGTGCAGTCCACGCCCACCAGTGCTGAAGTGGAAGTGCGAACGCCCTGGTTAGAGATTGATGATGTGTTTTACGAGGCCAGAGGCGCGACCTGGGCACTGATGCATTTTCTGCGTGCGATCGAAGTGGACTTCGAAGAAGTGCTGGTAGACAAGAACGCCATGGCAAGCCTGCGTCAGATCATCAGGGAATTAGAGGCCAGCCAGCGCACTGTGTTTTTTCCTGTCATTCTCAACGGCTCCGGCTTCGGTATTTTTGCGAATCACTCACTCACCATGGCCAACTATGTGTCGCGTGCCAACGCCGCGATTATTGATTTGGGCAACTTGCTGGCCCAGGGATAGGGAAAGACTTGTACTCTTTCAAGATTGCGACTCGGCCGCTTCTGCGGGAGCGATTGACTAGTTGAAACAAACCGGCACTCTCACTCGTTTCATTCCCATTCTGCGCTGGCTGCCTCGATACAATAAGGTCAAACTGGCCGATGACATGGTGGCTGCGGTTATCGTTGCCATCATGTTGATTCCCCAAGCCCTGGCTTATGCCCTGGTGGCCGGTATGCCGGCTGAAACCGGTCTGTACGCGAGCCTGTTTGGCCTTACGGTTTACTGTGTGTTCGGCACCAGCAATACCCTTTCCGTTGCGCCCGTCGCGGTCGTGTCATTGATGACCGCAGCGGCGCTGGCCAAACTGGAGTTGAGCGGCGTCAGTCAATATACCTCAGCGGCATTTGCGCTGACGTTCCTGTCTGGTGCTTTCCTGCTGGTGCTCGGGTTGTTGCGTCTCGGCTTCATGGCAAACTTCATTTCCCATCCTGTGATCAGCGCTTTTATCACGGCATCGGCAGTTATCATTGTCATCAGTCAGGTGCGTCTTCTGCTGGGTGTTGAGGCGGCAGGGCAATCAGTGTTGGAACTGGTTCCATCGCTGCTGTTCGCCGTACCCGAAACCAATATGATCACTCTGACTCTTGGTCTTGCCTCCATTACGGGCATCCTGTGGTGTAAGCGCGGGCTTGCGACATGGCTGCTGCGGCGTGGCGTTTCTGCGTCTTTGGCCGGCACTCTGTCGCGCGCGGGTCCAGTGCTGGTCGCCGTACTTGCAGCCCTGCTCGCTTTCTTGTTCCGCCTTGATGAACGTGGCGTGCAGTTGTTGGGCGATGTACCCGCAGGTTTGCCGGACCTGCAGTTGCCTGCCTTTACCGTGGAACAGTTGCGGGGGCTATTAGGATCAGCGGTATTGATCGCCATTATCGGTTTTGTGGAGTCAATCTCCGTCGCTCAGGTCATGGCGGCCAAACGTCGCGAGCGGATTGACCTTGACCAGGAGCTAGTAGGGTTGGGGGCGGCTAACATGGTGGTGTCCGCTGGCGGCGGCTTTCCTGTAAGCGGTGGGTTTTCCCGTTCCATAGTGAATTTCGAGGCCGGAGCGGCAACACCTGCGGCCGGTGCGTTTGCCGCGATCCTCATAGCAATCGTGGCGCTATTCCTGACCCCAGCTCTGTTCTGGTTGCCGCGGGTTTGCCTGGCGTCGATCATTTTGGTCGCAGTCTACCCGCTGCTGGATTTTTCCATGCTGGGTAAATCCTGGCGTTACTCCAAGGCTGACTTTGTCGCCGTGGCTTTAACCTTATTACTGACGCTTGCGATTGGTGTCGAAATAGGTGTTGCCACTGGTGTGTTGGTTTCAATATTGATTCACTTGTATAAGGAATCCAAACCCCATGTTGCCGTAGTTGGGCGAATCGAGGGCACAGAGCATTTTCGCAGTATTAATCGTCATAAAGTCGAGACTTTTGAGAACCAGCTTTCAATTCGAATTGATGAGAGTCTTTATTTTGCTAACACGCGTTACCTGGAAGAACTGGTCTTTGAACTGGTGGCGGACAAGCCGAAGTTGGAACATGTCGTGTTGATGTGTGCAGCAGTAAACCGCATAGATCTCAGTGCCCTGGAGACGCTGGTGAAAATTAATGAAACCCTTTCCGGGATGGGAATCAAGCTCCACCTGTCGGAGGTCAAGGGTCCCATTATGGACCGCCTTGCGACAACGGGTTTCTTCAAGTCACTGTCTGGCAATAACTATCTTAGCCATAACGAGGCAGTAGAGGACTTACGCTAAGTGACAAGAGCTTGATGCAAAAACAGTGCTGCGAGCATCATTGGGTGCGGCAGGCATTCAGGGCATATAGGTTTTGGCTAACCCCGAATTGCAACGGGGTCGGCCAATTCTAATGTCTTAATTAGAAGAAGGTAAAAAAGTGATCTAAATTTTTACGATCATCTTGCCAAAGTTATCGCCGCTAAACAGGGCGAGAAACGCATCAAGGGCTTTATCCAGGCCTTCATAAACTGTTTCCTGGTATTGGATCTTGCCATCCTGAATCCAGCCTACCATTCTTTCCAGAAATTCCGCTTGCAACTCACTGTGGTCAAAGACGATAAAACCGTTAATGCGAATCTTTTTGCCGACGATCAGCATCAGGTTGTTTGGCCCTGGTGCAGGCTTGGCATCGTTGTAAGCTGAGATCATGCCGCAGGCCGCGATGCGGCCAAACGGATTCATCACGTTCAGGGCAGCTTGAAGGTGCTCACCCCCCACGTTTTCAAAATACACATCGACTCCGTCCGGGGCTGCTTCTGCCAGCGCCTTGGTCAGGTTTCCGCAGGTCTTGTAGTTGATGGTGGCGTCGACGCCACATTTATCTTTCAGCCATTGTGCCTTGCTGTCACTGCCTACGCTGCCCACTACGCGACAGCCCAGCTGCTTGGCAATTTGGCAGACGATAGCGCCAACCGCACCCGAGGCGGCGGAAACGAATACGGTTTCCCCCGCTTTTGGTTCACCGAATTTCTTCAGGCCGACATAGGCAGTAAATCCGGGCATACCAAGAGCACCGAGATAGAGAGACAGTCGGTCTTTGTCGAAAGGTTGCAAGACGGTGACGGATGAATCGTCGGCCACCAGCCTATCCCGCCAGGCCCCCTGATTCAAAACGATGTCGCCCACCTTCACCTTGTCAGACTGGGACTCGATAACTTCGCCAATGGCGCCGCCATACATCGCTTTGTTTAGCTGGTAGGCGTCGGCATACACGGCGTTCTCTCGCATGCGTCCGCGCATGTAGGGGTCTACTGACATGTACAGATTTTTGATCAAAGCCTGCCCCGCGGCGGGAGGTGTCAGCTCGCGCTGGACCATTTCCACGTCTGCGGCGCTGGGCATACCGGCTGGGCGATTGATTAGATGTATTTCGTTTGCGGTGTAGTTACTCATGTAGTTACTCATGTTGTTTTCTGAAGCGGTTATCATGTTGTTTGTGGTTTAGCGACTGCGGTGACAAATGTGTTGTTCTGGTGCTGCAGGAACACAATTCCCACCAGCAGGGCTGCGCCCAGAGCATGATAATAGATGGGCAGGGGTGTCCACATCAGCAGGAAGGCGCTGACCAAAAGCGCGATTGCTGCGGCGGGAGTAATGCGAGCCTCCAGGTGCCACTGCAGCAAGCCAGCCAGGGCATAGAGTCCCATACTTGCCCATAGGAACACCTCGATTCGTTCCGGCCAGGTGCCGGAGATCAGGGGCGAATAAGCAAAGAGTATCGGTACCAGGTACAAGCCCTTGGCGACCTTCCAACTGGTGAGGCCGGTGGGAATCGGTTTGGTGCCTGCGATGCCTGCTGCCGCAAACGAGGCCAAGCATACGGGCGGTGTGACGTTACTGTCCTGGGACAGCCAGAAGATAATCAAGTGTGCGCTTAACAGCATGCCAGTCAGCAATTCCGCCGGCAGCATTTCCTGGCGAATGAGTTGCTTCATTTCCATGGGCATTTCCTGCAGGGCGACTACTGGATCTCCCCCAAACAGGCTGATAGTTGCCGCCACGTTGCTGGGCAGATCTCCAGCCTGCAGTGCGGCCAACAGTTGGGACTGGCTAATAAGATCAAAAATCAGCGGTGCCGACAGCGTGGCCAGCACGATGTAAGAAGCGGTGACCGGCAATCCCATACCGAGCACCAGGGAAGCCAGGGCGACCAGGACCAGCGTGATCAAGAGAGAACCCTGCGCCCATTCCACTATCATCAGGGAAAACGCATTGCCCACGCCCGTCGTGGTGACCACATTGATCACGATTCCTACGGCGACCAGCAGCAGGGCAGTGGATACCATGTTGCGCACGCCATCAACCACGGCATCGAAGATGTCCTGCATTTTCATTGGTGTTGAGGAAAGCCAGGATGCGGCAATTACTGCCAGAATGGCAAACGCAGCTGACGAGGTTGGGGTGCGGCCAGAGATGAGAAATCCGATCAAGACGCCGAGAGGAATAATAAAATGCCAGCCTTCTTTTAATACCGTGCGCACCGATTCGCTTTCACCATCCTGCACCGGGGTCATACCAAGACGCTTAGCTTCAATCCGCACGAAGTAGGAAACCGTAAGGAAATAGAGCAGGGCAGGGAGAGCCGACGCCGCAATCACAGTGAGATAGGAGATCTGCGTATAGCTTGCCAGTACAAAAGCGCCGGCACCCATGACGGGGGGCATCAGTGCGCCACCGGTAGAGGCGGCAGCCTCGACGCCAGCGGCAAAGCGCGGAGTGAAGCCAGACCTCTTCATCATGGGAATAGTGATAACGCCGATGGAAACCGTGTTGGCGACTGCAGAGCCGGTGACTGATCCCATCAGCCCGGACCCAACCACCGACACCAGGCCAGCACCGCCAGTGAGACGCCGCGTAAGGCAATTGGCCAGACGTACGATGAAGTCACCGGCGCCTGATTTGAGCAGGAACGCGCCGAAGATGATGAACATGAAAACGAAGGTGGAAGAGATATTGGCGGTGAGTCCAAACATGCCTTCACTGGTGAAGTAGCTGCGATACATGACGGTTTCCAGGCTGAGGCCCGGAAAGGCAAATACGCCGCCGATGTAGCGACCGAGGAAAAGGATATAGGAAAGACTCACGGCAATGAGTGTTGGCATAAACCAGCCTGTGGTGCGACGGGTGAACTCCATCGCCAATCCTATGGCAATGATAGAGAACGCGTAGTCGCTCACAATGTATTCTGTTTCTCTCGCATATAGCGCGTTTTCAAATAGCACCAGGTACGCGGCAGAGGCTATGGCCAGCAGTGCCAAAACCACATTGATCCAATACTGTGAAGACTTCTTGCCGTCTGACAGGGACTCGTTGGCCATAAACATGCAGATGGCGCCAAAGCCACCGAAATGAATTGCCGACAGCCAAAGCTCGGAGATGCTGGCAAACACATTGCAATAAATATGAAACAGGGCGAAAAAGAATGCCGACCAGCGCAGCCAGGGTGATGTCATGGGGTGTTGCTCCCTGCGCTGTTAGCGCGATCCTCTGCTTCGGTGATGAGTAGTCGTTCAGGAATTTCGAGACCTATTTCGCGATAGTATCGGATTGCACCAAGGTGCAGCGGCGCACCGAGTCCATCGATGGCGATCTCCATACGCATGTCGCGCGTGGCACGATGGATATCATGCAGCGTAGACAGGTTTTCCCATATTACTTTTGTAATTTTGTATACGGCTTCATCGGGGATATCGACTCGAGTGACCAGGACATTGGGTGAGGCCACGGTACGAATCAATTCAGATTGATTGGGATAGGTGCCGGGAGGAAACTCATACCAGTCCCACAAGGGATAGCGCGCGTTTATCTGATCCAGTGATTCCTGGGTCCAGTTAAGAATGGTCATACGGCCACCCATTAGGGCATAGGCCTGGGTGATTGAACTGACCGGCGCGCCCGCCGGAATATTCATGCCTACGATATTGCCATCTTGAATTGCGCCGGTGGTAGGGCCATAGCCCATATAGGCCAGATTAAATTTGCTTTGGTAATCAATGCCCAGGGTATCGAGGATAAAGCGGCCGGTCTGTTCTGCACCGGAGTTGCGCGCTCCCAATACGTAGCGATCGCCATCCAGATTATTGAGATCCGTCATGGTGCCAGTTTCAGTCAGTTCAGAGAGCAATACAAAGTGCTCAACGTTTTTCCAGAGGGCGCTGACGCTACGGATATGTGTCTGAGGACTGCTCACCGGACCGTCGCCATCCCAGGACCAGGCCCCAAAGGGCCCTTGCAGGATGGCGAACTGTGCCTGGTTGTCCCTGAGTAATTTGATGTTTTCAAGTGAACCGGCCGAACTGATGGCAGTCATGGAAATGCCATCGCTTTCCGAGAGTTGAGCGTGGGTGATGGTGGCGATGGCGACGCCTACCGGGTAAAAGGTGCCGCCGGTGGTGGCCGTGGTAAGCACATAGGGTCGAGCCCGGCTTAGCTCATCACTGCAGGCCGTCAACACAACTACGGCGAGTAATGCCAATAGTGCGGGACGCAGGCTTGAACCGTATTTCTTGAATGCGGGCACGATGCTGGATTCTTTTTTATTTCTCTCTAACAGACGGGACAGGAGCTGTGGCAGTTAGAAACATCGATCAACTTATTGTTTCGAGATGCTCAATCAGAGCTATACGCTGCGACGATTAATGGCCTGTCTGGACCCGATTTCCATTCTATTGCCGAATGCAGAAACCGCTTGGATGAAAGCACATTTCCCCGCAAAGCTCAATTGGAGCGCAATGGGGAGAGGGCGATGGAAACAGTAGTCCCGGAAGGTGGAGCGGCAGCTATTTTCAGCTCTTTTTGCGATCCGCGCCAAGGGTATCCTTAACAGTGCCTGCCAGCGGCTTTTCCTGATCCAGAACGTCAATCAACTTAAAGGTGCCGCCCAATACGGTTACGCCCAGTGTGACGCCAACGATGAGCGCTATTCTGAAGAACTGGTGAATATAGATGCCAGTATAGTAGGCGCCCACCTCCGCGATTACATTGACCAGAACGAGACTAACACCAAAGGCGGTCCAGACAATTTTCTTCATTAAAAGGCTCTTGATGAAGGTAGGTGGGTTAATTTGAGAGTAACAGTATTCCCTGAATCTGACTAGCGTCGAAACCGGTGAACACGATGACGTCATCAAGCTGATCACTGTTGATTTGGGCAGCGACGAGATCGCCGTTACTGATGTCGCTGCCAAGATCTATACTGACTGCAGCACTTTGGCTCCTGGCAGCATCTAGATTGGGGTCTCCGTTGAGTGCTACATTATCCAGGATTTCACGTATATCGATTTCATAGTTGTCGCGACTGCGTGAGTAGCCTAGGGCGCCAAGGAATTCCTGATCCTGGCTTGGTTCGATGCTGTTTAGAAAAACCTGAATCTGATTGTCGACCAGCACCACTAGATCATCTTCCTCGAGGTTGCCTTCAAGGTCTGCCTCTGTGGTGCGTGCTATGCCCTGATCCTGAACTCCCTCAAGCTCTGAGTTGAGGTTTTCATAAGCATTCGCCAAACGCATGACCGAGGGGAATTTAAGGTCAACTGTCACCTTTCGCGAAGGCCTGCGTGCGAATCGTTCTCCGTCATTCGGATAAACAAAGGCTTCGATCGCAACAGACCCCGATAGTGCCAGCCACACAAAAATATCACCCACCGAAATAGGCTCAACTCGCCAGAGCCAGAGATCCTTGAGTCCGTCTTCGTTCTCATCGTAGAGAAAGGTACTCAGGACATTGCCTCCGGAGCGTAAAACCTGGCGTGGCTGTTCGAGATCCATGCCAGTAACGTTGCCTCCGAAAAAAGATACTTTGCCGCCTTCCCGCAGTAACAGATCATGGATGCCATCGCCGTCTATATCCTCGAGAATTTCTTCATGGGTCAGGGCGAGGACGCCGGTAAGATTGGAAAAGTCGAGAGTGTCGATGTCGAAGTCACCTAGGCGCTCTTCTATCGCTGCGATGTCCAGCGAATAAGACGGCGAAGCCGGGAAATAGCTGCTGCCTGCTGCCGCCAGGAAAACATCCAGCTTTTCATCAGTGCGAGAAACCAGGTCGGCATTGCCGTCGGCGTTGACGTCACGCAAGTCCAGCAATGGGATGCGAATGGTTTGGCCTGCAGAACGATTAAAACGGTTGATATTCAATTGCGTACGCAGACGTACTTCGGATCGAATGCTAAGAGGTGGTTCGAAATTTCCCGAATCATTGATGAGGATACTGATCTCGCCTGCGCCAGGAATCACCAGATCCTGCATACCATCGGCATTAATATCTCGCGCAAAATGCAGGCGGTTTACGCCCGAACTGATGAATCCAGGCAAGTCGGATTTGATGATCTCTGGCTCTAAAACTGTGCGGTCGGCAATTGGATAGTAAACCGCCTGCTTGCCATCCAACAGGGCAATCACCGTGGTGCTGCCGTTGCTGCTGAAGCCATTGCTGAGGTCCCAACCTACGGCGCGCGCTTCAAACTGTATGTCGGCAAAGTCGGCGCTAAAGTCAAAGCCGTCGGTAGATTGAAAATAAATTCTCAGGCGATCGTCCACCAGAGTTGACAGATCGTTCAAGCCATCACCATTAAGATCGGCGACCACCAGAGATTCGGCGCTGGCCGGTAGGCTAAAAGCCTGCTGATTGAAGGTGGGCGTATCTGCCCATCCCTGTTGGCTGAGGCAACTGCATAGCAAGGCACTGAATAGTGCGATCAGACTTTGTCGGCTTTCTCGATCTTTACTGCTTGGCATGAGCAGATTATCTCTCTATTTGAGTCAGGGCTGCGCCACTAGCAGCGTCGTGGTTCTGCCATGGCGCAGCAGCAGATCGGGTCGGTTGTCATTATTTAAGCTCAGCACTTCAAACTCGAATACCGTACGGGGAGACACGTATTCCCAGAACGGCTCATCGGCTATCTGCAAATCTGATCCGATTTGCTTGGCTGCCAAAGTCCCGTTCTCTGTCACATACAGCGCATCATTGGCACCATCGCCGTCCACGTCGTAGCGGAGGGACATCTGCTCGGACAGGCCGCGCACGTTTTCAGCGGAGAATGTTTCTTCGAGTCTTGAGTTCGGTCGGCGGTTGAACACCTGGCTAGGCTCGCGGGCGCCGCTGCCATAAAGTAACTGGGTGCGGTTGATGCTGGCGTTTCGAATCGCATCCACCACCGGAATGGTGTAAAAGTTGGCGTTTAGAACAACCTCACCCTCCGCGTTTTCAATGACCTCAAGATTCATGTCGAAACCAGAGAAGCGCATGACCTGATTCGGTTCAGCGAAGTTAAAGCTACCCATCTGATTGAGGTAGAGACGAGCAGTCCAGTCATCTCCGTCTCCGGAGAGGCGTAATACATCAATTACGCCATCCTGGTTCATATCCACAAGCTGCAGCTCGCCGCTGGAATCCAGATCGCTCTGCCAATTCGGCGTGGAATCAAATCCGCTGTCAGCCTGTTGAAAGTGGATATTCATTTGTCCCAGGCCATTTTCACCGGCGTTAATATAGGCGATGTCCAACAGCTCATCATCATTGAACTGAGCGAGAACAGCGCCAGGCATCCATTGTTCACTTCGTAACAGAGACCCTGACTCCAATTCGGCTTCTCGCCATTGTTCAACAAATCCTTCAAAAGGAGAGGGCAATTCGACCCTGAGTTCCACCACGACTCCCTGTTCCGGATTAATCCCCAGCCTGCCGTCGAGATCAGACTCGTTGCTGGCGCGTTGAATTGGCGTAATGTCTTCATTCAGCGTGGTGAATCGGGTCGCCAGGGTGAATGTTTCATCCGGGCCTCCAAAGAACAGCCCATACTCATCATCACCGGCGAGGAGCAGGTCGACAAAGCCATCGCCATTAATGTCGGTGGGTATATTAGTGAAAAGGGCTTCTTCCAGATCAGGAATCGCGGCAATCAAATCCCATTCCAGCAACAGCTTGAGGTTGCCGGCATAGCCATCCTGAGCAGTTGACAGACTAAACACGCCGCTGTCGGCGAACAGCACGAGCTCCTTGCCGGGATCGGGCCTCAGGTCAGCGAAGCCAATGGCGATGATTTCAGTTTTCACCTCAACCCGCTGTGGGGTAGCGGCAAAACTGCCGTCGGCCTGCTGGTGGTGAATGTGAAGTTCGCGACCGATGGCTGGATCATAGTGCGAATAGATGATGTCTTTGGCGTTATCACCATTCACGTCTTCCAGCATCATGGGGCGCCAGTTCTCCTCGCGCTCCAATTCGAACGCGGCATAGTTGGCATAGGTGGATTGGGCCGTGGCCTCGGCAAGCAGGCCCAGCACTAAGGCTAGACTCAGCAACGTAGTGCTGACTGGGTGCTGGATTCTGCCTGGCTTTGTCGTATGACAAATCATGGTTTGCTTGAATGCCGCCATAATGCCGCTAGTTGCTGCGGTTAGTTTCTTCTGTCAGTTCACCGACATCGGTGCTGACATTGATTAGACCGAGAATGCTGTGGGATCGTTCCCCTTCAGTCTGCTGAAAACGGTACAGCGCGAACAGCCATAAATCCACGAGGGTGAAGCTGCTGCTAACCGGGCTCAGGGAAGATTCGTACTGCAACACCGGTCCTAGCGCTATACGACTAATGCGCCGGCCCGGATTCCAAAGTGCTATCGTCGGATTTGTCAGGCGATCACTCTGTAGCACGGTCATTTGTACGGCATCACCTGGCTCAAAATCGCTGTTCAAGCGGTTCACCAGGTCCTGGGCTGAATCCAGGTAGCGACCGTTAAGCGCGAGGATCAGCGCGTCGGTTTCTATGCCTGCTGCAGGTAAAGGGCTTTCGTCAAAAATCTCGACAACTCTGGCAGCCGATACCATGCCTCGCTCAGGAACATTGACTAACTCGGTGCGGTACCCGGCGCGGCTGGCAATGGGGTCAACGCGATAGAGTTCCCTTGGCGGGGCGCCAGTGGACCTGGCTGCAGCGATCAGGCTGGCCTCGAACACTACGGTATTACGCCGAACTTCCAGAGTATATTGATTATCTTCAGCAGGATTCGTCTGCAGAGCAAGCAGGGTGTCGGGATGGTCGGTCTGGGTGCCGTTTATCCTGAGAATCACATCCCCAACTTCCAGGCCAGCGTTTGCCGCCGGACCATTGGCGTTCACTGCGCGCACTCGCACGCCGGGTAACGTCTCTACATTAAATAGCGAGTCGCTTTCATTAAGGCTGACATCTATTCCAAAATCCACAGCCGAGTCAGCACTGGTCGAGACCAGTTCAACCTCTTCGGCAGACAGGGTGATTGCCGGTAGCAGGATGGCGGGTTCATAGCTGACGCAGCTTGCCAGCATAGGCAGAAGCAAGATGAAGCCGACGCGGGTAGCAAATTTCATAAACTAGACCTTGCGCTTCTGTACGATGAGCAGCGAAGCGACCAGTAATAGCAGTAGCGCAGGAAATGGCACCCATTGATTGAGTTGTAGAAAACGCTCATCCACCAGCACATCGGAATAACCGCGTACCAATCGACTCACGTCCTGCAGGTAAGACTGATCCAGCAGCGAGGGTTGAAAGGTCGCGTAGAGATAGTAAGCATACTCACCCAGCATTCCCTTGAATACATCCAGCGCCAGACTCAGACCCAGGGCAGAAACCACGGCCTGGGTCGCGGAGTTGGCGACTACTGAAACCAGGACGCCGAACGCAATCGCGGCGGGCAGAGGAATCAGGGCCAACTGTAATCCCAGCTTGATTTCCGCGGCGATCTCCTCCTCGCTGATCAATTCGAAACCGTCTTCCACGATCGGGCCAAATTCCCACAAGTTGCCACTCACCAGGTAGCTGGTCGCGATTAGCAGCAGGATAGCCAGCAACGCCAGCACATGCAGATGTACCAGCTTTGCCAGGACCACGGCGCGGCGACTGCTGCAGCGAATCAACAGGTGTCGTAATGCGCCGCTGTCTCGATCCGTACTGAAGCTATAGGCGGCCTGCGCAACCAGTAGCAGCCCTAATAGAGTAAGTCCGGTACTCAGGCCATCAACGAAATGGCCGTAGGCATTATTGGCGATCATTGCATCGAAGTCGCCCTGGCCCAGAAGGCTGTCCCTCGCGGCAGCGCCGGTTTCACTGATTCTTACCACAAGAAATTGCAGGCTAATAAACAGTGCGGGCAGCAACACCACCAGCCAGGCGCCCAGGGTATAGCGCGCAACCAACAGTTCGCTGCGCAGCGCCTTGATGAATCCTGTTACAGCGAGGTTCATGGATTCGTTCCCTGGGTGATGCGTCGAAACAGGGAATCAAGCGAAGCGCGTTCAGCGACAATTTCGCTCACGGCAAGTCCCTGCTCAACGAGCTGGCGATTAATGTCGGCAGGGCCGACCTGGTTCGAACTCACCAGTAGCATGTCAGAGTTGCTGTTCGCCTGCAGACTAAGGCCAGCTTGCTGACCGATGATTTCCGCAGCCCTGGCATTGTCATCGGTTTGGATGCGAATTGTGGACTGCACAGAACCCAACAGCCTGGACTTTTCATCATTGGCCGCAATCTGCCCATCATGGAGGATGGCAACGTGGCTGCAAATATCTTCCAAATAGGGAAGTTGATGACTGGAAAGCAGAAAGCTGGTGCCCCGCTGTTGATTGAGGCTTTTAATCAGCGCCAGTACTTCATCCACACCACCTGCGTCGAGTCCATTAAAGGGCTCGTCGAGCAAAATGATTTCAGGATCGGCCAACAGTGCGTGGGCGATTGAAGCACGTCGCTTGTTGCCCAGAGACAGGTTCCTGATTTTGAAGTTGGAAAACCTGGTGATACCCAACTGGGCTTCAAGCTCTTCGGGTTTTCTGGTCGTGCCTTCACACAGTAGCAGGGCTTGTCGCAGGCTCTGTCTGACGGTGAGGTTGGGGTTGAGGCTGGGAGAATCGAATATCGCGACGATTTTGCCTTGAGCGCTATGCAGATTGCCTGGGCTATGGCCGAGTACACTGATTTCGCCGCGGTCGAAATCCTGCAGGCCGAGGATGCATTCCAGGGTTGTAGTCTTGCCAGACCCATTTAGACCAACCAGGCCATGAATCGCGCCCGGACGAAGTGTTAGGTCGAGTCCCTTAAGAACCTCGAACTGGTCATACTTTTTATATAGCCCTGTTACGCTGAGGGCAGGGGATTCGCTACTCATATTTTTCAGGATTGCGGGACTGCACGGTGAGGCCGTGCAGTCCGTGTGGGTCAGTTCAGTTTGCGACTGATGTTGCTAGCGCAGGATCAGTTGACAAACAGGTCGTCTACTTCGACCTCTTGGACCGTGCCAAACTGCTCCAGTTCCGCCGTATCGATAATCGAGAGGTCGCCGACAATGGAAATAAGCTTGGCTCTATCCTTGACGTGCTGCTGCTGAAATTGCAGCAGATCCTCTAATTGAGTTTCCTGTAGCTTTTGGTAATTGGCGCGACGTGGATCACCTTCCTGACCCTGTCTCTCCCAGGTACGGACAGCGCCAATGACTTCGCGGAAGTTCAGTTTTGAAGTGCGATAGCGATTGAGCATGCTGTTAACTGACTCATCGAAACGTTCCGAAGAACTCGGCATGTTATCGATCAAGTCGATGAAGGCCGCCAGCGCATCTGCTGTTTTGTCAGTCTGGGTACCAATTGACCCCATGATCAGGTTCTCTGCGTTCACTCGACTGCCGGGGGCATAGCGTGCGGAGGCAGAATAGGCCAGAGCTCGTGCTTCGCGCAGCTCCTGGAATACAACGCTGGACATGCCGCTGCCGAAGTAATTGGTATAAAGGTTCGCAAGCAAACCGTCTTCCGGGTCGTAGATGCCGTCAGCAAATTCGATTCTGACCTGTGCCTGTGCGGTCTGCTGGTCAACCACCAACACCTCAGACTCTTCAATGTCACGGGCAGAGCGGAAGCGAAACTCTGGTGTGTCCCTCAACTCATCGCTAACCTCGTAGTTGCGACGCAGTGCAGCCACCAGTTCTTCCAGCGGCATGGAGCCGGTATAGGCTAGTGTGTGCTTGTAATTCAACAGCTCACTTGGGGCATTCAACAACTCATCAACCTGGGTATCGAGAATTTCCTGGCCAGTCATTGCTTCCAGCATTGGAGACTCTTCACCGTAGCGGTTATACATGAACAGCGCTCTGGCGATGGCAGGAGGCGAACTCTTCTGGTCTTCGCGGGATTTAAGCAGGATGCCCTTGAGTTGCTCCAGAGTCTGTTGGTCGGCGCTGGGAGAGTTAATGAGGTCCATCATCAGGGCAACCGAGTCTTCGAACTGCGAATCCAGACCGCTAACTGAAAAGGCCGATGCATTTTCCCCGGAGCCAAACCTGAACTCCGAGCCCATGCGGTACCATTCTTTTTGCAGTTCTTCATTGGAGAGTGACTGCGTGCCTGCAACATCCATGAGCGCTGCCGCCAGGCCAAGCTTATTATCCGCCTCAGTCCCTACGTCGATGCCGATGGAAAAGGAAAACAGATCATTCAGCGGGTTGGGGGCATAGTAGAGCTCCACCCCAGGCGCAAACTCGACAATGCGATAGTCACGATCCGCCTCAACGAATACAGGCTCAATCTCTTCCACTTCCATGGCAAGCACGCGTGCTGCAAATTCAGACTGTCGAGTCGGGTCTATGGTGACTGGATCAATTTGCGGTTTTTCAACAACTGGCACTTCGTGTTGCGCATCGACCCGGTATACCGCGACATAGTCATCGCCAAAATACTTGTTCGCCACATCCACCACATCCTGCTTGGTGAGTTGCTCCATGCGGTCGATTTCTGCGATGTGATAATCCCAGTCGGCGCCTTCGATAAAAGACTGTCGCATCATGGTGACGCGGGCAGTGTTGAATTCCAGGCTGGCTTTTTCGTTCTTCAGAAAATCATTGATAATGGCCGGAATAATCCATTCCTCGAAATCCCCAGCTTTGATTATTTCAATCTGATCCAGCAGCAGTTGCTCAACTTCTTCCAGAGTTTGATCCTGCTTGGGTACGCCGTACAAACTTTGCGAACCGTAATCGTTGAGGAACATGGGAGACGAGCCAGCTTGGGATACCAGCTGTTGCTGGTTCAGGTTGAGGTTTATCAGACCCGCTGTGCGGTTATCCAGGATCATGTCCAGCAGGATCAGGGCTTCCTTGTCGCTGCTGCCATTGGGCGCGGTGCGAAACGCCAGCTGCACCTGTTCCTCTCCGGGATACTGTACGGTGCGTCGCTCGGCGCCCTGCAGGGCAGGTTCCTGCCAGGGGCCAACTTCAGGCAGATTTTTGGCTTCCCAATCCTCAAATTTTTCTGCAATCAGGGCAATAGTCGCGTCGGTGTCTATGTCGCCGCTGATGAAGATGGCCATATTGTTAGGGACATAGTAGGTGTCGAAATAGTTTTGTATGTAGACCAGGGATGGATTCTTGAGATGGTCGACGGTACCGATAGTTGGCTGCTGCCCATAGGGATGAACCTTGTAGAGCAGTTCATCCATGGCCGTGCCAATTATGCGATTGCCATTATCCAGGGTGCGATTCTTTTCCTCGTAGACTGTTTCCAGTTCAGTATGAAATAGTCGAAACACGGGGTCGACAAAACGGTCGGATTCAATCTCCGCCCACTGCTGCAGTCGGTTTGAAGGCAGCCCTACTTTGTACACGGTTTCTTCATACCAGGTGTGGGCATTCAAGCCACCGCCACCCATGCTGTTGTAGAGCTTATCGATTTCATTGGGGACCGCGTATTGCGCGGCGAGCTGTGCCTCGGAATTAATTTCGGCGTAAATCTCTGCGCGGCGAGTCGGGTCTGTTTCCTGGTGGTGCTCTTCATAGAGTTCGACAATGCGGTCCAGATGGGGCTTCTCCGCCTCATAATTCAAAGTCCCCAGGTTCTGGTTGCCCTTGAACAGCAGATGTTCCAGGTAATGTGCAAGGCCGGTGCCGTCGGCCGGATCATGTTTGCTGCCGGCTCTCACTGCAATTTCGGCATAGAACCTTGGCTCTTCATGATTCTCGGTCAGAAATACCTGCAGGCCGTTGTCCAGCTCATATATTTGGGCGGCGAGGGGGTCTTCGGGATTCGGTGAGTTGATGCGCCTATAACCAGGGCTCTGCTCTACCGCTTCGGAGCTTGCCACGGCAGTGGGTTCGGGAGTACTGGTTTGCTCGCTGCAGGCTGCCAGCAGCAGTGACGCTGAGGCCAATAAACCCAGTAATGAATTGGTTCCTGGTTTAATACTCATGAATACTCCTTCAATGTTCCTAGTTACGCAGACTAAATCGCAGTCACAATTTAGCCTGTCTGGACACCCGAATTAAGAGTGGGCGCTCCAGTTATTGTCCAGAAGGACTCTATGCCGTTTTCAACTCACCGCCCATTAAATTCACTACCCAGCGCTGTCAGTTGCTACTGTTCAGCTTCATTCATTGATTGGGTGGTCAACAGGCCAGATAGAATCTGACCCAGAAATTTTTCTGCTTCCTGCAATTGCGCCTCATCCAAACGACCGGCGATTTCCATGCGTGCATTCATCAGCGCCTGCAGTTGGCGTTGCGACTCGTCAACTGCATCACGATTGGATGCCTGTACCTGCTCCTTACCTGCGCCCATGTGCTGCATCAGAACTTCCAGCACAATTTCTCGGTTTTCCTCGGTGAGTCCGCCGGCGACACGGGACAACTGCAGGGTGAAGTTGTTGCGCAATTGGCGCTGCCGAAAAGTGGCTTCGTAGCGATCAAGTTCTGCCAATTCTTCGGCAGTCATGATCGTCGCCAGTTGTTCCCGCAAGTAAGCCGCAGAGGCGATTTCCTCCAGATCCACCGCAGAGGCTCGGCCGGAGCTGCGGTCTCTGCTTGCCTTGATCCTCTCAATGAATACGGCGGTAATGGCAGAATCGATCTCCGCGCGATGTTCAGTGCCGGCTGCCAGGCTATCTACAAAGCCACCATAGCGCACTTTGGCCTGCATCTGGGCCATCTGTTCTTCTACGTTATCGGTATACCCCGGCGGGCGGGTGCCCTGGGCTAGAGCCGACTGACTCAGCAGCAGTAGCAGGCAAAATTGCAGCATAAGGCTTGGCAGAGGCAGCAATCGGCGCATGAATAGGGGCTCCAAAAGCCGTCTATGGTAAGGAAATTTGGGCCAAAATCATATTGTTATCCCCCGCACCGTGGCTGCAGCTGATCGTGGCGGGGCGGGCGCTGCAAGCGATTCCGGGCCGCAGGGCGGAGGTTTGCGGCGTTGGAGGCCTTAACAGTGGGCTACGAGCGGTGACCTGCTGCTGAATAAATTTCGGGGAGCAGCTATTCTAGCTGTTAACCTGACTGCTACTTATGCTCGCTGAATTGTGTTGCTGCAGCTGGCCATCACCTAAATTGAGAAAAGCCCGTTGAGCCTGAAAAAATCACATCTCTCGGAAAGCGTTGAGGATTTTCGCGAACGCCTCAGTCACAGCGACGCTTTGCCGCAGTTAGTCTCCCTGGGTGTGATCTCGGGGATTCTCGCGGCTCTCATCATTGTGGGCTTTCGCTGGTTGTTTGAGACGCCACTGCTGTTGGCGCTGGGCGACAGCGAGGGCTTCGAGTCGCTGACCCGTCCCGCACGTTTTTTGTTGCCTTGCCTGGGTGCGATCGGTTTGGGACTGGTTTTCAACAATGTCGATCCTGCGACCATGCGGGTGAGTGTCCCATGTGTTGGAGCGCCTGCACAACAACAATGGCGCGCTGCCGTTTCGTAATATCGTGGTGCAATTCTGCGGCGGGGTGATTGCATTGCTGACCGGGCAAAGCGTAGGCCGCGAGGGTCCCTGTGTGCACCTCGGTGCGGGCACAGCCTCCCAGCTTGGACAATGGCTTGGCTTGCCGCGAAATAGCCTGCGGACCCTGGTTGCCTGCGGTGCAGCTGCCGGTATCTCTGCCTCTTTCAATACGCCAATGGCCGGTGTGATATTTGCCATGAAAGTGATTTTGATGGAGTACACCATTGTCGGGTTTATTCCGGTCATTGTAGCTTCCGTGCTGGGTGCTGTGATCAGCCAGCTCGTATTTGGTAGCGAAATCAGTTTTGACGTGGACGCCCGAATCGGAGTGGAGGTGGCAGTCATTCCCTATATGCTAGTGGCGGGGCTGATTTTTGGGTTTGCGGCCTTCGCCTTTACCCGGCTGCATATGTTGTTCTTCCGTCTGCATCGCTATTCACTGTTGCGGCGTTTTACGGTGATCGGTGTGGTGACAGGTTTGATCGCGGTTTTTGTGCCGGAGATTATGGGCACCGGATATGACACGCTGACCGATGCGCTGAACGGTGTTCTTACACTTGAGGTTCTGTTGATTGTGGTGCTGGCGAAGCTTGCAGTGACGGCACTAGCGACAGGGCTAGGAATGTTTGGCGGATTGATCGGTCCATCACTGGTAATCGGGGGCTGTCTCGGTGGGGCGCTAGGATTGATTGGTGCCGACCTCATGCCCGTTGCAATCAGTCCTGAGCTTTTTGTGCTGCTGGGTATGGTTGCCATGATGGGTGCAGTGCTGAATGCGCCGATGGCAGCACTGGTGGCGACCCTGGAGCTGAGCCATTCTCCAGAGATGATTTTTCCCAGTATGCTGACAGTGGTTGTGGCTTGCCTTACTTTAAAGCAGGGCTTCAGGTCTGAAGGTGTATTCACCGAACAACTTCGGCACCATGGGCACGATATACTAAGCGATCAGGGCAAGTGCTTTCTCAGTCGGGTAGGGGTGGCCAGTGTCATGAATGAATCCTTCGTCATTTGTGATCCTGAACTGAGTCTGGGCCAGGCTAAAGCTTTGGTCAGTCAACCACCGATTTGGCTGGTGGTGAAAGACACAGACACATTACAGCTGATTCCAACAGCGGAATTAGCGCGTTGGCTGGAATCCGCTGAGCTTGACGAAATGGATGCTACTGACCGATTGCAACTCAAAGAGATGAACCTGGCGAGTTACGCCAGTGTGGAAATAGATTCCCTGGCCAGTCTGCATGAAGCCAGTACCAGGCTGCTTAGTGTAGGAGCTGAGGCGCTGGTAGTGATACCCGTGATCAAGTCTGAGGCCAAACCCGTACTTGGTGTAATCACCAAAACGAACATACTTAACTACTATGGCATGTAAGAATTGCGATTGGCTTTACGACAGAGCAATCTGAAAATTAATATCTAATTCTGTCCGTTCCCTTAATTACAACCAGAGTTACATCCATTCTTCAAGGTCCGAAAACCAAATGAAAGGAAAACAGTAAATGCCAGGAAATCTGATTTTGCGGTCGCTGTTAACCGCCGCTAGCCTGATGATCTTGAGTCAGGCTCATGGGCAGGCAACTGATGATATGTCCCGTTATGACCAGGCCGCAGACCTGGCGCGACTGGCGGAACTCGACAACGAACGCATGCACTACAAACTGCTGCGCTCCGAAATGCAGACATCGGGCAAACTGTGGGCTGGCCTGAATGCTGAGATTGATGGACTTTCAGTGAGTCGCTACCGTGAGCTACAGTCTTTGGTCCTGGAAAGCAGTGTAGCGTCCCTGCAGCAGTCGGTGGCGGCGGGTGACATGAGTTATGAAGAGCTGACTCTGTTTTATTTGGCCCGGATTCGGGAGCTGGAAAATGACCCGGCTCGTTATTTGAACGCCGTGATCAGTCTGAATCCCGCCGCCGTGAATAGGGCGCGGGAATTGGATGCTGAAAGGCGAGCAAATCCAAACTCGCAGCGCGACCCCGTGTTCGGCATGCCGGTATTGCTCAAGGACAACATCAATGTCGCCGGTATGCCCACCACAGCCGGCGCCGTGGCACTACAGAACAATTTCGCGGGCAATGCCTTCATCACCGAGCGCCTACTGGAAAAGGGGGCGGTTATTCTGGGCAAGGCGAATCTGAGTGAATGGGCCTACTTTTTTTGTGACGATTGTCCATCTGGCTGGAGCGCTATGGGTGGTCAGACCCTTAATCCCTATGGTCGCCTGCAGTTTGGGACAGGCGGCTCCAGTTCAGGCAGCGGCGCCTCCATGGCTGCCAACTATGCAGCTCTGGCGATAGGTTCAGAGACTTCGGGTTCTATTTTGTCGCCATCCAGCGCCAATTCCCTGGTCGGGCTTAAGCCCACCACTGGAAGTCTGAGTCGCAGCGGCGTGGTGCCTATCTCCGCGAGTCTGGATACCACGGGTCCAATGGTCAGGTCTGTTGCGGACGCGGTGGTCTTGTTCAATGCCATGAGCGGTTATGACGAGGACGATACCGCCATGCCACTGATCAGTGCTGATTTGCAGCTGGTCTATCGCGACGAACCTCTAGCGGGCATGCGTTTGGGGGCGCCGGAAGCATTTGTGGATAACGAGTTCTTTACCGCTGCGCTCGGGGTATTATCGGTGGACGAGGCAGCGATTGTCGAAATAACACTGCCTGATTTGGATACTGATGGATTCGGCACGCTGTTGGGTAGAGAAATGGTGAGAGACCTGGCACTTTACTTGAGAAACCATGCTTCACCGATGGTAATGATAGATTCAGTTGATGAACTGCAGGAGTTTAATCAGCAGCGTCCCGAAATTCGCATGCCATATGGTCAAGCCGAAGTGGACCGCATGGTGGAGCTTGATGTCAGTGCTGTTGAATTGGAGGAGTTGCGGGGTAATTTGCAAAGCACAGCAAGGGCTGCCATGGAGGCATTGTTTGCCAGCAATGATCTGGATGTGATGCTGACCCTCAACAACCGTAATGCGGGCTTTGCTGCCCTGGCGAACTACCCGGCTCTGACTGTGCCTATGGGCTATCAGGAAAATGGCAGGCCGATTGGCTTGACCTTCATCGCACCACCGTTTCAGGAACAACTGTTAATCGATCTGGGTGCCAGGTTTGAGAGTTTGACGAGGGCACGCAGTTTGCCGTCTGGATACGAGTAGATCTATCTGTAGGGGCGGGTAGCAGGCGGGCGACGATTGTTTCTTCTCGGCCTGAGATGTGAGAGTCTTTTGGCTCTGGCGAACGCGAGCCTGATGGGGTTAGCGTGCAAGGATGATTTACCCACTGGGCTGCCGTGGGTCCCGACTCGAATGATCACAAAAATTGATCGGTATTGAGTCAATCGAAACAACTAAGAGGTTGATATGAGTGACAATGCGAAAGGGCTATCTCTCGGGGTGACTTGGTTTGAGATTGCCCTGTGGAAGCGCATCCTGACCGCCATGGTTGTTGGCGCAATCCTGGGCTCGATCTGGGGACCTGGCGCCGAGAGTATTGGCTGGATTGGTGACCTGTTTATCCGTCTGATTCGCATGATCGTGGTGCCCCTGGTGTTTGTCACTATCGTCTCCGGCGTAGTTTCCATGGGAGATCCGTCGAAACTTGGCTCACTCGGTGCCAAGACCTTGATCCTCTACATGCTGACGACCCTTATTGCTATCACCATCGGACTGGTTCTGGCAGCGATCATCCAGCCGGGGGTTGGCGTCGACCTCACCGGTGCACCGGCGTCTGCCTTGCAGGAAACCATTCCGCTCTCCGAACGTTTGATTTCCATCGTGCCCGAAAACCCGTTTGCGGCACTGGCGGAAGGGAATATTCTTGCCATCATCTTCTTTGCCATCCTGATTGGGGTGAGTCTGCTGTCGATTGGCGAGCCGGGTAAGCCTGTCGCAGACTTCATGGATGCCTCGAGTGAAGTGGTGCTGCGGATTACGCACTGGATCATGGAAATCGCACCTTTTGGCGTACTGGCGCTGATTGCGCGGGTGACCGGCGCACAGGGCTTCGAGTCACTGCTCAGTGCTGTGGTGCTCGCCGTTACGGTACTGCTGGCCTGTGCGGCTCACCTGATCATCATGCATGGCGTGATTATCATGCACTTCATGCTGAAGCTCTCGCCGGTCATGTTTTTTCGCGGCGCCAGGGATGCGATGCTGGTGGCGTTTTCGACTTCTTCCAGTGCGGCGACGCTGCCAGTTTCCATGTCGGTAGCAGAGGAGAATCTTGGCGTGAGACCGCTGGTAGCCTCTACGGTTTTACCGCTGGGTGCAACCATCAACATGGATGGAACCGCACTCTATGTGGGTATCGTCTCTGTGTTTGCGGCACAGTCTTTTGGAATAGACCTGACTCTTATGGACTATCTGATCATGGCGGGTACGACTACACTAGTTTCGGTAGGCACGGCGGCGGTGCCCAGTGCATCTCTGTTTCTGATGGCGGCGGTCATGGCAACGATTGGCATGACGCCAGATCAGATTGCGGTCACGGTCGGATTCATTTTTATCATTGACAGACCGTTGGATATGCTTCGAACAGTGGTCAATATTGCGGGCGATCTCAGCGTTTCTACGGCAGTCGCTAATTGGGAAGGCGAGTTCGACCGAGAAATTTTCGACCGGCCACTTAAATACTGATCGATACGTCAGTATCTTTCGATAATTCAGTTGGGTTGGTTATCTGGCTCCACCATTTCGATAATACGAGTCTCGATTTGGCCATTGGCGTCAGTGGTTGTGGTTTCATTTATACGGACGGGCCCCCGAGCCGAGCTGCCAATAAATGAGGTGCTTGTGGTACGTCGCTGTTCTCGCTGCTCTTCCTGAAACGATTCAAACGCGGCCATTTCATTGTCATCCAACACATAGGACAAAGCCTCGACCTGCGCTTCTGGAGAGCTGATCGCAAACATCTCCCTGCGCAGTTCCCGACGACCTTGCTGATTGCCGGCGTTCTGGGCAATTAATTCCCTGCGCTGCTGATCCTGGTCGGTCATCATACTGATAAGAGCATCTACAATAACCTCCTTGCGCTCTTCGCTGACATCCAGCGCAGACAGAAACCCGCCATAACGACCCTGCATTGACATAACCTGTCGCATTTCCTCAGGGTCGAGGCTGCCTAGCTGCTCAGATACCTCGTAACGAGAGGGCATCCGCTGTGATTCCTGCACTACCTCTCTGATCACACGCTCCCTTATCTCTTGCTCCATGAGATAAACGTCGGGGTTGATCTGCTGCCGCGCCAGCTCGAGTTCATCATTCAGACCCCGAATGGCATCTTGGGCGGAAGCCAGATCGCGCCCCAGCTCTGCGAGTCGGGATTCATAGTCGATGCGCTCCTGGGCTGTGCTATCCAACTCTGCTTGCAGGTCACTGACAAAGGATTCGTAACTGGCGATCTGCTCGGCTTGCAGGCTCACGTGCGAGTAGAGTTGGAAGGCGGCGAATGCCGAAGCAGAAAGCAGCAGGGTTGCAGCTATGGATAGGATCTTGGTGGATTTCATACCGTGATCTTCTGCATCTGGTTAATCAAGTCAATAGGTGCCCGGATTCTGGTTTCTGTGAAACCGGAAACGCCTCGAATAAAGCGCAAACGGCCGGAGCCTAATTGGCAACAGGCTCACGCTCCCATATTGAAGCCCATTGTAACTCTTTGCCAGTGGAATCATTGCTCCAGTAAACATCCAGAACCCACTGCTAGTCTTCTGCGATGCTACTCAGAACGAGTAGGTGAGTGTCGTTCCAAGACGGATATCTTCATCGAAAACAGTCAGGAATGACCCGGATTTCGCCGAGATACTAATGATCTGGGAGCTAAGGGACCAGTTGTCATCGAGCGTGTAGTCTACACCGAGGAACACCAGCAGAGACTCAGCGGCAAGATCACCCTGCAGGGTGGCGGACAGAGTCAGGTCCCCGTTGCGCATGGCATTGCTGTAGCGCACGAGCCAGCTGCCAAAGACGCCGTCGTTGGTCAGGGTCTGACCAGGTTGCAAGCCTTCTTCTGCATCCAGTAGGGTCTGGGCCTGAATGCCCAGACTCACATTCTGTTCGTTGTCGATGGCATATTCAAAACCGAAAGAGGTACCGATCTGGTCCTTGCGCAGATTGACCGGTGTCGACAGTGAACTGGTGCCGGGGAAGGCGAAGCTGTCGGCCAGAATGTTATGGCTGAACGCCAGGTCAAAATTCAGCAGTAGTTTGCCGATAGCCCGGTTGGCACTGAATCCCAGCAACAAAAAGTCGTTGATGTCGGGGCGGGCGTCGGCGCTGCCGGGTAGAGGAGGATCGTAACGCAGCTGATTTTCATACAGATAGGCAGCCATCACGGCGATGTCGCTGCCCTCGAATGATTTTTTCCACTGCGTACCTGCTTCCAGCAGTATTTTGCCATCGCGGCTGTAGTCCGGCAGGTTAAAGCCTGGATCGAAAAACAGTGGGCTGCCTCGCACCGGCGCCGGATTGAATTCAGGGTAGAGATTCACGAAGGTAGAAAGGCTGCTGCTGTTATCTGTGCCAAAGAAATCCCAAACCAGCATGGCCTGGCTAAGGCGAGCATCTTCGATGTCTATAATAGTGAAGTCGCGAAACTCGCTGTTATTGATGATATCCAATACCGAGTTGCCGGCAGTCTCACCCCAAACTACAGTCTGTCGCCCCAGCTTGAAACTGTGGGCGCCGCTGCTGCGCTGAATGAAAAGGTCATTGAGTTGGCCTTCAGTATCTATGCTGTCCTGATTCGTTGTGTATTCGTAATCCTGATTCCAATAAACCCGGTACCACATGCTGCCCTGGATCAGCCAACCCGGCGCTATGGGATTCTGGTAGCGGACATTGAATTGGAGCCGATTTGTTTC
Organism: uncultured Pseudomonadales bacterium; assembly: GCA_938091935.1. Taxonomy (GTDB): domain Bacteria; phylum Pseudomonadota; class Gammaproteobacteria; order Pseudomonadales; family Pseudohongiellaceae; genus UBA9145. Next base: position 52,028 of record CALKNV010000035.1, read on the forward strand.
CAGATCAGCTTGCTTGGGAAATTTACCGAAAGCACCCAGATCGATGCTGTGATTGTTGATCTGTCCAGATGTTGACTGACTGATGCGAATAGTAAAGTCTTCGAACCAGGCTTCGGTTGCTGATTGCTCTTCCTCATCGAAGGCACCCGCAAAAATGTCATCGTCAAAACCAAAGTCGACGCTGGGGTCGAAGCTCACGTCTGGGTCAAGCACCAGCGGCTCATCCTGCCCCTGCGCGGTTGCGGCGCTGGATAACAAGGCCAGGACCAGGCCAGTGCGAGGGAGTCGCGGCATTCGCATGACCCTTGGTCTAGTCGACCTGTTGGCGAAGCTTTTCCAACTCGGTCTCGCGGAATGCCACATCGGTCAGGGTGCGGGTGGTGAGGAACTCATCTTCCACGGCTATATCGGTGTGAATCTCGAGGAACGCCATATTGGAAAGGCGGTTGCTTACCAGATTCATCATGGTAAGCGAACGGGCCATCCAGGTGCCGTTTACCAATTCCACCCTGGAAGCTAGCAGGCGTTTAATTTCATTGTCGTACTGATCGAACATTTCAACCCGCAGCACGATAAAACGCTCCTTATCCACGTAGTTAATGGTTTTTGAATAGCGGGATTTGCGTGCGCGTTCTGCATTGGGGATGAGTTCGATTTTCCAGACCTCGCGATCACCCTCAGTAGTCTCTTCGAGAACCCTGATCTCATACTCTTCCAGCTTGCCGGTGTCGGTATCCTCGGTGGTGAACTCCGAGCCAAACACCGAGGCAGGCTCCGAATCGTCATCTGAGTTGCCGCTAGCGATGCGTTTGACCCGCCCCAGGGCTGACAAATACAACCAGGTCTCATTGTCCCGCTGGGTATCGTCATAGGCATAGCTCAACATACCAACGCCGCGCTCGGCTGCGGGTTCGAGCACTATAGTGACACTCTTGGTGTCTTTGCCGTCGTCACCAAAATTCTTGCCTACAGATTCCAGCGACTTGATGCGGGGGCGTTCTGCACAGGTGATGCGGCTGTCCTTGATGCCAAAGCGGCAGGTGGACAACTGCATGCGATTGAAAGCGGAGTCGGACGTGGCGCGCTGGTTTTCTTCTACCCGCTCCATGATTTCCAGCCCGGTCATGTCCTGTGCGCTGGCAAGGCTGGCAATCAGGCTGGTGATTATTAACGAAGCACCGAATACGGGACGCAAGTTCATGCCATTTTCTCCATAAAAGTAATTCTAGTATCGGCATCCTTGACGCCAAAGGTAGGCTTGAAAATCATTATCATAGCGGGAATCAGAAACAGGTCGCATAGCAGCGCAACGAAGATAGCCGCGGAGCCGAAGAAACCCATTTTCGCCATGCCTAGATAGTCGGAAAAACTGAGCAGAGCGAAGCCCAGTCCCAATACCATGGTGGTAAACATCACCGCCTGTCCCACATCTCGAATAGTGGCAATAAGTGATTCGCTGATACTACCGGTCCTGATTAGTTCTACCCGGTAGTGCGTCATGAAGTGGATAGTATCGTCCACGGCGATGCCGATGATTAGTGGTGCGATCAACAGAGTGTCAGTGTCCAGGGCGATGCTCAGCAGCCCCATCATGCCGAATCCGAGCAGGGCCGGGATCACGTTGGGAATCATGGCCATGAGTCCACCCTGCAGGGAGCCCAGTGTCACGACCATGATGACGCTGATTACGGCTATGGCAAAGGTAAAGCTGGAAAACTGTGAGTTGGCCACCTCATCCGCCATGCGCATCAACAGGGCCATGGAGCCGGTGAGATAGACTTCCAGTTCCGGAAACTCCTGCTCCAGATCGGCAAATATTTCGTCAATCTCCACGGAGATTTCGTCGAAGAAAAGCTGATACTGGTAGCTACCGGCGTTGTAAATGTTGAGGGAGATATGAGAGCGGCTGTAATCGTCGGATACGAGTGCGCGACGGTCTTCGGGATTGGCACTGTTAAACAGGTACAGCAACTGAGAGATCATCTGCTCGTCATCCGGCACCCGGTAATAGGCTGGATCATCATCGCTCATAATCTGATAGGTATCTTTAACGATGTTGGCCAGGGAGTTGGTGCGCGTGACCTGGTCGGCGTAGCGGCTTTCGATACGGCTCTGTAGTTCATCGATAGCCTGCATCAGGCGCGGATTGTACAAACCGTCGGTGGTGTGGGTGTCCACCATGATGACCATAGACATGGCGCCGGCCATGTTCTCGTCCACGGTCTCATAGGCCACCCGGATCGAACTGCCTTCTTTGGTGAGTTCGGTCATATTGGAATCGATGCGAAGCAGTGTCATGCCGTAGGCGCACACGACAAAAAGCGTGGCAAAAAGACCCAGCACTACCCAGGGACGACGGGCAACGATGTAAGGCACATAGGAAAGAATCTGCAGCTGCCAGTTTACAACAATATAGGTCATCAATGAGATGACGGTGATATACGTGCCAACCCACAAGCCGAGCAGGGCATATACCGCGATGAAATAGACCACGGCGAGGCCCGCTTTCTTGCCAATATATAAATCGTTCCAGCGTTTGCCGATGCGGTCAGCCAGGCTGGCGTCCTGGGCTTCCGGTGCCCCGGGATGCCAGACATCCAGCAGGATTGGCAGCAAGACGATGGTAAAAAAGAATGCCATGACTACACCGAAGGCAGACATCAGTCCAAATACCTGAATGGGGAGCAGGTCGGATGTGGTAAGAGCCAGCACCCCCGCCATGGTGGTGACGGTAGTTACCATGATCGCCAGTCCGGTCTTGCCATAGGAAAGGGAGAGGGCATCATAATGGTCCTCACCCTGGCGCCGGTAGCTGAAATAGGCACTCATGACATGAACGCAATCGGCGATGCCCACCGCAAACACCAGCAGCACCGTGAGTGAAATCATCTGAGAAATAGTAACCCCAAGCCACACCGTGATTCCCCAGGTCCAGGCCATGCTGGCCGCGATTGTGACCATGGGCCATAGCACCGCGCTAAAACTGCGGAACAGGATGTACAGCAGCAAGGTGAAAATTAGCACCATGACGATACCCAGGGTCATCATCTGGGTCAGGGTATCCATCATGAATTCCATCATGGGCGGGTTGCCCACCGGATAGAATTCGAACTGATCCGAATACTTTTCGTACAGCGCCTTGGTGATAATGTGGAAATTGGTGTAGCCCAACATGTCTACCGGCTCAAATGAGACATCCTGGATCTCGGCGCTTTCATCAAATTCCAGGTCGAAGCTGTCGGCATCTGCAAAGGCATCGAAGTCGACGAAGCTATCGTCCAGCACGATGTCGGCGGCATTGACTGCAGGTTCATAGTCTGCGATCGGCTGCGCACCGAAATCGGTCTGAATCATTATTGCGGCATAGCGTGCATCGGCAGAGTAAAAGGCCAGCAGGTAGTCTTCCTGCTCCATGGCGCGGGCCTTGATGGCAGCCAGTTCCTCGGCAGTTTCAGGGATCTGTTGGGGAACCAGTCGATTCGAAAGCAGCGTATCGCCCTGATTTTCCTGATAACGGATGTTGGCAATCGACTGCACCCGGCGCACATGATTGAGTTCATTAAAATCGAGTGCGATGCCATTGATTGACTCCGGATAATCCGCTGGATCCAATTGCTGCCAGAAGCGCAGATCATCAGTGAGTTGCTGGATTGCCACCAGGGATTCGCGCGAAAACACGTCCCCGTCTTTGGCCCGATACACCAGGAACACGGAGTCGTCACTGCCGAACTGACGGCGGTATTCATTCAAGGCCAGCATGGACGGATCTTCCTGGTCCAGGAAGCTGTCGGTGGTCATGTCCAGTTCAGTGCGAGTGTAGATTCCCCACACCATCATGGCGCTGATAACGATCAGACCAGTGAGGACAAATTGCTTATAGCGCAACACCCGGTTGGGTGCCTGCGCGAAAGCATCGCTGAGCGCGATTAAGATTCTCTCCATGTTTACTGCTCCTCAGGTGCCGGTGGCATCGGCCCAGAGTTTTTGTGAGTTCCGAGACTGCAGGGAAATCCTGCAGGCTGTCTCTTTTGTTTCTTGCCCAGTTATTTGCCCATACAGTCGTTTAAACCGGGTAAACGGTTCAGTATGGAACTGGCAGAGTCGAAAAGGTCTGTATGCCCTCTATGAAGTTTCTCAATGATAGCTGTTGCTGACGCTTCACGCACCTGGGCCTGAGAATTTTATGGGCAGCGGTAAACATCGAAACGCTGTTGGCCATCGGTAACCTCATTGGTGGCGACGATGACGTTACCTCCCATGTCACCTGCCTCATTCCGGGCCAGGGCAAATAACTCGTCCTGTTGCCGTTCGCTGCTGCGTTCGATAAGCAGCAGGCGATCCATGGTCGAGGAACTGGCTCGTCCCATGCGTTCACAGTTGCTGACCTGTGAGATTGATCGGATTTCAACCTGCTGACCCGCGGCGGTGAGCTGTACCCAACTACTGCAGGCAGCAAATGTCAGGAAAAAAACACAAGCGATGAAAAGTCTAAACATGGTGGCTATCCTCTGATGATTGGGTGGCTTGCTATTAGCGCCAGATTTGTCACACTGCCAGCGCCGAGCCCAATGGACTGCGGGCTATGTTACCATCTCCCGGTTCCCAAATTAGCTAACAAGGTCAATAAAAGAGAAGCAGATTTTGAGTTCCCCTGTCGACGCAGAACTGATTGAGCAGCTCAAGGCCATTGTTGGTCCCGCTGGCTTCCGTGAAGGCGAGGATATTGACCTCAAGAACTATAAGGACTGGATGGGAGCAAGGTCGATTTGTCCCCCCTTGTTGCTGCGCCCCGATTCGACCCAGCAGGTTTCCGCTATCCTGAAGGCCTGCCATGCGTCCGGACATTCAGTCGCGCCACAGGGTGGCATGACTGGTTTAGTATCCGCCGCTGCACCGCAGAAAAATGAGATTGCCCTCAGCCTTGAACGCATGAAGCAGGTAATAGAGGTAGATCCTGTTACCGCCACCATGACAGTTGAGGCTGGGGTGGAGTTGCAGACAATTCAGGAGCAAGCCGACAGTCTTGATTTACTATTTCCCCTGGACTTGGGCGCGAGAGGTAGCTGCACAATTGGCGGCAACCTGTCGACTAACGCAGGTGGTAATCGGGTGATCCGCTACGGTATGGCCCGAGACCTGGTGGTTGGTTTGGAGGCAGTGCTACCGGATGGCACTATCATCGATGGTATTCATAAATTGCGTAAAAACAATACAGGTTACGATCTCAAACAGTTGTTCATTGGCAGCGAAGGCACATTAGGGATCATCACTCGTGTTGTTCTCAAACTGGCGCCAAAACCAAACAGTCAGTCAGTGGCGCTGTGCGGGGTGAAGGATTTCGACAAGGTCTCAGCGCTACTTGTGCATATGCAGTCCGCGCTCGGGGCAAACCTGACTGCATTCGAAGTGCTGTGGAATAATACTTATGCTCTGGTTGATGAGAAGGTGCCGCATGTCACTGTTCCGTTAGGAGCAGAGCATGCTTACTATGTTTTGGTTGAAAGCATGGGGTCTAATGCTGGCAATGACGCCGAGCTATTTGTCGATGCATTGGGCGGGGCCAATGAGCAGGGCCTGGTAGCTGATGCGGTAATCGCTGATTCTGATACCAAGATTGGTAGCCTGTGGGCGGTGAGAGACGGTGCCGCAGAAGTGATGGGTATCGGCTTCATGCATGCCTATGATGTGAGTCTTGATATCGCCGACATGGGCTATTTTGGCGAAGAAGTTGAGCGACGTCTGCGTGAGGTGTGGCCCGATGCGGTGATGGGACTGTTTGGGCATATAGGTGATGGTAATGTGCATATCATTATCAACGTCGGCCCAGACACGAAGTCCCTGCATCTGCAGATTGACGAAGTGATCTACAGACTGATTCAAGAGCTGAATGGTTCAATTTCCGCTGAACACGGTATCGGCGTGATGAAGAAGCCCTTTCTTGGCTACAGCAAGAGCGAGGCAGAGATCACACTGATGAAATCTTTAAAACAAGCAATAGATCCCAAGGGTATTCTTAATCCTGGCCGGATTTTCTAAGATAAAACAGGGAGTAAGACATGCCAAACAACAACCTTGAAGGCAAGAACGTAGTCATCATTGGTGGCACTGCAGGCATTGGCCTGGCCGCCGCTAAAATGGCCAGTGAGTTAGGTGCCAATGTATGGGCAGCCGGGCGTTCAGAGGGGCATATTGCGACTGCCAAAGAAGTCAGTGGTGGCAGCTTCGAGGTCAGGCAGGCGGATACCCATGACGCTGAAGCGCTCGATGCGATCTTCCAGGAAGCTGGACAGATCCATCATCTGGTATCCGCTGCGGTGGGTGGTGAACGTACTCTGCTACCATTCCTGCAGCAAACCCAGGAACAATTCCAGGCCGCCTATGACAAGCTCTGGGGTTATTGTAACGTGGTGCGCGTCGGTGCTCCCTACCTTGAGGACGATGGGGCAATAACCCTCGTAAGTGGTTCACCCGCACGCAAGCTGGCAGCAGGACAATCTCCCTTGAGTTGTGTCGGAGCTTCAGTCGAAAATCTCGTACGATGTCTGGCACTGGAATTGGCGCCGATCAGAGTTAACGTGGTTTCACCAGGGACCATTGACACAGCAATGTTTGACCACTTTGGTGAGGAAAAACAAGAGCGCCTCAATGCGATGACTGCATCGCACCTCATCAAGCGGGCAGGCACCTCGGAAGAGGTGGCCTCGGGTATCCTGTTTGTGATGCAAAATGAGTTCGCCACGGGTACGACTGTCGACGTCGATGGTGGACGCTTGCTGAGTTAGATCCATCAAGTCACGCGATTGAGAAATTAGAACTAATTACTGGAGCAACAAGTGCTAGATGTAGCTGAGAACCTGGGCGTTGACCCGGACCTGAGTCTGATCGACGCGGTGTATGCCCGTCGATCTGTACGCGGTTACCTGGATAAGGAAGTGCCGCAAAATGTGCTGAACCGGATTTTTGAGATCGCCCAGCAGTCACCTTCTAATTGCAATGTGCAGCCCTGGAAGGTGTACGTGGCTTCAGGTGAACTGAAAGAGCGCCTGCGCAAGCAAATGGTTGAGAATACCGTGGGCGCGGTGCCACCTAATCCCGACTATGAATATCGCGGCGACTTTGCTGATGAGTATCGAACCCGGCAAGTGGAATGTGCCGTGGCCCTGTATTCGAAAATGGGTATCGAGCGTGGCGATAAAGAAGGGCGCATGCGGGCGGTGTTGCGGAACTTCGAGTTTTTTGATGCGCCTTACATCGCTTTTATCGGTATGAATCCTAATTTTGGCACCACTGTCGCTATTGATGTTGGCATGTGGGCCCAGACCCTGATGTTGACCATGGTGGCTTTTGGCTTGCACAGCTGCCCAATGGGTACGATGCGGAATTACCCGGATATGGTGCGAGAAGCCTTTGATATTCAGGATGGTACGAAAATATTATTCGGGATAAGCTTCGGCTACGAAGATCCAGCGGTACCGGCTAACGAAACCCGGACCACCAGGGACTCTATCTCTACTAATGTAGTGTTCAAATCGGCTTAGCAGTCTATGAGCTTTAAACCTGTCGTTCTGCTGTATGACCTTGATAATGAACTGGTCGACGAGTGCTCCACACTCATTGGCCATACTGGTTTGTACACCACGATCAACACCTATAACGAAACCAATGCGCTGGAAGTCATTCAGCAGTACAACCGGGGCTATGGTCTGCTGACAAACCGTCTCTCCTGCGTGATTACTGGCTGGAATAGCTACAAGAAGCCAAGGGATCAACTACTGTTCAAGATGAGAGCACAGGAGAAGCGCAGCCCGCTGCGTGGGCCAACACCTGTCATCATCATCACCGAAGATCATCGCCTGGACTTGCGACAACTGGCCCTGGATCCAATGGACGGTTATGTTGCTGCCTACCTGCATGCCGATGATTTTCAGGAACACATCAGCGATATTTTGCACAAGATCGTGTTCGGTAACCGGGCCCATGAGATGAACTCCATAGCCTATGCCAAGCTCCAGCGCGAGCAGGATGAGTGACCCCCGAGCGGACGGATTGCAGGCAATGCCTGACCTGACTGTCTTTGCCTACTGGCTGATACCTATCGGATTGTGGCGCGCCAAGTGGCCTGTTGGGTGTGCCACTGCATGAGAAACTTCTCTTACCTCCGGGCCAGGTTTGCCAATTCTTGGTGAAATTACCCAACTCCCGGTATTCGTAATTTCTGTAAGTTGATGATATTAATTAATATTCCTTGATAGCCCGAACCTTGCTGCGGTTTGCAGGTCAAGTTGGAATCAAATAATTGGGTAGTGCACCCACTGAATAAACAGCAAGCGTCTGCCAAGGAGACTTGATTATGCAAGCAACGATGCAACTTTTCGGCATCATGATGGCTGTCATGCTGCCTGTGAGCCTCATCGTGTTCATCACGGAGTATTTCAAATATAAGAAGAACACCAGTGCGCAGCTCGGAGACCTGCAGAAAGAGTTGGAAAAGCATTCAACCAAGGAGCTCATGCAGGAAGTGGCTGAGCTTAAGGAGCGGATTGTGGTGCTTGAGAGCATCGTGACTGATCGCAGCTACGATCTAGAGCGAAAAATCGGCAATCTTTGAACGTAGTGGGCCACACCGGCTCGTTTCCCGGGTCGTGAACAGTGCTGTAAATTCCCCACTGGAGCGGCGTGTCAGCTAACCCCGCTCTAGTCGCTCAACAAGGTAAGCCGCCTGCGCACAGGTAATTGCGAAAGCGGCTTTTGGCTTTGATCGTTCTGATCTTGCTGTTGAATTTCAACCGTCCGGCTTGCTATCAGGCGGGTTCAGTCATACAAAATACATTCAGCTTGTTGCCGTCCAGGTCGCGAAAATACCCGGCGTAAAAAGTGTCGCCACGGGGCCCGGCAGCCCCTTCATCCTGGGCGCCAAGTTCAAGCGCCTTCTTGTAAATCGCATCCACTTTTTCCTTGCTGTCCACTGCCAGCGCAATCATGACGCCATTACCCACACTGGCAGGATTGCCATCATGTGGTGTAGTAATTGACAGCGCCGGTGCCTGTGGAGTCACTGCCCAGGCGATAAAAGTTTCCATTTCCATGAAGCGAGACGCGCCCATCTCCGCCAATAGTTCATCGTAAAATTTTGCCGAGTTTTCCAGGTCGTTGGTACCCAACGTGACATATCCAATCATGACTTCCCTCTAAGTTTGCTCGTTTGCTAATGTGAGTTTTTCAGTTCCCGGTAGCGGAAACAATTACCTGTATGGTCATTGACCAAGCCTGCCGCCTGCATGAAGGCATAGCAGATTGTGCTACCTACAAATTTAAAGCCGCGTTTCTTGAGGTCCTTTGACATCCCGTCACTGATAGCAGTGGACGCCGGCACATCGTGGCGCAGCTTACGCTTTCCGTCGATGACCTTGCCGTCGACAAAGGACCAGATGTATTGATCAAAGCTGCCAAATTCTCGTTGCACAAGCTGACAGGCCTTGGCATTGCTGCGAATCGAGTAGAGCTTCAAGCGGTTACGAATTAGGCCGGTGTCCAGCAGGTGCTTCTCGATGGTTTTGTCGGTGAGTCGCGCCACGCGATCGATTTCAAAATTCTTGAAACATTTGCGATAGTGATCTCGCTTCTTCAGGACGGTAATCCAACTCAGCCCAGCCTGCTGACCTTCTAGGCAAATAAACTCGAACAGCTGCCGGTCATCATGAATGGGGACGCCCCATTCCTCATCATGATAAGTAATGTAGAGTTCATCCGTGCCTGGCCACCAACAGCGCTCGGTCATGGCTTTAGGTTAGTCCTGTTATTTTTGTTTTACTTTCTTAATTTGGTTTCTTAGTTGCGATTCTTGCTTCAGCGTTTTGCCACTCTATTAGCGCTTTTTGCAATAAGCGTCCGGGAAGGCGACTAAAGATCATAAATACTGTATATAACTACAGTATTACAATCAAGCGACCTTTTGACCTAATGACATTCTGTCTTTCTGTTTTTGCCATGGTAACCACATGGATGGTCAGTGCAAACTTCAGGCAGCGAGCATTAGCGCGCAATCTACTATTCAGAGCCGTCTTCATAAAACTATTAGCGCAAGAGTGCGGCGGCTTTGGGGCTTGTGCCAGCATCACACTAATTTTTATGCCGGATTTTGCCTCGATGCAGCTTCACTTCCGCAGGTCGATCAAGGACAATCCCCGCCTCGAATAACAACATCTTGACTGCGCGCAGCAGTTAAGAAATAGCTAACGGTGCTCAGTAGAGTATTTGCTTAAAACAGGAGAGAGATATGTCTAAAGCGATCATGCAATGGCTCAGCGGGGTAGTTGCGGTACTTGTTCTTTGCACCGCACAATTTTCTGCAGCGCAAGAACGAAGTTATGTAAACCCAAGTAGCCCGGGTGGCAGTGGCTCGCCGTTCAGCGGTGCCGTGATGACTGACGATACCTTGTATATATCAGGCATGCTGGGCCTGGAAAATGGCCAGGTCCCAAGCGACCCAGCGCAGGAAGCGCGCAATGTACTTGATGCCATCAAGGGCACCCTGGAAGAGGCGGGCATGAGTATGGATGATCTGGTCTACGTACAGATCTTCTGTTCCGATGTCAGCCACTACGATGCCTTCAACGCGGTCTATCGCACGTATTTCAGCCAGGAATTTCCAGCTCGTGCCTTTATTGGTGCAGGAACGCTGTTGTTTGATGCCCGCTTCGAAATTCAGGCTATCGCAGTAAAGCGTCCCTAGACGTTCTTAGCTCATTTCCAGAGTCACCTGGAGCAGCTTTGCCTGCTCCATGGCTGACCGTTACAAACAATTACAACTCTCTGCTTTAGTTCAACGCTAAGCGGTTGATATTGTTATATCTTTATAAAACGCGGCTCCATCAAGAGAGCCACAACAAGTATTGCCCAAAAGCAGGTTTTCTCATGCATAGTATTACGCGGTATCAGACCCTTTACGCGGGTTTGATAGCACTCCCGATTTTTCTTTCTTCAACTGCCTTAGCGCAGCAGCTCAGTTCTGAGTCTGTGCGACCGACCACACAGGCTGCAGCACTGACTACTGCGCCCATAATTGATGGTGAAGTGCTGGGGGATGCTGCTTGGGCCGGTATAACACCGACCAGCGGCTTTACCCAGGTTCGACCCAACGAAGGTCAGGCTGCCACACAAAACACCGAGGTATTCGTCGGCTTCAGTGATGACACCCTGTACATCGGCGTCATGGCCTATGATGAAAACCCTGAAGCGATTCTGGTAACGGACAGCCGCCGAGATTCCCCGCTTGATGACACAGACAGTTTTCAAGTCATTATTGATGGCTTGCTTGATCGTCAGAATGGCTACGTCTTTGGTACTAACCCATCTGGAATGGAATTCGATGCCCAGGTCATTAACGAGGGCGGCAGCGGTGGCTTCGGCGGCCGCGGTGGAGGCACGGGAGGGTTCAATACTAACTGGGATACCACCTGGGAGGTTGAAGCACAGATTACTGAACAGGGCTGGAGTGCAGAATTTGCTATTCCTTTTGTTGCCTTGCGTTATGGCAGCGGTGATTCCCAAACCTGGGGCATAAATTTTCAACGTAACATCCGTCGCAACAATGAGGAGTCCTACTGGGCACCACTTGATCGCAACTTTAATCTGCGTCGCGTGTCGGAAGCTGGCTTCATTGAAGGAATTGAAGTTCCCAGTCAGCGACTACTGCAGGTAACACCCTATGTTCTCAGCCTCAGTGAGCGCGGTGGTAATCTGACCTCAACCCAATCTCGCGAGGAATACGGCGTCGATATGAAGTGGGGTATTACGCCAAGTCTCACACTTGATGCGACGGTGAATACCGACTTTGCCCAGGTCGAGGTTGATGATATTCAGGTGAACCTTGATCGTTTTAGTCTGTTCTTCCCGGAGAAGCGCCCCTTTTTCCTTGAAAATGCGGGTCAATTCGCGATCGGCAATCCGCGCGAAGTTGAGCTTTTCTTTAGTCGTCGAATTGGTATTAACGCGGGAACGCAATTTCCAATCGAAGCCGGAGGACGCTTGACGGGTAAGATTGGTGACACCACGAATGTTGGTCTGTTACGCATGCGCACCGAAGGTATCGAAGGAACAGTTCCCCAAAACGATTTTTCTGTGGTTCGAATCAATCAGGAACTTCCCAATCGCTCAGCAATAGGCATGATGTTTGTGGAGCGAGATGGAGATGGTGCATCCAATGGGGTGCAGGGTGATGACATCAACCGCACCTATGCGATCGATGGGCGCTGGGGTATCGGCAATTACACCGTAATTCGCGGCTGGGTATCTCAAACAGAAACACCTGGGGTCAATGGCGATGATATGGCCGGCGGTGTAACCTGGAACTTCAACGATGAAGACTGGGCCCTTAATGCTGGTTATTCTGAGGTTGGTGCGAACTTTAATCCAGAAGTTGGGTTTCTGGCCCGAAAAGATTTTCGTAAATATGAGGCGGGCTGGCGCTATCGCTACCGACCGGAAAATTGGGGGCAACTGCAGGAGTTGCGTCCCCATATGAACTATCGTGGTTATTGGGACTTCGATGGTAACCAACAGACCGGGTACCTGCACGTGGACAACCACTGGGAATTTAACAGTGGCATGGAGATTCATACCGGTACGAACTTCACCCAGGAAGGTGTATTTGAACCCTTTGAAATCGTGGAAGGTGTGACTGTGCCGGTGGGGGACTATGAGCATCAGGAAGCACAGCTG
>CALKNV010000036.1 GCA_938091935.1 uncultured Pseudomonadales bacterium
ATCACTGTTACAGATTAGCAACCTGTTGCTATGGGCCCTATGGGGAAGCCAGTTCGCCTCAGCCCAAAGCGGAAGCTCTCTGCCGACTTTCTCTGGCGATACCCTGACTATTCCCCGAATCGACGTGGAAGGTTATGGCTCGCTTGAATTACAGCTGCAGCCGGGAGAGGTTTTTACGGTTGTTGCCGCGGCGAAGACAAAACTCACTGGACAAGATGACTACAACGCGCAGTGTGCGAGCTGCCATGGCGTTGATGACCAGGGCGGACTGGTTTCAGTTTCACTGGTGAACTGTGCAAATTGCAACAGTATCAGCACACTCAGTAATTATATCGCCAACGTCATGCCGATAGGCGCACCGGAGACTGCGCCAGCGAAACCGCAGAATATATTTTTAACCTGTTTCAGATAGATGACAATCCTATGGTGGAGCAGACTATACAGGCAATTTCGAGCCTGCCCCTGGATGACACCCTGCGCAAGGCCTCTCTGCAGCTGGTGAGCCGCCTGCCCACGGCGGCAGAATCCCAACAAGTCGCCAACCAAGGCGAAGCCGGATTGCGCGCAGTGCTAGACGGCATGATGCAAGAAGACAAGTTTTACGATCGCGTCGCGGAAATCTTTAACGATCTAATCCTCACCGACCGCTATCTGACCGCAAACGGCCAACCTCGAGAGGCGCTTAACTTAATGCGCATATTTCCCGATGCCTTCTGGTTTGGCGATCCACGGGAGGTAACGCGCAACCCGGAGTGGTTTCAAAACCTCGTCCTCTCCAATGACAGTGTTGCTCGCGAACCGCTGCAGTTAATTAACTATGTGGTCAAAAACGAGCTGCCCATGACGGAAATCCTGACTGCCGATTATTTTATGGTGAATCCGTATTCGGCCAAGAGCTATGGTGTCTTTGATGAGCTTGCGTTTCAGGACGAATTTGACGTCAACGAGTGGTTACCAGCACAGATCAAAGACTTTGAGTTTTTCAATAACAACATAGGCGATATTCCACACGCTGGCATTCTCACCAGCCTGATGTTTCTGAATCGCTACCCGACTTCTGACACTAACCGCAACCGAGCCCGCTCGAGGGTTGTATATGATCTGTTCATGGATGTAGACATCCTGGCGCTGGAGGGGTCCCGGCCAGACGGCGAAGCAGTCGACATCTCTAGCCCTGCACCGACACTGGACAATGATGACTGTGTGGTCTGCCATGCCCTGCTAGACCCAGTTGCCTCCTCTTTTGAGAACTGGAATGACCGCGGTTTCTATCGACCCAACGCGCCGTGGTATGACGACATGTTTCAGGCAGGCTTCGCTGGCGCCGATAGGCCTGCCAGCGAAGAGCCTACCTCGCTGCAATGGCTGGCAAGCCAGATGGCAGTGGATCCCCGTTTTAATGATGCCATGGTGCGAATCGTATATAACGGCCTCACCGGCGCAGAACCGCTTGATCCGCCTGGTGATAACGCTACCGAGGCAGAATGGGACGCCTACAACGCTGAATCCGTGCACCTCGATGCACTTAAGGACAGTTTTGTAGCAAACAACCAGAACCTAAAGACTCTGATCAAGGAAATAGTGCTAAGCCCGTATTTCCGGGCCGATGGTCTCACCACAGAATCATTTGCCATCGTGCACGAAGATACCGGCGCTGCGCGTTTGCTCTCCCCTGAGATGCTGCATCGTAAAATCAATGCGCTGCTTGGGTTCGAGTGGCGCGGCCCGCTGGATTTTTACAGCGTCACCAAGGACAACAATAGCCAGGCAAGACTACTGGACGATCGCCAGTACTATCAGCAGATCTATGGCGGCATCGACTCCTTTGTAGTCACTCAACGACTCACCGAACCCAATGGCCTTATGATTGCGGTGCAGGAGCGCATGGGTAATGAGCTGGCCTGCTACGCAGTTCCGAATGATTTCCTGACAGCCGCTGAGCAGCGATTACTAATGCCTTTCGTGGAAACCACTACCCAACCCACCAGCTCGGCCAATCAAGAGGCAATTATGCAGAATATTCAGCACCTGCATTCACACCTGCTAGCTGAGGACCTGGCCATTGACGATCCTGAGCTGCAGCTTACTTACCAGCTATTCGTCAGCACCCTGGAAGCAGGACAGGCCGCAATTGGCAGCACCGAGGATGGCAACCTGCCCTTTCTCTGCCGCCGCACCAACGACTTGCTGACCGGCGACGATCTCTCATCGCCGCTGACAATCGACCCCAATTACGTGATACGGGCCTGGATCGCGGTAGCGGCCTATCTCATGTCTGACTACCGCTTCGTCTACGAATAACCCAGGAACCCGGGAGAATACAGCAATGAAACGTCGCACACTGTTAAAAGCACTCACTGGGATTGGCATGGCGGGTGCACTGCCCATGTCGCTGACCCGACCTGCGTTCGGCGCGACCGCAGACAAATTTCTGATTACGATCAGCGCCACCGGCGGCTGGGATCCTACTGCCTTAATTGATCCCAAGGGCAACACGCCCCGCGCTGACGGCCTGGGTCCGATCAATAATTATGCGGCCAGCGCCATCAAGTCGGCCGGTAACCTCGCTTACGCGCCCTATCCCAGCATGATCGAAGAGCCTGCGATCGAATCTGCCGGACACTTCGATACGTTTTTTAATAAGCATGCCGACCGCCTGCTGGTCATCAACGGAATAGACACCCAGACTAACGGACATGACAGCGGCCGTCGCTTTGTGTGGAGTGGCAAACTGGAAGAAGGCTACCCCACTATCGCCGCGCTAGCTGCTGCGCCATTCGCAGATCAACCCATGGCGTTTATTTCAAACGGCGGTTACGACTTCACAGCCTCCATCGTGGCACCGGTTCGCACGGCGAGCCCGGGCACTTTCAACCAGCTGGCGTTTCCCAATTCAATGTTTCCAACTGACCCCGACCTGATGCACCTGGGACTGGTTGGCCAATCCAGTTACTCCCTAGTACAACAGGCCAGGGAAGAACGCCTGGTTCGCCAGCGCATAGCTGAGACTTTGCCGAAACGCCAGAAGCAAATGGATCAACTGCAAACCGTCAAGAATTCTGATGTAGAACTGCAAAATCTGCTGGATTTCCTCCCTGAGGAGGTCTCCAACGGTCTCGCCGGTCAGGCAGAAGTCGCTATTGCAGCCTTCGCCAGCGGCCTGGCTGTATCTGCCAATCTCAATGCCAGTGGTTTCGACACCCATGGCGATCACGACCAGGACCATACCCCGAGCCTGACCGCACTGCTGGAAGGCATCGATCACCTCTGGGAACAAATCGAAATGCGGGGCATGCAGGACAAAGTCACCATAGTCGTCGGTTCAGATTTTGGCCGCACACCTTTCTACAATGAAGGCGACGGCAAAGACCACTGGAACATCACCTCAATCATGGCAATAGGGGCAGGTATCACAGGAAACCGAATCATAGGCGCAACTAATGAAAATTTTGAGGCCCTAAAACTCAACGCTAGCACCTTGCAGCCAGACGACAGCGGCATCATCGTCACACCCCAGCACCTGCATCGCTCCCTACGCGACTTCCTGGGCGTCCAGGATGACCTGGACAACCTTTTCCCCATCGGCGTAGAAAAGCTCAACTTATTTTCATAGTTTTTTGAAATCAGGTCGCTCATTCTTTAAACATTTCGATGAATTATGCAGCAAAGGGTGAGTAGCTATTTCAGCGGTCGTCGCCCGCAGGGAGCGGGCGCCGAGCCTACATGGACGTATTCACGGCGTACCGCAGAAATAGCAACTCACCCTTTGCCTGGCACTATTGTTAATCCCAGACTTGATTAGCGAAGCACCCGAATTGAGCTGGACTGCCCATCCCATTCCCGTGTAACCTCTCAGCGCTTTTTTAACGCGACACGCACGGTATTGTCATGACTCACCAGCCACACCGAACACTGACCCTTTCACTATTTCTGATCTTCAGCCTGAGCTACTGCAGCGAACCAACAACGGAAGCCCCCGCAGCTGAGACCACAAACCCAGCAGCCCCGGCAGTAGCCGACGACTCCCCTACTGCTGAGATTGAGGCCATGCTGCATGAGCATGTTGCCACCCTCGCCTCTGATGAGTATGAGGGACGGGCGCCAGCCACACCCGGAGAGGAGCTGACAGTAAACTACCTGCGTGATCAATTCGCCGCGCTCGGCATAGGCCCTGGCAATGGTGATAGCTACTTTCAGTCTGTTGAAGTTACTGAAATCACCGCAGTGGGTGCGCCCGCCATGACCATTCAGGGCAGCGATTACGAGGCCAGCTTCGCCTATGGTGAAGAACAGGTCGTAGGCTCACAGCAGCAGATTCCCTTCGTCACCGTGCAGGGCAGCGAACTGGTATTCGTCGGTTATGGCATTGTGGCACCAGAACGAAACTGGAATGACTACGCGGACATCGATGTCACAGATAAGACCGTGGTGATCCTGGTTAACGATCCTGGCTATGCAAGCCAGGACCCAGACCTTTTTAACGGCAATGCCATGACTTACTACGGCCGCTGGACTTACAAGTATGAAGAGGCAGCCCGTCAGGGTGCTGCAGCCGCTATCATCGTGCATGAGACTGGCCCGGCAGGCTATGGCTGGGGAGTTGTGAACAACAGCTGGACCGGTCCACAGATTGGCCTCACTGCAGCAAATCTCAATGGCGACCGCGCCGAGATTGAAGGCTGGGTTACCCAGGAAGCCGCTGAAGCGATCTTTGATGGCGCGGGACTCGACTTTCAGGCACTGAAAGCAGAGGCTGCCCAGCCCGGTTTCTCGGCAATTGCCCTGTCAGACCTTCGACTCAATGTCTCAGTCGAGAATTCGGTGCGTACCTCCTTCTCCCAGAATGTGATCGCCGCCATTCCCGGCACTACCAGGCCGGAGGAATCCATCATCTACACCGCGCACTGGGATCATCTGGGCATCGTGCCAGAACTGGAGGGTGACCAAATTTATAACGGCGCCTCGGATAATGCGACCGGCACCGCAGGGTTGCTAGCCCTGGCGTATCTCCACTCGCAGCAGCCGCCACCTGACCGCAGCATTGTGTTCCTGGCAGTCACCGCCGAAGAGTCGGGTTTACTAGGCTCGCAGTGGTATGCCGAACACCCGATTTATCCGGTTGCCAAGACAGTCGCCAATATCAATATGGACAATATGAACACCATTGGTCGCACTCGAGACGTCGTAGTGGTTGGTGCCCGCAGCAGTGAGTTGGAGGACTATCTTGATGAAGCCGCTGCAGAACAGGGCCGTTATCTTCAGAGTGAACCCACCCCTGAACGCGGATACTACTATCGGTCCGATCACTTTAACTTCGCCAAGGTCGGCGTGCCGGCACTGTATGCGGAATCAGGTGAGGACAATGTAGAATTTGGGCGCGAATATGGTGCCGCCCAGGCGCAGGACTATACCGACAATCGCTATCATCAACCCGGCGATGAGTATGACCCGAACTGGGACATGGCCGGAGCTGCAGAGGACTTGCTGCTGTATTTCAACATCACCTCGCGTCTGGCAAGCGAAACTGGATTTCCCCAGTGGTATGAAGGCAATGAGTTCAAGGCGATTCGCGATGCCTCTGCTGGTGAAAGACAATAGTCTCGATCTTGTATTTGGATCTTATCTTTCCAACTAAGAATTTTAAGCCTAAGTTAATGCCAAGACTTCGAACGTATTTTCTGTTTTGCTGTTTCATTCTCACTGCCTGCGCAAGCAGCGGCCCGGAGAATGGAAATCAGCGCCACCTTACCATCCTCTATACCAATGACGAGCACGGCTGGATGGAAGGCATGGAGCCCGGTCAATCAGCGGCCCACCTCTATGAAATGTGGCAGGAAGAAGAGGGTTATTACGAAGACGGGCCATTCCTGATTCTGAGCGGCGGCGACAACTGGACTGGCCCCGCGATTTCAACCTGGACCGAGGGTGAGAGCATGGTCGCGGTGATGAACGCCATGCACTATGACGCCAGCGCGGTTGGCAATCACGAGTTTGATTTCGGGCTGGAAGTGATCAAGGCCCGGTCTGTGGAAGCCGACTACCCTTACCTCAGCGCCAACACCCGTTGGCGCAGCAGCAGGGAATCACCAACAGACATTGGCATCCTGCCGTTCACGGTCGCGACTGTGAACGAGCTGCGCATTGGAATCATTGGGCTAACCACGCTTGATACACCGACGGCAACCAACCCCAACAACGTGCGTGATCTGGATTTCATCGATTACGAAGTGGCGCTGCGTGAAACCCTGCCCCTGGTGCAGGCCCAGGATACTGACATCAACCTGGTGATTGCGCATGTCTGTGTCGAACCACTGGAGCGCCTGATTCGCAATACCAGGGATCTGGACATCGCCCTGTTTGGCGCAGGCCATTGCAACGAGTTACTCGCTAAACGCGTACACGATGCCGTGCTGCTAAGCGGTGGCTTCCATTTTACAGCCTACGCGAAGGCAAGCTTCACGGTAGATACCGAAAGCAATGTCATCTCACAACGCATGTTCACTATCCGTGACAACGAGCACGCAACTGAAAGCGAGACCATAGCGGGGATCGTGCGCAGCTGGTCTGCAGAAACAGAAGAAATCCTGTCCGAGGAGTTGGCTTATTCCGATCGCGTGTTTGAGCGCAGAGGGGAAGAATTGGAACAAGCGATCGTCAACAGCTGGTTACTGGCAGATTCCAGCGCCGATATCGCCATAACCAATGCCGGCGGCATCCGCATCGATTTACCTGAGGGTATCATTGACGTGGGTACCGTGATGGCTTTGATGCCTTTCGACAACACTATTATTGCGACCGAGCTGGATGGTGCCACTGTGCGCACGGTGGTGGAAACCGGCACGCGACCTGTGGTCGGAGGACTCATTCGCCGCGGCAATCGCTGGGAACTAAGTGCCAGCGGCGAAGAACTGGATGATGACAAGACTTACCGCGTGCTGGTAAACAGCTTCATGTACGCGGGCGGCGATGGCTACAACATCATCCCCGAGACCGACCCTGATGGTTTCGATACCGGCATTAATTACCGGCAGCCGTTTCAGGATTGGCTACCGGCTCAAAATACTTCCGAGCAAAATCCCCTGCGGCTCGACTAATCCCTGAGCCCTGAGCGCCGCGCCAGGGGTTATTGCAATCCCCGAGCAGTGCGGTCTTCTAATGACGGAGCTGGCGTCATCCGCGGCGGCGCATTTTCCAGCATCTCCATCAATTCGCTAACCAGACGCTCCAGCTGCGGATCTCTGCCGGATGCCAGAACCGATGGATCATCCCAGACTTCGAGGTCCGGGCTCACGCCCTCACCTTCCCAGAACCAATGCCCATCATTGTCGTAGAGCCGTGCGCCGGGGACAGTGATACCACCGCCGTCGATCAGATTGTGGCCAGTGGCGGGACCCACCAGAATACCCATTGTGTTTTCACCAACAATGGGACCAGCCTCCAGCTCCTGAAAAGCCCAGGGCAGGCCATCACCACCGGATGCAGCCCAGCCGTTGATCAGCATACCCAGCACGTTGGAGCCTGGTTGCGGTGGCTGCGTTTGATCCTGACCATGACGCCAATGCAGGTTATAAACAACCGGGCGCTGCATCAGTTCGAGAAAGCGATCGGCAAGCTGGCCTCCCCCATTGAAGCGCTCATCGATGACAAAGCCTTCCTTATCGAGTTGGCCGTAGAACATGCGCACCAGTTCCAGCTGGCCACGGTCTGCGGTATTGGTCATGTAAACATAGCCCAGCCGGCCGTCGGAGAGCTCTTCCACCATGCGCCTATTGCTCTCAATCCACTCAAGATTGCGCAGCAGGTTCTCCTGACTCTGGGTCAAGGTCTTGACGGTAATTGCCTCTGCGTCTTCTCGCTCCCCAGTGGCACTGACAAGTAGTGAGACCGTTTTGCCAGACAACCCTTCGAACGGCGCGTAGGGATCAAGGTCAGATCGCAGCGGCATGCCATTGACCTCTAAGATGTAATCACCAACACCTACTTCATTACCGGTCAGATCGAACGGGCTGCGCACCTCCGTATCCCACGGCGCGGGCTGCACGATTTTGGCCACGCGGTAAAGATTGCCATCTTGCTCCCAGTCGATACCCAGATATCCGGTCATCCTGCGTTCTACTGTTTCCACATCACCCTGGCGTACATAGGTGTGGCCCGCGCTGGTTTCACCCAGTAGGTGAAACTGGATACGCTGCACATCCCAACGGGTGCGCGCATCCGGCAACAGTGCAGCATACTGCTCGCGTAGCGCCTCCCAATCCAGACCATGCATTTCCGGGTCGTAAAAGAAATCTCTATAACGGCGCCAGGTATCATCATACACCTGCTGCCACTCTTCTCTTGGCACCAGCTGCATCACCAGACCATCTGTAGCGATCGCATCTTCAAGGCGCTGTTCCGGCTCTGCACTGACTATGCCGAAACGATTATTGCTTTCTACCAACAGTCCCGAGTAGTCCGCTGTGGCTACCACACTATCCACATCGGCAAGAATCGTTTTCTCTTCCTGATCCTCTAGGTCGTAGAAAACGAGCCTGGCATCTTCCTCGGCAGAGCCCGAGTTGGGCCGCCTTATGTAAGCGACCTTGCCATCAAATGGCATCAAGGCACCGATGTTGCCTGCCGCCGGTGGCAGTAACTCAATCCGAGCCTCCATGCCGGCGAACACAATGTTCACAGCTAGGTCTTCAGAGGCTCCGTCATCTGTCGCCTCATCATCTTCTGAAGCAGCCTCATCCTCATCCGCTGCAAACTCTACTTCATCGTTTTTAACTGGTAACAGACTGGGCGCCGATGGTTCGAGACTAATAGCGGCAAGCTGGGTCGCATTGGGGTAGACCCAGGTCTGGTCCAGGTCTGAATACACCACATCGAAATTGCGGTTGGTCAGAAAAAACAGGTATTGCCCGTCGGCACTGAAGGCCGGGTTCAGGTCTGAATAGAATCCGCTGGTAACCTGCTGCAACTCACCTTCCTCGGCATCATAGATATAAATCGCGGTGTGGGTATTTTGCTGACCGAGGGCAAAAGTAAGCCAGCGCGAATCCGGTGACCACAAGATGTTATAGCCGTAGCGGGAACCATGCCCCAGGTTCCATACGCTGCTAGCAACCTCAGTCACGTCGCCTGATTCGACATCAACAAGGTAAATCGTATTGGTCTCATCGATAAACGAGAGCTTGCTGCTGTCAGGCGACCAGAATAAGCTGTACCCGTAGCCTCTACCGCGACTTGTGAGTTGGCGGCTGCTCTGCTCGACACTTACCCCATGCAGATGAATTTCGTATTCACCGGATTGATCACTCCAATAGGCGATCCAGCGGCCATCCGGGGACCAGGCGGGGCTGTGATCAAAGGCACCGCTGCTCTGAGTAAGGTTAAGGGTAAACCCCTCTTCAGCTGGCACATCAAACAATTCGCCTCTGGCTTCAAACGCCACCCGGGTCCCGCCTGGCGCTGCAGTCATGTTGGCAATGCGCCGACTCACGTCTTCGGCCCGCGGCAGTTCAGCCGCGAGATCGCTCACCACATCAACTGCCACCTGCTCCAGTTCCAGCTCTGTGGTATCCATACGGTAGAGGTCACCTCCGGCAGCGAACACGAGTTCGGAATCACTGGCACCAAGATACGAAATGTCGAAGTCTGTGAATGTGGTGACCTGAGAGGCAGAGCCTTCATCGAGATCATATACCCACACGTTCAGACGCATGTTCGCGCCCTGGTCAGAGAGAAAGAAAATCTTGTCATCAAGCCAGATTGGCTTGGCATCTATGGCTGTACTGTCGGTAATGTTGACCGCACTGTCGTCAGTCAGATTGTAAAGATAGACATCTGATGAGAAACCGCCACGATAGCGCTTAAAGGG
>CALKNV010000037.1 GCA_938091935.1 uncultured Pseudomonadales bacterium
CTGAGCGTAACAGTGTGGAAATTAGTGCCACCTGCAAGTTGGCGGGCCAGACCGGCGTAGAGATGGAAGCGCTAACGGCTGCGTCGGTTGCTGCACTGACGATCTACGACATGTGCAAAGCGGTTGATAAAGGTATGGTGATCAGTGAAGTGAAACTGCTGGAGAAAAAAGGCGGTAAGAGCGGTCACTGGCAGGCAGGAGATAAATAATGATTACTCTGGTGTACTTCGCCAGCTTTCGCGAAAAGCTGGGGCAGGACCGTGAACAGATGGATCTGCCCGCGACGGTATCAAATGTAGCGGATCTGATTGGGCATATTGTCAGTGATCGTGATGCGGTCTGGCAACAGACGTTACAGGCAGCCAATGTGCTGGTGGCGGTGAATCAGGAGATGGTGGAGGAAGATCACCCGGTCGCTGATGGTGACGAGGTGGCGTTCTTTCCGCCAGTAACAGGAGGTTAAGGAATGGCTCAGAAAGACTCCCCGCTACTTTATGTGCGGGCGGTAATCTATTACATCGGCTTCTATCTGGTCACGATCGTGTATTCCTCGATGTGTCTGTTGATTGCTCCGATGATGCCGTTTCGCGCGCGTTTTAAGTTGATCACCGGCATCAACTTTTTCTATATGTTCTGGCTGCGGGTCTGCTGCGGTTTAAAAGTTGATATTCAGGGCGCAGAGAAGTTGCCCAAAGATAGCAGTTACGTGGTGGTATCGAACCATTCCAGCGAATGGGAAACCTTGTTCTTCCAAACGATGGTGCGTCCGCAGAGTGCGGTGTTAAAGCAGGAGTTATTGAAAATTCCTTTCTTTGGCTGGGCGTTAGGTTTGCTGAAGCCGATTGCGCTGGATCGCAGTAAGCGTCGTGGTGCGTTGAAGCAGTTGCTGAAACAAGGAAAAGAACGACTGGAAGAGGACATTCCGGTGCTGATCTTTCCGCAAGGTACGCGCGTACCGGTGGGGAAAACGGGTAAGTTTAACAAAGGTGGTGCAATGCTGGCGGCCAGTGCCGGTGTGCCCATTATTCCTATCGTACATGACGCGGGCATCTTCTGGCCGGGGAAAAGTTTTGTGAAATATCCCGGTACAGTGACAGTCAAAGTGGGGCCGGTTGTGGATACCCATGAGCGCACGGTCGACGAAGTGCACGAAGACTCTGCCGGTTGGTTGCTGGAAGAGATGAAGAGGATGAACGTCGCCTGATCGGCTTCCTTGCTGTTAGCGCACGATTCAACAGGTTGGGTGCAAAACCCAGCCTGTCTCCTCGCCAAATTACACGGCGTTTTTAAACGCCATACTCTTCAAAGATCTCTTTCAGCCCCGGCTTATTCGCCATCATCTCTTCCCGATCCAGTCCCTGCAGTTCGTGCGGGAATACCAGCCAGTCTTCTGACTTGTGGATATAGTAATCCGGGTCCAGATCCGTTTTGTTGTTTGACGGTTTGTAATAAGGGGTGGCGATACGAATATCGTGTGGTGTATTCAGACGCGCTTTATCTTTTAGTGTCTTGATCACCGCTTCAATACTCAGGCCTGTGTCAAAGACGTCATCCACAATCAGCAGTGAATCAGGCTGGTTGATATTGCGGACCAGATAATCCAGGCCATGGACGCGGACTTCCTTATTACGTGTGCCAATGCCTGCGTATGAGGATGTGCGGATGGCAATATGGTCGGTTTTGACACCCATGTTATCCAGCAGCTCTTGTACAGCGATGCCTACCGGAGTACCCCCACGCCAAACGCCAACGATAAAGTCGGGACGGAAATCGCTTTTGAGGACTTCAAGCGCCAGACGGAAAGAGTCTTCCAGCAGTTCCTGCGCGCTTACATATACCTTATCAACCATAGTGGTGCCTTCTTCTATCTGTGGATCGGGTGGAAAGGCCGCTACTGTATGCAGTCTTTTTATAAGGTGCAACTTAAGACGAAGGCTTAATTGACATAAATTCGTGTCCTTAAATCTGAAGCCTGATAATCTTGCCGCCTTAATGATCCATCTTAGTCTCAAGAACGGTAAAGACTGAATGAATGCACTGAATCAGTATTTCAAAATTTCCGAACGTGGCAGTGATATCAAAACCGAAATCCGGGCGGGTATTACCACGTTTTTGACCATGTCCTACATCCTGTTTGTGAACCCTCAGATCCTGAGTCTGGCGGGGATGCCTGCAAACGATGTGGCCATTGCAACCGCGCTGGCGGCGGCTGTTGCAACCTTGATCATGGGTGTATTTGCCAACTACCCGTTTGCACTAGCGCCGGGAATGGGGTTGAACGCCTATTTCACCTTTGGTGTCGTCAAAGGTATGGGGGTTGATTGGCAGATTGCGCTGGTTGCGGTGTTTATTGAAGGCCTGCTCTTTATGGCGCTGGCGATGACGGGGGTGCGTACCAAGCTGATTAACGCGATCCCGCATTGTATTAAGATCGCCACGATGACCGGTATTGGTCTGTTTCTGGCGATTATCGGTTTTCAGGGTGCGAAGCTGACGGTTGATCATCCGGCGACATTGGTGACCTTAGGCGATCTGCATGATCCGGCGGTGCTGTTGGCGTTGGCGGGGATCGTGTTGACGGCCGCGCTGGTGGTGAAGCAGGTTAAAGGTGCGATTCTGATTGGTATTGTCAGCCTGACGCTGATTGCCTGGTTCTCCGGACTGTCACCAATGCCTGAATGGATCGTTGCCATGCCGAGCCTGCCTGAAGAAACCTTTATGGCGCTGGACTTCAGTCAAATCTTTAATGCGACGTTGATCACTGTCGTCATCGCCTTTTTGTTTGTTGATATCTTCGATACGGCAGGGACCTTGCTGGGTGTGGGTCGTCTCGGCGGCTTCCTGAACAAAAAGGGTGAACTCCCGGGTGCAGACAAGGCGTTTATGGCCGATGCCACCGGCACCACAGCGGGTTCCTTGTTGGGTACCAGTACAGTGACTACGTATATTGAATCGGCGACAGGTATTGAAGAGGGTGGGCGTACCGGCCTGACGGCTGTCGTGGTGGCCGCGCTGTTCCTGCTGGCCCTGTTTTTTACACCATTGTTTGTAGCAGTGCCTGCATTGGCAACCGCTCCGGCGCTGATTGTGGTGGGTGCGATGATGATGTCTGCGGCCAAAGAGATGGATTGGAATAAGCTGGAAGATGGTGTGCCGGCTTTCCTGACCATTATCGCTATGCCATTTACCTATTCTATTGCGCACGGTATTACGCTGGGGGTGATCTCCTACGTGCTGATCCACACCTTTACAGGTAAGGTTAGAGATATCCATCCAGTGATGGTGGTTCTGGCGGTTGCTCTAATCGCGTATCATGCCTTTATCTGAGTTATGCTGTGTCGATACGGGAGCCAAAGGCTTCCGTTTCAGGTGTTGTGAATGTGAGCTTTGCGAATCACCGGGCTTCTTTAGTCCACCTGAATAAAAATGACCATTAGTGAATATCCTTAAATGACAAGAACTTAACCCGTTCGTGTTAAAAAAACCGGCTTTTCGCGGCGAATGGCTCCACTTGTGGGGCGATTTCCTGTATCCTTTCGCGCAATATACGCCCCCAAATATCGAGAGATGAAATGGCAGATTTATCCCATTACCGTAATATTGGTATTTTCGCCCACGTTGACGCGGGTAAAACGACCACAACCGAACGTATCCTGAAACTGACCGGTAAAATCCATAAGACCGGTGAGGTTCACGATGGTGAATCAACTACCGACTTCATGGAGCAGGAAGCTGAGCGTGGTATTACCATCCAGTCTGCTGCGACGACTTGTTACTGGAAAGATCACCGTTTCAACATCATCGATACTCCGGGGCACGTAGACTTCACTGTTGAAGTATACCGTTCCCTGAAAGTACTGGATGGTGGTGTTGGTGTATTCTGTGGTTCCGGTGGTGTTGAGCCTCAGTCTGAGACTAACTGGCGTTACGCGAACGAATCTGAAGTTGCACGTATCATTTTCGTTAACAAACTGGACCGCATGGGTGCAGACTTCCTGCGCGTTGTAGACCAGGTTGAAAACGTACTGGGTGCTAACCCACTGGTTATGACTCTGCCAATCGGCATCGAAGAGAACTTCGTTGGTCTGGTTGACCTGCTGTCTCGTACTGCGTTTGTTTGGGATGATTCTGGTAAGCCAGAAAACTTCGAAATCGTTGATATCCCTGCGGACATGGTTGATGACGTAGAGATGTACCGTGAGAAGATGATCGAGACTGCTGTTGAGCAGGACGATGATCTGATGATGGCTTACATGGATGGTGAAGAGCCTTCTATCGAAGACATCAAGCGTTGCATCCGTAAGGGTACTATCGCGCTGGACTTCTTCCCGACTTACTGTGGTTCTGCATTTAAGAACAAAGGTGTTCAGCTGGTGCTGGATGCGGTTGTTGATTACCTGCCAAGCCCAACAGAAGTTGAAGCACAGCCTCTGACTGACGAAGTTGGTGAGCCAACAGGTGAAGTTGCAACTGTATCTACCGATGAGCCTTTCCGTGCACTGGCATTTAAGATCATGGATGACCGTTTCGGTGCCCTGACCTTTATCCGTATTTACTCTGGTGTGCTGAACAAGGGTGATACCATCCTGAACTCCTTCACTGGCAAAACTGAGCGTATCGGCCGTATGGTTGAGATGCACGCCGATGAGCGTACCGAGCTGAGCACTGCTCAGGCGGGCGACATCCTGGCTGTTGTTGGTATGAAGAACGTTCAGACTGGTCACACTCTGTGTGATCCGAAGAACGAATGTACTCTGGAGCCAATGATCTTCCCTGAGCCGGTAATCTCTATCGCAGTATCGCCTAAAGATAAGGCGTCTACTGAGAAGATGGGTGTTGCGATCGGTAAGATGGTTGCAGAAGATCCAACGTTTGTCGTTGAGACTGACGAAGATTCCGGTGAAACCATCCTGAAAGGTATGGGTGAGCTGCACCTGGATATCAAAGTAGACATCCTGAAGCGTACTTACGGCGTTGAGCTGGACGTAGGTCAGCCACAGGTTGCTTACCGTGAGACTATCACTCAGCCAATCGATGATAGCTACACGCACAAGAAACAGTCCGGTGGTTCTGGTCAGTTCGGTAAAGTTGATTACCGTATCAAACCAGGTGAGCCAGGTACTGGCTTCAAGTTCTCCTCTACTGTTGTTGGTGGTAACGTTCCTAAGGAATTCTTCCCAGCTGTAGAGAAAGGCTTCAAAGGCATGATGGATGAAGGTCCATTGGCTGGCTTCCCTGTACTGGACGTTGAGATTGAGCTGTACGATGGTGGTTTCCACGCAGTTGACTCCTCTGCTGTAGCGTTCGAAATCGCTGCTCGCGGCGCTTTCCGTCAGTCTATCCCTAAGGCTAAACCACAACTTCTTGAGCCAATCATGAAAGTTGACGTGTTCACTCCTGAAGATCACGTAGGTGATGTAATCGGTGACCTTAACCGTCGTCGTGGCATGATCGCCGGTCAAGAAGCAGGCGCTACTGGCGTTCGCATCAAGGCAGACGTTCCACTATCTGAGATGTTCGGTTACATTGGATCTCTACGTACTATGACTTCTGGTCGTGGTCAGTTCTCTATGGAGTTCTCACACTACGCACCATGTCCAACAAACGTTGCAGAGCAAGTAATTGCTGACGTTAAAGAGCGTAACGCTTAGAAGTAATTCTTAAGTTAACTCTATAA
>CALKNV010000038.1 GCA_938091935.1 uncultured Pseudomonadales bacterium
ATTAGAGTCACAGGCCCTACCGTTTCGCTGGCAAGGGTAATACCCAAGAATCCGGCTGGCAATGCAGCGACACAGCATCCTCCCGCTAGCCAGGGGTCAGAAAATTCCTGAATAATGTGTCAAATTGCGATCAGTCCCAGAATCAGCGGATTTGTGGCAGCCCTATTCCCATGACAAGGGCCGACGGCTGGGTTAACCTCGGACTGTTGTGAATTGCCTTAGCTCAACGTCACGTTTGAGCCGGGCTCTGGTCAACTTTGTGGGGTAACTAAAATGATAAAAATCACCCGAATTCTGAATTTATATTTTTCCCTCGTTGTCATGGCTGCCCTCGCGCTCAGCCTGCCGATTTCGCTCGGTGCTCAGGAGACAATTCAGTGGACGACGCTGGGCAACGACTTTGCCCACACCCGCTCTACGTCAGCCGATCAGATCACGCCGGAAAATTTCGCCGATCTGGAAGTCGCCTGGGAATGGAATGGAGCAAGCTTTGAGGCCCAGAGCGGGCGTTCAACACCAAGCTATATCAATGGCCGACTCTACACTGTGGCTGGTGCGCGCCGTCACGTTGTGGCTATTGATCCCGCTTCGGGCGCCACTATATGGTCCTACCGTGAGCCTGATACGGGCCGCTGGGAGTACTCCATGCGAGCGGATTACGGCAAAGGCGTTGGCTACGCTAGCATCGATGGCCGCGACGTTATCTATACAATTTCTCCGGGCTTCTTCCTCACAGCATTAGATGCTGAAACCGGCAGACCGCTGGAGGGATTTGGCGAACCTGTGCCAATCGATGGCTTTCCCGAAACCGGTGTTGTCGATCTCTTGAAGGATCTTGGTCACCCCTATGATCCCTATGAGGGCATCCCGCTTGAACGTGGCTATATTACCTCCTCCTCACCACCCATTGTTGTCAATGATACGATAGTAATCGGTAATTCAGCTGAGCAGGGTTACCACCAGTCCCGAATTGAAAACGTGCCAGGTGACATACTTGGATATGACGCCCGTACCGGCGAATTTAAATGGAAGTTCAACGTCATTCCAAGACCCGGCGAGTTCGGCCACGAGACTTGGGAAAATGATGCTTGGCAGTACACCGGTGATATTTCATCCTGGGCGCCAATCTCAGCGGACCCGGAACTAGATCTCATCTATATTCCCACCAATGGTGTCACTATCGACTATTACGGGGGACATCATCCGGGAGACAATCTCTACAGCACCAGCCTGATCGCTTTGAACGCATCAACCGGTGAGCGCGCCTGGCACTATCAGTTGGTGCATCATGACATTTGGAACTACGACACACCCACTGCGCCCATTCTGTTGGATGTTGAGACTGATCAGGGGCCTACTCCCATCGTTGCTCAGGCCACGAAACAGGGTTATACCTATGTATTCAATCGTGAAACCGGAGAACCGGTCTGGCCCATAGAAGAAGTTCCAATGCCGGCTTCCACCGTGCCGGGGGAACAGCTTTCTCCAACTCAGCCAATTCCCACCAAGCCAGCACCATTTGAATATGTCGGCTCCAGTGAAGATTTATTGGCGGACTTCACGCCTGAGATCAAGCAGCAGGCTCTGGGCGCAGTAGCGGAATACATAATGGGGCCGGTTTTCAATCCCCCTATTCAAAGAGGCCATCCTTCAGGCAAGATCGCCGCGCTTATGTGCCCCTCGGGCTCGGTAAACATCACCCACCCACCAGTCGCAGACCCAGAAAGCGGCGTCATGTATGTCATGTCACGCTACAATTGCGGCAGTCGTTTCCTGGTGACGGGTGAGGAAGCTGACACTTACTATGAGGCGCCCACCGGCGTGACTCTGTCTCGCTATGCAGCAGCCAGTAACAGCAGACCACCACGACACCCGGCGGGCATTCCAGTCTTCAAGCCACCCTATAGCCGCATCACTGCCATAGACATGAACAGCGGTGAGCACCTGTGGTGGATTCCGGCTGGCTACACGCCTGACCGCATCAAGAATCTCCCTGCACTAGAGGGTGTGGATATCGGCAACACCGGCTCTGGCGCAGTCGGCCAGATGGTGGTTACTGACACCATGCTTGTGTACAGCAATATCACCAGCGACGGTACCCCGCACCTGTTTGCTCTGGACAAGACCAGCGGCGAGGAAGTGGCTCGGGTAGAAGCGCCGGCCGCCACACGCTATGGCATGAGCTCCTGGGTACACGACGGCAAGCAATACATCATTCTACAAACCGGCAGCACGCTAACTGCCATGGCGCTACCCTGAAGAAGCGCCAAACTTAGCACAGTCAAGACAATAACAATCACGGAGAAGATCAATGAAAAAAGCCCTTATATTTACCTCTGCAGCGGTCATTGCCGCTGCCGCTTCAATAACGACGGTGAACTCTCAGCAAAACGAAATGAGTTTTTTCATCACTAGCGTGGGTTCTGGCAATGGTGCCGATCTCGGTGGACTCGCCGGTGCCGATGCGCACTGTCAGCAATTGGCAGAAGCCGCAGGTTCTCGCGGAAAAACCTGGCGCGCCTATCTTAGCGCCCACTCTGATGGCAGCTCTCCTGCAGTTGATGCGCGCAACCGTATAGGTTTCGGCCCCTGGTATAATGTCAATGGTGTGCAGGTCGCCGAGAATATCAATAATCTCCATAGCGCCAGCAACAACCTGAACAAGCAAACCGCGCTGACTGAAAACGGCGACACCGTGAATGGCCGTGGCGATTCGCCTAATCAGCACGATATCCTCACTGGCTCAACTCTCGATGGTCGCGAAGTGGAAGATGGCTCTAACCACACCTGCAGTAACTGGACCAGCAGTGGTTCTGGCACTGCCCACGTTGGCCATTTCGATCGCACCGGTGGTGGGCAGAATCCAACCTCCTGGAACAGCGCCCACGGCTCCCGAGGCTGCAGCCAGGAAGATCTGGTAGGCACTGGTGGCAACGGTTATTTCTATTGCTTCGCAATAGATTAGTCGACAGACAGGAAACACCAGAAGGAAACAGTTAAAATGGCGCGATCGGTGCGATACCGGTCGCGCCATTTTTAATGGACGCAATAGTTTGCATATGTGTTGGGAGAAGAGCTCTTGATTAAACTCTATGGATTCGGGCAATCTCGTTCATTTCGATGTCTCTGGGCGCTGGAAGAAGCGGGTCTACCCTATGAGTATATCGCTGCCAAGCTGCGCACTGATCCGGCCGAACCTGACAGCGCCAAGCATCCTGACTATCTGAAGCTAAACGCCCAGGGCAAGGTGCCAACCCTGGTGAACGATGAGCTTGTGCTCACCGAGTCAGTTGCCATTCTTTATTACATCGCCCGCTGCGCGCCAGAATCCGGCCTGCTGCCCAACGCGAGTATGGACGTATACGCCAGACTCGATGAGTTGGCTTGTTTCGTTCTGGCGGAACTGGAACAACCCCTTTGGAGCAAGGGCAAGCACATGTTCGCCTTACCTGAGGAGCAGCGCATTCCTGAAATGTTTGAAACAGCAAAATCTGAATTCGCCAAGGCCGTAAGAACCCTGGATCATCTGCTGCCAGAATCCGAGTTTGCTGTTGGCAACAGCTTCACCCTGGTTGATATTCTGCTGGCACAAACCTTTAACTGGGCTATTCGCTTTGAGTTTGAACTGCCCGAGCACTTTGTCGCGTTGCGCAATCGGCACTATGAGAGGCCAGCCGCTAAACGAGCCATGGAGATCGCGAGCTAGGCAATGCAGACTGTGGCCAGAATTACACAAGCCCTGCTCTGGATCGCAATCCCAGCGCTGACTCATGGGCAAGACTTAGCCGCTCAAAGTCGGGATAGCCAGCGCGTGACGCCGCAGCAATTGGATTATTATCTGGTCCAGGCCTTCAATGCACCTTCCTCAGCACAGCGCCTGGCCCTCAATCACATTGGCATTCAGGGGCAGCAAAGCGCAGAAGGCTTTCTAATCACCAGTGTGCTGGAAAGCTACCCTGCGCACCGGGCTGGCGTGAATCGGGGCGACATTATCACGGCAGCCAATGGCCAGCCTTTCCACCCGGTAAGAAGCTTCAACCCCAGCTCAGGCTCAAGCGGCGCAAAACACACGACGCCAGTTCCGAGCGAGTTGAGTATTAATCGCGGCGGCACCCGTATCACAGCAACCGTTACCCCGATGTTCGAAAACCTGTACGACAGTTTCCGCGCCGCCAGTGCTGCCAGCGTGCAGCAATTTAACTCAGGAAACAAAGTAGTCGGCTATGTGCATTTGTGGGCATTGAGTCGCAGCAGCAATGACTTGATCAGCACTCAGCGACTGTTTGAAGAATTAGCGCAATGCGACGGCATCATTCTGGACCTGCGAGATAGTTTCGGCTTTGTCGATCGTGAACACCTGGAACTGGCCCTTCCTGCTGGTGCCAGCATAGATATAGATCGCCCCCTGGGCTGGCTGAAAACCATTACATCAAGCCTCGAAGATCTTCCCGGCGCAGCCTATCGCCGGCCTCTCGCAATACTGGTAAACGCCCGGACACGAGGAGGTCCAGAGCTATTAGCCCATGAGTTGGGAAAATTAGAGCGCATAGTCACCATGGGCAAGCCTACGCTGGGCCGCATTGGTAGCTATACGCTCGACCGGCCCGCCAATACAGCCGATTATCAGCCGGCAACGGAAACCCTTGTCGATGGGGAGGTGTTCGAGGATAGCGGTCTGGCTCCAGAAATAGTCATCGAATTTCCGATATTCGAGTCCAGGCGCGACGACCCGCAGTTTGACGCCGCTTTCAATCAGCTGATGGGCGTGATCTAGCTGCAGGCGCGCGGCAATCTACTCTGGATTGTCTACCAAGCCAGCCTCGGCGTTATCACCCCACTCCAACTCCCTGTAGTTGAACCCATGTTCCAAGGTTGGTTTGACTACTTGAAAGTAAGGTGAAAGATCAAAATCTCTGGGCGTAAAGTGTGTGAAGTGGCGCCTATAAAATACCGGCACCTCACCCTCAACTCCAGAATCTTGGCCACGAATTGGCAAGATAGGATAGTCGATGGATTGAAAAGCCTCAGCAAGCAGAGTAGAGCAGATGGCCCGGGTTGGCTCGCCACTGCCCAGCCCGATCATGGCACGACGATAGCGATTCGGTACAGCCGGCTTCTGAATCAGGTAACGCATCAGATCGACCACATTTTTTAAGTCATATTGATGGCCCAACTTGGCCTTCGCGTGGGCGATTAGACTTTCTTGGTCCTGCTTTGCGAGGGAAACAGGTCGGCAGATCCTCAGATTGAATTTCGAATAGTGCTCAAGGGCAACCAGACGCACGCCATTCTGCAGGTCTGCTTCCAGCAAATTCGGCTGGCTGGCGCTACCTCCGCGCTCACCCACATACAGGCAGGCATGAGACCACGAGGATTGGGTCAGGTATTTGATGGCGATACTGATTCGGGTGCCGCCCTCTACCAGCACCACGTCACCCGGCTGAAGTACGGCTGCGATAGCCTCAATCGAAACAGCGTCGTGACGGCGATACCCGGGTAGCGTCTTGCTCAGAAACGATGCCAAACGGCTGCCAACTGCGCGTTGAATTCCCAATGCAGCTCCTACTTCTAGGCGAATGTGAATCTGGTTATACTCTGGGCCCCGCAGTGTAATCCAATCTAACTTGCAGCAACAGGAGCATCTACATGACTACGGCCTACAATAAGTTCTTCATCAACGGCGAATGGATCGAGCCAGACCGGCCCACCCTGGAAGTCATCAATCCCGCCACTGAAGAAGCCTTTGCCACTATCGCCATGGGCACGGCAGAGGATGCAGATGCAGCCGCCACAGCGGCACGTGCAGCATTTCCCGCCTGGTCCCAGTCCAGCATCGAAGAGCGTAAAACCGTGCTGAGCAATATTATCGCCGGACTCAAGGCCCGCAGCGAAGAGATGGCCATCGCCATTTCCTCGGAAATGGGCGCGCCGATGGGGCTGTCGAAAACAGCACAGGTAGGCAGCGGTATGGGTCACTTCATGACCGCGCTCAAGATCCTTGATGGGTTTGAGTTTGAAGAAATCCGTGGCACCACCAAAATTATCAAGGAGCCCGCGGGCGTATGCGGTTTCATTACGCCCTGGAACTGGCCACTCAATCAGATTGCCTGCAAGGTGGCGCCAGCCATCGCCGCGGGCTGCACAATCGTACTGAAGCCTAGTGAAATAGCACCAGTTAGCGCCTACATCCTGGCTGAAATCATCGCTGAGTCGGGGTTACCAGCCGGTGTTTTCAATCTGGTCAACGGTGACGGCCCCTCAGTGGGAGCCGCGATCTCCGCCCACCCTGAAATTGACCTGGTGTCTTTCACGGGTTCTACCCGCGCCGGTAGGGAAGTCGCCAAGGCGGCAGCCGATGGCATCAAGCGTGTGACTCAGGAGTTAGGAGGAAAATCTGCCAATATCATTCTCGATGATGCCGCCGATTTCGGGAAGGCCGTCGCGGGCGGCGTAGCCGGGTGTTTCGGTAACAGCGGACAATCCTGTAACGCGCCGACACGAATGCTGGTGCCCAAGGCACGCATGGCTGAGGCTATTGAGGTAGCAAAGGTAGCAGCTGCGAAAGCCACAGTGGGAGATCCACAATCGGAAACCACCAGACTTGGTCCTGTGGTCAGCGAGATGCAGTACAACAAGATTCAGGGGTTGATAGAGAAAGGCATTGAAGAAGGCGCTGAGTTGATTGCCGGCGGTCCTGGCCGGCCCGACGGCCTGGACAAGGGTTACTACGTACAGCCAACTGTCTTTGCCAATGTCAGTAACGACATGACAATCGCCCGCGAGGAAATTTTCGGTCCGGTACTCTCTATTATTGGCTACGAAGACGAGGCCGATGCCGTGAAGATCGCCAACGACACCGATTACGGCTTGTCTGGATATGTCTCTGGAGAGCCCGCCCACGCCCAGGCAGTTGCCCTGCAATTGCGGACTGGAAATGTACACCTGAACGGCGCTGGACCCGATTTCACCGCACCATTCGGTGGTTACAAGCAATCAGGAAATGGTCGTGAATGGGGCATAGAAGGGTTTGAGGAATTCCTGGAAACCAAGGCGATCATGGGAGCGGCTTGAAGAGCGGCTGGAGAACCGGCCTGATGCGGGGATTGGTGAGCTACAAGAGCATGCCAATCCCGGCGTCCGCACTAACACTGAATTGAAAGGCCGAATTGAGAGGCCGAAATAAGAGACTCACTATGAGAGTACAAAAAGCAGCAATAGACCTGGGAATCATTACCAACAACCTTGAGCCCATGCTCGCCTTCTACGGCGATCTGCTCGAATTAGAAGTTGAGGCGGTAATCGATATGCCCGGTGGTGGTGTGATGCATCGCTTTAAGGCTGGTGACAGCATCATCAAAGTTATCGAAACCGATCCCAAGCCGGAAGTGAATGCTGCGCCAGGCGGCATTCGTGGCGCAACTGGTTACCGCTACTGGACGCTTCATGTGATGGACCTGCCGGGGGCAATGGATAAACTCGAGGCCGCGGGCGTAAAAATCGTAGTGCCGAGCAAGACTATTCGACCCGGAGTCACGATCGCCATTGTTGCCGATCCTGATGGAAATTGGGTTGAACTGCTCAATAACTCCTGACCGCCGGATCTCAAGCCAAGACCCAAAGCGAGTGGTGCGACAAAGACTTAGCTCAGGAAGCGAGGGGATACTTGTATCTACAGCCATGAGCGCACAGTAAGCAGCCAATCCAATCTCGCCATTCTCAAACCAATAAAAAAGGGGCTCATGGCCCCTTTTTAAAATCCAACAAAAATACGTTTACCAGATACTGCGCGCCTTCAAAGGGATATCCAGCACGCCTCCATCTGGACGACCCACATGAATAATAAAAGTCTCCGCATCAGGATGACTGTATCCAAGCGTAGACATTCCACCTTCAGTAACCGCTCTGAATTTCACGCTGTTTGCAGTAATCTCCTCAAGCTCCATGGTCTGGGGACCTTCAGTACGAGACTGAAAACCTGGATCCCACTGCTGGATGTTGAGCATTAATGAACCATCAACTTCTTCAATGGTGATCATCTCGAACATACTGGTGGCGCCACTGCCGGTCATACGCACCATGGCGGCGATAGAACCGCCTTCACTGGCAATCCAATTCTCTTCCAGCTGATTGGGCCCTAGTTGTCCAGCCCAGTTACCTGTCATCCAGTCAAGTTGATCAATAGTCGCGGGAGGCCCGGCGAATACCGAAGTATGTAGGATCATGGCAAGGATAAATGAGCCAATTGCGCTCAGATTGAATTTTTTCATTATTTACTCCACTTTAGAAAATTCGGTTAACTGTAGTAAGTGTTCACTGCGTGGTAATTTTTTGCAGCCAGGCGTCCAAGGACTCCCAGTTCATTCGAAACATATGAGGTGCACTATCCAGAATTGCAGCATCCAGATCTACGCCAGCATCGGTGAATGCAGCCACAGTTTCGTCAAAGCGATCCGCCCAACCCAATTGATCTTCGCCACCAATTCGCAGATAAACCGGAAAACCTGCCAGCGGCTTGTTGTCGAAAGACGATGATGAAATAGCGGGCACCGCTGCTACACCAAGATAGCTATCTGGATTGCGTCGCGCGATTTCCAGTGCCGAAATGCCACCGTTGGAAATTCCTGCCAATAGCGTTTTTCCTGTCGCCACATCCGGGCGCTGCTGCAGGGCTTCGGCCAGCATGTCGATCTTCTGATTGTTTTCTATACCGCGGAAGGCACGATTGTTTGGGGACACCGGCACCGCCACCCACCAGCCGCGCTGCGCGAATCCGCTGCCTAACCACATCGAAGTATCCCGGGATATGGAAGCATTACCAGGTCCTCCCCCCATCAATATCAGCAAGGGGCTAGGCTCGGCGGTTGTCTCTGCGGGCTGCACAATAAACACATTGAGATGGGTGCCATCGCTCAATTGCACTCTTTCCTGTGCCACTGCCTGCCCCATACCAATCCACAGCACACTGCATAGGATCGCTATCCGCGCGGACTGCAAATGCATTCGAAAAAACACACTTGCCTGCAAAGCCTTGCTAATCATGCCTATCCTCGAATTGCGGCGTTAAAATTTCGACCCTTCCAAGCGATCGGCATGATCTGACTTTTAGCCCGATGCTTCCTGTGCTCAATCACTATTCTCATCGTTCGCCGCATCTGCCTCAGCGCGAGCCTTATAGGCATCCTCAAAGCGCTCCTGGAGTCGGCGCATACCGCCAAGCCAGCGGTCGTAGTCTTCGGTTTTACGGCGCATGTAGGTTAGCACTTCCGGATGAGGCAACACCAGAAACCGCTCCTCGGCCAAGGTAGCAACGACGCTGTCGGCAAGTTGCTCTGGCTCCAGCATACCGTCCAGCCCAGCCACGCCACCACCTTCGGAACCGGCTGTCATGGCAGTCCGAACTGCCTGCGGACACAAGGCGGAAACCTTGATGCCACGCTTGCCATAGGTGATCGAAAGCCACTCGGCAAATCCGATAGCAGCGTGCTTGGTTACAGAGTAAGGGGCCGATCCAACCTGACTTAGCAAACCCGCTGCGGATGAAGTGTTAAGCAAGTATCCTTCCCCTCTTTCAAGCATGCCTGGTAGTACGGCTCGCGCAGCAAACACATGGGACATGACGTTTACATCCCAGATCTTCTGCCAGGCCTCGATGGGAACTTCCTCGCCCCCCGCAGTAAAAATACCGGCATTAGCGCAAAACAGGTCGATGTGCTCAAACCGCTTCAAGGTTTCCTGCACCAGTTTGTTGACCGACTCCTCGTCCCCAACGTCACAGGGGATACCCACAGCCTGGGTGTCATCGCCCATGCGCGCCAGCGTTTCTGCCATACCTACCGTATCCACATCGGATGCGACCACGGCCCTGGCACCTTCTTTAGCGAATCGCTCACACAGTGCTCGACCAATACCGCTGGCTGCGCCCGTTACTACCACTACTTTATCTTTTACTTGCATCAATCAATCCTTTCTCAAAAATTCTGGTCAGGCCTGCACGACTTTAGCGAGCCGCTCGTTAATAATTTCCTCAGCATCCGCAACGATTCGCTGCACCAACTCCGCACAGCTTGGTATGTCGTTGATCAAACCTACCACCATACCTGCAGACCAGATACCCCGATCCAGGTCTCCCTCTTCAAACAGCTCTTTACCTTTTGCCCCCTGAACCAGTGGCTGTATGTCTTCAAATTTAGTTGCGCCGGGCTGAGATTCAATCTGTAGTACTTGCTCTGCGATACTGTTTTTGAATACCCGCGCCGTATTGTTCAGGCTACGGTAAATCAAGGCGGTATCAAGCTCGCTGGCATCTACCATTGCCCGCTTCACTTTTTCATGGATTGGCGCTTCTTCTGTCACCATGAAACGGGTTCCCATATTGATTCCATCCGCACCCAGGGCAAGCGCTGCAGCCAGCCCTCGCCCATCGCCCAGACCACCAGAGGCAATAAAGGGAATCTTTAAGCGCTGCGCCGCAAGCGGCAGCAATATCAGGTTGGTAACGTCATCTTCACCCGGATGACCCGCACATTCAAAGCCATCAACACTCACCGCGTCACAGCCGATGCGCTCGGCTTTTAGCGAATGTCGAATTGAAGTGCATTTATGGATGACCTTAATACCAGCGGATTTAAACAGCGGCAGAAACGGTTCCGGATTGCGACCGGCAGTTTCCACGGTTTTTACGTCGGAATCGACTATGGCCTGGGCATATTCCTCATAAGGCACTGGTTTAATGGTGGGCAAAATGGTCAGGTTGACTGCAAAAGGCTTGTCGGTCATGTCACGACAGCGCGCAATCTCCTTGCCCAGTGCCTCGGGCGTAGGCTGCGTAAGCGCAGTCAAGATACCAAGCCCCCCCGCATTTGATACGGCCGCAGCTAACTCGGCACGCCCCACCCACTGCATACCGCCTTGAACCACGGGATGATCGATGCCCAGCATCTCTGTTATGCGAGTTTTTATCACTTCCCCTCCAAAATCGAATTCTGCCCTCAGCCCCGGCCCAAATTTCTCGCAAGCAGTTCTTGAATCAGGCCCGAAATTCGTTACAAAGTGTGACAAAGCCCCTGAGTGGACCACTCAATTGCTAGTTTACGTGGTCTCCATGGGTGGTGCAAAACCCAACCAACAGAGGAATAAGCTAAATATTCGTGCTATATTTTCGGCTCGCCGTTCGCCACGGCAGGGAGAATCTCGCCACGAACCACTGAGCAAGATTCATAAATATTGTGACTCGCCCGATTAAGAGAATTACCGAAAGCAAGCCACAACTAACTGCGCCGAATGAATCCACACCTGCCTCTTTAGACTGCATGTGAGAAAAACAACAATAGTGAGATCAAGGCCGTATCAACGAAGATAAGTAAATATGATTCGCAAATTATTAGTATCCAGCATCGCCATCGCCACCGTATTCGGCGCACTGCCTGCGCTTGCTCAATCGACTGCAGGCATTGAAGCAATAGAAGAGATTGAGGTTACTTCACGCATTCGACGTTCCGAGGGGCTGGCGGATATCAATGCCGCAGTTTCTGTGATAGGTGCGGAAGAACTCAATCGCGTGGCGCAAATGCATTATCAGCAGGCGCTCAACCGACTACCGGGCGTGAATATCCATCGTAACAATGGTCAAGAGAGCCTAGCTGCGATCCGTTCTCCAGTCTTTACAGGAGCAGGTGCATGTGGCGCCTTCCTGGTTGCAGAAAACGGAATCCCTGTTCGCTCACATGGTTTCTGTAACGTTAACGAGATGTTCGATACCCACTCTGAGAGCGCAGACCGCATTGAAGTTGTGCGCGGACCGGGCAGTGCATTCTGGGGATCCAATGCCGTACATGGCTTAATCAATGTAGTGCTGCCCGAACCAGGCGAAGCTGCCTCCCTGCGTCTGGAAAAAGGGCCGCGTGGCACCTATCGTGGCAACGCCAGGCTAGGCAGCGAAAATGGTAACTTCAAACAAATTTTCCTGATTAATGGCGTTAACGAAAAAGGCTATCAGGAAGAATCAGGGTTCGACCAGCAAAAGCTGTCCTGGCTATACAACTACGATGCTGGAGGCGGTACTGAGATTGATGGCGGGCTCACTTTGATCAATCTAAATCAGGAAACCGCTGGTTACATCGTTGGTACCGACGTCTATAAGGACGGAGACCTCCGCAAACGTAATCCAAATCCTGAAGCCTATCGCGACAGCAAGAACCACCGGGTCTGGACTACCATCTCTCACCAGAATGAAAACTGGGAGTTTGCCTTTACCCCATACTGGCGTGAAGTGAACATGAATTTCATCCAACACTTCCTGCCGGGCCAGCCCGTGGAAGATTTCCAGCATACCACCCTAGGTTTTCAGGGCGCTGGGTATCGCACTCTGAATAACGGCGCGGTTCTCGCCATTGGCATGGATCTGGAAGACACCAGCGCGCAGCTGCTGCAATATCAACCCAACCCTACTCAAGGCTCTTTCTTCCTGCGCAACTCGATCCCCCAGGGAAGGCATTACGACTTCGAAGTGGAAGCGCGTCAACTCGCCGCGTTCATCAATTATGAGCAGTCTTTCGCCAGCGGCTGGGAACTCTCCCTGGGGCTGCGACTAGAAGACGTAGACTACGACTATGACAACCTGATGATAGACGGCCGCACCAATGAGTTTGGCGTCCCCTGCCGTTTCGGTTGCCGCTACAACCGTCCATCTGATCGGGCCGACAGCTTCACCAACCTGTCTCCCAAGCTGGGGCTGAGCTATACCCTTAGCGACTATGCAAATCTACAGCTGCGCGTGCAGCGCGGCTTTCGCGCACCGCAGGCGACTGAGTTGTACCGTCTGCAGAACGCCCAGACGGTTGCGGATCTGGAATCAGTGGAGTTGGATAGCTATGAAGTCGCGATTAATGGGGCCGGTCTGAACTGGGATTACTCAGTGAGCCTGTATCGCATGAACAAGGATAACGGCATCATCACCAACAGCTCTCGCGAAAACCTGAACGGTAGCAACACCCAGCACCAGGGCCTCGAAGTGAGCTACGGTCATACGCTTACCGATACTTTGTCGATTCGCGGCGTGGCGAACTTTGCCAAGCACACTTACGAGAACTCCATTATCTCTGGCGGCGTCGATATCAGGGGTAATGACATTGACACCTCACCCAACCTGTTTGGCAATTTGCGCTTGATCTGGCAACCCTTTGCCAGTGCGACCCTGGAACTGGAATGGGCCAATATGGGCGAGTATTACACCAATCCGGAAAACACAGCGGAATATGAAGGCCACGACCTAGTCAACCTGCGTGGACAATATCGTTTCTCTGAGGACGTGACGGTCTCCCTGAATGTACTCAACCTGACTAACGAGTTGTATGCTGAGCGCGCTGATTGGACAACCTTCACCGGCGATAGATACTTCCCAGGTCAAGAAGCCCGTGCTTTCCTGGCTGTACAGTGGGATTTCCTGTAACTGAAACCCCCTGCCCGACTTACCGTGCGGGCCACATCCTGATAAAGATGCCGGCCTATGCCGGCATTTTTATGCACCGGACTTTTACGCCGATTAAGTAACTATGGCCCCAACTTCATCAGCACAGCGTTTCAATGATTTACTCCAGTTTTTCCGGAGCGAGGACGCAGGGGTGCAGAGACCCATCGCTCATCCGGATGAGTCGGTGAATCGAATTTCCGATAAGGACCGGAAGCGCTACCGCAGAGCTGCCGTGTTGATCCCAGTGACTCGGGTTAACGCCGATTCTGAAAGCCATATCGTGCTCACGGTGCGTTCTGCAAATCTAAAAAGTCACCCTGGTCAAATCAGCCTGCCGGGTGGCACTACTGAAACGCAGGATGTCGACGAGGCTGCGACGGCTCTCAGGGAGAGCCACGAGGAAATCGGGTTGCATCCCCAGCATGTTGAAGTGCTTGGGCCCATTGGCGAGATGGCAATGCCATCGGGGTACCGGGTAACCCCAGTAGTGGGTTTAATAGAACATGATCTGGAATTTGTTCCCTGCCCGATTGAGGTCGCAGATATCTTTCAAGCACCATTAGATCTGGTGCTCGATCCTAATGCCTATCAGCACGCATACGTTGACTATAAAAATGAAAAACGTGCCGTACTGGAACTAAACTACGGTGAATATCGTATTTGGGGGGCAACAGCGGCGATACTGTATCATCTTGCGCGTATGGTATAGCAACCAGCCAGTAGCTTAGTTGTCTTTGTTGTCTTTATTGTATTCACCAAGCAAGGCTTCTTTCTCGTTGGCGGAAACTGCATCATCCTTCATGTATGGCGCATGACAGACTCTGTTTCGCCCCTCTCCCTTAGCCTGGTACAAAAAGGCGTCAACTCTTTCAACGAATTCCTGCTCAGTGAGGTGTTCACTGCGGTCGTAAATGTCTACCCCGAAACTGGCCTGAATATCCAGCGTTATTACACCATACTTAACCGGAGAGTTTTCAATGATAAGACGCAGGCGATTGGCAAATCGCACGCCCTGGCGTAGCGTGGTATCGGGCAGGATAATTGCAAATTCTTCGCCACCATAGCGACAGGGAATATCAAGACGACGGATAGTCTTGCGGATTAAGTTAGCTACACAGCTTAGCACCAAGTTGCCGACTTCATGCCCATGGACATCGTTGATAGCCTTGAAATGATCCAGGTCGCACATAATCAAACAAGCTGATTGACCAGATCGACGGGTACGCTCCATCTCCAGGCCCAGCGCCTGATAGAAATAGCGAAAATTAAACAGCCCGGTAAGCGCATCCGTGCGCACCATAGCCGACAACTGTTTGACTTCGTCCCGCAGGCGTTCAACTTCCACCAGATTAGTGCAATTGTCGTCGCCGGCAGGACAGGGATCGTT
Organism: uncultured Pseudomonadales bacterium; assembly: GCA_938091935.1. GTDB lineage: Bacteria > Pseudomonadota > Gammaproteobacteria > Pseudomonadales > Pseudohongiellaceae > UBA9145. The sequence goes on from CALKNV010000038.1 coordinate 14,856, forward strand.
CTGCATGTCCTCGATTGGCTGTTTGTCATTCATAGCGTGAAACTCTTGGATAAAGGCGCATTGACCGAAGTCAGCTTCTTTTTACTAATTTGCTTCTCGATTTTTCATAGAGACTTCTAATTACCTTCGCTCGAGCGAAACTCTGCACTTGAGCAGATTTCACAGAAGTCTGACTCAAACAGTAGCATAAAGGCGTTTTGGTCAAAACACCTGAAGCAGCAGTTTGAGAACTGTGCCTAATTTGGAATCTGGCACACGAATGGTGGATTATTGAGCAGCCCAGGCTGGAAAACCGTCCAAAACCCCAAATGCCAGATGACCAAGCGTATAGACAAAACCCGTTAGCAGCACGATAGACAGAATATCAAGCCACACTCCAGCGATAACCATTTTCATGATGGGAATGCGCCCGGAGCCATACACTATGGCATTGGGGGGAGTAGATACTGGTAGCATGAACGCGCAGGAGGCAGCGACAGTGGTTGGGATCAGCAATAATAAGGGATGCGCTTCGATAGCCTGGGACAGGCTTGCCATAATCGGCAGCGACAGAGAAATCGTTGCAGTATTTGAGGCGACCTCCGTCAAACCGGTGATAATCCCCACTGTGCTGACTACGATGACAAAAGGGCTAGCATCACCTAGCCAACTCTGCAACTGGGCGGCGATATAGTCAGATAGGCCGGAGGTCGTAAATCCTTTTGCAATCGCAAGACCGCCACCAAACAGCAGCAGGATGCCCCAGGGAATCTTCTTGGCATCATCCCAGTCCAGCAATCTGCCGCCGATAGCCTTGCCGGCGGGTATCATGAAGAGAGTCAATGCCATGCCGATGGATACGGTACCATCATCAATCATAGCCCCTACTGGTTGTGAACCCATGGCTCTGAGCAGATTATCCAGATAGTAACTCCAGCCGAAGATATCAACCTCAGCACCAAACAGACGCTCCTTGCGCGTCATTAGCAAAACCGCAAAAGCGATGAACACCACCAGCACCCGCCTTTCCTCGGAGCTAATGGGGCCAAGTTTACGCAGCTCATTATGGATGAAATCACGTCCGCTAAAGGGTGTTGAAGGAGGCAGGGGATAAACGAATCGGGTCAGCAGCAACCAGGCCAGCACCATGTAAACCGCACTCATAGGCAAGGCAAACATCATCCAGGTAGAAAATGTCAGGTCAGGCGCTTCTGGAAAAAGCTGCGGTAACTGGGTCACCAGCACGCCATTAGGTGGTGTGCCAATCAAGGTAGCGAATCCGCCAATCGAGGCAGAATAAGCAATTCCCAATAGCAGTGTCAGGGAAAAATTGGGCGCCCTGGCATCCACAGTTTCACCGCGCTGCGCCGCCCCCGCATTCAGCTCTTCATATAAGAGAATCAGAGACATGCCCATGGGCATCATCATCAGAGCTGTTGCTGTATTGGACAGCCACATGGAAAGAAAGCCAGTCGCGAGCATAAAGCCTAGCACCAGACGATGGGGTTGGCCGCCCACGACTGCCAGAATATTGAGCGCAATGCGCTTGTGCAGATTCCACTTTTCAACCGCGACTGCAATGATAAAACCACCCATGAATAGCAGGATGATCCAATCCATATACTGGTTCGCCACATTAGGGAAAATGACATCGAAATCGCGAACGCTGAACCCGTTCTGAAAGGTGGCGGTACTCAGATCAACACGGCCACCTGCGCTGATTTCCCGCCCTCTCATGATCCCCAAAAACGGAAACAGCAGTATTGGCAGCAGCGCGGTCGCTGCCAGTGGGATAGCTTCCGTCATCCACCAAATTGCCATCCACAGGATTACCGCAGCCATCCTAGTTACCAGGGGATTGCTCGGGTCCAGCTCAACAAAGAGTAGCATTGACAGAAAGACAGCAGGTCCTAGCCAGAGGCCAATCTTACTGCGCAGGGGCACGCCCTCGTTCTCTTCCGGGATTTTACTGGTCGCGGTCATGTGCATTCCTTGTGCTGGATCGATTTAGACTGGGGCTGTCAGTAGCAATAGCAGACGGCAACCTTTTAGAAAATCTCGGCAAGGAAATTTGCCAATGATTGGTAGCAGCGTTTCTCAGCGACGTGATTATAGACCGTGCCAAACTCGGGATTGTTTGCTCCCGCGTGGGTAAAGGCATGCATGGTGCCTCCATAGGCATGAAGCTGCCAGTCGACCCCCGCCTTCGTCATTTCGGTTTCAAATTCCAGCACCTGCTCGGGTGGCACCATGGGATCATCATGCCCATGCAGACACATGACCTTGGCCTTGATTTCCTCGTTGGCAAGCTCAGAGGCAGCAAGAATACCGTGAATCGATACAACACCCAGAACATCGGCACCGGCACGAGCCAGTTCCAGCACACACATACCGCCGAAACAATAACCCATGGCGGCGACCCGGGTTGGATCAACCTGCGGTACGTTGCGGCCCGCCACCAGGGCGGCACGAACGCGCTGCCGCAGCAGAGCCCGATCTGAGGCAAACGGGTTCATCAGGGCAGCGTTGCCCTCAGTATCACCGTCTGAGCCAAACACTCCCTTGCCATACATATCGAGGGCGAAACCCACGTAGCCCATACCGGCAACGCGTTCTGCTGCATTGCAGGCAGATTCACGGCGGCCACTCCAATCATGCGCAATCAACACCAGCGGCTTCTGCACATCGGTCTCTTCATAAGCCACGTAGGCTTCCAGGACTGAATCGCCATCAAAGTAATCGAGATGTTGAGTAATCATGACACCTTCTCTACAGTTATTATTTTTTATGGGTTACGTGGCGCTTTTGAGAAAAGCAGATCTATTTACAATTGTTCCAGCATGGTTTCGGCAGAGCTCGCCTTGATCTCACCCGGCGCTTCTATACCCACATAGGTCACGGTGCCGTCTTCCACAATCATGCCAAATCGCTGGCTGCGAGTCCCCATTCCGAAACCACTGGCATCCAATTCCATGCCTATGGCCTTGGTGAACTCCGCATTGCCATCGGCCAGCATGAGAATTTCATCTGCATTTTGGGCCTGACCCCAACTTCCCATCACGAAGGCATCATTGACTGCCATGCAAGCAATCGTATCCACACCTTTGGCCTTGATAGCATCTGCCTGCACCACGAATCCAGGCAGATGAGTCATGGAGCAACCCGGCGTAAAGGCGCCAGGAACAGCAAAGAATACGACCTTCTTGCCAGCAAAAATCTCATCCGCAGTCATGCCCTGCGGACCATCTGCCGTCATTACATTGAAGGTTGCTGCCGGAATCTTGTCACCTACCTGAATTGCCATGTCTATTAACTCCTGAGAATGGGTTTAAATCTGAAATACTGGAAATATTGACCGAGTCAAGATAGTAGCAAATTCAACCGCCGTTTCTAACCCACGGCCGGATTCCTGAGCGTATCTGCCCAGCAAGCCTGCACCACGAAAATTAGATTAATATTCAAGGCCTTAGTGTCGATTACCCTGTCTATGGATAGTGTTTTCTTTTTTGCCTCAAAAATAGTCTGGGCCTTGATCACCCCAGGTAGCCTTTTGGTCATCCTCAGCATGGCGGCCTGGCTCAGCCTGATCGCTGGATGGCAAAAAATGTCGAGATTCTTCCTCTCGCTCACAGCTTTGTTTTTGCTGCTACTTGGAACCTTGCCACTGGGCGAATGGCTTATCTCTCCCCTGGAGAATCGCTTTGCGGCCAATGCGGCGCTACCGATGAGCCCCACGGGTGTAATTGTGCTGGGCGGTGCCGTCAATCCTGCACTATCGGACACCTGGGGCCAAACGGAAATTAGGGGTGCTGCCGAACGTCTCACCGCGTTTCTGTACCTGGCTAACCTGTATCCAGATACGCAGCTGGTGTTTACCGGCGGCAGCGGGTCAATAACTGAACAAGCCTATAAGGAAGCAGACTATACCCGGTTTCTGTTTGAGCAGCTGGATATGGGGGAACGCGCAATTGTCTATGAGAGCGAATCACGCAATACGGCAGAGAACGCGTTACACAGCAAAGCGCTGCTAAATCCCCAGGCCGGGGAAGAATGGATACTGATCACATCGGCCTTTCATATGCCACGCGCGGTTGGCGTCTTCTGCCAGGCCGGATGGCCGGTAACCCCATATCCGGTCGACCATTACTCTGACAAGGACGCGCTGCTGCGGGTTGACTACAATTTTTCTGGCAACCTCCGCACGCTGGAAACGGCCATCCGTGAATGGGTCGGCCTGCTGGCCTACCGCATAACCGGGCGTACTGACCGCCTCCTGCCAGGCGATCAGAATGAGTGCGGAATGGAAAGCGGCGCCTAGTTAGGATCCAGAATGCCGCGCAGTCGGTTACCGAGATCATCAACAACCTCTTCGGCTTCCTCAATACCATCCTGCAGGCGACTCTCTACCCCCTCGCGCAACATGTCGAGGCCGGGGAGTTCTGCCTCAAGAATCGTGCGCCTGAGTGCAGACAACACAACTTCAAGCACCTGGGCGACGGTTGCGGCGTTATCTTCGGTACCAATATCCGTTAACTCAATGTCGGGGAGCGAGATTGGCGCTGTAGCTACTGCCGCGACAAGATTCACTTGCGGGCTGAGCAAGCGAAAATCCCGGATGAACATTTCTTTACCAGACTCACCATCAGCGGCCGCAGTCTCGTCACCACCACCGCCAATGTTTTCGAGCAGGGCACGAACATTATCAGCGGTAATACGAGTCTCGTAGGTGATCTCCGGTTGGGTAATGATGATTGATTCGATCTCGATCACATCGGACATGAGCGACGCAGCATTCAGACTTACTTCTACTTGCTCAAGTTGGAAAATGTAATCCGAATCGAAGCCTTCAGGATTTCTGATTTCCAAGCCGGAAATCGATCCGCTGCCATTAAGTGGCGAAATCGCAACTGATGCCACCGTCACCTCAGTTCCCAATACCTGCGACCCGACGACTTCAATGCCAGTGGTTACAATGCGATCCAAATAGAAAAACGTGGCACCTACTGCAAGGACTATCAGCAGCAAGAGACTGATCAAGAGTTTTTTAATCATGATATTTAATGTTTTCCGTATAGTGCCTAACTGTCAAAGGGGGCTTTACTACCAACTACTGTTTCGATCCACTCAATATGTGAGGACAAGCGTTCATAGATCGCGACGGCGCCGTAGCGCCCCTGGGTCTCTTCTTCATAATTGGGCCCAGTTATCTGACCAACAGCAATGCCGACCAGCCGTGGCCCGCTGTTCGTTGCCATCAGCGCCGGTCCGCCGCTGTCGCCTAAGCCCAATGTACCTTCAGTTGGCAGACTCTCTGCATTTTGGTCCCTTGGGTCATCAAAGACGAATCGCAAATAGCGTTCAGCTCGGCTGATTCGATTGGTGGCATGCCGCATACGACCATCATCATACTGTCTTCCCAGGGTGCCAACGCCAAAGTAGCCCCAACCCACGATTGTGACTACCTGGTCAAGTTCATCGGTTTCAAGATTCAGAGGGACCGGCCTGGGAAACCTGCTTGGCGTCCGAAATCTCAGCAATGCGAGATCGACGTCATCCGCAGCACCGGGTTGATAATTAGGATGCTTGATTACCAGATCAATTTCTCGGTTTTCCCCTGCCAGGCGCACTCCGAAGCGACGCCCCGCCTCGACGGTGGCGTCCAGCATGGTTTCCTCCGCGCAGTGCGCCGCTGTTAAGGCCCACTGTGGATGTACCAGGGTCGCGACACATACTTTCCGACTACCCTGTCGTTCCAGAAAGAATATAGACGGGTAATCCGTGCCTCGGGTTTCATATTCGGATTGACCCACATCGTGCCGCACAATAATGCCATAGCTGCTGAATACGGTCAGCGCTAACAATCCAAGCAGTGCTTTGCTGGCAATATCGAGGGAAGTTGATAAAGGGATCATGCAGCTACCTGCGACGGCGAAGAGGACGCAGGTTCGGCTGATAAGTCTTGCGTCTAGACATTTTAACCAGCTTGATCATCCGGGACATGACGACAATAAGAGTCACCACGATAAAGGCGAGGATACTCATCGCCAACCATTGCTCGTGACTCCAACCGGAAGCGTCAATCAATTCTGAGAGCATGGATTGCCTTGTGTACGGGAACCAATACTGGATTTAGTGTTTTATGTTGTTTCAGCTAAATCGTAAGGGCATTATGCGCCAAGCGTTAAGGCCGAAGCCAGTATTTAGGCAGGAAAATAAGGAGTAGAACCCACAAAACGCGACCTATCCAGCTTCGTTCGCCATGTCTGCAACCAGCTTTTCAATCGCGCTGACGCGTTCCCAAGGGTCATCAATTTCAAGTAACTGTTGCTTCTTGTCCACTTCAATAGGAATCAATTCGCCCAGTCGCCAGCCCAAGTCCCAGAGATTGTCATAATTGATGCTCAGATTTTTTTGCTCAACCATGGGATGATTTTCAAGATTCTGCAGCAGATCCACCAGGGCATTATAGGCGTCATCCAGGGGGATTGGGTCTTTACCGGTGCGGTCCTGGTCACTGAAATCCACAGTGGCTTCCAGCACCCCTCCATCGCCCTGCCAGCAATCAGAAACCCGAAATTTTGCGAGGCCCTCAATGGTGATGACGAGCAGACCATTATCCAACTGATCCCAATCCACAATTTTACAGTAGGTGCCGGTGCGGTGAATCGTTTGCCTGCTGGCCTCGCGCACTACTTCCTCACCCTCACGCAACAGACATACACCAAAGCCAGCATCATTGCGCATACATTGACTAACCAGATCGAGATAGCGGCGTTCGAAAATCTGCAGATCGAGACGGCTACCCGGGAACATCACCACACGCAGCGGAAACAGTGAAATATTTTGCGGGGATTCAAGTTTCATAGAAATACTCACCACTGAGCGATACGCCTGGCATCAGGCCCTAGTTTAGTGATCACGGAGAATAGCTGAGCGCCTGCAGAAGCTTTTGGTGAATACCTTCAAAACCACCATTGCTCATTATAACAATGTGGTCGCCCGGCATGCTGTTCTCCTCCAAATAGCGAACAATGTCTTCGACCCTGTCAAAGGCGTAGGCGGGAGTTGCGCTATCTGCCAATAACTTCTGAAAATCGATGCCGGATTTTTCTGGTTTCTGCCAGACAATCATATCCGCTGCCTGACATGAATTAACCAGATCTTCCTGGTGAACGCCGAGCTTCATAGTGTTCGAGCGTGGTTCAATAACTGCGATCAGCCGGCCATGATCTGGCGCCGATTTCAGTTTTGCCGCCATCCCCTCCAGTGTTGTTTCTATAGCTGTCGGGTGATGTGCAAAGTCATCATAGACATGCACGCCTTCTACCGTGCCTAGCAATTCCATACGGCGTTTGACGCCCTTGAACTCTCTCAGGGCCGCGGTCGCAGTGGCCACATCGATGCCCACATGGTGCGCCGCCGCGATGGCAGCCATCGCATTCTTAACGTTGTGGCTTCCGGTTATTTGCCACTGGATCAAGCTCCGACTTAGTACCTGACCTGTCGAGCCCTGCCCGTATTTAACTACTTCAAATTCTGCGCCGTGACTGTTGGCCATCTCGGCATTCCAGAACACACCGCCATTCGCTGCCAGAAGATTGCAAACCTCCTCAGGGACATCCAGCCCGAACTGCTGCCGGGGCGTCCAGCATCCCCGGGCCAGCACCGCCTCTAACGTGGAATCCTGGTATGGCGTAATGATGAGACCGTTACCGGGAACAGTCCTGACCAGGTGGTGAAACTGTTTTTCGATGGCCGCAAGATCTTCAAAGATATCTGCGTGGTCAAATTCAAGGTTATTTAGAATTGCGCTACGCGGCCTATAGTGGACAAACTTCGAGCGCTTATCGAAGAAGGCGGTGTCGTATTCGTCTGCTTCAACCACAAAGAATGAAGACTCGCCCAGTGCTGCAGATTGCTCGAAGTTGTTTGTCACGCCACCAATCAAATAGCCTGGCTTGGCACCAGCGTATTCAAGAATCCAGGCCAACATCGCGCTGGTTGTGGTCTTGCCATGGGTGCCCGCCACACCAAGTACCCAGCGATCGTGAAGCACAAACTGCGCTAACCATTGCGGGCCCGAAGTATAGGAGAGACCCTCGTTGAGTACGTATTCGACGGCGGGGTTGCCCCGTGACAGGGCATTGCCAATAATCACCAGGTCGGGCTCGGGCTGAAGATGGCTGTCGTGATAGCCCTCCATAAGTTCGATACCCAGGGCTTCCAGCTGAGTGCTCATGGGTGGATAAACATTTTTGTCACTACCGCTGACCTGGTGGCCGAGCTGTTTGGCAATAACAGCCAGGCTGCCCATGAACGTGCCACAAATGCCAAGGATATGAATATGCATAATTACGTCTAAGAATCCATTGCCATGCGGCGTTTATGTGTCATATCGATCCGCGCTAGAATTGCCGCGGGTCGAACTTTATTTTCCATGTTTAACATATTTATAACGGCATGAATGCGAACACAAACAACTTTTGGGAATACTCAGTAGCATTTTACCGGGAACCGGGTATAGCAGAGGCCTGTTTGAAGCTACAGAATCAATATGGCTTCGACGTCAACCTCGTGCTTTTCTGTATCTGGTATGGGCTGCACCGGGGGCTGCTGCCTACCCTCTTGCTGCAACAGGCTTTGGACTTTTCCCACCACTGGAATGCGCTTGGCGTCCGACCCCTTCGAGATGCCCGCACAATGCTGAAGCGTGATGCACGCCTGCAATCTCTTTCCAGCACAGCGGATATCGATGTGCTAAGAGAGAACATAAAAGAGCTTGAACTCAAAGCAGAGCAAATTCAGCAGCGAGAGTTGCAGCATCTAGCCGATGCCTCTCCGGTGCACAATGCGCAAGGCAAGCCACAAATCGATGCGATGCAAGAAAATCTGAAAAATCTGTGCGAGTTGACAGATTGCGAGTGGCATACGGCAGAACTGCAATTACAGTTGCTGCTCGAAACGGCCGACACAGTCCTCGCCAGGTGAATCAATAAGCGTCCGGCTCACCCGTGACTCTGCAAATATCCACAAGTCTAATCGCTGGCTTTACCGGTAGCAGACCCATCCTGCTCTCCACGGCCCAGCGCCATAGCTGAAATCGCAAAGGCAACTGCGCCCGCCAACCAGAGAAAGCCTGTCATCGGGCCGGCGCTGTCTGCGCTAGTGAACGACAGGATGGCCAACGCAAACCAGATAATGGAAATAATCCAGCATAGACTCTTTGAGTACCTGGCGAAGGAAGTGTCTCTTGATAGCATAGTGTCCTCTCTCATGCTTTATATAAACTATGGCAAGGACACCATTCGGTGGCCGGACAGTCAAGCCCAGGCGCCACAAATCGCGGCTGATTGCGCAATTTTTACCACCCTTGTCACCACAGCTAAGCTTGCCTGTTTGAGTTGGGGTTATTACCTAGTCACGAGGTCGATCACCACATCCCAGTTAAAGCGCACGAAACGGTTCAACTCTGAAATCAGTATTCGTTCCTGATCGCTATGGGCACCGAATCCCAGGGCCGCGTCCTCGCGATCGATTGCAGGTCCAATGCCATAACACTGAATACCACGATTGCGCAGATACGCCATGTCTGTGGCACCAGTGCTCATGGTGGGCAGGGTGATCACGCCATAGTGCTTGTTAATGCCGGCTTCAATTGCAGCAAAGGCTTCAGTGCTCAGACTGGCCTGTCCCGGCGGCCTGGTGTTGCGTTCGCCAAGACTGACCTCCACCACATCATCACCGATAACTGCGCGAATTTCGTCCAGGAATGCAGGTATATCTTCATCCGGTAAGGCTCGAAAATCGACGCTAGCCCGGGACTCCGATGGAATCACATTGATGCGGTAGCCCGCATCGAAAAGATTAGGGCTCAGCGAAGAGCGCAGCATTGAGGCATGGCGTGGCTCGTTGGCAAGAAAATACTCGTCTGCCTCACCCGCGCGCTCAGGGTCTAGGACAGCCAGATAGCGGTCGGCTGCGTCGCCAGGTGAGATTGATGCCAGTCGTTCGAAATAGGCAGCCGTGGTTTCATTTAGGCGAATTGGCGAACGCCAGTCGGCGATCGCAGCAATCGCCTTGGCCAGACGGACAACTGAATTACTTTGCAGAGGCACAGAGCCATGCCCTGCGACACCCGTTGCCACTAACTCCACCCGATAAGGAATTTTCTCGACTGTTTGCACGCCGGCATATTGGACCTCACGATTTACCCGTGCCACCGAGCCACCTTCGGCCAGGCAGAATTCCGCGTTAATCTTGTCAAAGTGCTCATCTACCAGGAACTCGATACCGTATTCGGTCGCACCTTCCTCCCCAGATTCGGCCAGGAAAATGACATCCCTGGAAAGCGGCACATTCTGGCGCTTCAGTTCCAGCATCACCATCAGAGCCGCGGCCAGGTTGTCCTTGTCATCCACGGCGCCGCGTCCATAGACGTAGCCGCCATCGACCGTGGCGCTAAATGGCGGGAAGGTCCATTTCTCTGGATCCACATTTACCACATCGGTGTGGGCCATGATCAGCAGCGGTTCCTGGCTGCCGTCTCCCTCAAGCCTGGCCAACACGTTGGGGCGCTCCGGATTATTGGCCAGCATTTCAACTTCAATGCCCTCGGCCTCCAGCACGTCCCGCAAATATTCGGCGGCCGGCAGCTCGCGGCCCGGCGGGTCACTGGTATCGAATTGCAGCAACGCCCTGAAATGACGCAGGGTTTCATCCTCAACCGCGGCCCAATCAGGTTCTGAAACCTGGGCCAGACTGGCTGAACTCAACGTTGCACCGAGAACAGCGGCGGCAAGTCCGGTAGTAAACCTGAACATAATGCATTTCCTCATAGCTGGAGCCCTAACATAACTGCTTAGGCAAGATTAGCCAAACATGGGCTGGTCGGGCAAACTGACCAGTCATTCACTCACTGCCTTGAACTGGGTCCCTGCCAGCGCGTCACCAGGCCAGGGTCCAGATCAAACAAATCAAGGATGCGGCCCACGTGGTGGTCTACCAGATCATCTACTGACTGCGGGTTTATGTAGTGGGCTGGCATGGGCGGCGCAATGATCGCACCAATCTGGCTCGCTTTGTACAGCAGTTCGCAATGGCCGGTATGCAGAGGTGTCTCTCGCGGCACCAGCACCAGGCGTCGACGCTCTTTAAGTATCACATCCGCAGCTCGGACCAACAGCGAATCGGCATAGGAATTAGCTATGGCTGACAGCGTCTTCATGGCGCAGGGGGCCACGATCATGCCATCAGTCCTGAACGACCCGCTGGCAAGTCTCGCCGCGATATCCTTATTGGAATACACCTCGTCCGCCAAAGCCTGCACGTCCTTGGCGTTGCGATCAGTTTCAATGGCGATATTCAGCTTAGCCGAATCCGACATCACCAGGTGCGTTTCCACATCGGCAACGCCATGCAGAACTTCCAGCAGCCTGATGCCGTAGATCACTCCACTGGCGCCTGACATCCCAATAATTAAGCGCATGATTCGCTACCAGTCCCTGCTAAATCCGTGAAAGGGACTGGATTGTTGCATCAAACTCGAAGCGCTGGCAAGGGAGTTCAGCAGCGAGTAACATGGCGCCTTTCAAAATTCTATTTTACGCCTTCAACCCATTTCAAAGCACAGGAAATTTTCGATCAGCCATGGCTAAAGCAAATCTTTTCTATGCCCAATCCGGTGGTGTCACATCAGTTATTAATGCCAGTGCCTGCGGCGTAATTGAAACTGCACGCAAGCACCGTGACAAAATCGGTAAAGTCTATGCTGGACTCAACGGCATTGTCGGCGCGCTCAACGAGAACCTTATTGACACCAACAAGGAAAGCGCCAGGACTATCGCGGCGCTGCGCTCCACGCCGGCAGGCGCGTTTGGCAGCTGTCGCTACAAGCTGAAATCCTATGAGGAAAACCAGCGCGAATATGAACGCCTGATGGAAGTGTTCCGTGCTCATAATATCCGCTACTTTCTTTACAACGGCGGTGGAGATTCTCAGGACACTGCCCACAAAGTCTCACAACTCAGCCATAAAACAGACTTTCCCATTACCTGCATTGGCGTTCCCAAAACCGTCGATAACGATCTGCCGATTACCGACAACTGCCCCGGCTTCGGCTCCGTCGCGAAGTATGTTGGCGTGTCTATCCGCGAAGCAGGTCTGGACGTTGCCTCCATGTGCGAAAGCTCGACCAAGGTATTCGTCATGGAAGTAATGGGGCGACATGCCGGCTGGATTGCCGGTGCCGCTGGACTGGCCACCGAGCAGGAAGGCGATGCCCCGCACATCATACTATTTCCAGAAATCGCCTTTAACAAAGAAAAATTTCTTAGGAAAGTGCAGACCTGTGTCAGAAAATACGGCTACTGCGCTATCGTTGTCTCGGAAGGTGCCCAAAATGCGGACGGTACATTCCTGGCCGATACCGGCGGCAAGGATGCCTTCGGTCATGTGCAGCTAGGTGGCGTGGCGCCGTTTGTTGCCAACATGATCAAGGATGCGCTGGGTTATAAATACCACTGGGCTGTCGCGGATTACCTGCAACGCTCGGCGCGACACATCGCGTCGGCGACCGACGTAGAGCAGGCTTATGCTGTAGGTCAGGCGGCGGTGGAATTCGCGCTGGCAGGTAAGGACGCCGTTATGCCTGCGATAGTGCGCAAGCCCAGCAAAAAATACGGCTGGAAGATTGGCGAGGCTAGACTGGCGGATGTAGCGAACGTGGAGAAGATGATGCCGCGTAGCTATATCAGCCGAGATGGCTTTCACATTACTGACTTGGCAAGGGAATACTTTGCACCTCTGATTACCGGTGAAGACTATCCCCTCTATAAGAACGGATTACCTCAGTACGCCAGACTCAAGCGGGTGCTGGAAAAGAAAAAACTGAAGAAATGGCGGGCCTCATAGGCACGCCTGTCGTTCAAGGTGCCAGACGATCTATTTTCCAGGCATCTTCACTCCAGGTATAGCGGAATCGATCGTGCAAGCGATTTTGCCCACCTTGCCAAAACTCGATCTCACTCGGCACCACGCGATAGCCTCCCCAAAAGTCAGGCAGGGGAATTTCGCCCTCGCGAAATTTTTGCTTCAGCCGCTCAAATTCGTTCAACAACAAAGAGCGTGAGGAAATGACTTTGCTCTGCGGGGATGCAGCGGCGGCCAGCTGACTGCCTTTCGGACGGCTGGTGAAATAGCGCAAAGACTCCGCTGGCGAAACTTTTTCCGCAACGCCACACACTTTTACCTGTCGCTCCACCGCATGCCACGGAAAATGCAGGCTTATCTTTGGATTGGCATCAATCTCATTTGCTTTACGACTGCTGTAATTGGTGTAAAACACAAAGCCTGATTGATCAACATGCTTTAGCAGCACGATGCGCTGACTTGGCTGGCCATCCTGCGCAACAGTGGCCACGGTCATAGCCGTCGGGTCGGCTAAACCCAATTCAAGAAATTGTGCCATCCATTTTTCGAACTGGTCGAAGGGATCATCTGCCAGATTTTCTCGTTCCAGCCCATCTTTCAGATACTCGCGGCGCAGCGCTTCCAGATCCATTGCTAGCTCTCTAATGACCTAGCACCCACGTCTGATACGGGGTGCTGATGGTTGTGAAGTAAATACTGTCTGAGCACAATACGCGCCCGACGACTTAACGGATGAAGTCACCATAATTCCAGACCTGCTGGCGGGCGGTGCCGGTCTTGGCGTAGTAGAAAGTGCCCTGACCGTGTTTATCGCCAGCAAAAAAGCCACCGACGAACTTGTGCCCCTCGGCCCAGCGGTAAGTCCCTTGCCCCTGAAAATGGTCGTTAACGAATTCACCTGTGTAGTTCTCAGTGTTTTCCTTGAGCCAGAATTCAGAGTGCTGGTTTTCGCGCCACCCGGGTAGATTGAAAAAATAGGAACCAAAGCCGTTACGCTTGTTGCCTCGCCACTGGCCAATGTAGAGATTGCCTTTGCCATTCCAGTGCTTGCCGCGGCCTTCGCGAGCGCCCATTTCCCAATTTCCCACATAGACTTCTTTCTCTGTCCAGGAAATTGGCATCTCCAGGCGACCGGAGCCGTTAAACTCTCCACCGAGAAAATTCCCGACGTAGCGGCCCTTACCAAACTCGGTAGTGAGCTCCAGGCTGCCTTCACCGTTGATGCAGTCGCCGCGGATACACTCTTCCTCTGTGACGCCCTCCAGGGATTGCGCAAAAGAATTAGTACCTATCAGAGCGCAAACCAGCGCCGCGGATAGTGCTCGCGAGGCTTGCAGCCAATGACCACATTTGAGAATTTTTGCCTTCATGATGTACTCCAAGGCCTTGAGTTGATTCAGACAATGGGAACTCCGGATTATAGCGCGTAAATCCCGTAGACTGCAGGTATGGCTGAAACCCCCGAATCCTGGCTTACCCAGGCCGGATACCCCGAAGTCACAGGCACTGAATCCGTGAGCGGCGGCTGCATCAATGCCGCCTGCAGATTGATCCTGGCAGATGGCCAAACCCTGTTCCTGAAATCAAATCCACAGGCATCCCCCGACATGTTTGCGGCAGAAGCGACAGGGCTTGCAGCCCTGGCTGAGCGCAAGGCGCTCCGAATCCCAAACGTGTTGCATGCCAACAAGCACTTCATACTGATGGAAGATCTTGGCGCTGGCTCCAGAAAGAAGGACTATTGGCAGACGCTAGGTGCCGGGCTGTCACGTTTGCATCATCAACCAGCAAAGCATTTTGGCTTCAGCGGCCACAACTACTGCGGTGCAACCCCGCAGGCGAATACGCCGGACGGCAATGGTTACCGGTTCTTCGCCCAGAAGCGAATACTGAACCTGGCCAGTCGCTGTCTTGAACAAGATTTGCTGCAGGCCGAATTGATGACAAAACTAAACCGCATAGCCGAACGCTTGCCGCAGTGGATCCCCGAGATGCCGGCTGTGCTGATTCACGGCGATCTCTGGTCGGGTAACGTACATTGTTGCGAGGATGGAGCGCCGGCCCTGGTAGATCCAGCTGCCTACTGGGGATGGGCTGAGGCAGACTTGGCCATGACCAGGCTATTTGGCGGTTTTCCTGCCGAGTTCTATGACAGTTACCGGGCCAATAGTGCTTTAGCCGAGGATTGGGAGCAACGCATCCCGCTCTACAACCTCTACCACCTGTTAAATCATTTGCTGCTGTTTGGCGGCAGCTATCTTGCCTCGGTGGCAGAAATTGCTGACCGATATGGCCGCTAGGTCAGGTGAGTCTCCGCAGCACATTGAGTGGGCTGATTTGCACTACGCCACGGGTAGACAGTATGCCAAGACCCGCAATGATCAGCATGCCCAGCAAGGGTCCCAAGGGCCACACCCAGTAATGGAATGAGAAGTCCTGCTGGAAGACTTCTTGCTGCAAATAGTACAGGCTCGCCTCAGCGCCAATGGTAGCGATCAGGCCGGCAATAAACCCAATCGTGGCAAACTCAATGAGCAGGCTGGTCATGATCAGTTTCTGCCCAGCACCAAGGGTGCGCAATATGGCATTTTCATGAAAGCGCTCATCCAGGCTGGCATTGACGCAGGACAGCAATACCAGGGCACCACATACAAGCACTAATACCGAGATTAGTTCAATAGCGGAAGTAACCTGGGCGATTATGGTTTGAATCTGTTCAATCAGCGCATCGATCTCAATGACCACCATGGTTGGTACCAGGCGAATGAGGTCATTCAGCAACATTTTTTGCTCCTGCTCCATCAATGCTGTTGACAGATACGTACCGCCGAGGTGGTCGATGGTGCCCGGAGAAAAAATAATAAAAAAGTTAGGCTGCATATTATCCCAACGCACGCTGCGAAAGTTGCTGACCTCCGCGTAAACCGTCTGCTGGTTTATTTCAAATTCGAGGCGATCGCCAAGTTCCAGATCCAGCCACTCGGCATAGTCCTGTTCGATTGATACATAGCCAGCCTGCGGTTTCTCTCCCCACCACTCACCGGCGGTAATCCCATTGTCAGGCGGTACTTTATCTGCCCAGGTCACCTGGCGCCGGCTCAATCCACCGCGTACTCGGCGACCCTCCTCGCCTTCACCGGCTGCACCGGTATCAGGTTCGCCCGCGGCGGCCTGTGCCGCCTCACTGAGTTCGACGTCATCGAGGTTGGCGTTTTCAGTAAGAGTGTTCTGTTCATCGTCACCGAGATTGCCTTCGGGGTTGGGTTCGTCCCCGTTGACGCGGGTAACCCTGGCGCTAATCAACGGGTAGAAAGCATTGCCCTGGATACCGTTGTTAGCGAAAAAATTCTCTATCTCACCAATCTGATTGCGAGTGATATTCATCATGAAGTGATTTGGCGTGTCTTCGGGCAACTGCGCCTGCCATTCATCGATCAGATCTGTTCGCAGCAGCGTTAAAATCAATAGCGACATGATAGTCACCGAGAACACCATAACCTGCAGCACGTTCTGGCTGCGCCGCCTGCGAGCCGCAGTCATAGCCAGCTTCCAGGCGTTGCCAGCCTTCATACCAGCTGAACCACCTGAGCGCAGAAAAAGATAGGATACAATGGACAGGAACAGAGCAATCCCTGCTACCGAACTTACCAGCACGGAAGTCAGCACCAAATCCTGACTGTACCAATACACCAGGGAGATAGTGCCAAGTATCCCGAATGCATATGGCACTTTATCGCTGATCTTTTGCTGACTCATATCCTTGCGCAACACACGCAGAGGCGGTGTTTCCCGCAGAGCTAACAATGGCGGCAACGCAAACGCCAGCAAGCAGATGACAGCCGTCAGCGCACCAATCACGTAAGGCTGGAGACCCGGTTCCGGCAACTCCACCAGCATGATGGATTCCAATAGGCGCAAAATGCCCAGTTGCACCAGCCAACCTAAAACCCAACCAGCGACCACGGCAAAAAACGCGAGCACAAGCTGCACCGTGAGGTAAATGAACGTTATCTGGGAAGAGGTGCATCCCAGCGTTTTCAGGATCGCAACATAATCGTAGTGACGCTCACTGTAACGTTTGGCTGTTAGCGCAATCGCGACGCCGGCCAGAATAACTGCAAACAGCGAACCCAAAAGCAAGAAACTCTCTGCGCGATCAAGCGCATCAGCAACTTCCTGACTCTCGTCCCGCACATCGCGGATATAGAATCGACCTCGCCACTCTTCTTGAGCACGAAACCACTGTTCAAAATCGTCCAGTTCGGACAGTTCATCGCTAGCGAACAGGTAGCGGTAGCTAACTCGACTTCCCAACTGCACGACGTTGGTGGCCGGCACATCAGCCATATTGAGCATCAGCCGCGGACCCGCGTTATCCATCATGCTGCCGCCGGTCCGATCCGGCTCGGTTATGATGATCTCGCTTACCAGTAACTCGGCTTCACCAACGAACACGGTGTCACCTACTTCTATTTCAAGTGCGGGCAGGGCTCTGGCTTCAAGCCACACTTCCCCCGGGGGAGGCCCACTCAAAATAGGCCTGCCCCTGGTAAAAGCTGCCTCTGTAATAATGACTTCACCACGCAGGGGATAGGCGTCGCTCACCGCTTTCGCCGCCACCAGCATATTGCTGGAGTCAGAGAACGCCATAGAAGTGAATGAAAGGGTTTGCGCGGTGCGCAACCCTCGGGTCTGACCCTCCACCAGAATTTCTTCCGGTAACTCCCCGCGTCCACTGACGATGCGATCTGCTGCGAGCATATTCGCAGATTCCAGCAACAGGGCTTTTTCCAGTCGATCTGTGAACAGGGCAATACCGGTGACTGAGGTCACCGCCATGACAAGAGCAATAAATAACAGGCGCAGTTCACCGCCATTCCAGTCACGCCAAAGTAGACGCAGAGCCACAGTAAAGAGATTGGAACTCATGGCAGAAGGTTTGTTTAAACTGTTCAGCGCAGCTTCAGGCACTCACTGATTCCTCTACGGTATTCGTTGTGTCTTCCGCGATTTCGCCTGCCACCAGTTTGATGACGCGATTGCAGCGCTGCGCAAGGCGCTCATCATGGGTCACCAGGACCAGCGTGGTGGAAAATTCTCGATTAAGCTCAAACAGCAATTCAATAACTTTTTTACCGGTAGCTGTATCCAAATTACCAGTTGGCTCATCGGCAAACAGGATTTGTGCCTGAGTCGCAAATGCACGTGCGATGGCAACTCGCTGCTGTTCACCCCCGGACAATTGGTTAGGGTAGTGATGCCAGCGCTCTTCCAGTCCGACGCGCTGCAGGAGCTGCTTGGCCTTGTCCCGAGCTTGGTCATCTCCTTTTAATTCGATCGGAAGCATGACATTTTCCAGCGCGGTCAGACTGGGCAGGAGCTGAAATGACTGGAACACAAAACCAACAAGCTGCCCCCGCAGCATGGCCCGCTGCTCTTCATCCATTTCGGTCAGATTGTTGTCGTCCAGCAAAACATCGCCACTAGTGGCACCGTCCAGCCCAGCCATCAAACCCAGCAAGGTGGATTTACCCGAACCCGACGCACCGACAATAGCGACTATCTCACCCTCGTTTACCTTGAGCGTGATGCCCTTTAATATCGTTAACAGTCCTTCGCTGGTGTCCACGCTCTTCACCAGGTTACGAGTTTCGATCATGTCATGCAGCTCCGAGGCATTGGGGGCCTGATTATAGACGAGTCCTGACGGGCGTTACCTTACAGGGAGGATCCTGTATTTGCTATTTTGAGGGCTGAAGCATCAACTTCGACTTCCAACGCAGCAGTGACTCATCAGATAAAGGATCTTATTTAGCTGTTTTTACGTAATCTATGTTTTTACGCTCTATAAAGCGACACGGTTTACGAGACTGCCAGCTTCTTGAATCTCTGAGCTTTATGAATTGATGAGGGCCAATTCAGAGAATTATGGTGGATAATTAACATAGATAGCCCGGCCAGTACCTGACGATGCGATGAAATACCCTACTTTTAGACTACTTACCACTATTCTGCTCTGCCTGATTTGGGTAAATAGCTCACATAGCGACGACGACAAGACGGTACTGGTGTTCGGAGATAGTCTCAGTGCATCCTATGGCATTGAAGAAGAACAGGGTTGGGTAAATCTACTGTCTGAAAAACTGCGCCAGGCACAATCACCCTACTCGGTGATTAATGCCAGTGTTAGTGGCGAAACCTCCACTGGCGGCTTATCCAGGCTGCCCGCCGCTCTGGCAGAATTTCAGCCCAGCGTGGTGATTCTGGAACTTGGAGGTAATGATGGATTACGTGGACTACCCCTGGCGACCCTGCAAGCAAACCTGGAGGAAATGGTCAGCCTGAGCCAACAGGCGGGTGCAAAAGTGCTGCTGGCAGGAATTCAGATCCCCCCGAACTATGGACCCCGCTATACCGAACCATTCTATGCCCTGTTCAGCGAGATTGCGGAGGCTGAACAGTTGCCTTTCGTCCCCTTCCTCATCGATGGTATTCCGCAACAGCCTGGACTCATGCAGAATGATGGTATTCATCCCCGCGCAGAAGCACAGCACATGATCCTCGACAATGTGTGGCCAGTTTTGGAGCCCATGCTGCAATAGAATAGCCCGTAACGGCTGCAATGGGTTGCTACTCGCTGGAACTCAGCGGCAAGGCAGTTACGCATTCGTGTTTGCTGATTTGCTGAGACTGCAAAGACAGGCGCGCAAGAAAATTTCGCTCCCGTAATAATGAGAAAATAATCAAGGCAGGAATTGAATCAGCAGGAGACTCAAGCGCTAGACGATGCTGAGTTCAATATTGGCGGACTGGTCCATCTCGAAGCCTTTACCTTCATACCATTTGCGTAGGACCTCAAGCTCTCCTTTAGCTTCGCCATAGATAAAATCCACCCGCTCTTCTTTGCAGAAACGAATCACTTCTTCCAGCAGAGCGCTTCCTATGCCCTGGTTTCGGTAATTTTGGGAAACCTCGATAACCTTGAGGCAATAGCTGACACCTGGCGCTATGGAACCATCTTTTGCACCCTTGCGCACCCGCTTCAGAGACTGACGCTCAGGCTTTGAACTCAGCTGGGCATAAGCTACCGGGTTGGCGCCGCAGTATGCCTGAAAGAACAGACGTGGCGCCAGGCCATCTGGCTTGGTCAGCTTGATGTTCGGTACGTTGCAGTCCAGATCGCTCATAATTATCGCTTTTCCCCCAGGGGATCGAGAACCTTACAGGCTAAGAATGGACCTCACAAGAAGTAATTTCCGCTGGGGGCAGATGTTGAGCCGTCTCAATGCCCTTTAAATGCAAAAGATTGTATGACCCCTACAAAGCTGACAGCGAGATGGAATTCACAGTATCGCGGAACTCACAGTCCTGTGAGCCAGTTAGCGTGGGGCGTCGGAGGGATTTCCCACATTTTTCGTGGTATCGGCCTCATTAAGCCGATACAGCATGAAGGCAGAAGCGAGGTTGCAGCTCGCGATCACCACCAGAGACAAATCGTAATTGCCTGCAATGTCATAGTAATACGCCACCAGGATGGGGCCCAGGGCCGACATGCCAAAGGTAAAAGGCATAGCTGTAGAGCGCACGGATCCGAGGTAGCGACGCCCAAAAACAGAGGCCCAAATCACTTCCTGAAGCGGCAGCAAACCACCCCAGCCTACTCCCATTAACAGGAATCCCCCATACACCCAGGAGTCGAGTTGCCGGTTAATGCTCCAGACTATCAGCAGGATGGCAGAACCGGTTATCGCCGCGCCTACTGCTGCCAATTTCTTCGGGCTATACAAATCTATCAGGATTCCCCAAAACGGCTTACTAAAGAATGCAGGCACCGAGGCAAGGGAAATCATGCTTGAGGCGACCAATCTAGAGTAACCCGCGTCCGTCATTAACGGGATGGTCTGGGTCAGCATCACGGTTATTGATATCTGAAATAGACCAAAGGCCAGTACGAGGAAGTAAAAACTGGAGGTGCGCATGGCCTGCGCTCTGGTCATAGATTTGTCAAAATCCAGCCGCGCCGCGGCCCCTTTGCCGGACGCTACCTCATCGTGGCTATGCCCGTCGGGATGTAAGTCAAAATCTTCGGGGCGACGCCGCACGACCAGCGCAGCAGGCAGGGTAAGAAGCAGCGCCACCAGGCCCAGGATACGCCAAGAATCCCGCCAGCCAAAGCTGTCTACCAGCAGCGTGGCGACTGGTGGCAGCACGATGCCAGCAAGCGAGATCCCCATTCCTGCCAGGGCAACCGCCTTACCCCGTTTCTCGACAAACCATTTTCCAAGCGTGACATTCACTACCAGGTTGCCAATCATCGCCGAGCCCATGGTTAGCATCAGACCATTGATCAGTAACCATTGGCCGAGGGTATCGATACTGCCAAGGCTAAACATGGCGGCAGATAGCACCAGAGCGCCCATTACAATGAATGGCCGTCCGCCCCATCGATCGATATGCGTGCCAATCAGGAAACCAGTGGTAGCAAGCACAATCTGCCCAATAGAACGCGCGGCGGTAAACTCCGCCCGGCTCCAGGCAAATTCCTCAGTCATGGGTATCAGAAAAGAACCCACCACATAATTTGCCATACCCACAGCAACGAACTGGGTAACAAACCCTGCCGCTACAATCCAATAGCCGTAGTAGACGCGAGACATGTAAATAACTGATTGGGTTTAAGGAAGAAGCGGTGGGATTCTATTTCAAAGTATCGCGATAGTACAGGATCTCGTCACAAACACCGAAGATAAAGCCATAATAAGTTACACCTGACTCTGTTATTAGGCGAAGCCCACACCGATATTAGCCAGGAATACTAATGAACAAAGTGTGAAAAGTAGCGTACGTTCTACAGCCACAATCAGCTCTTTATGCGCTGAGCGCGAGCCCTCGGTGACTTAAACGCATGTCACACAGGCTCGCTGGGATTTGCAGGACTAAAATGCCGTCCTGATAGTTCCGGTAGCGCGCCGATTAGGCTGGGTAGATTGGCCAGATGGTCTTTTTCCATACCTGCCGGTACGGGAGCGATCGATAGAGGTAGTAGGCAAGCGATAGCGGGTCACAACAGGAGGCGTAATGATAAAGACGTCAGGCGCAGGCTGCGCATACCTTGCATGGTAGAACTCAATGTTCAACCCGGTAAACAAATTGCTGATTGTTCCTACCGTGTGATAGACGTTCCGATCATGCACTCGACTGACGCGAAGAAACGCCCGTTCCATTTCCTGGTAGTGGCGCGCCACTTCGCGGAATTCAGAGCGCTGAAACGAGGGAGAACGATTGCGCCGGATAGCATTTACCAGACCAGCCGAGGCCTGGCTCAGACGTTGTGCACTAAATCGCACGCTATGGTATCCGCCACCCTTAAGCTGCTTCGCAAGATTACTGCTGGCGGCATTCAACTCAGTTGCAAGCCGGAATATCTCAAATTCAGTAGCAGAAACCGGCTGGCTCAGGGCGATTACTCCGAGTAGTAAGCAGCCTGCTTTTAATAACTTATTGCTGAACAACGCGCTTAATTCTGCGTGCAAGAAACTCACCTTCACTCCAGTGTATCAGGCTTCACCCAGAGAGTAAGACCATACTAGAGCGATCGGCATGAACCTCCGCTGAATCGCGGCGCGCTAGTAATAATGAGAGAGCCCTTCTTCGCCTGCACAGATCGCCAGGTATTCTCTTATAACCGGCTCCAGCCCATGCAGGATAGATTCTATAACCAGAGCGTGCCCAATCGAGACTTCAAGAATATTGGGAACTTCCAAAAATCTTCGCAGATTCTTGATATCCAGATCGTGACCCGCGTTGACGCCTATACCAAGCTGCTGGGCCTGCTCTGCCGTCGCCTTATAGCTCTCAAACAATCGATGCTCAGACTCCAGACCATAATGCTGTGCATAACCCTCGGTATACAGTTCAATACGATCAGCACCCACTGACTTCACGCCTGCCACCAGCTCAGGATCAGGATCCAAAAACAGGCTACTGCGAATACCCGCCTCTTGTAACCGCGCCACCACGCTACTTAACAACGCCTGATTTACCCCAACATCCCAACCATGATCAGAGGTCAACTGGGCCGGGTCGTCAGGTACAAGCGTGCACTGCGCTGGTTTTGCTTCCAGTACCAGCGCGAGAAATTCTTCGGAAGGGTAGCCTTCGATATTGAATTCGACATCCGGGTACAGACTCAAAAACTCTGCCAGGTCATGGACATCCTGTCGCGTGACATGCCGCTCGTCTGGTCGAGGATGCACAGTGACTCCTTTAACGCCCAGATTTATCACCTTGCCGACAAAATTACATAGATTTGGGAAATCACGCCCCCGGGAATTTCGCAGCAAGGCGATCTTGTTCACATTGACGCTCAGCATAGTCATCGTATTGTCTCCTGAAACTGCAGGCCCTCAGGGCTCATAATCGGATTTGGTAAAAACAAGTGTTTAAGCGCCGGTGCAGAGAAAATCCATGGCTATTTTCTTAAAAACCTGCGGCTTGTCAGCATGGAGCCAGTGTCCCGCCCCCATTATGATCTTCAAGTCAGAATCAGGAAACAGGGACAGGATTTCCGCTTTGTGGGAGGCCTGAATGTAAGCGGATTCAGCACCTTTCACAAACAGAGTCGGTTTTTCAAAACTGCCTGCATGTGCAGGCATAACGCGCAGCGCGTCATAGTTGGCCTCGATCGCGGCGAGATTCAAACGCCAGCGAAAACCACCTTCCGGTCGTCTTAGCAGATTGGTGAGAACGAACTTACGGGTTGGCTCATCCAGAATGTAATCGCGCAGGAATTTCTCCGCCTCGGTGCGACTAGCAATGGACTCCAGTGGCAAGGCATTCATTCCCGCAATGACCCGCAAGTGTCCTTCCGCCTGCTCCGGATAGGAGACCGGCGCAATATCCACCACCAAAAGCCGTTCGATGAGATCCGGCATTGTTAACGCCAGCTCCATGCCGACTTTCCCCCCCATGGAATGACCGAGCATGGAGCAGTCTTGTAATCCCAGATCTGCAATCAGGGCTGCTACATCGCTTGCCATGACTGGATAGTCGAACTCGGTTGCGTGTGGCGAATCACCGTGGTTGCGCAGATCGACTCCGTAGACTGAAAAGTGCTCAGCGAACTGTTTGCAGTGCCAACCCCAGTTGGCCTGGCTGCCAAACAGGCCATGTAACACCAGCAGGGCCGGCCCATCATCTGAGTACTTTCTGAAACTGAGGGGAATCGCGGTCAACTTAATCGAGCTCCGCCAATAGTGCTTTGACGTCGTCATGGTGAGACTTGGTCTTGAACTTGTCCATGATATGGACCAGCCTGCCATCTCTATTAATGATGAACGTGGTGCGAATTAGGCCCATAAATTCACGTCCCATAAACTTCTTTAAGCCCCAGACACCATACTTATCCGCTACTGCGTGATCTTCGTCTGATAGCAAGGTGAAGTTCAGTGACTCTTTGTCTTCGAATTTCTTCAGGCGAGCCACCGGGTCGGGACTCACACCCAGCGCTACAGCATTAAATTTTTTCAGTTCCTTCTGTGAGTCGCGCAAGCCACAGGCCTGCAGGGTGCAACCCGGCGTCATCGCCTTGGGATAGAAGTAAAGCACCACGTGGCTTTTGTCATGAAAATCCTTCAGCGAAACCTTGTCACCGTTTTGATCCAATAATGTGAATGCGGGGGCTAAATTGCCAAGCTTGGGAACACTCATCGTCTGCTGACCTCTCCTTTTGGGCTGGGTTTGGGGATTGATAGATGGAAAATCTGCCGACCTGAATCCTTCAGGCCCCAGCACACATTATACCGGGGCTGGGCGAGCCCATGTTAAACTCTCTGCATGAATTCACATCCCCGCTCTATTGTAGTTTTGACAGGTGCAGGCATCTCTGCCGAGTCAGGTATTGAGACTTTCAGAGCGGCGGACGGCCTGTGGGCTAATCACCCTGTGGATGATGTGGCTACAGCTGAAGGCTTCGAGCGAAATCCGCAGCTGGTTTACCAATTCTATAACCAGCGGCGTAGACAGCTACTATCACAAGAGATAAGGCCAAACCTGGCCCACACCGCACTGGCTCGATTCGAGCATGAATTCGACGGCGAATTTCTGCTGATTACCCAGAATGTTGACAATCTGCATGCGCGCGCCGGCAGTGTAAATCTGCTGCACATGCATGGCGAACTGCTGAAAATGCGCTGCCTGAATTCGAAACTGGTCTTCGATATCACCGAAGACCTGGACTACGACACCCACTGCCGCTGCTGCCGTTCCCCGGGCAATTTGCGACCCCATGTGGTGTGGTTTGGCGAAATGCCCTTTCACATGAACCAAAT
Organism: uncultured Pseudomonadales bacterium; assembly: GCA_938091935.1. Classification (GTDB taxonomy): domain Bacteria; phylum Pseudomonadota; class Gammaproteobacteria; order Pseudomonadales; family Pseudohongiellaceae; genus UBA9145. Next base: position 40,091 of record CALKNV010000038.1, read on the forward strand.
TAACAATGCACTTGAAAGCTGCGATATGTTCGTTGCCATTGGCACTTCAGGCAATGTCTATCCGGCTTCAGGTTTTTACCAGACCGCAAAAATAAGACGCGCTCATACTGTAGAGTTGAATCTGGAAGAAACCGGTTCATCATTCGACGCGCACGTCTATGGCCCGGCCACAGGAACAGTGCCACAGTTTTTTAACCAGATCCTTGAGCAGTCATAGAAGCAATGATCGTTTACTTTGATTCACCGTGCGGTGAACTCACAGAATGAACTCGAAGGCTCAACTCAAAGGCTCAAAGTAAGTTGAGCCAATCTCCGTTTTATGCCGTATGCTCGCTGTTCGCCAAACAACGCTTAATGATTTTTATCGGTCAAGGAAGCTGAATTATGCTGAAGAAAATTCTGACAGGACTCGGTGCAGTTCTGGTGTTGGTCATAAGCCTGGCGATAGCAACCTATGTCGCCACCGGCCCCAGCCGGCCAGTCTCAGGATCAAGCAGCGCGGAATGGCTGCAAGCTGGACCCCATAGGGTCGCCAGCGCCAACTTCACCTTTGTCGATAGCTCGCGTCCGACCGATGAGAATCGCGGATTCCCCGACAAACCCGACCGCACTTTCCCCACCACGATCTGGTATCCACAGGGTCTCGACGGGCAGCTACCGCTGATCATTCACAGTCATGGCATCGTCTCGAATGGCACAGAGATGCCTTACGTTGCAGAGGCCCTGGCCAGTCACGGATACATCGTAGCCGCCGCCGACTATCCCCTGACATCTGGCTCTACACCGGGCGGTGCCAACGGTGATGATGTGGTGAACCAACCCGCCGACGTCAGTTTCCTGATTGATTCAGTACTGAATTTGAGTGGGGACGACAAGCCATTTGCAGGTGAGGTCGATAACAGCCGCATCGGCTTGAGTGGTTATTCACTGGGCGGCCTGACTACCTATCTCACCACTTACCATCCGCGCTGGCGCGACCCCAGAGTGGCCGCAGCGGTCGCTGTAGCAGGTCCCTCGGCAATCTTTTCCGCCCCCTTCTTCGGCACCACGGATGTGCCTGTGCTGGCAATCGCTGGAACTGCCGATGCATTAATCGAATACGAGAGAAATGCAGCGGATCTGGACACTCGTGCACCCAATGTGTCAGTTGTCACAATTGAGGGTGGCTCACACCTGGGATTTGTTGGCGTATCCGACCCGACTTTCCGCTTCATGGACAATCCTGACACGCTAGGCTGTGGCGCGGTTATGGCAGTATTGGGAGATGACCCCAATGCGGTCTTCAGGACCATGGGAAGCGTCGACGAGGGCATAGATCCGAATCGTGATCTGCCGGGAATCTGCGATTATGGCTATGGTGAGACTACCCATCCAGGCCGACAGCAGATGATCACCCAACTCGCGACTCTTAGTTTTTTTGAATCAGTGTTCAGCCCTGATAGCACCCGTCGCGATGCAGCCCGCAACCAACTTACCCGGGCCCTGGCGTCGGATTTTGAAGAAGTAGGCTTTACGCCCGCATCGCGGCAGTAGCGAAGGGGGTTTAATTGCAGGCGAATCAATTGATGCGCACGACCTAGACTACCAGGATCAGCTTTTCCGGCAGCAGGCACTTCTCGTCGTCGCAAAGTTGAACGCAAACATCAAGGCTGAGGCGATTCTCTGCCCCCCCACCCTGCGCGCGACGCCGAGCGTGCAGCTCGAGAGTCACAGCGCCGCTGTAAGTAGCCACCGCAGTTTCACCTGACTGCAGCGTCTTAGTGGGCTCCGGGTAGTTTACAGCCACAGTCTCCCAGTCCATGCCTTCACTCAGAGCCACCACCAGCGGCTCAAAGCTGCCTGCAGCAGACTGTGGTGCCGTGATATGCCACGGTTCAAGAATATCAATGGCCATCGTAACGCGGGCTGAATGTTCACCTGCTTCCGGTTCAGGCTCGCTGTCGACCCGCTTGGAAGCAGCAATCTTCAGCACCCCGTTAGCCGCATACTGCAGCGGGTCTCGGGTGCCTTCTTCACTGCGAGAAGCCAGCCGTAATAGCGAACATTGACTGATAGGATTATCATTAATAACAGCCGCCAGCCCAGTGAGGGCTTTGGTGAAAACCGCATGAATTGGCAAATCCGAGAATTCTGCGGGCACCCTCGCCTGCCGCTGCTGGAGAGACAGCAGACAGTCCAGCATAGTCGCCACCGGTGACAGAGTAGCGCCATCGGCCGCGTTACTGGATCTGACCAGCTTGGGACCCGTTTGGTTGCGTGGACTCAGCAGCAGCACCGCATCATTGGCGTCCCAGAAATCCTTGATGACACGCGCTGTCAGAGTGAAGGCCTGCTCCAGATACTCATTTTTAGCGGTGACGTCATACAGCGAGATCAAGGCCTGGATCAGGTTGCTGTAGTCCTCCAGCTGACCCGCAATTGACACCACACCATTCAAGTAGATGCGCTTGAGTTCACCCGACTCCTGCAGATTGTTATCGAGCATGCGCTGTACTGCGGCCTCGGCAGCATGTAACCATGTAGCCGCATTTTTCCCCGGCACAAGCTGACTGGCCTGTATCAGGGAAGTTGCCATGTGGGCACACCAGCTCACAATGAGCTTGTCATCGCGCAATGGATGCTCGCGTTGTTCTCGCAAGCTATAGAGGGTAGCTTGCAACTCATCCAAATCCGCGTAGAAATCAGGCCCATATTCCCGCGCAGACGCACCCAGACTGCGGGACAGATTCAAGATAGTTCGGCCCTCAAAGTTACCCTGAGCAGTCACGCCAAACAGTTCGATCGCCAACTGCGATTGCTTTGGGGGCAAGCGATCCTCCAGCTCGCACTTATCCCACACGAAAAAAGTCCCTTCCTCCCCCTCACTGTCGGCATCAGTCGCGGAGTAAAATCCACCCTCTTCTAACTGCATGTCCCGAAGCACATAATCACAGGTCTGTCTGGCGATACGGGCGAAGAACTCATGTCCCGTAAGCTGGTACGCCGCGCTGTAAACCAGGCCCAACTGGGACTGGTTATAGAGCATTTTTTCGAAATGCGGGACCAACCATTCTTCGTCGACGCTGTAGCGATGAAACCCGCCCGCCACTTGATCATAGATTCCGCCTCGACCCATACCTTCCAGAGCACGCTGGAGAAAGCCCAAAGCTGCGCCATCGTCATAGCGCGTTACGCGGTCCAACAGAAACAGTAGAATCGGCTCCTGAGGAAACTTGGGTGCACCAGCCAAACCACCGAGACTGCGATCTTCCCGCTGAAACAGCGCCTTTAGCGTGTTGTCGACGACACTGCTTTGCAGCACCTCGGTGGGTTTGCGTTGGTTGAGAATTCTGTTGATCGCCTGGTAAATACTGTGAGCGCTCTTGTCCAATTCTCCCCGCTTATCCTGCCAGGCAGAGTGAATCTGATTGAGGATTTGCATAAAAGAGGGAGCAGGATAGTAGGTGCCGCCAAAGAAAGGGCGCCCGTCAGGTAATAAAAAGTTAGACATGGGCCATCCCCCATGACCCGAAACCAGCTGCACGCCGGTCATGTAGATTTCATCAATATCCGGAAACTGCTCCCGGTCCATTTTGATACTGATGAAATGCTGGTTTAGAAGTTTAGCCACCTCAATATTGTCAAAGCTCTCTACTTCCATGACGTGACACCAATGGCAGGTTGAGTAGCCGATTGAGAGAAAAATCGGTTTGTTTTCTGCCCTGGCCGCAGCAAACGCCTCGTCTCCCCACGGATACCAGTTAACCGGATTGTGTGCGTGCTGCAGCAGGTAGGGAGAATCCTCCAGAATCAGGCGATTGATGAACAGGCTCGCACCCGTTTCTTCGTCAAGGTGGTCGGTGCGCTTGTCGTAGCTGCCTTCCTTGAGCGCCTCAGCGTCCCGCAACCTGGCCTCTAGAGTGCTGTTTTCAGTTTCCGCCATAATGAAACCTATATGCTAAACCTTTAAATTAAGTCCTTGAGCAGAGCAGGCTCTCTGCCAGCCTGATCAGACGTGTATTTGTATCCGTTTGCGTTCAACTAAATTTGTCAGAAGCCAGAATCATGGAAACCCAGTCAACCTTTCCTGAAGACCAGACAAGCCTGATACTGAATCTAAGTGGGAAATTTGATTACACCTGCCAGGAGGCTTTCCAAAAGGCCTTTGAAGCGACCAACCCCCTTCCCCAGCGTAACGTGATTAATGCTCTTGAAGTTCACTCCATAGACAGTTCAGAATTGGGCATGCTGCTATTGCTCCGCAATCATGCCGGTGCGGACGAGGCCAATGTCGCCATTATTAATGTCCAGCCCGACATTCAAAAATTGCTGCAATCCTGCAAGTTGGCTAAGCTTTCCGACGTGTCAGCCTTCGGCTCATAACCCGTCATAACCATCTTCCCCTCAGTCCCGCGCACCAGCCCGGACCTAGCGAAAAAGATCCGGCAACAAACCTGTGAAAGAAAAACCCGCACGACCGGTTCTTATTCAGTAACCACTCCGCATTCGCGTGAGCGGTCCTCAATTGCCCTTTTGATACCCCTGCGCCTGCGGGGGGTTTTTTTACTAAACTGGAAGTTACTGCGTGCCGTCACCAATAGCTAGCTTGCAAGCAGGACCGCTAACTCACCCGGATGAGCGCCTCTAGCTCATCTGGAAAATAAGGGCGGTTACGCTCATTAACTGCAGTAGCGGTGATCCTCGCCTGGAGAACCGCAGTTTGATCTGCCGCCAGGGCTATGGACTGCTCAAAAACCAGTTTTACCGGCGAAGGCCGCTGCGGACTGACCGTCACCACAAATTCTTCACCGGCTCGCAGCGAGCGTCGGTAGTCAATTTCTGCCCGTACCACCACAATAATTATGCCGCGCACAGTCAGCTCAGCAAAACTCAGCCCACGACTGAGCAGGTATTCATGCCGAGCGTGCTCCAGGTAATGCTGATAGACGGCATTATTAACAATGCCCTGCAGATCGCACTCATAGTCTCTAACCTTCATTTGCAAACTGAATGGAATGTCAGTCACAGTACTTATACCTGATAAGGCTTTCAGCGGAGGAAGCTGCAGCCTATCTCATTTTTTCCGCACCTCATAGTTGGCGAACTCACAATCCAGTCCGATACTGAATTTAAAGGAGCAGTACATCAGCAGAAGGATTTTCTAAATCGCAAGCAAAACGAATTAACATGGCAGCTACAGGGAGCTTCTGCCTGGGACGGGTGGTTAAACATCGGCTCTACGGCTACCGCGGCGTACTCCATGCCTTCAATCTTTGCCCGCTCTTTTGACCTGCAGTGACTGCTCCTTCGGCAAGCCCTGCCCAAAGCTCGCCGGTGATGATGATTCCCGAATTCTACTGGGTTAGAATCCCCAAGTGAGAGGAAGTGGCCGTTATTCCAGTATCTGCCATCACTGCTCTTGCCCCATGGTAGATATCACTATTGCTTTCGTGCCAGAATCTGCCCGAATTTCGTCCTGATCCTGTTAGAGAAACCCTATGAAATCAATCCCTACCCTGCTATCCGCTCTTGCCCTGGCTACAGTTTCGCTATGCGGCCAGTCATTTGCCGACCACCACGGTGAAGCCGAAATGATGACGCTCGAAAGTGTCAGCCGCGGCGACCATCGCAGCGAAGCTAATAGAGTCCGTAATGAATGGCGCCATCCCGTGGAAACCCTTGAATTTTTTGGCCTGGAACCTAATACAACCGTGATCGAGATACTGCCCTCTACGGGTTGGTACGCCGAAATTATTGCGCCTTATGTTCGCGACCACGGCAAATACTATGCCGCACATTTTTCGCCAAACGCCTCTTCCGGCTATATGCCACGCATCCTCGGTGTATTTGAAGAGAAAATCACAGACCGGCCCGACCTGTATGGCCGCGTTACTGTGCGCCATTTGAATCCTCCCCACGAGGTAGTGATTGCGCCAGCAGAAAGCGCAGACATGGCACTAACGTTCCGCAACGTTCACAACTGGATCCTGGCTGAACAGGAGCATGAGTTCTTTGCCTCGTTTTATGCCGCGCTTAAGCCCGGCGGCGTTCTCGGCGTCGTTGAACACCGCGCCAAGCCTGGGACCAGCGTGCAAGTCATGAAGGATTCCGGTTACGTCACCGAGGCCTACGTCAAAGAAGTTGCGGCTGCCGCAGGTTTCGAGTTTGTCGAGTCCTCTGAGATCAACGCCAACCCAAGAGACACCGCCGATCATCCAGAGGGCGTTTGGACACTCCCTCCAAACTATCAGATGGGAGACACCGATCGCGACAAATATGCCGCGATTGGTGAGAGTGACCGCATGACCCTGAAGTTCATGAAACCAATGAACTGAGACCTTAATCGTTTTCCAGTAAGGACAAGCATGCCATGAGTCTCGCAGTAGAATTTCATTACGATTTCGGTAGCCCCAATACCTATTTCTGCCACCGGGTTATTCCCGAGATTGTGGAACGCACAGGGCAATCGTTTACCTACTTTCCAGTTTTGCTGGGTGGTTTATTCAAAGCAACCAACAACCGCTCGCCGATGGAACAGTTCGCCGATGTAAAGAACAAAAGAGAATACCAGGCCAGAGAGACTGAGCGCTTCATTACTCGCCATACGCTGGCTGATTACAAATTTAACCCACACTTTCCGGTCAACACGTTACATCTGATGCGCGGCGCTGTATTTGCCAGCCACCAGGACTACTATGCGCTTTATATAGAAGCCATGTACCAGTGTATGTGGGAGCAAGGCAAAGACATGTCTGATCTTGAAGTAGTCGCTGAATCATTAACCACGCATGGCTTACCAGCAGACGAAATCGTATTTGGCATGCAGGATCCTGCAATTAAACAGGAGCTGATCGATAATACTGCTCGCTCTGTAGAACGCGGCGCTTTCGGCTCACCTACGTTTTTTGTCGGCGATGAAATGTTTTTCGGTAAGGACCGACTGCGGGAAGTGGAAGAAGAAATTATCGCCCAGCTGGGTTAAACGCTAGCCGGGTTAAACCCGAGCCCATGCAAAACATTTGAGTCGCACTAATCGGCGCGATCGAAGTAGCGTACCAACTCAATTGGCTCTCGAAAAGAATCGGGCTGAATCATCATCTCGATACGAAGCCTTGCGCCATTGGCTTCCAGGGTATAGGTCTCGATAGTAAAGCCACCGTCGCGCGGCCTGCCTTCCACAACCAGGGCGTTGGCTTCGAACAAGCCCGAAGACCAGTCCTCTCCTCCCTCTGAGTAAAAGTCTGCTGCTGATGCTCGGCGGCGGCGGCCGTCAGTGTGAAACACGCGCGGAAAATCATTTTCGTAGGTAAAGCGTAGTTCGGGTTCGGCGACCTCTATGGTCAGCACATCATCGTAGGAGATCCGATCATAAAGCTCGTGCTCTGGAGGACCGCCGCGATAAAAATCTTCCTGGCGATTAAAGAAACCGCGACCACCTTTACCACCACCGGCCTCTATCGCCTCTTCCACCGCATCGTCCGTGTTGTCGCTGAGTTCATCGTTTATGACCCATTGCCCCGCTAGACCTGCACGAATATCCACATCTTGAGCAAGGCTATAGCTTGCCCCGAGGGTTAGCACCAGGGTGAGTAGGCTGAATCTGACCATCTGGAATGGCTGCAACATCGATAAATCTCTATAGACTTGCAAGGCAATTATTCAAACGGGTTTGCGGAAAAAGTGCAAGCTCAGGTGCCTTAGTCACCTGAGCTCTGTTCACCGGGCGCTTTAAAGAATTCGGCACAATTGCCAATGCTCAACTTTGCCGCGATCACCAACACTACAAACAGCAAGACATAATAAATCGGGAAAGCGGCAAGGGCGTCAACAAACACACGTTCGTTTATCATCTCCTCACTCATTCCCGCTTCCTGCGCATTGCGCAGAGAGGCCACCAGCGCCGTGTACAGCAAGCTAGCGACGCCTAAACCCAGATTAAGAGCAAGCCCTTTAAAGCTGAGGACGGTTGCTCGAATATCAGATTCGGCTTCACGATTGAGATAATAGCTGGCCTGAAACTGCACCATCCCCATCATGGCAAAAGCACCCACAGCGAACAGCACACCAAAGTAAGGGACGGCAAAACTGATACCCACCAAACCAGACATCAGGACCGCTGACAGTACCAGAAAGTTGAAAAACGGCGAGCGATTACTCACCAAATAGCGTGAAATCCTGGCATTCAGTATACCAATCAGCGACATGCCAGCGCCCACGAAACCAAACCAGGATACGGGTATATCGATCAAGCGGTAGTACTCGCTGGCTAGCACCGCGAACTGACGCGCCACGGAATCCAGCGCCAGTGCCGCGAGAATCACGAACAGCACAAAACGGTGGCCCACGGTCCAACGCGCTGCGCTGAGAATTTGTCGAAATGGCTCAAGCAGGGAAACACCTGTTCGCTCCTTATCGCCTTGATCATCCCCTGAGTCGGGCTTGGCATCCAGATCATAAAACCCCAATGCTGTAACCAGCACCACGCAGGCAGTAAGCAGGGTCAAGATAACGGGAAGACGAATGACCACAGAATCGGGGAGCTGCCAGGATGCATTAAGCAGCGCCAGCATCCGATTGACGATGGCAGGATCATAGGCAAAGGCGCCCAGGATCATAGTGGTGAAGAATCCGATGGAAACAACGAATGTGGTTCGCTCCAGCACCTTGGCCCACTCGTCCTCTCTCCCCAGCGCCTTCAGAGAATCATAGGCCAGCGCCTCATCCGCGCCGCTGGCAGCCGCCTCTGATAAACCAGAGCAGATCCGATTGCCCAGAAACATGAGGAATAATAGAGGAGATGCGCCGATTGGCGCGAAAACAATTAACGCCATCTCCAGCACCATCAGTAGCGCTGCAAAAATCAGCAGGCGCTTGCGACCAACTATGTCCGCCAGGGCACCGGAAGGTACCTCCGCCAGCACAATGCTCACCGCCCACACCATGTTGAGGATGGCAAACTGTTCCAGCGTGAGCCCGTAGTCGAGAAACAGGATAGTGAATATTGGGTAGTAGAAACGCGCCGTATAGAACAGCCGAAAAACAATGAAGCGGCGAATATTGCCCTCCAGCTGCTCCTTACTGGCTGTTACTGCACTCATGATTCAGTCATTCGGCTTAGGCTATATGGCGGTGGCGCCAGTCAGCGATGGCCTGGCCGATTTCATCAGGCGAGTCTTCCTGCAGAAAATGATTACCTTTTACAGTTACTTCCTCCTGATTCGGCCAGGAGCGGCAAAATTCCCGCTGCGGGCCAATCAGAATTGCACCGGGTTCAGCATTAATGAATAGCTTGGGTAGCTCGGCACTTGCCAGCCAGTCCGCATAGTCCTGCACCAGCGCAACCACCTCCGCCGGTTCACCACTAATCGGTATTTGTCGCGGCCAGGACAGGGTTGGTCGGCGGCCTTCTCCAGGCTCACCAAAGGGCCGTCGGTACACCGCCATCTCTGCATCGCTTAATTCTCTGAGAATAGAGCCAGGTAACACTCTTTCAACAAAAACATTCTTGTCCAGCACCATCTCTTCACCAGCGGGAGAACGGAAGCCCTGAAATACGCCGCGCGCAGCCTCCGGCCACTCCTCCCAGGTAACAGGCCGGACAATGCCCTCCATGTAGGCAATACCATTAACCGACTCACGATGCCGATTAGCCCAATCAAAACCCAAGGCTGAGCCCCAATCGTGGATTACCCAGGTCACATTGTCTTTAACGCCAAGCGCCTCTAATGCGCCATCCAGATACTGCCTGTGCTCCATGAAGCCGTAGCGCTCTGGTCCAGAGTCTTCAAGTTTGTCGGAATCGCCCATGCCAATCAGGTCTATTGCGATACAGCGCCCTTGATCCTGCAGGTGCGGCATAATATTGCGCCACAAATAAGATGAAGTCGGATTGCCATGCTGGAAGACAATGGGATCGCCCTCCCCCATTTCCACGTAGGCCATGGTCTTGCCGTTTACGGTCACGGTTTTCTTGGGATGTTCCGCAGTGCTGATCATGTAGAGCCTCGGATGCGTCTGTTTACTCTGATTTTGGCCTTGATTATTCAAGCTTCTGGAGAATACCACTGAACTGTCAGGTTTCAATGAATTGAACAAGCTACCTGACTTCATATATTCTCCACTTCCGCATTAAACAGTAGTCGTAAGCTAAATTACGGGGGAATACCGAATGACAATGCAAAACACACCTCTGCTCATGTCACGCATCCTTGGGCGAGGTGCCGAGCTCGACCCGGGAGTCGAAGTCGTCACCGCTCAGGCTAACGGGGTCCATCGCCAGACCCTGAAGCAAACCTGGGAACGTGCCCAACAGTTGGCCAATGCCCTCAAGGCACACGGTATCGAGACTGGCGACCGCATTGCCAGCTTCATGTGGAATAACTATCGCCACCTGGAACTCTACCAGGGCGTACCCAGCATGGGCTGTGTGCTCCATACCCTTAACATACGCCTGTCCCCCGCCGATCTGGAATACATCATCAACCACGCGGGAGATCGCATTATCTTTGCGGACGAAGACTTGCTGCCACTTCTGGAGCCGCTTTGGGGAAAGATTCCCTGCGTTGAGCTGCTGGTGATCTGTCGCCACGGCGAAGGTGGCGAAAGCAGTTTCGAAAACCAGATAGATTATGAGGACTTTATCGCGGGTCACGAACCCGCGTTTGATTGGCCCGACATTCCTGAAACCGCCCCCATGGGTTTGTGCTACACCTCGGGCACCACTGGTAATCCCAAGGGCGTGATGTACACCAATCGCTCCACTTATCTGCATACCCTCACTGAATCACTGACCGACTCCATGGGATTGTCGGCACTGGATTCTCTGCTGGGCATCGTGCCCATGTTCCACGCCATGGGCTGGGGACTACCGTTTGCTGCATCCATGCTCGGTACCAAGCAAGTCTATCCCCATCGTTTCATGACGCCGGATTCATTCCTGAATCTGATGGAGCAGGAAGAAGTCACTATTTCGGCCGGTGTTCCGACAATCTGGCAGGGCGTGCGCGCAGCGCTGGAGGCCAATCCAGACAAATACGACCTATCCAAGCTGGATCGCCTGACCTGTGGCGGCTCTGCGCCACCGGTGGAAATGATGCGCTGGTACTGGAACACCTTCGAAATCGAAATGATTCAGGGCTGGGGCATGACCGAAACCAATCCATTGGGTACCTTGTCGCGCAAGGTGTCCAAGCGTTCCCAGGTCGGCATTTCCGAAGATCAGCAGTTTGAAAACATTGCCAAGGCTGGCCTTGCCATGCCTGGCCTTGAAATTGAGATCTTTGACGAAGAATGGAAGCCATTGCCTCACGACGGGGAAGCCGTCGGCGAACTCTGTATTCGTGGCCCCTGGATCGCCTCCGAATATTTCAACGACCCACAGCCCGAGAAATTCCATAACGGCTGGCTGGTCACCGGTGACGTTGCCAAGATGGACGCAGACCAATACGTCATTATCTGCGATCGCTCCAAGGACATGATCAAGTCCGGTGGTGAATGGATTTCTTCGGTGGACCTGGAGAACCACATTGTAGGCATGCCAGAAATCGCCCAGGCGGCGGTGGTGGCCCAACCTCATCCCAAGTGGGATGAACGTCCGGTCGCCCTGGTCATCATGGCCGAGGGTCAGAGCCTGGATCAGGCTGCAGTCATCGAACACTGCAGCAAGGTATTTGCCAAATGGCAGCTTCCTGACGAGGTGATTGCGGTAGAAAGCTTGCCGCTTGGTCCTACTGGCAAGATTGAGAAGAAGACCATCCGCGCCAACATGGACAAGGAAGGTTATAAGCTGCCCGATTTACGGTAATAAGCTTAGCGTCACAAAAAGGGAGCCTCTGGCTCCCTTTTTTATTTCTTTCTTTGAGCTATGGCTTCAAGTGCTCTTTCTCGCTCGAACGCCAGCAAGAGTCGATAAAAAATTGCGGGCAGACTGCAGAAAACGGTGCAAAACACGGAATAGGAAGCTGAGTCGTATCTGACCATTACTTCAGACTCATATTCTGTATTTATCGATGCGGCGTTGAGTTGCACTCTTGCCGCAAATGCGAATCTGCACTGAGCAATTTCTGAGCATTGCATTAATCACTCAAGTGAAAAATGACGTGCGAGCTGTCTCTTAAAAAACCGATTGAGCCGAAAAACATGGCAATGTGATAAGTGGCGCTATCTAAGTAGCTACTACTGACCCGGATCCGTGGCCGCATACTCTGAGCCTTCAGCATCCGCAGTGCGCGCGCCAGCCAGGATACCGGGTAATGCGTAATTACCCTCATGGCATGCATATTCAAATAATCGATCTTCGGTCGCATTCATGGGCAGCTCGCCACTCCAGGTTTGTGCATAATTCTCGGGGTCTTCCACGGTGAATTGATAGTGGATGACATCATCTGCAACCCGAGTAAATCGCTCAGTAACTTTCATCTGTTGCGAACCATAGAAGCGGTGGTCCAGTGAAGAACGCAGGCTTTGCTGGGGGTGAAAATTTGTAGTTTCTATCACCAGGCTACCCCCTTCAAAATAGCCGATTGAATCTCCCATCCAGGGATACTGCGTATGCTCAGGCCATTCTGCATTGAGCCTGATCACCCGGGCATCATGATTCATTTCTGCCAACAGCAGTATGTAGCCTTCGGTTTGCACGATTTGGGTCAGATTGTTATAGAGAACTGGGAGCTTGGGCGGTCCACCTGTGGAACCAAACCCAACCACGCAGCGTTCGCCCAGCGGCCTGACTTCAGGCCCATCATAGGAGTTTCTGCGGCGCATGGCGGCAGCATAGTTCGCCCGCCCCTGTTCACTGTAAGGCAATTTGCCATCAGCGGGATCTACCAGAATTGAAGTTCGGATTTCGCCATTTACCGTGGCAAGACGATCGCCCGGATCCATCCAGAAAGTGTTGTAGCCGCCGACGTTGCGCCCCGCATCCGGTGCTTCGCGATTTGGGTCACTAGGCTGGTTACTGGCCTGCATGCCTGCTCGCACTCTGGCTTCAATACGAATGGCTTCCTCCTCGGAAATAACCAGCTCACTGCCAAAGCGTTCGGCGCGCTCCAGGTTAGTCTGTGTCGCGATAGACCAGGTGCCCTGAAAATCCGGCACACCATGCTCAGTGAGCGGTGCGATATAGCCCGATTCTGCAGCGAGCAAGCCGAGGCAGGGTACAAAACTAAATAAACTCAGTATCAAGCGCATGTTTTTCATAAATAGGTCCGTCCAAAAAATCTCGCGGCAGGGGCTCTGATTATGTCAAGAACCCGTGGCACTGACTATGCAGGCGAGAGGAATCCTCTGCGGCCGGGCTTTTTGGATGCTCAGAACAAATGAACTGACTGGAATAGCGGAGTTTGCAGTTCCGGCCCCATCCCACTGTTTCCCGGGTGCCGTCATGACCCGAAAACTTGTTCACTGCCTGTGGTTTTCACCCGATATTTCCACCCCGAGAGACTATTCGTGACAATTCGGCGGGCGCAAACAAAGACTTATCTACCGATATCTTGTTAAACTCGAGCTCGATTTAGCAACAATGAAGTTAGTAGTATATGTTGAGCAGCACCCAGAGCCTGGTTTGTTCCGCTTTTATTCTCGCCATTATTATTGTTGATGGGTTAATCCTGGTTGAGGAACGAGGAGACTCGGAGACCATGGTGTGGATAGATGGTGACACGTTCACAATGGGCTCAGACCGCGGCCTACCGGACGAGGCGCCAGCCCGACCGGTCAATATTTCGGGATTCTGGATCGACAAGTATGAAGTCACCAATAGCCAGTTTCAGCAGTTTGTCGAGGCCACCGCCTATACTACTGGCGCAGAGCGATTCGGCGACTCCCTGGTATTCCAAAGCCCGATCGCACGCAGCCTGTCAGAGCTCGTGCCGCTGAGCTGGTGGCAATTGGTTGAAGAGGCAGACTGGCGGCACCCAGAAGGGCCTGAAGACACCATTGTCGCGCGAATGAATCATCCCGTAGTGCAAGTCAACTATGAAGATGCCCTGAGCTACTGCAACTGGCAGGGCAAGATCCTACCCACCGAAGCCCAATTTGAATTCGCGGCACGCGGTGGCAGGGAGGGTCAGATTTACAGCTGGGGCGACCAACCTATTCATCGAGAACAGGCGGTTACTAACCACTGGCAGGGAAACTTTCCCATCAAGAATGAAAATACCGATGGGCATGCAGGTTCAGCGCCGGTAGGCAGCTACCCGGCCAATGATTTCGGTCTCCATGACATAACCGGCAATGTCTGGGAATGGGTTTCCGATTGGTACCACCCCAACGCCTACGCAATCCTGGAGGATCGCGATCCTATTGGTGTCACCCGCAATGAGAGCTTTGATCCTTCTGAGCCTAATCTGCCCAAGCGGAGTATTCGTGGCGGTTCTTTCCTGTGTAGTGAGAATTATTGCCAGGGGTTCCGAGTCAGCGCGAGAATGCCAGCAGACCCAGAGTCGGCGACTAACCACACCGGCTTTCGCTGCGTCACTCCGACTCGGTCCAATCGCCTTGATGCGATCTGGCTAAACTAGCCCACTTTCTTGAAAACCTGTAAGACCTGCAAAATCTGGGAAGCCAAGCCTACCGGGTAAAGCTGGCTAACTTCAGATCTCTCTCGCAATCAAGAGTTTCATGATCTCGTTACTACCGCCGTAGATTTTCTGCACGCGGCTGTCGGCAAACATTTTAGCGATTGGATACTCCATCATGTAACCATAGCCTCCGAAGAACTGCAGACAGGTATCAACAATTTCACACTGCTTTTGCGTGGTCCACCACTTGGCCATCGAGGCCGAAGCATCATCCAATTCTCCTCTGGCCAGACGCATGGCACAGTCATCGACAAACACGCGAGCGATTCGCGCCTCCGTCATGCATTCTGCCAGACGAAATTGCGTGTTCTGAAAATCGAGAATGCGCTTGCCGAAGGCCTTGCGCTCTTTCACATACTCAGAGGTCAGCTTTAGTGCGGTCTCCATCGCGGCGCAGGCGCCAGCCGCAATGATCACCCGTTCCTGGGGCAACTGTTCCATCAGATGAATAAAGCCTCTGCCTTCGGCGGAGCCCAGCAGTGCTGACTTTGGCACGCGCACATCATCAAAGAAGAGCTCTGCTGTGTCCTGAGCCTTCATGCCTAGCTTTTCGAGATTGCGGCCGCGCTGGAATCCGCCTTCGCCTTCTACAGTCTCAGTTTCCACCATGATCAGGGAAATTCCCTTGGCACCTTCAGCGGGATCAGTTTTCGCGACCACGCAGATGAGGTTTGCTGTAATACCGTTGGTGATAAAGGTTTTCTGACCATTCAGAATGTAGTCATCACCATCCACGATGGCAGTAGTTTTTACAGCCTGCAAATCTGAACCGGTGCCGGGCTCTGACATGGCAATTGCCGACACAATCTCGCCGCTGGCCATCCTGGGCAACCACTTCGCCTTCTGTTCCTCAGTGCCGTACTTTTCAATATAGTGCGCGACAATGCCGGAGTGCACACCATTACCGAAGCCACTGATATTAGCTCTGTTAAATTCCTCGATCAGTACCATTTCATGCCGGAAATCACCGCCACCACCGCCCCACTCATCCGAGATAGAGGCGCAGAGCAGACCGGCCTGTCCGGCTTTGTACCAGGCATCGCGGTCCACGAACCCCTGTTTATCCCACTTCTGGGCAACAGGAACGAACTCCTTGTCCAGGAATTTCTTGACGGCATCACGCATGATGCCGAGCTCTTCATCCATCCATGGGGATTGATAATTTTCAAGCATAGGGTTGGCTTCTTCTCTAGCTATCCAGTTGATCCATTCGTTCAATAATCATGGCGTTAGCAGTGCCGCCACCTTCGCAAATAGCGACCAGTCCATAGCGAGCATCGCGACGTTCCAGCTCGTGTACCAGTGTAGTCATTAGCTTGGCACCGGTACCACCCAAAGGGTGGCCCAGGGACTGCGCGCCGCCGTTAACGTTAAGCTTCTCAGGATCCGCCTTCAGTGCCTTGGCCCAGGCCAGGGGCACGGAACCAAAAGCTTCATTCACTTCATACAGATCGATGTCATCAATTGTAAGGCCGGCTCGTTCCAGCACCTTTTCCGTAGCGGGGATAGGGCCTTCCAGCATAATGACAGGATCTGAACCCACCACAGCCAGTGAATGAATCTTGGCGCGCACGGGGAGGTTGTATTTCTTTACGGCTTCTTCATTTGCCACCATGATGGCCGCCGCCCCATCGCTGATCTGGCTCGCAGTGCCGGCGGTTATCACGCCGCCCTCTCGCAGGGTGTTGAGCGACTGCATGCCTTCCAGAGTCGACTCAAAGCGAATACCTTCGTCCACCGAATGAACATCCTTGCTGCCGTCTTCCAATTCGATATTAAGCGGGACGATTTCATCATTGAAGTATCCATTCTTGGTCGCCGCTGCAGCTCGCTGGTGACTCAGTAAGCCAAACGCATCCAGCTCTTCCCGGCTAATGCCATACTTCTCCGCCAGCAGCTCAGCCCCGTCAAACTGGCTGAACTGGATACCCGGATACTGCATCTCGAGTCGTTCGCCCTTTGGCACGCCTCGGCCATGCTCGAGGCCATCGCGAATATTCGAACCAATCTCTACCGTACTCATGGCCTCCACGCCGCCACTTATTACTACATCCTGGGTGCCAGACATCACCGCCTGGGCGCCAAACTGAATGGCCTGCAGTGATGAACCGCACTGGCGATCCACAGTCGTGCCAGGCACTTCCAGTGCCAGCTTCGAACTCATGGCCACGTTGCGACCCAAATTGCCCGCCTGTGCGCCAATCTGCATCACCACACCGAATACCACATCATCGACCTTGTCAGTAGGTATGCCCGTGCGATCCACCAGTTCATCAATCACGGCTGCCCCCATATCAATCGGGTGCATTCTGCTAAGTCGACCTTTCTTTCGTCCTGTTGCCGTGCGCACTGCACCAACGATATATGCATTCGCCATCAAAAATATCCTCTCATTAAATCTGTTCGGAGTCTGAAAACTTGTGTCCCGTTTGCCTAGATTGCAGGCATCCTGATACCAGCATCGAGCCGGATCGTCTCGCCATTCAGGTATCCGCACTCAACGATGTGCGCAACTTCCGCAGCGAACTCATCAGGATTACCAAGACGCTTGGGAAATTGAGTGATCGCGATGAGGGGATCTCGTACTTCTTGTGGCGCCTTCGCCAGGAGTGGTGTCTCGAATACGCCGGGCGCGACAGTCATGATCCGCACGCCACGCTTTGAGAGATCGCGCGCGATTGGCAGCGTCATTGATACGATGCCGCCTTTGCTGGCTGCGTACCCTGCCTGGCCAGTCTGACCATCGAAGGCTGCAATTGACGCCACATTGATGATCACGCCGCGCTCCTGATCCTCGGTCTGAGGCTCATTTAGCTGCATGACTTCGGCACACAGTCGTAGCACATTGAAGGTGCCGATCAGGTTAACCCGCACAATGTGCTCAAACTTCGCTAGCGGCATCGCCCCGTCTTTCCCCACGGTGCGCGCAGCGCCGCCAATACCCGCAGAATTTACATTGATATGAATTGTGCCAAACGCTTCCTGAGCTTTGGCGATAGCAGCTTTGACCGCTGCCTCATCGGCTACATCACCCGCGTGCCAGGCCGCGGACTCGCCAAACTGTTCGGCTGCCTGCGTCAGCGCGTCTTCATTAAGATCATAAAGAAAGACTCTGGCGCCTTCGGCCACGAATTTTTGCGCTGTTGCCAGCCCTAGACCCGATGCACCACCAGTGATAAAAGCGGTTTTCCCTTGTAATTGCATCCTGTGATTTGCTCCCCTGCAAAAAATATTGCCGCGCAAGGATAATCCATCATTACGCAAAAGGAAAATAACGCCAGGATGCCGAAACTGGACTTAAATGTCAGTCAAATTGCGATTTTGAGCAGCCTAAAATACGCCATCCTAATCTGTATTTTGATGCCTCTATCCCCTATTATTCAGGACCCTAAGTCACAAGCAGCAGAGATTTCATCGAGGGAGGCAATGTGGGCCCACTAGCAGGTATTAAAGTGGTGGAGATGGCTGGCATCGGGCCGGGACCTTTTACCGCCATGATGCTTTCCGATCTTGGCGCTGAAGTTATTCGCGTGGATCGATTGAGCCATAAGGGCGCGGGCGATCGCGCCAATGTACTGAATCGCGGCCGCAAGTCCATCGCCATCGACCTGAAAAATCCGAAAGGCGTGGAAGCCACTATGGGCCTGATTGAGAAAGCCGATGTTGTGCTTGAAGGTTTTCGCCCTGGTGTAATGGAGCGGCTAGGCCTCGGGCCCGATGATTGCCTGGCGCGAAATCCTCGACTGGTATTCGGTCGCATGACTGGCTGGGGCCAGTCTGGCCCCCTCTCTCAGGCGGCCGGGCATGACATTAATTATATCTCTATCGGCGGCGCGCTGGGCGCTATGGGTTATGCCGACCGACCACCCGCCCCACCGCTTAATCTGGTAGGAGATTTTGGCGGAGGCGCCATGTATCTTCTAACTGGTATCCTGGCCGCATTGGTAGAAAGAAGCAACTCGGGTAAGGGGCAGGTAGTCGACGCCGCTATGACAGATGGAACCGCAAGCCTGCTAAGCCCGTTCTATGGTCTCATGGCGATGAATATGTGGACCACCGATCGCTTCAGCAACAGACTGGATGGTGGTGCCTTTTACTATGGCAGCTATGAGTGCAGCGATGGCAAATATATTTCCATCGGATCCCTGGAGCCGCAATTCTATGCACTGCTGCTTGAGAAGGCGGAGATCACTGACCCTGCATTCAAGGATCAACTGGATGAAGAAGCATGGCCCGCCAAACGTATAAAGCTCGAACAACTCTTCAAAACCAAATCTCGCCAGGAATGGTGCGATATCATGGAGGGAACTGACGTCTGCTTTGCTCCAGTCCTGAACCTCAAAGAAGCGCCAGATCACCCACACAACAAGGCGCGCAAAACCTTTGTCGAAATCGAGGGTGTGGTACAGCCGGCTCCCGCCCCAAGATTCAGCCGAACCCAGGGGAAAATCCAGGGCCCAGCCGCCATGGCAGGAGAGCATTCGGAGGAAGTTCTGCGTGATTGGGGTTATACTGAGGAAGAGATCACTGAACTAATTGCCGCAAACGCGCTCTAAAAACCAGGTAACCTCTGACAGGAATTTGCATAACAACTAAACTCGGCTCGTAAATGGAAGATGCATCTCTAATTATCGCGCTGACAATCGTTTCGATCGTGTCCTGCGTCGCCTTGTTTGTGAACTGGACCGGTAATCGGAAAATTCCAGGCTTACTGGTGCTTTCCATAGGCTTCATGGCTACCACATTTGGTGTGCTCATGCTGACCACTCAGGGTTCTGTCACACCCATTATCTCAGTCATCCTCGCCAACACTCTGATCCTTGGTGGGCGCATTCCTATCGACATGGGGCTGGCTGCATTCTGGAACCAGGAGCAATCCAAACTTCCGCTAATTTGTGGCGGCTTGTTCGTGGCGACCATGGGAGCAATTTCATACTTTACTCTGATAGATGAGCAAACAGTGCTTCGCATTCGCGCCTACACTTTCATGATGGTGGTATTTTCCTTGACGAACATCTACATCATTGCCAACGGGCTCAGGATTGAAAAGAAGCTGCGGCCCGTCACCACTACCAGTTTGAACTTTGGTGCTTTTCTCGCGTTGATGTTGTTCAGCGTTAATGCGGCGGCAGAATTCTTCTTGATGCTGGTCCGGAGCGGTGCAGCACAGAATGATCCTGATCAAGGCTCGTCGTTTATGGCCCTCGGCGCCATCTTCACCATGGTGGTGTTTTCTGTGGCCATCATCATTAGGACCAAGAAAGAGTTGTCGATTGAACACAAGGAAACTCCATTTACGACCCGATTACTACGATCCTCAATCCCAGGACCTTTCTCGAAGTTGGCGAACGTATCATGGGGGGTCGCATCGCGATACTCGCAACCCGGGTCTCTGCTGACTATTGACGTTGAGAACATGGATCAGATTGTGCGCCAGCATGGTTACAAGGTAGGCAACGAGATTTTAAGACTTTTTTCTCTCACAGCCTCTGACCGACGACCCAGTGAAGACGTTCTTGCCCGCTCCAGCTTCAGGCAATTTCGCACGCTGCTACCGAATGTTAACGAAGAAGGCTCGAAAGTCGTCATCAAAAAGATCAAACAGGCCCTGCTGGCGGATGACTATGTTTTTCGCGGCAAGAAACTTGAAGTATTTTTAAAAATAGCAGCCGTTACCCGACGCGAAGAAGACCTGTCCCTGCAAGACATGCTGCAGGAAGGCGAAGTCGAATTATTCCGCGCTAAACAGGAAGCCGCTGGCGCAGCAGCACCTGCGATCACCTGACTAACCGACCCCCAGCCGATTCCCAACATTCAATTTTTTTACTCTAATTACCTTGGAGACAATCCATGTCATTCAACACCATCCGCTACGAAGTCTCAGAGCAGATTCTGACTATCACACTGAATCGCCCGGAGCAGCTCAACGCATTTACCGTTGAGATGGCAAAAGAGCTAATCCGGGCCTTCAACCAGGCTAGCGATGACGATGCAGTAGGCGCCATTGTGGTGACAGGCGCCGGCAAGGCTTTCTGCGCGGGCATGGACTTGTCCAGCGCGGGCAACGTATTTGGTTTGAATGAAGAACTGCAGCCCAGTCTTGATGACATGCGCACTCGCCTGCATGACCCCGCCATTGAGGAAGGGGTGAGAGACACCGGCGGTAAACTCACCCTGGCCATCTTTGAATGCAAGAAACCGGTCATTGGCGCCATCAACGGCGCTGCTGTAGGCATTGGTGCCACCATGAGCTGCGCCATGGATATTCGGCTCGTGTCCGATTCCGCGCGGGTTGGTTTTGTCTTCAACAAGATTGGCATAACCCCGGAAGCGGCCTCCTCCTGGTTTTTGCCGCGCATCGTTAGCATGGGCACAGCGCTGGAATGGATCTATAGTGGTGATCTCATCGGCGCGGAGGAGCTGACTCAAAAAGGGTTTGCCAATCACCAGCTGGCAGCCGAAGAGCTGCTGCCCAAGGCGCACGAAATTGCCAGACGGATTACTCAGCACAGCCAGGTAGCAATCGCACTTAGCCGCCAGATGATGTATCGCAACGCCAGCCTGTCCCATCCCCTGGGCGCCCACGAAGTGGATTCCCTGGCAATTTTCTATGCCAGCCAAAGCAGCGGAAAAGAAGGCGTGAGTGCTTTCCTGGAGAAACGACCCCCTGAATTTGCCGACAAAGCTTCCACAGATATGCCGCAATTTTACCCCTGGTGGTAACTACTTTTTCGCCACCGAGGCTGCAAAAGTTGACAGGAACATTATATTTTATTGTTCAATATCAATGACTTTACCCCAATTAAGACAATTCTAATTAGTCGGCTGTATTTAGTCCAAGAGTCCGTATAATAGAAAGGGTAGCCGGGAGATTACACGTAATGATCGTGGTGCAATCCACATTTCAACTGCTTCCTGATTCCAAACAGGAAGCGCTCAAGCTGATGCGCAATATGGTGCGCCTATGTCGGCTGGAGCACGGCTGTCTGAGCTATGAGTATTTTGAGGGAGTCACAGATCCCAATCAGGTCGTACTGTTGCAGGAGTGGGAAGACGCTGAATGCCTGCAGGAACACTATCAGACCGATCACATGGATGACTTTCTCAACAAGCTGGGAGATTACCTTGAGAGCCCGGTTGCTACCCGCAGCTATGTCTCACAGGAAGAGCGCTCGATAAGCTCGATTTCCAGCGAGGACATACCTAAGCCTGAGCAGACCATTCACTGATCTCAAGTTTTAAGCTTAAGGTTTCAGATTCACCTCCCCAGCTTACCACTCCAGCTTGAAAACCCATTACACTCGCGAGAGTCTTCTACAGCCTGCAATATGAGCATATGGTTGTGGCTGAAATTTCAAGGCCAGTTTTCTGAACGTAAGCTGTTGCCACCCCATGCTAAGTAAAGCCAAGCTTTTATGAACAACGCGCAACTTCTACAAGCATTGGATAGCTACGCCAAACGCTGCGATGGTGAAGAGGATGGATTTGTGCGTGCCATGCACAGTTTCGTTACTTCAGAACCGGAGCCATTCAGTCGTCAGACAGCAGCTGGGCACATCACCGCCAGCGCCTGGATACTCGATACCAATAGGACCCACGCGCTGCTCTGCCACCATCGCAAGCTGGATATGTGGATTCAACTCGGCGGACATCTTGAACCTAGTCTCGATGAGTCTGTACAGGCTGGCGCACTGAGAGAAGCCTATGAAGAATCTGGTCTCAGCGCTATTGAAGTCCTGTCTCCCGATATCTTCGACATCGATATTCACGCCATACCTGCCCATGGTGATGAGCCTGAACACCTGCACTACGACGTGCGCTATCTGTTCGCGGCGCGATCAGCCAACACCGTGCAACTTACGCCTGAATCAAAAGAACTGGCCTGGTTAAGATTCGATGAAATCCACAAAGTTTCGACGGAGGCTTCGCTACTGCGAATGGTAAAAAAGGCAAAACAGTTTTTGCGCGAATCGGCGCTCTGAATAACCATTACCAGGCCCTGAAGGCATCTGTTGGTTCGTTTTTGCTCTCAGGTGAATGCCTCAACAACTGACCCACGCTGTCACCAGAGCCTCAACCATCCAATATTTGGCCTTTTTCCACTTTCCGTTTCTGGTTTCCTTTATAATCTGATTTAGTCCTGCGGACACCAGGACAGTTAAGACCCACATGCAATCGCTGACTCAAACTAACCAAAGAAAAAGAAATAGATTTTATGCCTCGTACACAAATCTCTAGCCGGGCGAATAGCAGCCCGACCCGACCCACTGTTTCCGTTATCGCCTGCTCACTGATCTGGGCCTCCACGCTGGCTCAGGCGCAGACGGAATCTGGCCTACCGGAATGGCTATCTCTGGGTTTCGAGCAGCAAAGCAGGATGCAGCACCTGGAGGGGCAGTTCCGCGCCGGTCTCGACGGCAGCGATCAGGGCTTTGAATGGCGTAATTCACTCACGGCAGAAGCCTCATTCGAAAAATTTTCGATCACGGCTGAAGTCGCTGACATGCGTACCTATCTAACCGATAGCGGCAGCCCACTGGACAGTTTTTTCGCCAACCCGCTGGATATCCTGCAGGCAAATGTGACTGTTCCCATTGCCAATGTTTTTAGTGAGTCGGACCGAGGATTTATCAAGGTTGGTCGCTTCACCATGGATCAGGGTAGCCGCCGCTTCGTGGCCCGTAATCGCTTTCGCAATACCATCAATTCCTTCGCTGGCGTGCAGGCCCGGCTGGAAAATGACCGCACTTCTCTTGATCTTTTTTATACCCGCCCTACTGCAAGGCGAGTCTCTGGCGACTGGATAGATAACGATCCAAAGCTAGACAAGCAATCCAGCGACTTCTTTTGGGGTGCCTATTTTACAACCCGTCTTACTGCCCGGGCAGACTCGCTACAACTTTATCTGCTAGGCGCCGATGAAAAACGCGATCGAGCCGAAAATCAGCGCTTTGATGTACTCACCACCGGTGCACGACTGTTTCGAAACCCAACCGCCGGCAGCTGGCACTACGACACCGAGGCTGTGTACCAGTTCGGCGATGCGCCGGCTCTGGATGCAAGCTCAGCCCTGCTCGACCACAAGGCGAGGTATTTCCACCTGTCGTTTGGCTACAGTTTTGAAACCAGCTGGCAACCGCGGCTGAGCTTTATCTATCACTATGGCAGCGGTGATAAGGATCCGCTGGATAATGAGTCCAACGAGCTAGATCACCTGTTCGGCGTACCGCGTCCCGATTTCGGGCCCACGGGCTCGTTTCGTGCGTTTCAACGGGTTAACACCAGTTCCCCTGGCCTCATGCTGAACCTTCAGCCCGCCAATAATATCGATGCCTACATCAGGTGGCAGCGACCCTCCCTGGCGGAAGAAGCCCAGGGATGGCGTACTACCCGCTATCGACATCCCGGCAATCTGGGCGAAGATTTTCTGGGCGATCAGCTGGAGACCCGTGTGCGTTGGCACCTGTTTTCGAATAAGTTAACCATCGATGGTGGCTATGTATGGATTAATGCTGGCCCTTACATGGATCTGGTCAATAAGGGTGACAGCCACTACTACTATTTGCAGACCATATTGCGCCTGTGAGCGACTGCTATTCGGTCAGCTGACTTAATGGTGATGGTCCAATCCAGTTAAATCGCTCGAGGTGATCAATGCATTCAAGCTGCACCCGCCGCCTGCAGTGCGTAAAGTATGAGCGCATAACGCCCAATGCGGCCGCCATACACGATCAAGGCAAAATACCAGAAATTTGTCTTGGTAACGCCAGCATAAATGGTAATTGGGTCGCCGATTATTGGCAGCCACGCCAGCCAGAGAGTCCACTTACCGAACTTCTTGTTTAGAGCCAACACCTTCTCATGACGCGCAGGCGTGAAGCCAAAATATTTTTCTGACACCGCCATGCCGGCAACACCCAGACCATAATTAAATGTCGTACCGAGGCAATTTCCAACCGAGGCAATCAGCAGACAGGCGGTTTTACTGTAGCCAAGCGCGAGGTAGCCCGTAAAAACGATCTCTGATGAAACAGGGACAAGCGTGGCTGCCAGGAAGGCACTTAGGCCTAAATAGATGATTTCCATGTCCATGATTTGGCAGCATCAATCGGAGAAAACCTACAAGTTAACAACTAAAGTCTATTAAAGCGAAAAACCGCAACCGGAGCATTTAACCAAGTCCTGGCGATCTAACTTCTTGCCTGGCTCGTTTAACCAATGAGTCTGCCACAAAGAAAATGAAGGCTGAAAAGTCGTGCGAATTCGATCGGGGATAAGTCTCACCTCCTCGTGTTTGCCAGCCCTTGTGCCTGCTGTGAATAACTCCCGAAATATCAGCAATTTTGCTGGCATTTCAGCAACCGGCTAATACTTGACTTAAATAGTCAGGTATGGAAAACTGCCGCTCAATCTCCGATCAGATTACTCAGGTATCTCCTATGCGATTGACTGCCAAGGGGCGTTACGCCGTCACCTCCATGCTAGACCTCGCTCTTCACCATGATCAGGGCCCAACTCCCCTGGCCGGAATTTCCCAACGCCAGGATATTTCACTCTCCTACCTTGAGCAGTTATTCTGCAGTTTGCGCCAGCGCGGACTGGTGAAGAGTGTGCGCGGCCCCGGCGGCGGCTATAACTTGAGTCGAGAAGCGTCCGAGATTAGCGTCGCCGAGGTCATAGAAGCGGTCAACGAGAAATCCGACGCAACCCGCTGTGGTGGAGCCGGTGACTGTCAGAATGGCGAGACTTGCCTGACCCATTATCTGTGGATGGACCTGAGTGATCAGATTCGCAGTTTTCTCGGCGACATCTCATTGCAAGACCTGATGCGGCGACGCGAGATCAAGGAAATTTCCGAAACTCAGGATTCACGACTGACAGCACATATCGAGCAGGAGTCCGTCCCCCTGACACTGGTTGCTGACGCGCAATAATTCGGTAATTTGACCAAATACCAGCCTGGATCAGACATGTCCCAAGAACAGATCGACAAAGCCATCGCTAAGGACTACGCAGCCGGTTTTACCACCGACATCGAATCCGACACCCTGCCTCCTGGCCTAACCGAAGACACCATTCGCTTCATTTCCGCCAAGAAAAATGAACCGGAATGGCTGTTGGAATGGCGACTTGAGGCGTTCCGCGTCTGGCTCGAAATGGAAGTGCCTGAATGGGCACATGTCCATTACCCCGAGATTAATTTTCAGGAAATCTCCTATTATTCCCAGCCCAAGAGTATGGAAGACCGACCCCAGAGCCTGGACGAAATTGATCCTGAGCTGCTGGCGACTTATGAAAAACTCGGTATTCCCCTGCATGAGCAGGAAGTACTGGCTGGTGTCGCTGTGGATGTGGTGTTTGATTCCGTATCTGTCGCCACTACCTTCCGCGAGAAGCTGGCGGAGGCGGGCGTTCTGTTCTGCTCAATTTCCGAAGCCGTCCACGCCTACCCGGATCTGGTCCGCAAATATCTGGGGAGTGTGGTGCCACGTAAGGACAACTTTTATGCAGCACTGAACAGTGCTGTGTTCAGTGATGGTTCCTTCGTCTACATTCCCAAAGGCGTTCGCTGCCCCATGGAGTTATCCACTTACTTCCGCATCAACGAGGCCAACACTGGCCAGTTTGAGCGTACACTCATCGTTGCCGACGAAGGCAGCCACGTCAGCTATCTCGAGGGCTGCACTGCGCCCATGCGTGACGAGAACCAACTCCATGCAGCTGTGGTAGAACTGGTGGCAATGGACGATGCCGAAATAAAATATTCAACCGTGCAGAACTGGTATCCCGGTGATGCTGAGGGCAAAGGTGGGATTTACAACTTTGTCACCAAACGCGGCCTGGCCCATACCAATGCCAAGATCTCCTGGACTCAGGTGGAAACCGGCTCCGCCGTGACCTGGAAGTACCCCAGCTGCATTCTGCGCGGTGACAACAGTGTAGGTGAGTTCTATTCCGTCGCGTTGACCAATAACATGCAGCAAGCGGACACAGGAACCAAGATGATTCACCTTGGTAAGAACACCCGTTCGACAATTATTTCCAAGGGTATCTCAGCAGGCAAGAGTAGCAACGCTTATCGCGGATTGGTCAGAGTTGGGCCTGCTGCCAAGGGCGCGCGCAACTATACCCAGTGCGATTCGCTATTGATTGGCGACAAGTGTGCGGCGCACACCTTCCCCTACATAGAGAGCAAGAACCCAACTGGTATCGTCGAGCATGAAGCCACCACTTCGAAAGTGAGCGATGACCAGCTCTACCTGTGTCAGCAACGCGGACTCGATCCGGAGAAAGCAGTTTCCATGATTGTTAATGGCTTTTGTAAAGAAGTCTTCAAAGAGCTGCCCATGGAGTTTGCAGTAGAAGCTGGCAAACTGCTGGAAGTGAGTCTTGAAGGCTCGGTAGGCTAAATCGGTCAGGCGCTCGAAAAAGCACCCATTACCAACAAATTTACAGATTAATTTGATCAGGAGACTGACGACATGCTCAGTATCAAAGACTTGCACGCCGAAGTCGACGGCAAGACTATTCTCAAGGGGCTCAGCCTGGAAATTAATGCCGGTGAAGTTCATGCCATCATGGGACCAAACGGCTCTGGCAAGAGCACTCTGGGTCACGTGCTGTCCGGTCGTCCCGGCTATGAAATAACCGGCGGTAGCGTCGAATTCATGGGCAAAGATATTTTCGAGATGGAAACCGAAGAGCGCGCCCACCTGGGTCTGTTTCTGGCGTTTCAGTACCCGGTAGAAATTCCTGGCGTCAGCAACATGGAATTTCTGAAGGCAGCTGTGGATGCGGTGCGCGAAAGTCGTGACGAAGAAGCCTTCGACACCGTCAGCTTTATGCGCAAAGCCAGAGAAGCCTGTACCGCCGTTGATCTGGACCAGGCGTTCCTGAAACGTGGTGTAAATGAAGGTTTCTCAGGCGGCGAAAAGAAGCGCAATGAGCTCATGCAGATGATGCTGCTGGAGCCGAAACTGTGCATCCTCGATGAGACCGACAGTGGACTTGATATCGACGCGCTGCAGGTGGTCGCCAATGGCGTTAACACCATGCGCGCCGAAGACCGCGCCTTCTTGTTGGTGACTCACTATCAGCGCCTGCTCGATTACATCAAGCCGGACTTTGTGCATGTACTTGCTGATGGTCGTATCGTCAAATCCGGCGACAAGACGCTGGCCCTTGAGCTAGAAGAAAAAGGGTATGGCTGGTTAGAGGACGAGGTGGCCTGATGACCGACCTGCTATCGCCTCAGCTCAATCTAGAGACTGAAGTACCTGACTGGCTGCAGGCGCGCCGACTTGCGGGTCGCGCGACCTGGGACAATAGCAGCCTGCCAACACGCAAGACTGAGGACTGGAAGTACACCAGCCTGTTCCCTTTGCAGCAGGATTTCACTGCGGCGCCAGTCAGCGATGCCAGCGCCACAGAGCTGGGCCTGGATCTTCCTGAACTTTCCGGTAGCCGCCTGGTGTTCGTCAACGGTCACTGGCGTGAAGATTTATCGACCCTGACCTCGGACGCTGCACTTGAAGTCGTGCGCTTTTCTGAGGCCGATGACGAGCAATCGGCATTAATATCCGAGCACCTTGGCACCACCGTGCCGAGTGCAAAACACCTGTTCGCCATGCTTAACGATGCGGCGCTCACTGATGGCGTCTTTCTGCGGGTGCGCGCCAACAGCAAAGCACAACATCCAGTACAGCTGGTTTGGCACAATAGTCATTCGGAGAACACTTTTATCAGCAACCAGCGCCTTCTAGTGCTGGCTGAACACCATAGTGAAGCAAGCCTCGTCGAGCACTTTAGCGGCAGCGATAATGCCTTCACTAATGGTGTTACCGAACTCGTGCTGGGCCCTGGCGCCAGGCTCAACCATAGTCGCCTGCATCTTGAGAGCCCGCAGGCACTGCACATCGGTGGTCTGCATGCGCGTCTCGACCGCGATGCTACCCTTGAAAGTTTTCACCTGGCCTTAGGGGGCAAACTCAAACGCATCGACATCGTGATTAATCACGAGGGCGCTGGCGCGCACTGTCAGCTCGACGGTATCTATTTGCTGCGCGGCAATGAACATGTTGACTATCACACCTGCATCGAACACGCGGTGCCGCACTGTACCACCGATGAAACCTTCCGCGGCATCATTGGTGATAAGGCAAGGGCGGTATTTAATGGCCGCATCCACATTCATCCGGATGCCCAAAAGACTCGCGCCGAACTCAGCAACAAAAACCTGCTCACTAGCGCTTCCGCCGAGGTCAACACCAAGCCGGAACTGGAAATCTATGCGGATGACGTGCAGTGTGCCCATGGCGCGACCGTCGCCCAGTTAGACGACGCCATGCTGCATTACCTGCGCACCCGCGGCATTTCAGAAGAAGAAGCGCTGGTGCTACTGAGCTACGGTTTTATTAATGCCCTGGTAGAAACCCAGGCGCTGGATTCACTGCGCGATTATCTTAAACCACTGCTGGCCGACTACTTTGGTGCGACTGCAGGAGCCGCAGCGGAACAG
Organism: uncultured Pseudomonadales bacterium; assembly: GCA_938091935.1. Lineage (GTDB taxonomy): Bacteria > Pseudomonadota > Gammaproteobacteria > Pseudomonadales > Pseudohongiellaceae > UBA9145. Next base: position 69,167 of record CALKNV010000038.1, read on the forward strand.
TGTGCCAATCTTACCAGGCACATCGGTGCTTAATGTGAGTTCAACGGTGGCCGTCGAGCGGGATTGTTCATTGGGTTTTGACGTCGAATCAGTGCGTGCACAGTTCCCTGCTCTACAGCAGGAAGTTAACGGCCGCCCGCTGATCTATCTCGATAGTGCGGCCACTACCCAGAAACCCAATGCAGTCATCGATGCCATCACTCACTACTACCAATTTGACAATGCCAATGTGCATCGTGCTGCCCATGCCTTAAGCAGCCGCGCCACCGCTGCTTTCGAGGAAAGTCGACAGCAAGTCGCTGATTTTCTAGGCAGCCCTGACGCGGCTCAGGTCATCTGGGTGCGGGGTGTCACTGAGGCTGTAAATCTGGTGGCTTATAGCTGGGGACGCAGCAACCTCAATGCCGGCGATCGGGTATTGGTCTCGACATTAGAACACCATTCCGACATCGTGCCCTGGCAGTTGGTTTGCGCCGAGCGCGGCGCTGAGGTCGTGGCGATACCGGTCAGTGACGAAGGCGTCATCGACCAGGCTGCCTATGATGGCTTGCTCGATGAGCGCGTGAAGATGGTCGCCGTGAATCACGTCTCCAATGCCCTTGGCACCGTCAATCCAGTTAAGGAGATGGCCGCCAAGGCAAAGGCCGCTGGTGCGCTCTGCATGATCGATGGCGCCCAGGCCGTAGCTCACTGGCCGCTTGATGTTGTGGACCTTGGCTGTGACTTTTATGCCTTTTCCGGGCACAAACTATTCGGCCCCACCGGTATAGGCGCATTGTGGGGTCGGCGCGAATTACTGGAGGCCATGCCGCCGTTCTTTGGCGGCGGCGAGATGATCGATCGTGTCAGCTTCGATGGCACCACATTTAATACCATTCCATTTAAATTCGAGGCAGGCACCCCACATATAGCAGGAGTGATTGGACTCGGCGCTGCAGTGAAATGGGTACAAGGCCTGGATCGTGACGCGGCAGCCGCACACGAGGCTCGCCTGCTCGCGCGCTGCGATGAGTTGGCCCTGGAAAAACCCGGCCTGAGACGGCTTGGCCCTGATATCGACCGCGTCGGTGTGTTCAGCTTTTTGCTGGAAGGTACCCACCCGGAAGACCTGGGTACCCTGCTCGACCAGCAAGGTATCGCGATTCGCACCGGCCACCACTGCGCACAGCCGCTGATGTCTCGACTGGAAATCCCTGGCTCAGCGCGGGCATCTTTCAGCCTCTACAATACCCTTGCTGATGTGGAAGCACTGTTCGCCGGGCTTCGAAAAGTACAGGAATTATTTGCTTAGACCGAATCATCCTGAATCAGCATTCGGGGTGAATTCGCTGGATTAAAGTTATGAGTGTAGAAATATTCGACGTAGAAAAAGACGCCAAAGCCGCAGTCTCTGTCACGGAGCCTGCTGCCGCCCATCTATTGAAGCAGGTTCAGCTCAAGGGCAAATCTGCAGTGCGCCTGAGCGTAAAAGAAAGCGGTTGCACTGGCTTCATGTATGTCATGGAGGAAGTGGATGCGCCTGAAGAGGGAGATGTCACCATCACCGCAGTCAACGAACTCAAACTGTTTGTAGACCCTGGTTCCCTGCCCTACCTGCGCGGCACTGAACTGGACATGGTGCAGCAGGGCGTCAATCGCAACCTGCAGTTCAATAATCCCAACGTCAGCGTTGCCTGCGGCTGCGGTGAAAGTTTCGATATCGCGGCATCCTGAGCCAGAATACATAAAAAGCAGCCTGATATGACAAGCAAAGAACGCACGATACTCACCACTACCCGCGATTGTCCCGGGCGTCTTGTGCCTGTGGGTGACCCCGTTACCATCCCGGCCGCCACCTTCGTCACTCTGGTGCAGTCCCTGGGTGGCAGCTATACAGTAATTCACCACGGCAATATGATTCGCGTAGATGGCACCGACGCCGATGCCCTTGGTCTTGAACCCATCAAACTGGAGTTTGAACCCCGCCCCGACGGCAAGATCGATGAGCAACAGGTCTGGGAAGCCCTGCATACCGTTTATGATCCGGAAATACCGGTGGACCTGGTGAACCTAGGTCTAATCTACAAGATGGACATCGACCAGAACGCCGGCCGCATCGACATCGATATGACCTTGACCGCGCCCGGATGCGGCATGGGCCCCGTGCTGGTGAGTGATGTCGAAGTTCGGGTTGCTCGAGTTCCCAATGTGAAAGTCGTCAAGGTCGATCTGGTGCTGGACCCACCCTGGAGTCGAGAAATGATGTCAGAAGAGGCCCAGCTCGAGACTGGCATGTTCTTCTGAGGCCGGCGCGCTTCCTTTATACTTTTCGTTTATACTCCGCGCCCCAACATTGCTTCGATAGACTGGCGCAAGCAGTCTTTGACCAACATACAGACACAGCATGAGCAACAACCCATTCGGCCATAGCATCAGCAGCGACGATATCAAGGATACCCTGCGATTCGTTGACAGCTGGGAAGAGCGCTATAAATACATCATCGATCTCGGCAAAGACTTGCCGGCGCTGCCTGAAGAGAAACGTACCGAGGACAGACTCGTGCGTGGCTGCCAGAGCCAGGTGTGGATCGACGAGCAGATGGAAGGAGACAGGGTACAGCTGGCAGTGGACAGCGACGCCTTCATTGTCAAAGGTCTGCTCTGCATTATCCTGGCCGCCCTCAACAACAAGACCCCGCAAGAAATCCTCGACTTCGATATCGAAGGCTACTTCGAAGAACTGGAATTGATGAACCACCTCTCCGCAACCCGCGGCAATGGCTTGCGAGCCATGGTGGCTCGCATTCAGGATATTGCGCGCAGGGCGACTTAGGCAAACTCAATAGTCCGGACTGCATGGCCGGGTAAGCAGGGGACCTGCGCCCGTTCCTCACATCATTTATTACGCAACATCAGTACTTTGCGCAGCACCTCAAACAGCAAACCTGCCGCAACGTAATCTTGGCAGCAGCCGCGCCAAGATCTTGGCTCTTTCTATACTGTGATCTATATTGTGAATCTAAATGATATTGATTCTCATTTATATTTAAATTATTATGTTGGTATTGGATTTTTAGAGTATCGACCAGCATGACACGTTCGCTTTTTACCCTATTCGCTGCCGCCTCATTTTTGCTGGCGGTACGGAGCCCACTCGCAGTCGCGCAGCCCGATAACGGAAATCTGATTGAGGAAATCGTAGTCCACTCGCGCTATCTCTTTAACGATCAGGTGAACGCGCTTCGAACCCCTACGCCAATCATTGATGTGCCCCAGAGTCTCTCCATAGTCAGCGCCGAGCAAATCGCGCAGCAGGGCTTTACCAGCATTGGCGACATTATCAATTACACCCCCGGCGTGAATAACTCTCAGGGGGAGGGTCACCGTGACTCCATCGTATTCAGAGGCGTACGCTCTACCGCCGATTTCTTCATCGATGGCGCCCGGGATGATGTCCAGTACTACCGTCCGCTCTACAATCTGGAACAGGTGGAAATCCTGCGCGGCCCAAATGCCCTGCTGTTTGGTCGTGGCGGCACCGGCGGCATTCTCAACCGCGTCACGAAGAAAGGCGTACTAGGCGAGAGATTTACAAATTTTCAGGCCGGCGCTAATTCATTCGGTGAAATGTCTATCCAGGTAGACAGCAACTTCGATACGGGCGACAGCTCTGCCTTTCGCGTCAATGCCTTCTACGAAAACCTGAGCAATCACCGGGACTTCTTTGATGGTGACCGCTTCGGCATCAACCCAACTGCCAAATTTGAACTCAGGCCTGGCACCACGCTCGACTTGTCTTACGAATATTTGGATCACCAGCGCTTTATCGATAGAGGCATCCCGACCGGTGTGGACGGGCGGCCGGTGGAGGCCTTCCAGGACATCGTCTTTGGTGACCCCGATCTGAATAACAATGAACTTAAGGCCCATTTATTCCGCGCCGCTCTGCAGCATGAGTTCTCCGAAAACCTGAAAGGCAACTTGAATGCGTTTTATGGCGACTATGACAAACTGTATGAAAACTTTTATGTCTCTGCATACGATGAGCTCGCAACACCTCTTGAAGCAACGCTCGATGGCTATATCGACACGACTCAGCGTGACAATCTGATCCTTTCTGGCAACATCATCTGGCAGCCAGAGACTGGCGCGATCAGCCACACCATTATTGCCGGCGGTGAAATCATCGATACTGCTTCGGACCAGGACCGGTTTAACGCCTTCTGGAATACGACTGCGGACGATAACGAGACTTTTGCCATCACTCGCCCCCTGCTGCTAAGCGGTGGTGCGGGCACCAATGCCTACGGTCTGGCTACTAGCAACAGCTACACCACCGATCTTAATGACGATACCCGGGTTGGTATCGACGTACGCTCACTTTACGTGCAGGACGAGATCGCAATCTCCGAGCAATTGGATCTCATCGTTGGCGCGCGCTACGACAGTTTCGACATCAACGTATTCAATGTCGTGGCAAATGAATCCCGCAACCGCAAAGACGATAAGGTGACTCCCCGCGGCGGCCTGGTGTTCAAGCCAATGGAAAACATCTCACTGTACGCCAGTTACAGTGAATCTTTCCTGCCTCGCAGCGGCGAACAGTTTGCCAACATCAACGGCAACAATAACCAGCTGGACCCCAATACTTTCACCAATCTGGAAGGCGGCATCAAATGGGACCTGCGTCCCGGTCTCAGTCTTACCGCAGCGGTATTCGAAATTGAGCAGAGTTCACCTCAGATCGCCGATAACAACCCAGAGACACTGGATGTGATCGACTCCGAAATCACCGGATTCGAGGCGCAACTGCAGGGCCAAGTAACTGAAAGCTGGTACATCGCAGCGGGCTATAGCCAGCTCGAAGGCGAACAGGTAAACCGCTCCGGACCCACTGGACTGCGACCGCGGGAATTGCCAGAGCAGATGTTCTCTTTATGGAACACCTACCAGGTATCGAACAGTCTCGGGCTAGGTCTCGGACTTACCCACCAGGACGACAGCTTCATCAATAACAACAATACGGCCTTATTACCGAGCTACACCCGCATAGATGCCGCAGCGTTCTACGACATCTCGCCCGACTTCCGTGTGCAGCTCAACATCGAGAATCTGACGGACGAGCTGTATTTCCCTAATTCGCACAGCACACACCAGACTACTGTAGGGCGACCGTTAAATGCGCGCTTAACTGTTAGCAGGCGTTTTTGACCCGAGCAAAGACTCGAGTACAAAAAAGCTTATGGAGAAAAAGGGATGGTGCAGTGCGCGCCCTCATCTCTCCTCAAGCTTCGCTTCTCACTGCATCTTTCTCCCCCATGCATTCGGCTCAAGTTTAAACGGGGAGCGTTTCCAGCCGTTCCGTGTGTGGCATTATTAACCCATGGCATTCACGGAGAATTAACTTGTCCATCTTCGAACTCCATCCTCAACTCGCCAGGGACTGCATCTTCCTCTCCGATCTCGGTCTCAGCCGACTATTGCTGATGAACAACAAAGACTTCCCCTGGTGCATTCTCGTGCCAAGGATAAATGGGATTCGTGAAATTCATGAACTAGACGAAGCCAATCAGCAGGCTTTGTTGAGGGAATCTTCTGAGCTATCGCTAGTGATGCTTCGGATTTTTGAAGGCGAAAAAATGAATGTCGCCGCACTGGGCAACATGGTGCCGCAACTGCATGTGCATCATATTGTCAGAATAAAAACCGACAAGGCTTGGCCAAAACCGGTGTGGGGATATGAGATAGGTTCAACATATTCGGCCGAAGAGATAGAACAAATTCGAGACAAACTTGCAGCAGGATTAAAAGCGATGAAAAGTTAGTATCTCTTCCACTGCAACTGCGTACTTGAAGTACTGGCAGGGCCACTATGACTCTAAGCAAATATCAACGGATTATGAGGTGAGCGCTTTCACTTCCGCAGTGATTGAAAGTGAATAGACAAATGTAAGCCAGGGATACCCACTTTACAGGCTGAAGAAAGAACCCGATTACTATCTACTGACTAGCCTCCCACGCCTTGATCTCATCCGTGAACTTGTCGGACAGCGCATTCGGAATTGGGAAGGTCAGATGATACTGCGAAATCTTCCAACCAGTCCCGGTCTTTATCAGCACGCCGGTGCCGCGGCTCGTACCATAGTTCTGGCTATCCAGCACCTCGTCAAACCAGGCCGAGTTGCCGTCTGGAGTCAGGTTGATGTGGCGCTCCCGCGGCTTATAGGTCCAGCCGCTGCTGCGGCCGCCAGCGTATTCACGAAACACTGCTTTGGGCCAGCGTTCTGACACGTCTGTTCCAAGGAATACTGCGTCTTCACTTAAAAGATCAAAATAGGTGTCCCAGTCTGCGCTAGCAGCAGCCTGGTGGTAACGGTCCAGCACATCGGCGATGGCAGCCTCTTCCAGCTGCGCGGCCAGATGGGTGCTGAACAATAAGGCTACTGCAAATAATACAATTCGATTCATATCAGCTCTCCGCCCGTGTCTCGCTTGTAGAGTCGGATGCTTGCAGCTCATGCTTGAACTCGCCGGCATCCAGACGTCGAAAATAGTCTTTAGCCACCTCCCGCACTTTTGGCGCAAGTACAAAAGTTGAAAGCATGGTAGGAATTGCCATGGTGGCATAGGCACCATCGAACAAACTGATCACCGCGTCCAGTGATGCGACCGCGCCCACCGTGATCAGCGCCATATAGATGCCAAGATAATATCTTTCCGCCCTGGTACCAAAAATAAAGGCCACGCACTTGCCGCCATAGTAGGAGTACGTCAGCACCGTAGTAGTGCTCAGCACAAACACCATGATCAGCATCAAGTAGGAACCCAACCCTGGGAACACCTGATCATAGGCCTGGGAAGTCAGGGTGACACCGATGGCATCCCCTTCCCACACGCCGGTGACCAGGATCGCAAGCGCGGTGCAGGTGCACACCAGCAAGGTATCGATGATCGGCCCGACCATCGCCACCAATCCTTCCCGCGCAGGCTCATTGGTCTTGGCCGCACCATGAGCCAGGGACTCAGTGCCGAGGCCCGCTTCATTGGAAAACACACCGCGCTGCACGCCGATCAGTATGACTGCACCCAGCACACCGCCCGAGACCGCCTCGCCGCTAAAGGCGTCGGTCACGATCAGCGCCAGCATAGCCGGTAACTCGGTGATATGTGACAGCAAGAGATAACCGGTGATAAGGAAATAGAACAGCACCATGGCGGGAACCATGCTGCCAGCTACTGCGGACACGCGCTTAACCTTACCTACCGCAACCGCAAACAGAGAGATTGACAGCACGATACCCATGATCAGATCGAAGGTGAAATGGCTCTCGGCGCTGACTATGCCAGCCGGTATTGCGACGGCATCGCGGGTAATCTGCACCAGCTGATTCACCTGAAATACGGGCAAAGTGCCAAACATGCCTGCCACCGCAAACAGGTAGGCCAGCGGCATCCAGCGCTTGCCAAGCCCCTCTCGGATGACATACATGGGCCCACCCTGCAGCTTGCCTGCATCATCGTAACCGCGATACATGATTGCCAGGGATGCGGTGTAGAATTTGGTTGAGATACCCACCACCGCAGTCACCCACATCCAGAATACGGCACCTGGACCACCCACGGTAATCGCAACCGCTACGCCGGTTATATTACCCACTCCGATAGTGCCAGCCAGCGCTGTAGCCAGGGCACGAAAGTGACTGATATCGCCAGCGACCTCGGCACCGGCGCTGTATTTGCCGCGCAGCAGATCGAAGCTGTGCTTGAGGTATTTGAAGTGAGCCAGTCTGGAATGAAAGGTAAAGAACAGTCCACCACCTACCAGCAGCACAACTAGCTGCGGGCCCCACATAAAATCAGCGAAGGCCGCTAGCGCTTGTTCAATCTCAGTCATGATGCTGCCCTGTCCCGGTATTCAGGATTCCATGGTTTGATTGACCATCGCAACGGTCAATCACTCGCCGGATCTTGTTTTTTCATCGTGTGGCGCTATTAAATAGCACGAGATGCTCGTAATTATTGTGGCGCGCTGGAAGGATTCACTTCCTCGGTACGCGCACCCGCCAGGATTGCGCGCATGGAGTAGTTGCCCTCGTGGCAAGCGTATTCGTACAGGCTTTCACCGCTGTACATAGGGAATTCCGCGGTCCAGGGTTCGCTATAAAGCTCGGGATCATCGATGGTGAAGGAATAATGTAGCTTGCCATCTTCGACGCGATAAAAGCGTTCCGTCAGCTTCATGCTGGTAGAGGTCAGGCGCTCTTTGCCCACCTGCCAGGGATGGAAGTTTCGGGTCTCAACCATAAGGGTGTCGCCCTCATAGTATCCGATAGAGTCCCCCAACCATTGCTCATAGGGCAGGTCGCGAAAGTCCTGATCAATCCGCACAATACGGGCGTTATGCACCATCTCCGCCAGCAGCATCACGTGAGTGGGCGACTGCACAATCTGCATGTTGTTGTTATACAGACTGCTCATAAATGGCGCTGTGGAGGCAAAGCTCACCAGGCAGCGATCCGACAGGGTCCGTCCCTCGGGACCATCACTCTCGGCACGCCCCATTGGCAGCTCATAGCGCTGCTGCTGTCGCACCGCAGGAGCTTCCTCGCGCCAGGGAATCTTGCCGTCTTCCGGCTGAACAATAAGAGAAGTGCGATACATTCCGTTCATATTGGCCAGGGCATTGCCGGGTGTAATCCAAAATCCATTGTAGCCACCGACGTTGTCCGGTCCCGGGGCTTCCGCACCGGTCGCTTCAAGGGCCGCGATGTAATCAGGCGTGGATACCATCTTTGACAGCATGGTTGCCTCATCGATCTCCAGCGCGCCTTCATAGAGATCAGGCCGTTCCAGGCTGGTACGATTCTCGTAGTTCCATATTCCCTGCAAATCAGGCACGCCCCAATCCGTGTGAGGCGGAGTGTAGTTCTCTGCAGCAAAGGCCTGGGAGAGGAGTAAGCCGCTGACGGCCGCGCCGGTAAAAATCTTCATAGTGATATGCGTAGTTTTTTGCATTTTTACCCCAATTCCTTTGTACATCAGATGGTTAAATACTGGATCAATTTTGGACACCAGCTT
>CALKNV010000039.1 GCA_938091935.1 uncultured Pseudomonadales bacterium
AGTGGCCCCCATCCAACACCGGTATCGGCAAGAGATTCAGCACTCCCAATGAAATACTAAGCAGCGCCAAAAACCCCAGATATATATCAAGACCGTAAGTCGCCGTTTCCCCCGCCACCTGCGCAATTGTTATTGGGCCATTAATGTTCTTAACTGATATCTCGCCGATTACCATTTTCTTGACTGAATCAAGAACAAAGAGCGATTTATCCCAGGTTTCTTGAATCGCGGGTTGAATTGCGGACAGCACACCGAATTCAATCTCACGCTGGTGCTCTGGCGGCACAATCTCGGCTAGCGTAATTTGCTGTACGGAAGCGCCGATACTGCCTATCAGTGAGCCATCGGCTAGTTCGGCCCGCTCCGGGGTAATTTCCAGCCCCGTTATTGATCCCTCCCGTTGGACTGCAACATCGAGGGAGAGTTCCGGGTTGCTGCGGATTATATCCACCCAGTGGGTCCAGCCGCGAACTTCTTCGCCGTTGACTGCCAGAATCTCATCGCCAGCGAGCAAGCCACCAGCCTCGGCGCGCCCGCCAGCGATAACCCCGCCTATGCGAGCTGGTATTTCAAATTGGACAATCCCAAGATTTGCTACCGGATTGGGCTCGGTCTCGCTCCCCATCCAGCTTAGCAAAGGAATACTCACCTCCCGGGTCATGCTGGAGCTTGCGGGATCGATAGTCAGATTAAGCTCGCCGGTTTCGCCCAACCGAGCCAGCATCTGGAGCGTGACGTGCTGCCAGATGATCGTCTCTTCACCATCTACTGCCAGAATTTCATCACCTTCCCTCAACCCAGCTGCAAAAGCCGGAGAGTCTTCAACCACACCCTGAATAACTGGGGCAATCCCGCTGACGCCGTAGCCAACATGAATAATCCAGTACACGAAGATGGCCAACAGGAAGTTTGCAATGGGACCTGCCGCGACGATAGCCATGCGTTGCCAGAGTGGCTTGTAGGCAAAGGAAAGGTGACGTTGGCTCGCTGGTACAGCGCCAGCTTCAGCCACGTTGGTATCTTCCTGGCCAAGCATTTTCACGTAACCACCAAGCGGGATTGGTGCGATGACGTATTCCACACCATCCCTGCCTATCCAGGATTTGGCGGCCTTGCCGAAGCCAATAGAGAAGCGCAGCACTTTAACGCCACAGCGTCTGGCAACCCAAAAATGGCCAAACTCGTGGATCGTGACGAGTATGCCAAGGGTAACAAGCAGTGCGATTACGCTAATCAAAAAATCTAACATGAGTGATTACTTTACAGGCCCTTTTGACTTTCTCGGGCTAAGTCTAAATCCCTTTTTATATCAATTCCTTAGCTGCAATTCGTGCGAGCTTGTCAGCCTCACGAATAATAGCTAGAGAAGATGCCGCTTCACAAGGTATTTTCGACAATACCCCGTCAATGATGCGAGGTATGTCCAGAAATTGTACTTTTTCCTGCAGAAACGCCTCCACGGCCACTTCATTTGCAGCATTCAGCACAGCTGGCCCGGTACCGCCCGCTTCCATGGCAGCCCGACCAAGGGCAAGACAGGGAAACCGCAGTAAATCGGGATGCTGAAACTGCAGCGGCTCTTGTTGCGTGAGGTCCAGTGCCTCTGCCCCTGATTCCATGCGTTTAGGAAAAGCCAGACCGTAGGCGATCGGCACCCGCATATCTGGATTAGCCATCTGTGCGAGCACAGAGCCATCCTGATAATAAACCATGGAATGTACAATACTCTGAGGGTGCACGAGCACTTCAATAGCTGAGCTAGGCAAATCAAACAGGAAGCATGCCTCGATAAGCTCCAGCCCCTTGTTCATTAATGTGGCTGAATCCACAGATATCTTTCGCCCCATAGACCATTTCGGGTGTGCACAGGCTTGATCTGGCGTCACCGATGCCAATTCATCCTGAGTCGCCGTCAAAAATGGGCCACCTGAAGCAGTGAGTATGATTTTCTTCACGAATTGGGTATTGGTTCTGCCGGAATCGACATCTCGCGCTTCGGCCAAGCACTGAAAAATTGCATTGTGCTCGCTATCGATAGGAATTATTTCAGCCCCATGGTCCCTGGCAGCACTTGTGAATAGCTGACCGGACATAATGAGGGACTCTTTGTTAGCGAGCAATAATCGCTTCCCTGCATTGGCGGCCGCCAGTCCAGAGGGCAGACCTGCTGCCCCAACGATAGCAGCCATGACGGTGTCTACCAGTTCATGGGAGGCAATCTCTTCCAAGGAGTTTTTCGTATCAAGCAAAACCGTATCGCTATCGGCCTCTTTCAGTAGCGCCTTGAAACGATCGTGAAACGCAGGATTTGTCACCACCGCAAACCGCGGCTTGAATTGGGCACACTGCTTTGCGAGTAACTCGACGTTGGTATGGGCACTTAATGCGAAAACCGATATCTCAGGGCAACGGGACACAACGTCCAATGTATTGCAGCCGATGGAACCGGTAGACCCAAGTATTGCCAAGCTGCGCGTACTACTCACTTTCTAGCTGCCACCCTGCAAGGTTAACAGCAGAATAATCACGCTAGCGGGCGTCACCGCCAGAATGGCATCGACTCGATCCAGAATGCCGCCGTGTCCAGGCAAGATGTGCCCGCTGTCTTTAAGATTGGAATTTCGTTTAAGCATACTTTCAACCAGGTCACCAACCACTGCAAATACAGTAATCACAAGGCTACTGAGTAACAACACGACAATTTGCCAGGTATTGAGCTCAAACAAGTAACTGTGCATACCCCAAACAAACAGGGCACCAACAGCACAACAGGTCACCAGGCCTCCCCATACGCCTTCCCAGGTCTTTTTGGGGCTCAGGCTAGGCGCCAGGGGACGAGATCCAAACGCCCTGCCGGCGAAATAAGCGCCTACATCGACCGCCGCCACCATGATAACCAAGCCCAAGACGAGGAAACCCGACGGCAAAAGGTATTTGAGCACCACGATTCCTACCCAGGTCGGAATGAGCGCCAGCAAGCCCATCAACCCGATTTTTGATTTATCATTCCAGTGCTTGGCGTTGTCGGGATAGCCAAACAACATTAACCAAGCTATCGACCACCAGACTAATCCGAGACTAAGCACCATTAATGCGCGGAACAGGTCAATCCTGTCCGTGCCGGGCTCCAACCCTAGCAAGAACAAGGCGCCGATTAGCATTAGCATCATCGTCGCCAGATATGCCTGGCGCGACTTGCTATCAGTCAGGCCAATCAGCGCTCCCCACTCCCAACTGGCAACCAGCACGACAGCAGCGATAAAAAGAGCGAATAAGAACGGAGTGAACAGTGTAGTTGCTGCGATCAGGCACAACAGAAGAATAACGGCGGTAATGATTCTCTGCTTAAGACCGTCACTCATTGCTGGACTCACCGTCCTCATGACCGCCAAATCGACGTTGGCGATGAACATAGTCATCCAGGGCCAGTTGCAGTGCGGCGTCATCAAAGTCTGGCCAATAGCAATCGGTAAAATAGAGCTCGGTATAGGCAAACTGCCACAGCAGGAAATTACTGATGCGGTGCTCACCCCCAGTTCTTATGCACAAATCAGGATCAGGATAGCAGCTAAGACTGGTGTTAATATGAAAAAGATCGGAATCTATTTCAGTCGCAGAAAGTTTGCCTTGCTCAACCATGCTCGCCAGTTTGGCAGCAGCTTCAGTGATATCCCAGCGGCCGCCATAATCAGCCGCAACAATCACAGTAGTCCCGGTATTGTTGGCTGTGAGTCTCTCAACTTCATGCATGCTGCGCAGCAGCTTGGGCGCAAAATCAGTGCGCTTGCCGATAAACTTCAGGCGCACATTATTCTTGTGCATTTGTTTAATTTCATTGCGCTTCAGCACCGACAGGCCTAGCGCCATGAGACCCTGAACCTCGATCACTGGACGCATCCAGTTTTCACTGCTGAAAGCAAACAGGGTCAGGAAAGGGATATTGCGCTTCGCGCAACTATTAACGATTTCGCGAACTGCTTCCGCACCATGGCGATGGCCCGATTTGGTAGGCAGCCCCCGACTTTGGGCCCAGCGGCTATTGCCATCCATGATGATGGCAATATGTTGAGGCTGTTTATTGATGTCAGGTGCCATGAATTGCCTATAGTTACTC
>CALKNV010000040.1 GCA_938091935.1 uncultured Pseudomonadales bacterium
TGGATCATTGACAATCCACTGTGATTTTTCGTTCTAGAGCATCCACCTCGCCCTTTGCTATAGCTAGCTCCCCCTCTTTATCTGCTCCAAAAACCGATCCGAGAGGCAAAAGTATTAAAAAGACTCCGGCAGCGTCACCTAAAGCAGCGTTATTCTGTTGGCGAGTAAGAACAATCTCTACCTCACGCTTCTGAGAAAGCAATGAGCGAGCATCCTCACATGACATTTTTGAATAATCGGACGACGATACTGCTACAGGTGCGACTGATGAAGCTCGAGATGCGCAACCCACTACTAACCCAGATATAAGTATAATCCCTAAAGCATGATGTATTTTCATTTCGACGCCCTTAAGTTGCGAAGCTGCTAAGACTGATGCAAACCGCACATCCGAGCTTACAAGAAAATTTTGCAATTAGATAATGTTTTACGTGCCTACCTCTACTCCCATTCGATTGTGGCAGGTGGTTTACTGGAAATATCGTAGCTTACCCGCGAGACTTCCGGAATCTCATTCATGATGCGATTAGAGACCAGCTCGAGCAAATCAGGGTCGAGTCTTGCCCAACGGGCTGTCATGAAATCAACAGTCTCGACGGCTCTTAGACTAATCACATAGGCATAACGACGCGCATCCCCTACTACCCCTACCGATTTAACCGGTAGAAATACAGCAAAGGCCTGGCTGACATCATGGTACTTATCTGCGTTATATAACTCTTGGATAAATATCGAGTCAGCTTGCCTGAGGATATCGCAGTATTCCTTTTTTACTTCTCCCAATACCCTAACCCCAAGTCCTGGACCAGGAAATGGGTGCCGGTAAACCATGTCGTAGGGCAAACCCAACTCCAGACCAATTTGCCTCACTTCGTCCTTGAACAGCTCACGCAGTGGCTCCACCAGCTTAAGGGTCATATCTTCCGGCAAGCCGCCAACATTATGATGGGATTTTATGACGTGGGCCTTACCAGTCTTGGATCCGGCAGACTCTATTACGTCTGGGTAAATGGTACCCTGGGCCAGCCAGTTCACATCTCCTAACTTGGTGGCCTCTTGGTCGAATACCTCTATAAAGGTATTGCCAATAATCTTGCGCTTGGTTTCAGGATCATGCACATCCTCGAGTGCGTCAAGAAACATGCTCTCAGCATCCGCGCGAATGACGTGAATCCCCATATTGCGGGCAAAGGTTGCCATGACCTGGTCGCCTTCGTGCAAGCGCAACAGGCCGTTATCTACAAAGACGCAGGTTAGTTGTTCGCCAATAGCGCGATGCAGCAGCGCCGCTACAACCGAAGAGTCTACCCCGCCTGACAAGCCCAGCAGCACTTTATCTTTGCCAACAGTAGCACGGACAGTGGAGATTGCATCTTCAATTATACTCGCCGCTGTCCAAAGCTTTTCGCAGCCGCAGATGTCGCGGACGAATCGTTCAATAATTCGCATGCCCTGCAGCGTATGTGTCACTTCCGGATGGAATTGAATACCGAATAAGGGCTTTTCACAATGTCGCATGCCTGCGATCGGCGCACTCTCGGTGGCCGCGATGAGCTCAAAATCCGGCGGTACTCGCGTGACTTTATCCCCGTGGCTCATCCAGACATCTAGTTGCGCTATACCGCCATCCAGCACCCGATCCTCGATGCCATTTAGCAGTTCGCTTTCTGCCACCACATCGACTTGCGCAAATCCGAATTCGGATTTGGAGGACGCTTCGACTCTACCACCAAATTCTTCAGCCATGGTCTGCATGCCATAGCAGATGCCCAGGATAGGAAGTCCTGCTTCATAGAGAAACGCCGGAGGCCTGGGGGAATAATCCTTGTTGGCAGACTCCGGGCTGCCGGAGAAAATAATACCCTGAGGCGCAAACTGATCGAAGTGTTCCTGGCTAACTTCATAATCCCAAATTTCACAATACACGCCGGCTTCGCGCACCCTTCTGGCGATGAGTTGCGTGTACTGAGAACCGAAATCGAGAATCAGTATTTTCTGACTGTGAATGTCTGCGCCGGCCATTATGGAAAAAATCCTTTAGAAAATTAGAACTTTATTATGAAACGCTGGCCTATAAACCAACCCTACCTCAAATATGAAGCATCAATTTAGACACTGCTCAGACTAGTGTTAAGACACGCGGTAATTGGGCGCTTCTTTGGTGATTGAGACATCATGCACATGGGACTCTGACATACCCGCGCCCGTGATCTTCACGAACTGGGTCTTGGTGCGCATGGTCTCAATGTCTTTACAGCCGGTATAACCCATACTGGATCTGAGGCCACCCATCAACTGATGCACAATAGCTGCCATAGGCCCTTTGTAGGGCACGCGCCCCTCGATACCCTCAGGCACCAGCTTTTCATTACCGGAGTTGGCGTCCTGGAAATAGCGATCACTGGATCCCTGCGAGTGAGACATTGCGCCCAGACTCCCCATGCCGCGATATGACTTGTAGCTGCGACCCTGGTAAAGCTCGACCTCTCCCGGTGCTTCTTCGGAGCCCGCCAGCAGGCTGCCTATCATTACCACGTTGGCGCCGGCGGCAATCACCTTGGCGATGTCACCGGAGTAACGAATACCGCCGTCGGAGATCACGCAGACATCGGTGTCTTTCAAGGCTTCCACCACGTTCGCAACCGCAGAGATTTGCGGCACACCAACGCCCGTGACGATACGAGTGGTGCAGATGGAGCCTGGTCCTATTCCCACCTTGACGGCATCCGCTCCTACTGCAGCCAAGTCCCTGGCCGCCTGCGCGGTACCAATGTTGCCTCCAATAACCGACACGTCCGCATACCGTCGCTTGATGGCGGCCACCTTGTCGATTACACCCTGATGATGACCATGGGCCGTGTCCACAATAATGACATCGACCCCGGCTTCCACCAGAGCAGCAACTCTGTCATCAGTATCTGCCGAAGTGCCGACAGCAGCAGCCGAGCGCAAGCGCCCCAAATCGTCTTTACAGGCGTTCGGGTAATCCTCAGACTTGCGTATATCTTTCAGTGTGATGAGCCCTTTGAGATCGAAGTCAGCATTGACCACCAAAATTTTCTCAATGCGGTGCCGATGCAGCAGCTCCTTAACCTCATCAAGGTTGAAGTCTTCCTGCACGGTTACAAGCCGATCTTTGGGCGTCATAATGGTGTTTACCGCTGCGTCCAGATTGCTCTCAAAACGCACATCGCGGCTGGTCACTATGCCCACCAGGCCAGTGCTGTCCAGAACTGGCATACCTGAGATCTCTTTCTCGTTCATCAGCGAGACCAGATCCCTGATGGTCGCCTCTGCGGTGATGGTTATGGGATCCTTAACCACTCCACTTTCATACTTTTTGACCGCACGCACTTCCCGTGCTTGATTCTCGATGCTCATGCTCTTGTGAATGACACCCAAACCGCCTTCTTGCGCCATGGCAATAGCCAGTCGCGCTTCGGTAACAGTGTCCATCGCCGCAGAAACCAGGGGAATATTCAGGGTAATCGCCTTGGTGAGGTGCGATTGAAGACTTACTGTGCGAGGGAGAACGGTTGAGTGTGCGGGCAGGAGCAGAACATCATCGAATGTTAAAGCCTCTTCAGCAATTCGTAACATAAGATTTCTACCATCCGCAAAAACGAGATTATACAGATGCGGTTTTGGCTTGTACAGAAACCCGGCTATTCAGGACTTATCGGCGGGCAAATTTCCAGCAGTCACTCTCTTTTCCAGGTACGCCCGATAGAGATACTGTGCGAGTGGGATTGTCACGACTTGAGTGCTGTAGATAAACCCAGCGCGAGGCACTTTGCTTGGGCTGGCAAGCAAGGCAATAAACAGAGAGAGCAGCGCTGTACAGATAACAACACCCCAAGCGATAGTGGTCAGGTGACAGTAGGTCCGCTCGTAGTCTGTCATGTGCAGCTCCTCCGCAAAGCGCAGAGAATTCTGGTAAAAAGCAATGATGATTGACCCCAGGGCCATCAACCCCAGGGCGACAAAAACAAACAGACCGCTGATGGTATTGTCAGCCCAGCCCTCATTTTCAAACAGACCAGTATCAAGCAATGAAAACCCTAACAGCGTCGAGGTGATATAAATTACTGTCGCCTGGGCCACTAGCTTGATTGGGTAGACGAATACCAACATCAGGATTACCAGGCCGAGGCTCAGCTGGATGGTTATTGGATCCTGCAATCCAAATGTCCGACTCCAGGTTGAGTGGGCAAGCCAGACCGCGCCGATAGTAAGCGCGCTGAATACGAAGGCTGGAATATCCTTGGACAGCTCAAATAATTCTGGTGGACTGGTTGGAATTTGGTCGATACTGATTACCAGCATGGTGAATGCGAAGGCAAAAGCCGCATCTACGAACGTCTCGATACGAGTCATGCTGTCACCACGAATGATACGCCCACTTTCACGGCGACAACTTGCGATAAACTCCTGACTTAACGGCTCCATGACTGGATAGCACCTCGTGCACAGTTATAGAATCAGGGTCCAGACTGGCCATGTGCAGACATCAAGCTACTAAGCTACAGGCTGGTTCCATCCTGTCTGAGTGTGCACAGAGCCAGACAGAATGACAAGTGGGGAGACTCCGCCGCAATGAGCACAGATCAAAATATCAGCAGACTGCAGTCTTTTCTGCGGGAGCCCACCTTCCATTTTTTTATCATGGCCCTGGTGATTTTCGCGGTCTACGGCATCAGCAGCAGTACTCAGGAGAACGTACTGGAATTGGATCAGCGCGAAATTGATGCACGCCTTTTTATGCAAGAAATGGCAAGTGGTCAGGCGCTTAGCGAGGAGCAAAGGGATTATTTAACCTCCGCTTTTGTAGAAGAGCAGATTCTGGTGCAGGAAGCACTCAAAATGGGGCTAGATAATGATGCGCGCATACACGATATTCTTGCGCAAAAAATGCGCCATGTGCTCAGCGGTGACGTCATTCAACCCAGCCAGGAGGAACTGCAAACCTTCTATGACAGCAATCTCGAGCGTTACCGCACCCTGCCCTCACTGGACGCCAACGAAATCGTGTTTAACACCCGCGAGGAGCTGTCTGTTGAGGTGAGCAATGCGCTAGCCTCGGGTGCTGACGCGGCCACACTTTTAGAGTTGGAGGCTGGGAACGCCGACCCTCTGCCCAATGTGAACAACCTGGATCTCTCCAATATATTCGATGACGAGTTTGCTGAACGCGTGTTCAGTGCTGAAACCGGTTCATGGCAAGGCCCTTTCCTGAGCAATCGCGGACAGCATTGGCTGCAGGTCACTTCCAGAACAGACTCCAGGCTGCCGCCGCTGACTGAGATCAGGGATCGTGTGCGTCTGGAATGGATAGCTGCTGAAGAAGATTTGCGCCTGCAGGCTCAAATCAACCGCCTGTGGGAACAGTATTCTATCCGCATCAGCAATGCTGAAGCGGAACAGTAGGGCTGCCAGTGCGCATTAAAATATCCAGCACCCTCTTCCTGTTGCTCGCATTATTGCCTGGGCTGGTCCTGGCTCATGATGTAGACATTACCGGAGTCGCCCGCATATTTATCGATGAAACAGCACCCGGTAGCTACAGCCTTTCGGTGGTGGATCAGCAAGTGCCACCTTTGTTTAATATTGAACGTATTCTTCCAGAGCGCTGCAAAGGACTAGCACCGGGAAACTATAGTTATCGCTTCCAGTGCAGCCCCGCACTTAACATCAATGATAGCCTCGAAATTCCCTGGTCATTGCAGGGCCTGGTCGCGGTTGCACGTTGGACTGATGGAACTGATGTTTCGGGATACTTTCCTGCAGAAGGCTCAGGTATCAGCATCCCAATGAGCGACTTGAAGGCAGGCGCTGGCTCCATCATCAGCCTCGCTTCGCGCTATCTTGTCCTGGGCGCGGAGCATATTCTGTTCGGAATCGACCATCTGCTGTTCGTGCTGGGATTACTATTACTCTTGCAGGGTTTCTGGAAGCTGCTCAAAACCATCACGGCCTTCACTATCGCCCACAGCATCACGCTAGCCTTCGCGGTGCTAGGCATTTTTCCGGTGCCCAATGCCCCGATAGAAGTGCTAATCGCGCTTTCCATCGTGATGCTGGCTAGAGAAGTCATTATGAGTCAGCGCGGAGAACTCACCCTGGTGCATGAAAAACCATGGATCGTTGCTTTCGTTTTTGGCCTGTTTCACGGCTTTGGGTTTGCCGGTGCGCTGGGGGAGCTGGGGCTGAGCGATGCGGATATCCCTCTGGCGCTGCTGTTCTTCAATCTGGGCGTTGAAGGGGGGCAGGTGTTATTTATTGTAGGGATGATTGCTGTTAATGCAGTATTTACCAAGCTTTTTACCAACAGCACTGCCAGTGCCCACCGCGGGCTAGCTTATGGACTTGGCGGCATTGCCTGCTTCTGGTTTCTGGAAAGGCTACCAGCCCTGGTGCTGATTAACTAACGCAAATTACTGATTCTGAAACTGCTGATGACAGCTTTCGCAGGGAGGATACAGTGCATTGTTGCCGACATCCGACAATGCTTCTTCGTCTCTGGCTGCAACAGCAGTCAGCACCTGACGCGATGCTGCCAGCATCTGGGCGTTGAACTCTTGCCATTGTTTAGTGGCAGCCGCCTCAGCCTCCCCCTCTGCACTGCCTCCTAATGCCAGCAGGTTTGCAGCACCGATAACAGCATAGGCCGCATTTTCTACTTCTTGCCACTGTGCGTCGGTTTCCAATTGATAGGCACCCCAGATTGTGTTGGTGGCCGGGGTGATGATGCCGTTCATAAGCTGCTTAACCCTCAGCTCGGGTTCCAGTTCGGCGGCTTGACTCACTGTGAGCACAAAACCAACAAGCATCAGCAAACAAGTTCGCGCACTCATCATAAGAAAACTCACGTATAAAGACTCCACTCGATTCTATTGTTTGGTTGTAATGTTTGGTTGTAATGCTCGGCTGTAATGTTCGGTTCTATTGCTCGCTTGTCTCACGTCCTGCTTCGACTTCCTGCTTACGCGCGCCAGCCAGTATGCCCGGCAAGGCGTAGTTGCCCTCGTGACAGGCATACTCATAAATCCGATCATCCACCGCGTTCATCGGCAACTCCCCAGTCCACGGGCGAGAGTAGACAGTAGGGTCCTCCACAGTGAAACGGTAGAGCAAAGTTTCGTCGTCTAGCCGTGAAAAGCGTTCTGTTATTTTGGCGGTTGGGGACAGATAGAGAAAATGACGCAAAGCACCGCGGAAGCCTTCCTGGTCATGAAAGTTCGTCGTTTCCACCACCAGCGTATCCCCCTCGTAGTAGCCAATAGAGTCACCCAGCCACTTCTGGATATCTGAGTGTTCGCTATCACGCAGGCGGACAATACGGGCATCATGATTCATCTCTGCCAGAATCATGACGTAGTCCTCGGTTTGCACAATGCGACTGTGGTTGTTGTAAAGCACCGGCAACATCGGTGGCCCACCCGACGAACCAAATCCAACCAGACAGCGTTCTCCCATAGGACGGACCTCAGGCCCATCGAAGGCACCACGACTTCTTCGTCCGGCAAAAATAGCCCGTTGCGCGCCTTCGGCCCAGGGTAACCGGCCGTCCTCGGGCTCAACGATAATGGAGCTGCGGATCTCACCATTGATCTCTGCCATGCGCTCGCCCGGATCCATCCAGAATGTGTTGTAGCCACCGACGCCCGGTTCACCGTCACCGGAATTCACCAGCTCATCGAGATAACTCTCTCCCGTTTCGCCCACGCTGGCTGCCTCTTCCGCACTGATTATCAACTCACCACCAAATTGCTCACCGCGCTCTAGCATAGTGACTGTCGCGATGCTGTAAACACCCTGGAGATCAGGCGCGCCCCATTGAGTTAGAGGTGCTTCTGAGTCCTGCGCAATTGCGCTAAGCGAGCTCGAAATCAGCGTACTGGCGAACAGTAGTGCAGGTATTTTGCGAGGTGATGGTGCTTTCACGTTAATACTCCCGGTCTGTGGAACCCAATCGATTCTCTCTAATGCTAGCACAAGCCTTGCTTTGGCACAGAATCCGGACCTAGCCTGAGCTGGGACAACAAGCTGCTCAAGTCGAGTATTACGGATAAACTTTTGTTGCCAAATTTGCTTTAATCCGCCTGACTCACACGCTGCAAGCGAGGCGCTCATGCACCGACTAATTCCGCTCATCACAATGCTAATACTCAGCAACCTGGCCAAGGCTGACGCCTGGAGCGAGGTCGAACATGGTTACGCCGAGAGCAATGGCGCGCGGATTCACTACGCCACCATGGGCTCGGGCCCCCTGGTAGTCATGATTCATGGATTTCCGGATTTCTGGTATAGCTGGCGGCATCAAATGGAAGGCCTTGCTGACCGCTTCAAGGTGGTCGCGATTGACCAGCGTGGCTATAACCGCAGCGACAAGCCTGAGGGTAAGGAGAACTATGGCATGCAGCATCTGGTGAGCGATGTCGCAGCGGTAATCCACCACCTGGGGGAAGATAGCGCTACCATTGTCGGACACGATTGGGGCGGCGCCGTGGCCTGGCAGTTTGCTTTTGCCCTGCCGCAGATGGTGGATAATCTGGTTATTCTCAACCTGCCTCATCCCAACGGCATGGCCAGGGAAATGGCAGGCAATGCCGAGCAACAGGCCAACAGCAATTACGCGCGAGTATTTATTGAAGGCTCCCCCTCGGATCCCGATATATTTTTCGGTGGACCCATGACAGCCGAAACCCTGGCGGGTTGGGTATCTGACGCCAGCGCCCGAGAGCGCTATGTGGAGGCCTTCAGGCAGTCTGACTTCGACGCCATGCTGTCTTACTACAAACAAAATTATCCGGGTGGCTCAGACAATGGCGAGGCAAGCCCGCAGACGCCGCAACTCGACATACCCCTGCTAGTGTTTCATGGCCTGGAAGACACGGCGCTGCATTCAGACGGGCTCAACAACACCTGGGATTGGAACGACAGCTCTACCACCGTAGTCGCGGTTCCCGGAGCAGGGCATTTCGTCCAACAAGACGCGGCCGCCAAGGTAACTGACACGCTGCGATGGTGGCTGCTGGCGAATCAGTAAAATCTGGCAAACCTGTAGAGGACAAACTGAGCAACGCTAACTGCGAGAATGATCAACCGCGCAGTTGGCCAGAATTGCTTTATTAGAGGAATTGATTGACATGAAGTACGCCTTATTTGCCCTGGCCTGTCTGGGCTTTAGCGCTCAAGTCTGCGCAGCGGATGCCGCAGCGACGGGAGCGATAATCGAAGACAATCTTGAAGGCAACATCCGTGACGCTGCAGAAGTTGCAAGGGACGCTAACCGAAAACCCGCAGAAGTGCTGGAGTTTTTTGGGCTGGAAGCGGAGATGAAAGTGCTGGAAATCTCTCCTGCCAGCGGCTATTGGTCAAAAATTCTCGGCCCCACATTGTGCGACAACGGAGGCGAACTCGTGTTCTCCGTAGGCGTCAGCAATGATTTCAAGAGCAGCGTGATGAATCTCGAAGGATTGGAGTGCGCGTCGGCCATCAATGATGACATCACCTTACTCAATATTCCCACATTCGAGTTTAGCGAAGGCGATTTCGATCTCGTGCTCACCTTCTGGAATCTGCACAACCCACCGCTCGATGCCCGGGAAAACATGAATCGAGCCGTGTTCAACGCTTTAAAACCAGGCGGCATTTACGGCGTCGTCGATCACACCAGACGCCATATGCAGCCCGACAACCGCGCGGTGGGTCGGCGCCTGGATCCCGTGTTAGTTATCAAGGAATTGATCGATGTGGGATTCGAGTTTCTAAATTTCAGCGATTTGCACTATCACCCGGAGGATGATTTGAGCCTGGAAGTAGGCACGCCCGGCGTGAGAGGTAATACCGATCGCTTTACTCTAAAATTCCGCAAGCCCTGACTGAGTTTAGGTGTTTACAAAATTTCTGCGTCAGACCTAACACCTGATCGCTGGACCTATATGGCGGCATTAAGCTTCAAAACCAGGTCGCGAAGCTTGTTGCGCAAGATCAATGCTGCATCTAACAGAAGCTGGCACCCTGTATCAAAGCTGTTGTAGTTTCATATGAAGGAGATAGCCATGTCTAAATCACCGCTCGCAGCATCTCGTCATTGGGTAATCGCGTTAATGTCAATTGTATTTGCGGGTTGTGGAACTAGCAGCCAACCTGTCGAAGGGTACAATCCTCTGGCGGACTTTGAGGTACTCGACCCAGCTTCAATTTTCGCGACGCCAGAACCCCAACCTTCAAGCGATTACACGACAGAGCAATTAACCCGGGGTCGCTATCTGGTAGGACTTTTGGGCTGTGGCAGTTGCCATACCGATGGTGCCTTGGTTGGAGATCCGAACCCCGCGCGACTGTTGGCGGGTTCCAGCACCGGAATCGCGTATACCAGCCCTTTTCGCAACAGTAATCCTGGCATTGTGTACCCCCCCAATCTTACGCCTGACATGGAGACTGGCCTGGGTTCATGGACCATGGAGCGACTCATCACGATGATACGGGTAGGCACGACAGAACATAGCGCCAGCAGCCTTCCAGTGATGCCCTGGCCGGCATACTCCAACATCACCGGGGAGGATGCGCTTTCTATCGCTGCTTACCTGAAGAGCCTGCCTCCGGTTGTGCACCGCGTGCCAGGCAATGTCAGCCGGGGTGAGCCTGCAGAGGCTCCGTACGTGCACTTGGGGGTTTACCAGCGCATCGAGTGATGCCGGCTGAAGCCATTGCCGTTAATGAAAGAATACGTCCGCAAGCTGCGTCAATCAGACGAGTATTACTTCAAGGAAGGTTGCTTCATTATCGAGGTTTCCAACTCTGATCAGGATGATGCTGTGTCCATTGCACGCGCTCGGGTCTTAACCGGCGGACAAACTGCGTGGCATTGGCTCACAGATACCTTTGAGCGCTATGCAATTATGCGCGGAGAGGGTCTGGTTGAGATTGGAGACAGCGAAGCGACTCGAGTGACAGCAGGTGACGTGGTACTAATCCCTCCTGGCACCAGGCAACGTATTACCAACACCGGTGAGATGGATCTTGAGTTCCTCGCAATTTGCACACCCCGCTTCAGCGCAAGTCAATATCATAGCGATTAGGCCAGATAAACAATATGATCTATCGAATTAGAGCGGCAGTGGTGCCGTTAGCGATCCTGTTCATGCTCCCAGTTAGTCAATTGTGGGCGCAGGAAGCCAACTTTAGAATCCAAACCAGCAAAGGCTCTACACTGGAGGTGTTCACCCAGCTTGATCCTGTGGTGATCAATCGCATCCACAGCTGGGAGCTCGTCCTCATCGGGGCCGATAACAGCCCGCTCACTGGCGCAGAAATTTCTGTCATTGGCGGCATGCCCGACCATGACCACGGCCTGCCAACACTACCGATTGTGACCCGCGAAACGTCACCCGGCCACTATCTGTTGCAAGGCGTCCGCTTCCACATGCCAGGGCGATGGCAGTTGACCGTGACGATAAGCAGCCCTCAAGGCGATGAGACCGGGCTACTGGATTTTGAACTATGAAGCGCTTCCTGATCCCGGGATTGTTCGTCATCGGCCTGGGCGCCGGAATTGGCTGGCAACTGCTGCCTGCCCCCTTACCGCAAGCCTGGACCTCGCAGGAAGCCGCCTTGATTCAATCTTTATCCCTGTCCCAATTGCCCGCCCTGAGCCCCGACCTCAGCAATGCCGTTGCTGACAATGAAAGCGCTGCGAAACTTGGACAGCTTCTGTATTTCGATTCTCGCATAAGTGGCAATGGCGAGGTGGCCTGCGCCACCTGCCACCAACCGGCGCGCTATTTCACCGATGGCTTATCCCTTGCTGCTGGTACAGCACTTGGGCCGCGTCATACGCCAAGTCTGGTGGGACTTTCGCATAGCCCCTGGTTCTACTGGGATGGCAGAAAGGATTCGCAGTGGGCGCAGGCACTTGCCCCAATAGAAGCAGGCCACGAACACAATCTGGATCGATTACAGGTAGTACGACTAATTGCCAAAGACCGAGATTATAGTGAGCGCTACGCAGCGCTATTTGGTGAGCTTCCATCCATACCGGCAACGCCGCAATCAGCTTCTCCTCTGGGAGACGCCGAGGCAACTGCAAACTGGCAGCGCCTTTCTCAAGCGCAACAAAATGACATTAACCAGGTATTTGCCAATCTCGGCAAGACAATTGCCGCATACCAACGCAAACTGTTGCCTGGCCATTCCCGCTTCGATGAGTATGCGGATCAGGTCAGCAGTGAATCTGGGATCAGCGGCAACGATGCGCTTACCCGGGAAGAGATCGCGGGATTGAAACTATTTATCGGCGATGGTCAATGCATTAGCTGTCACAATGGTCCGCTGTTTACCAATTTTGAATTTCACAATACAGGTGTGCTCGCAGTTGCGGGACAACTGCCCCCTATGGGAAGGTATGACGGCATTCGGCTAGCCAGAGAGGATGAATTTAATTGCCTGAGCGACTACAGCGATGCGGAACCTGAAGAGTGTATCGAACTGCGCTTCGCCAAGGACGATAATGAACTGGTTGGTGCACAAAAGACTCCAAGCCTGCGTAATATTACCGAGACCGCGCCCTATATGCATGGCGGCCAGATCGCCGACCTCACTGCTGTAATGCAACATTACAATGACGCACCAACCTCAATGCTTAGCCACAACGAAGCCAAACCACTAGGCTTACGAGCGGTACAGCTAAGTCAATTAGTTGCCTTCATGCAAACCCTGACCGCACCTCTCAATGTGGATCCAAAATGGCTGGCAGCACCAAGCCAATAAACTATCCCAGATAACCGTGCTGCGCTAACTGCACCAGAATGCCATCCGGGTCAGCAAAGTAAAGCTGGTCTCCCCCACTGGTGCGATTGGCTGGATCTCGATTCACATTAGCATCGATACCGTGCCCCTGCAGCCTCTCCGCCAATACATCTGCATTGTAGTTATCCACTCCAATACAGAGATGGTGCATGCCGCCAGGATTACCTAATTCGTAAAGCCCGAGAAAACTCTCTGTACCGAGCCCCATGTTGAGGCCGCCATTAGCTGGTCGACTGATAATCTCCATGCCTAGCACCCGGCTGTAGAAATCTGCCGAGCGCTGCACATCAGAGACTGATAGCGACACATGATTCATGGAGCGACCAACGGCTACCGGTGAAGGTGATTGCGCCGCAGCAGGCAAGATCGAGGCTCCAGCCGCCGAAGCCAGCAGCGCGCTCACTAATTGTCGACGCGTGAGCTTCTTACTTTCATACTGAGTTAAAAGCGAATCAAGCTCCTCCCGATAATTGGATTTTTTTGATTGCGCACCTTCATTTGACTCACCACTCATTGCATTCACCTTCAGAGATTATTGTTCAAGCTGAACGTAACAGACAGACTGTGAGCTTGCAATTTGATCTGGATGCAACCTCTCGATCAGCCATTGCCTGTGACTGCACCTGACCGGATACTCTGTCTTTACAGAAGCAAATCTCTGACAATGAGCACAAAAGAAAGCATCTTTGTTTCCATTGCCTGCCTAGACGATCCGGACATTGTTCTTACGGTGGCCGATATTTTTGCACGCGCGCAACATCCTGAACGCGTCTTCGTTGGGGTTTGTCTGCAAATCGATCCCAATGACCCCAGCTACCAGGATCTTGGAAATTTCGAGAATGTTCGCATCAATACTATCCATTTCGAAGAAGCCTAAGGGCCAATTTACGCGCGCTATCGTTGCGATCAGCTGCTGGAGGATGAAGATTATTATCTACAAATTGACTCCCACAGCCGATTCTTCGGAGCTTGGGATGAGATCCTGATCGAGGAATTCAAGAAATGTCAGCAGCTTTCGAATCAGGTCGCCATTTCTCGCTATCCCGTCAATATTTCCAATATGGACAAGCACGAAAGCCTCGCCACCATCGGCCAGATTAACCGCTTCCGGCAAATCGATGAGACTGCAATAAAGAGCCACGGGGCGCTCGTTCGACTGCCCAAAACTCCACTAAGCTCACTAGGCATTAGCGCGGCTATGTTGTTCATTACTGGCGAAACAAAGAAAAAAGTTCCGTTTGATCCGAATCTACACTTTGGCCTGCATGCCGCCGAGCAGGTGTTGTATGCAATCAGGCTATGGACCCACGGCTATGATATTTTTACGCCGACGCGTCATGCTCTCGCCACACAGTACGAAGGATCCAGAGACCGCATCCCAAGCGATGTCAAAGCAGCTTTAGGCAATAATCGAAAAGATTGGCCACAAAAAACATGGAGTAAGGTTAAATATCTTCTGGGGCTGGATACAGTTGAGCAACTTGCAGCTGAGTATCGACAGGAATTCGAACTCAATGATTTTCGCTATGGCCTGGGGTCGGCGCGCACATTATTAGACTATTATCGGTTTAGTGGAATACTCGGGAAAGCTAATACCCCCACCCTCGAAATCATCATTCAGCACAAGCGTCATCGCGTAACGCCTGTGCAAATGCGGCGCAATAGTGTCTCGATGCTTACCAAAGCACCCCAGATCATCCGCAGAATAGCAGCAAATCTTGTAAGTCTCACGATGACTAATATCGGAATAGAAGACTTTGGCAATTTCAGGCAACAGAGATTTACTTAGCTTGTCATCGAGCGCTAGCTCGAGCTCTTTATTTGGATGCACATGAATTCTAGACTTGTAGTCAGTATGCGTCTGGTGTGATGTCTCGACGTTCTCTTCCAGGTTTGTAATCAAGCGTTGAGCCAATTCTTCCGAAATAACATTTGGCACCAGTAGCAGAGGCGGTGGGGCGCCGCGGTATGGAAGATCCTCATATCGAGCGAGCAAGATACGCAGCTCAGGCACGTCCGAGGCGCTAAACGCATGACTTATCTTCAAATTACGATCACAAATAAACGCGGATATTGTTGCATCCGGATCGGCAAACAGTCTAAATACTGCAGCATCGTAAAACAGATCCGGATGCGCCAGACTACCCTGCTCTTCGGTAACTACAAAACTCGGATAGTCGGTGTTCAAAGACAAAATTTCCGCAAGCGTCTGCTCCTGCTTCGCACTAACGAATAAGAGTAAGTTGATGCGACCCGCTTTTACCTGTATGTCAAGCACGCGATCCTCATTCTCGATAAAGAAATAAGGCACGTAATCACCTGTCTCAGGGCGAGAACTGACTGCTTGACCATCTTTTCTGAAATGCGCTTCCAGCTTCATTAAAGAATCCGATTATTTTGACAAATCCCTGATAAACGGGAGCAGCGGGAACAAGGCCAGAACTATTGGCCCTAGTTTTATACGTGGGTCCAAATATTAACACAGTTACCGATTTATTCAGGCTCGCCAAGGATCAAGACATTCTTAGAAATATTCAGTAGTATCCGAAGCATACAAAGTAAGAACAATTCCAAGAATTCAGAACCAGACAAATCAATAATTGCACCAATTCACCCCCCACAATACAGCCAGAGCGTCGCGAGCTGCGTCTCGGATAAATCTCTAATATGAATTTGTCTTACAGAATTCTCACAGGTTTGGTGCTTGGCGGTGTTGCTGGATTGATGATTTCCCAATCCGATTCCACCTTATTCGCCAATCTGCCGGGCCTGTTCGCCCCTCTGGGCAGCCTCTGGGTCAATGCGATTCGAATGACAATCATGCCTCTACTGATGGCACTGGTGGTCGTTGCCATTGCCGGACAAGGCCGAGGTGGGCGCGTGCTCGCAATTGGCGGGAAAACTCTGTCACTGTTCATCGGTTTAATTCTGTTATCCAGTCTATTCGCCCTGCTGTTCGCAGCGCCCTTGATTGGTCTACTTCAAATCAGCAGCGAGAATAGCAATGTATTGCTGATCAGCTCCGAAGTCACGGCCGAGCGCGCGCCATTACCACCATTCAAAGACTGGTTGACTGGACTGGTGCCAGCAAACCCTTTCGCCGCCGCAGCCAATGGCGACATCTTGCCTTTAATGATTTTCACTGTTGTATTTTCACTTGCCCTGATTCAGATTGAAGAACGATTAGCTAAAAACGTGGTCGCTTTCTTTGACGCAATTAAGCAAGCCCTATTGGTGGTGATCGCCTGGATCATGGAGCTGGCACCGTTTGGGATTTTTGCACTGGTGCTGCCGATCACCGCAAGCCTGGGGACTGAATCAGTGCGCTTGCTCGGCGCCTTTATTCTTATGGTGTGCGGTTTGATAGTGTTGCTCG
The DNA here is from genome assembly GCA_938091935.1 of uncultured Pseudomonadales bacterium. Lineage (GTDB taxonomy): Bacteria > Pseudomonadota > Gammaproteobacteria > Pseudomonadales > Pseudohongiellaceae > UBA9145. Next base: position 16,190 of record CALKNV010000040.1, read on the forward strand.
CGGCTTGCCTTTACCTGGGCCTCTGGGTACTTGGGCACGACATCAAAAAGTTTGCCAAAACCATGGCGCCGGTTCAGGTACTTGGCTTTGGTACACGATCCTCACTCGCCGCGCTACCAGCTACCATTGCCGCTAGCGACATACTCGGGGTAAGCCAGAAGACTGCCGGAATAGTCCTACCCGCTGCCGTAACCCTTTTCAAATTTGCCTCTCCGCTGGCACGCACCGCGGGCACTTATTTCATCGCCGCGCTTTATGGTATTGATCTTAGCGTCTATGAATTTATCGTGATCGCAATGGCTATTGGCCTATTGAGCTTTTACAGTCCAGGAATACCCAGCGGCGGGCTTTTGATCATGACACCTGTCTATCTGGCGCTTGGCTTGCCTGTCGAGGGCATTGGCTTACTCATTGCCATCGACCTCATAGTCGACATGTTTATCACCGTGGCTAACGTCACTGCGAATATGGCGGTAACAATGATGCTTGATGGACTGCAGGAAACGTAAAAAATACGATCAGCTCACGTCACCTGCAACGTCGAATTCCTCCCGCACAACGCCCTCCTCTTATCTGGCGCACTCTAGCGCGTCGACTCGACCATCTCTGTGATCCCGTACTCTTTGACCCTCGCGCTCATGGATTCAGATTGATTTAAGTCAATGATTTTTATTACTGGCCCACTAAACTTTAACGCGTTGTACTGCGCATGGTTTTCGGCGTAGTTGAACCGACCAACACGAGGACAGTAAGCGATGATTAAAGTTAAGTTGGCTTCGGGGGCTCTGATGCTCTCCGCATTAATGCTAAATTCCATAGCGCATGCCGATTCTCTGGTAGACGGTGTCTACCAAACTGATGGTGACAGCAATGGCGCCGGGCAGTGCACCCTGATCATCAGGAGTGTTGAGCAATCACATAAGTATGGCGATGAGTTATTTGAGTTAGAGTCATCAGGTGATGGTGCCTGCGAATGGAGTGCGGTAGGCATTTCAAAAAGCTACGCGATTACTGCGGGGCTGGTCACCAACAGCGGCACGCCGGCCTTTCTTAAGATCACATTCCCGTTCGGGCCAGCGGGTAAGCAGGTAAAGCTTACTTCTTATGATCTTGACGGTGCCGTGCGAAATGAAGAAAGCTTCGCCAAGATTGACGACAAGCTGGTAGCAGGAAACTAAGCACTGTCACATTTGGCCTGATGAATTCTGGCGCACCAAAGACACTGTGCCAAGCTTTCAGCGCGGTCCCTGACAGACTTATGCATCGGCTTCAGGTAAACTTTTGTGCATGCCTGATAGTCTTCTCCATACCCAGGAAGAAACCTCCGCCGTAATCAGCGTCAGTAGCCTTAACAAAATGGCGCGCACACTGCTGGAAAGCAATTTTCCCGCCGTCGCTGTGGAGGGAGAGCTATCCAATCTTGCGACTCCTGCATCGGGGCACTGGTATTTCACGCTCAAGGATAAGAGCTCACAGTTGCGCTGCGCCATGTTTGCGGGTCGCAATCGCCTGCTGCGATTCAGACCCAAGGATGGCGCTCAACTGGTGGTGCGTGGCCGGCTCAGTATCTACGAGGGTCGGGGCGACTACCAGTTAATCGCTGATAGCATGGAAGAAGCTGGAGATGGCGCATTGCGTCGTGCATTTGAGGAACTCAAACAGAAACTCCAGGCTGAGGGTTTATTTGATACAAACCACAAACAAGCCATGGGATCCCGGTTTCAACATATAGGTATCATCACTTCAGCAACCGGCGCTGCAATTCGAGATATCACCAGCGTGTTCAACCGACGTTTTCCTGCCACCAGGCTCACACTCTTCCCTGTGGCAGTGCAGGGAAAAGACGCCCCCGCCGAGATAGCCGGGGCCATTTCACTGGCCAATCGACTCAGGGACAAACTGCAACTGCAAGCGTTGATAGTGGGCCGAGGCGGCGGGTCGCTGGAAGACCTGCAGGCATTCAATGAAGAGTCTGTAGCCAGAGCTGTATTTGCCAGTCAATTGCCCGTTACCAGTGCCGTGGGCCACGAGGTCGACTTCACCATCGCCGATTTCGTTGCCGACTTGCGTGCACCGACTCCTTCAGCAGCGGCTGAGCTCATGAGCCCCGATCAGAGTGAGTACCGGCAGCTGCTGCTTGGCCTCAGGCAGCAGTTCCGAAATAGCGTGGGTATCGCGATTAGACAACGCTATCAATCCCTCGATTGGCTCCAGAAACGCATGAAGCGACCAGATCGCCGTCTGCAAGAGCATGCGCAGACCCTGGACAGACTCGACATTCAGCTGCAACGAAGCATGCGAAGTGGTTTGCGGGAAAAGAAGGCACAGCTGGACTCACAGCGCCGCGCCCTGCTCTCTGCCAACCCCCGGGTGCGGCTGCAAACAAGCGAGCAGCGACTAATGTCATTGCAACAGCGCATGGCACAATCCCTGAAGACTCGACTCAATCAGGGCCAGACTCAACTGCAGGCAATCAGCCGCAATCTTAATGCGGTCAGTCCACTCGCCGTATTGTCCAGAGGCTACAGCATTAGTTATAACGAAGCAGGGCAAGTGGTCCGAAGTGCCTCGCAGCTGACAACCGGGAGCAAACTCGTCACCAGGCTAAACGGGGCCACCGTAGATTCCAAAGTTACAAGAATCGAAGTCTTAGAGAACGAGGCAGAAGACAAAGGCTGAGCCGGTGCTTGCTGCCTCTTTAAGACAACCCTGCCTGGAGTCCAAGAGCTTGATGTGGACTGACGCAGCCAACCAGCCTCAACCCTAACTGTGCTTTTTCAGTCAGCTTGTGTCAATTTTTGACACATTCTTACCATTCAGGCAGTGTAGGTTTTTACAAAATACATAAATTTCATGTAGTTAGCGAACCAATACAATGTCAGGCGATAAAAACTGACACTTGCCAAACCGATAGTGTGAACCACCTAACAAAAAGTGGGTCGTAAACACGCATTGGTATCTTTAATGCTTAATATCCAGAGGTATGAGTCATGCTCGACTGTGTTTGCACAGTTCTGAGAGCCATAACAATATTTAATAATCGACAAGTCATAATTGATCTGTCGACAACAGCCGAGAAATTACATGCTACTTGTTGAGAACCTGTTTCAATTACTCTTTGGCCACGCCCTTGCTGACTTCGTGTTGCAGCCCGAGGCTATGGGCCACGGCAAGAATCGTAACGACAAGATTCACGACAAAGAGCATAGCCTGTTCCCCCACTGGTGGTACTGGCTAACGGCCCACTCCCTGGTTCATGGCGGCATGGTCTACTTGATTACCAACTCCCTGCTGCTCGGCCTTATCGAGACCGCCATTCATTGGGTAACTGATTTTGCCAAGTGTGAAGGTTGGATAGGCATGCATCAGGACCAGGGCATCCATATCAGCTGCAAAGTCGGTTACGCCTTTCTGATGTAATGGTGTATCAGACTTCTTCGAATCAACCGACCTGACGAGCTCCCGTACTCGCCAGCACTACACCCCCGTACTTAACCCCTGCGTCTTCAGCATCAGTGGTTCGTGCTGAATCCGCAGAATTTTTGTATAGTATGGCCTTCTCAGGCTGAAGATCTGAGAGTCACATTAGATAGAAAACGGGTCATGTCATGAACAAGCGGGAACAACAACGTAAAATCAGGGAAGAGAAACAGCAGGCTGCAAAGCAGCGAGCCCAAACCAGGAAACTCGCCGTCAAAGTGGGTTTGTTTGGTGTCGCTCCCCTGCTGGTTCTCTTTGTGCTTTTCACGCTACTGAATCAGGGCCCTACATACTCCCCCGTAGAAATCGCTGACAACGACCATATCCGCGGTCTGCGAGAGCAGCCAGTTAGTATCGTTGTATACGCTGATTTTCAGTGCCCGGCCTGCGCCACCGAAAATGACACCATGACGCAACTCTGGCCTCAAATTAGAGATAAGGCCCACCTCATCTTCCGACATTTCCCTGTCACCACTGCCCATCAACACACCTGGACCGCATCGCTGTATGCGGAAGCTGCCGGCCGACAGGGTCGATTTTGGGAAATGCATGACTATTTATTTGCCACCCAGACTCTCTGGTCCGGTTTGTCAGAAGAAGACGCTGAAGCTGAGTTCGATACCTATGCGCTGGAATTGAATCTCGACATAGATCAGCTCCACGCCGACATGGAACTGGAAGATGTCATCGCCAAGGTAAGAAACGACCAGCGCGGAGGCAATGCTTCAGGGGTTCGTGGTACACCCACTGTGTTCATCAACGGCCGCCAACTGGCGCGACCTACTCGCGACCGAATTATCGAAGTGGTCGAAGAAGAGTTCGTTGAAGCCACCGGTGACTAATCACACCGCCAGGCATGCTGCTGCAATCTCCTGAAAACGCTGCAATAAGCTGGCCGCCTGTGGGGTCTCTGCCACCTGATCTAAAATTCGTTGTGGCTGTAATCCCTCCGACACCATGTCATCCCAGCGAAACCGTACATAGTGCTCGCATATATCTGCGCTAAATTCCGGATGGAACTGCACGCCCCAGGCACACTTGCCTAACCTAAAGCCCTGGACGCGCTCGAAATCATTGAATGCCAGGTGAGTAGCGCCTGCCGGCAAGCTCAAAACACTTTGCTGATGGGCCGCATGAGCCGCGAATGCGTTTGGTAAATTACAGAACAAGGGATCGCGTCTAGCAGAATCACTGAGCGCAATGGGAACAGTGCCAAGCTCTCGACCCTGCGGATGGCAACCGATCTCTCCAGCAAATGTCCAGGCCAGGAGTTGATGCCCATAGCATATGCCCAACAGCGGCTTGGCAACATTCACTGCAGTTCGAATGTAGTCTGCAGCAAGGTAATTCCAGGGCGCTAGATCAGTCAAATAAGCTGGGGAACCAGTGATGACAAGGCTACTGATTTCGTCCAGTGAAGGTAGCGGCTGTCCGTCTGCAATATTGGCAACGATTGTTGAACCTGGCTTGAGCCCCATGCCCAGCCTGATCCAGGTTTCAAAGTCCTCGCCTTTAGCGAGCAGTTCCGGCACGGTCGAGCCAGTCTTGATTATCAGAACAGGTTTGGTCGAGTTCATTGGCGAATAATTACCTGGCTATAGCTTTGGTCTGGCCGCAATGCGTCTTGCAATTTTCCAAGACTACCGGGAATATTGATATCAAAAATCCGGAGCCAAAGTCATGCTTTCCCGCCTCAATCGTTTTGCCAGTGCGGCCACGGAAGAATCCAGAGAGACCAGTTGGACGCTGTTTCGATGGTTGGTGGCCGCCATGTTTCTAACCCACGGCTATGACAAACTGCTGGGAGACAGCCCGCAGGAACCTGTCGGTAGCGGTATGACAAATCTTAATATCGGTGATCTAATCTCCTATCCAGTGCCACTGGATATCAACTTGCTGTTCGCGGCAGGAGTCGTGGAATTGGCAGGTGGTGTCTTGATCCTGATCGGACTATGGACCAACCTGGTCTCACTGCTGGCGTTGATCACGATGACCATGGCCTATCTTATTGCCCACCTTGCCTGGTTCCCTACCCTCAATGGCGGCGAAATGGCAGCGCTGTATTGGGCGGCTTTCCTCGTACTATTCACGTTTGGCGCCGGTCCCTATAGCGTAGATACCTGGCTGGAATTGCGCAGGCAGGAAAAACGTCAGAAAAAAATGGAAGAAAATACCTGACTCATGGCGGAGGTCGCAAACTGGTTTTAATGCAGAATTAAGCGACTGCTGGGCTAGGGATCAGGATACTGTTCCAGACAGGTGCAATGTATGGCAGGGTCTATGTTGCCACCGGACAAAATGATGGCCACTTCCTTGCCCGTAACATCGAGCTTGTTGCTGAGTAAGGCAGCCAAGGCCACTGCGCCGCCAGGTTCAACCACGAGCTTGAGATAGCGAAATGCAAAACTGACAGCATGGCGCACCTCATCTTCTGACACCGTAAAGAATTCATTTACCGTGGTTTGATTGATTGACCAGGTTAGTTCACCCGGCATTGGCGTCATCAGGGAATCACAAAGAGTCGCATCTGTTCCCGCGACTTTGACCCGCTTCCCGGATTGTCGCGACAAGGCATGGTCATCAAATTTTTCCGGTTCTACGCCGAATATCTCTGTCTCGGGCAGCAGCGCTTTTACCGCCGTAGAAACTCCAGCCATCAAACCGCCACCCCCTACGGGCAGCATAATTTGGTGCGGGCGAAAACCCAGCGATCCTGCCTGCTCTACCAGCTCATAGCCACAGGTTCCCTGTCCGGCAATGATATCTGCGTCATCATAGGAAGGCACGACAGTGGCACCTGTATCTGCAGCGATGACGGCGGCGATCTCTTCGCGCGACTCTGTATGGCGATCATAGAGTCGCAGGTTCGCCCCTAGTCGCTCAGTATTTTCCAATTTAATTCTGGGCGCGTCCGTCGGCATGACAATAGTCGCCTGGATTTTAAGCAGTTTGGCGGCGTAGGCCACACCCTGGGCATGGTTGCCAGACGAATACGCCACAACTCCGGCTTTTTTCTGCGCTTCATCCAGCTGCGCCAGGCGATTGTAGGCGCCACGAAACTTGAACGCGCCAATGTGCTGCAGGTTTTCCGGTTTGATCAGCACCTTGGCCTTACTACGTTCATTCAACACCGCGGACCGGAGCAGCGGTGTGCGAATCGCGACTCCGCTTAGACGCTCCAGTGCATTTTCTATGTCGGTCAGCGTGACTGTCATTGTTTCCCAGACTTCCGGTTTTTCTCCAGCCGGCGTTTTCTCGCTACCTGCTGCTGGGTCAGGTCGCGCTCTTTACGGGTGAAGGGGTTTTCATCGCTACGCAGTTCTATTCGAACCGGCGTTCCCTCCAGCTTCAGAACCTTGCGATAGGTTTTTTCCAAATAGCGACTGTAGCTCGTCGGCAGCTTATCAGTTTGCTTGCCGTGTATAACAATAGTCGGTGGATTCTGCCCACCGGCATGCGCGTAGCGCAGTTTGATGCGTCTGCCATTAATACTGGGTGGCGCATGATCTGCCACGGCACCCTGCAGGATCGTTGTTAATTGATTAGTGCTGAGCTCTTTCCGCGCCGAAGCGTAGGCTTTCTGCACGGACTTATACAAATCCCCTACGCCAGTGCCATGAAGTGCAGAAATAAAATGAATATTGGCAAAATCGACAAAAGTAAAACGGCGCCTGATGTCACTTCGGACGCGATCTTTTTCCTCAGCCTCCATGCCATCCCACTTGTTGATGCCGATAACAAGGGCTCGACCAGTCTCTATGACATAGCCTAACAAGTGCAGATCCTGCTCGACGATTCCCTGCTTGGCATCGACAATCATAATTACCACGTGGGCATCTTCAATAGCCTGCAGAGACTTCACCACGGAAAACTTCTCCACAGTCTCCTTGGTTTTTCCACGTTTTCGGATACCGGCTGTGTCGATCAGGGTATAGTCCTGTCCGCGGCGTTCAAACGGGATATATACGCTGTCTCGGGTAGTGCCTGGCTGATCGAACACGACCACTCGGTCCTCGCCCAACATTCGATTGACCAGGGTCGACTTCCCCACGTTAGGCCGCCCGGCGATTGCTATTTTTATACCGCGAGGTGGATCCTGCTCAGCTTCTTCATCTTCATGCTCTGCCAGCACTTCGTTCAATAGCTGCTTTACGCCTCTACCCTGCGAGGCAGTGATGGGGAAAATTTGTCGGACACCAAAGCTCTGGAATTCTGCTGCAGCCTGATCAGGATCCATGCCATCAATTTTGTTTACCACGAGGTAGAAAGGCTTTGATGACTTTCGCAAATAGTCAAGAATCTTGCTGTCATCAGGTGCCATGCCGTCACGCGCATCAACCAGAAACAGGCAGATCGTCGACTCTTCAATCGCCTGCAGGGATTGCGCAGCCATCTCCGCATCTATGCCTTCCTCATGACCGGTGATTCCTCCGGTATCAATCACAAGGTAACTGCGCTGGTTAAGCTTGCCCTCTCCATACTGGCGGTCTCGCGTCAAGCCGGGAATATTCGCAACGATAGCGTCCCGGGTCCGAGTCAGGCGATTGAACAGGGTAGATTTGCCCACGTTGGGGCGACCAACGAGCGCAATGACAGGTTTCATGCTAATGACCCGATGCAGAGTTCTTCAGGAACGAACCTTGGTTCGCGTTTATTGTAGGCTGTAGGCAGCCAGGGTACCACTGTTGCCATAGGTGATAAGCCGGCCCTGATAAGCCAAGAGATTAGCTCTGACCCCGTCACTATCAACCTGAGTACGACCAACGATTCTTCCGTCAATTTGCGAAAGCAGGTGAACGTAGCCTTCAAAGTCCGCCACCGCGATGTAGTTATTGATCGCGGTGGGCGCGGTAATCGCGCGGTACTGTAAATCTTCATTTGTCCAAACGATATCTTCACTGTTATCGCGAACAGCAATCACGTGACTCTTATCACTGCAGTAATACAGATTGCCGAATCCCTGCGTCAACCCATGGTAACTGGAGGCATCTTGTAATCCCCAGACTATTCGGCCAGTCAACACATCAAGGGCAATTAGATTGCCCTGGTAGCTGGAAGCCAGAATCCGATCTCCGTCAAGCACGAGGTCGCCATCGATATCAATTACGCGATCGATATCATATCGGCCCTCAGGCACCGCAACCCGTTCCTCCCAGCGCCACACACCATCAGATGCCGAAACGGAGACCAGGGTGCCATTGCTAAATCCTGCCACTACGGTATCAGCCGGCGTAAATATCGGGCGGCTGGTACCGCGCAAAGTCAGCGGCGGTTGCGTTGACTCATAGATCCAGCGTTGCTCGCCACCATCGTTGTTAAGGGCTGCAACCTTGTCGTCAACGGTCTGCACGACCACAATGTCATCATTAGCAATGGGTTGAGACACAACTTCAGAGGTAACCCCATTCACCCAGACTATGTCTCCAGTGGCTTGATCAAGGGCCAGTACTTCTGCATCGCGGCTGCCTACTACAACTAGCCCGCCACCGGCGCCAACGCCGCCAGTCAGTTGCACATCATCAAGCCGATTGCGCCAGATCACGTCGCCAGAATCCAGGTCCACTGCGACCACGCTGCCGTTCTCACTGGCGGCATAGATCCTGTTCCCCTCAATTACTGGCGTAATTTCGGTGTAATTGTCGCCCTGGCCGTTGCCAATATCGACGCTCCAAATCCGACTCAAGCGAACCTCGCTACTAACCTCCATCAACTCAGCGGGAGGGTTAACTTCCTCATCACCGCCAAACCACTGCAAGGGGTTCAGATTAACTCCAGCGCAGCCGGACAGAAACAAACTCAGAGTCAGCAGTGACAATGTGCGCGGGATGAATTTCATTGGCGTCGATCCAAACATAAGGGCATGGCTTTTAATGGAATGACTTAGCTTTCGTCAGGCAGGTTATCAAGTTTCATGCGCAGACCATCGCTGCTTGAACCCGACTGCTGGGCAGCAACATAGGCATCTCGGGCATCAACAATCCGCCCCAGGGCAACGTAGATATCTCCCCGCAACTCACCGAATCCACCTTCAAAGGATTGGGGATCGAGATTATTAACCAGCGCCAGGGCACGTTCTGCATCCCCTTGTGCGAGGATTACCCGGCCCAGTCTCAGGCTGGCGGTCAGGATTAGGCCCTCGTCAACTTCAGCCATAATACCCAAACCTGGATTATCCAGGATCCACTGCAAATCAGCTTCGGCCGCAGCCAAATCCCCACCACTGACCTGCTGCTGGGCGGAAAAGAGAGAAGCATACTTCGCGTAAATAGATACAGGATGGTCATCACGCAGCTGTTCGGCCAGTGTAATGATACGGGCACTGTCCGCATCCCCTATCTCTGCCCCTTCTTCCACCAGCGATAGGCTCAAAATCTCTTCGTATAGATCTGACGCGTTTTCGGCCTGACTAGCTGTGGAGTTTTCCCAGACCAACCATCCGGTCACCCCGGCGAACACCGCTACGGCTGCGAACACCAGCCCTTTGCCGTTTTCTTGCCACCACTTTTTCAGGGCTTCAATTGTTTCTTCTTCAGCGGCGTGCAGTGCCACGATACTCTCCTTATAATAACTTTTTTTATCTGATAATTCAGATAGTTACTTCGGGTTCTTTGTTTAACGTTTGAACCAGATTATGCCTATCAGATCATTTAAAATGCCCAAGGTTCCCTGCCAATTCTCGAACCTCTGGAGCAGCCTTCAAAAAGCGCTCAATTCTACCTGTTTGTGCCGCTCGTAGCACGATAACTACCTGATTACTCGCCAGGTTCGGATAGCAATCTCTGTATTTCAGCGGGAATCGCCTCAATTTCCATAGTCTCGGCATCACCTGAGTCGTCCAATACCCGCAGCTTGGCTATCCCGGGCGGCTCTCCGTCTGCGGCAGCTTCCAGTACGACCGCGTAGCGCGCGCCAGCGGCAAACGCCCGCTTTATCTGACTGTTGTATTTGCCGCCGCCACAATGGCTGACTATGCCGGCACTCGGGCAGGCAGCTCTGATAGCTGCCGTCACCTTGAGGGACAACTCGCTTAAATCGCCTCCCACAGCCAGCACATAGACATCAATTGGGCGCTTCACCTGCTCGGGAATGAGTTGCAATTCCTCCAGCATCAAGACCAGCCGCTCTATACCGATGGCAAAGCCCGCCGCAACAGTTGCTTTCCCGCCAAGCTGCGCCACGAGGCCATCATAGCGCCCGCCGCCACACACGGCGCCTTGGGCACCTAATTTGTCCGTAGTCCATTCGAATACACAATTATTGTAGTAGTCCAAACCGCGAACCAACCTGGGGTTGATCTCATAGTCGATGCCGAGCCCATCGAGCAGTTTCAACAAGCGTTCGAAATGAACCACGCTATCTGCATTCACAAAATCCTTCAGGGTCGGCGCGTCAGTCAGGACAGCCTGCACGGAAGGGTTCTTGCTATCGAGCACACGCATTGGGTTGGTATGCATACGTCGGCGGGCGTCCTCGTCCAAGGCGTCCAGGTGTTGCTCCAAATAGGCCGTCAGGGCTGCCCCAAACGCCTTACGATCATCAGCGCTACCGATATTATTAAGCTCAAGCTTGACGAAATCTGTGAGCCCCAGGGTTTGCCACAGCGCAGCCGAAACCTGGATGATCTCTGCATCAATATCGGGCCCGGCCATGCCGAAAGCCTCAACACCGAATTGATGAAATTGACGATAACGCCCCTTCTGGGGACGCTCATGTCGAAACATCGGCCCCTGATACCACAGCCGTTGCTGCTGATTGTAGAGCAGCCCATGCTGATTTGCAGCGCGAACACACCCGGCCGTACCTTCGGGGCGAAGGCTCAGGTTATCACCATTACGATCATCGAAACTGTACATTTCTTTTTCGACAATATCGGTGACTTCGCCAATTGAACGTTTAAATAGCTGTGTCTGTTCCAACACCGGAAAACGAATTTCACGGTAACCAAATTGTCTAACGACTTGGTAAAACCTGGATTCCAGATACTGCCAACTCGGCGAGTGCTCAGGAAGGATGTCATTCATGCCACGAATGGCTTGGATTTTAGTCATGGTAATAGGTGAGCTCTGGCACTTTAGTCGCTGGCAATTATATCTTTCTGTGCCGCCTCTTTCGCTGCGACGCGTTCGCGAACCATAGTCTCAAGCTCGTCGACTAGCCGCTCATTTTTAATCTTGTGGTGCGGCATCCCTTCGACATAGGCGAGGTTATTAGGGCTGGCACCAGTCAGGCCTACTTCAGCAACCTTGGCCTCACCCGGCCCGTTTACGATGCAACCGATGACGGCGACGTCGATGGGAGTAGTAATGTCTTCCAGTCGCGACTCCAGTTCGTTGACTACTCCGATAACATCGAAATTCTGGCGAGAGCAGCTGGGACAGGCTACGAGATTCACTCCTTTATGCCGCAAGCCGAGACTCTTGAGGATATCAAAGCCAACTTTAACTTCTTCCACTGGATCGGCGGCGAGTGAGACACGAATAGTATCGCCAATACCTTCCATTAACAGGGCACCCAGGCCGATAGCTGACTTCACAGTGCCAGAGCGCAGACCTCCCGCTTCTGTGATACCCAGATGAAAAGGATTATCTATCTGTGACGCCAGGTTGCGATAGGCCGCCAGGGTCATAAAAATTTCCGATGCTTTGAGACTGATCTTGAAATCCTGGAAATCCAGTTTGTCCAGAATGTCGATCTGGGTAAGCGCCGATTCCACCATCGCTTCTGCGTTAGGCTCCTTGTACTTACGCAATAGCACTTTGCCCAATGAGCCCGCGTTAACCCCGATGCGGATCGGTATACCTTTGTCTTTCGCGCTGTCCACAACCATTCGGATTCGGTCTTCGCTGCCAATATTTCCCGGATTAATGCGCAGACAGTCCACACCATATTCCAGCACCTTCAGCGCAATCCTGTAGTCAAAATGGATATCCGCCACCAGCGGCACCCTTACCTGAGACCGAATTTGTTTGAATGCCTCAGCGGCATCCTGGGTAGGCACGGATACCCGCACGATATCAACACCCGCCGCCTCCATACGCCTGATCTGGGTGAGTGTGGCATCAACATCAGTGGTTTCTGTGTTGGTCATGGTTTGGACGGAAATTGGCGCATCACCGCCTACCGGTACGTCACCAACCATGATCTGTCGCGTCTTACGACGATTAATAAGGTGTGCGTTTCTCATGAATTTATAGACCGACAGTTAGTCGCGCAGAATTGTCTATGCGAATGTTATCTGAAACATCGATCTCATTGCCATTGAAGGTGAGTCGCGCCAGCGGCGCATCCCCTAGCAGAATACTAAAAGGTGCACTGCCAGTAATTTCCAGCACGTCGCCGGCTACCCGCAGGTCACGATAGATCTGATTTTCCTCGCCGTCATTCACTTCAACCCAACTGGCCCCACTGAAGCTGATTCGAAGCGTATCAGTACCCTGCCTCTCGACAGAAATGACGTTAGCGGAAGACGCATCAGTTTGCTGAGACGCAGTTTCCGGCACCACAGGTTGAGACAAGGTCACCGCCGGCGCTTCAGTTTGCAATGCCCGCGCATCGGCAGCGATTTCATTGCCTGGCTCGCGCTCAGCCTGCGATTGTGCTGCCTGCCGCAGTTCTGACGTATCACTGGCTTGCGGCACAATCTCTGCCACCCTATCTGCTATGTCCGCAGCAACATTCTCCGCAGCCCCGGCAGCAGCCTCAACGGTTGATGGCACATTTGTGGAAGTCACGAATTCGGCGAACGGGGCCAACGTATCATCGGCGGCAAGGTTTGCAACTGTCGCGCCGTCTAAACTGCTGACCGGCGCAGTGCTGTTTGAGGCGCTTCCAGCTGTGACGCTCTGATCTTGCTTATTCCAAAACCATAACCCGGTAAACAGTCCGGCGAAAAGCAGCAGCGAACCCCCTACCCACAACTTGTTCCTGTTATTCCGATACCGTGAACGCGCCGCTTGAGCAGCCGATGCCGATTCTGTATCAGACGCCCTGACCTCAGCATAGGCGGCGAGGACTTCTGACTGATCAAGCTCCATTATTTCGGCATAACGCTTCATGTAGCCCTTGGCGAAAATTTCACCCGGCAACTTGTCGTATTGGTCATGCTCCAGCGCATTCACATAGTGCGCCGTAATATGCAGCGTATCAGCTACTTCTTTTTTGGACAGGCCACGCTGCTTCCTGCTCGACCGCAGCATCTGGCCGGGTGAACGCGAGGCAGCCTCCTGCACATCTCTGCTGGTTTCCTCAATGCCTGGCGTGCTATCAGTTTGCATCACTCAGTCTCTGTTGAAGAGCAGCATACTCGGGAGTATCCCGGTAAAGTGTGGTGAGAATGCGGGTAAAATCATTAACCAGATCCAGGTTCTGAAAATATCCCTCGATGGTGATGCCCGCTAATAAGGCGCGGGGTGTATGGGGAATACCATAAAAATCTGTGGTGGTCAGATAGCGCTGAAAGGCGAACCTTGCTCCCTGCCAATCCTCTCGCTGCGCCAGCAATAAGGCCAACTCAACCGCAGAAATATAGAGATTACTGTTGAGTTGCAGGGCTCTCTGAAAAGCCGTTTCGGCGTCGGACACCCGCTCTAACCTCAGCGCGCTGCGGCCAAGATTTTCGAATGCCACGCCGCGACCTTCGTACATCGTATCTTCTGTGACTGTCTTCAATTCATCGAAGGCTGTTTCATAATCACCCATCGCGAACAGTAGGGCCGCATAGTTATTACGTGCCCGCGAGTTAGTACGATCGAGTCGAATCGAACGGCGGAAATTTTCCAGAGCCAGTTCCTGGTCACCTTCACGCTGAAATATTAACGCCAATACGTTGTAGGCTTCAGAGTTACGGTCGTCGATTTCGAGGGCATTGGCCAGATTGCGCCGGGCATTGGGCATATCGTCGGTATCGTAGTAGGCGACTGCCAATTGGATGTAGTTGTCCAACGCCTCTTCGTCGGATGCCTCTACATTAAAGCCACCGGTGGTGGTGGTAACACAGCTGCACAGCATTACGCTTGCCAGCACCAGAGAGGCAAGAGTCCGAACTCTAATCGATAATAATGATGTCTCAGCAGGCATGATGGCCACTTTACACAACTTCCCTTATATTCTGTCGGCAGTTGTTGCGAGATTACCAGTGCTGGCGAGAATCTCTGTTCTACTATCCTTGTTGCTGTTTTGATTGACCCCGCCCTGCTGAGCACGCTTCAGGTGCCTCTGTTGGCGCCGGGTCTGGTCCTCAACATCGCCCACCAACTGACCACAGGCAGCACCGATGTCATCGGCCCGCGTGGTTCGAACGGTTACGGTAAAGCCTGCTCGCTGCAGGATTTCCCTAAAATTACCGATCACCGAATCGCTCGGTCGCTGATAATCACTCAGCGAAAACGGGTTGAACGGAATCAGGTTAATTTTACAGGGAAAGTCCACCAATAGCTGGGCTAATTCTCTAGCGTGCTGGCGATGATCATTAACGCCCTTGATCATTGTGTATTCGATAACTGGCACTCTCTTATCATTTAAGCCAGCCATATAATCGCTGACAGCATCCAGCAACTCGGCAATTGGATAGCGCTTGTTGATCGGCATGATGCTGCTGCGGAGCGTATCGTTAGGCGCGTGCAAGGAAACTGCCAGAGACGCATCGGTAAACTCTTTCATGCGCCTGATGGCAGGTACCACGCCGGAGGTGCTGATGGTGACTTTACGCTTGGACAAGCCGTATGCCCAATCATCCATCATGATATTTACCGCATCCATAACTGCATCAAAATTAAGTAAGGGCTCACCCATACCCATCATTACGACATTCGATACCACGCGTTCGGCGCCCTGTTCGAATCCGCCGAGCTGCTGGCGCGCTAACCAGACCTGACCTACGATCTCAGCCACAGTCAGGTTGCTGTTGAAACCCTGCTTACCAGTCGCACAGAAACTACAGTCAAGTGAGCACCCTGCTTGCGAAGATACGCACAGGGTGCCGCGACCGCCTTCGGGAATAAATACCATTTCCACACGCGAACCGGACTCGACTTCTATAACCCATTTATGGCTGCCATCATCCGACGGATAATCAGCGACAATCTTTGGCAGCCGAATATCAACCGATTGTTCCAACTGCCCGCGCAAAGATTTGGATATATCAGTCATGGCGTCAAGATCAAGCTCTCCGCGCTGATGGATCCACTGCATTATTTGCTGGGCACGAAATGGCTTCTCCCCGATTTCGGAGAACAGCGCTTTCATCTTTTCTCGGCTTAAGCCAAGTAGATTGGGTCTAATTTCGGCCATTTCGTTTTACTTCGCGGGGAGCTAAGCCTCAAGGACGCAGGCAGATTTCTTCAGATTTGAAAAAATAATTTACTTCACGCTCAGCGGATGTAGGCGAATCAGAACCATGCACCGCATTGGCATCAATAGAATTGGCGAAATCGGCACGAATAGTGCCTGGCGCCGCTTCGGTTGGGTTAGTAGCGCCCATCAATTCTCGGTTGAGTGCTACTGCATTCTCACCTTCCAACACTTGCACCATCACCGGACCAGAGGTCATGAATTCGATAAGGTCTCCATAAAAACCCTTGCCCTGATGCTCAGCATAGAAGCCACCTGCGGATTCATCCGTTAACTGCAGCATTTTGGATGCCACGATCCGTAATCCGGCTTGCTCAAAGCGCGCATAGATCTCGCCTATGACATTCTTGGCTACAGCATCTGGTTTGATAATAGAAAGGGTACGTTCGATCGCCATCATTACTCCCACAAATTCGGTCTACGCAAAAGATCGCGCATTATACGTGTTAATGCGGCGATTTTGTACGTTTTAGAGAGGTATTTACGGTGCAAAAAACCCAGTAATTCAGGCGATTAGAGGATATCCATAGCCTTACTGCAGGTTTACAGGGAATATGTGGGCTCAGGCCAGCCTTTACCCCCGTTTAGGCGGGATTTGGAGTCTTATAGGAACTGTCAGGTGTCCCCGACCAGGGCATTGGCCTGGTCTGCCGCAGGGAAAGCCTGTATTTGCTGTTTGCAACATAGCAGAGCAATCACAAGGCCCGATAAATGACTCGCAGAAACCTCGTTTGCGCCTACTGCGCGGCGATTTGGGCCTGTTCCGAGGCGGTATCTGCTTTGAATTCGCGCCACTGGGGTGAGGAATCGCGCAACTTGGAGACGGCATCCCGGATTTTCGCAACAGCAAAGTCGATTTCTTCTTCCGTGGTAAAGCGCCCCACAGAGATACGCAGCGAGCTGTGGGCCAACTCGTCAGAGAGACCGAGAGCGCGCAGCACGAATGAAGGTTCGAGGCTCGCTGAGGTGCAGGCTGAGCCGGAGGAAAGGGCCAGGTCCCTCAGCGCCAGCATCAAGGATTCACCGTCTACGAAGCTAAATGCGATATTGAGGTTACCCGGGACTCGCTGTTCCAGATCGCCATTGATGTGGATTGCTTCGATGCTAGCCAGACCATCCAGCAAACGCTTACGTAGGCTGAGGATGCGGGCATTCTCTTCCCGCATCTCCTCTCTCGCGAGGCGGAATGCTTCACCCATGCCCACGATTTGATGGGTAGCCAGGGTGCCGGAACGCATACCACGTTCATGACCGCCACCATGCATCTGCGACTCGATCCTGACCCGCGGCTGCATCCGAACATAGAGCGCGCCAATGCCTTTAGGCCCGTATATCTTGTGCGCTGTCAAAGACATGAGATCCACTTGTATCTTTTCCAGGTCGATTTCAATCTTGCCAGGACTTTGCGCCGCATCCACATGAAATATGACGCCGCGCTCCCGGGTAATCTTCCCTATTGCCTCGATGTCATTAACAACACCAACTTCGTTATTCACGTGCATGAGTGATACCAGGATGGTATCAGGGCGAATGGCTTCGGCTACCTGACTGGGCGCAATTATCCCCAGGGAATCAGGCTGAAGATAAGTGACCTCAAACCCTTCATTCTCTAATTGCCGACAGCTATCGAGCACAGCCTTGTGCTCTATTTTGGAAGTGATCAGGTGCTTGCCCCGGTCACTGTAAAAATGCGCGGCACCCTTTATGGCAAGATTGTCTGACTCCGTTGCGCCGGAGGTCCAGACTATTTCCCTCGGATCACAGTTAATGAGATCGGCCACCTGTCGCCGTGCCGTTTCCACAGCTTCCTCAGCTTTCCAACCCAGGATGTGGGAGCGGGAGGCTGGGTTTCCGTAATTTCCCTCCATCGTGAGGCATTCCATCATCTTCTCAGCGACCCGGGGATCTACAGGCGTGGTAGAGG
This sequence comes from uncultured Pseudomonadales bacterium, assembly GCA_938091935.1. Taxonomy (GTDB): domain Bacteria; phylum Pseudomonadota; class Gammaproteobacteria; order Pseudomonadales; family Pseudohongiellaceae; genus UBA9145. Next base: position 33,942 of record CALKNV010000040.1, read on the forward strand.
AATAATCAAGATAAACTGGAAATTGCATCGAGCTGCGGCCCCGCGAGATTAAAGAGTTGTGGCTGGAATTTGCCCGTCGGCGAGCACTTTCAGGTCAACATCGTCGGCAACCAAAGATTGCTTGCGATCCTGATTTTCGGCAATCCGCTTGACCTCATTTCTGGCCACCAGGTCCGCCAGGCTTATATTCTGAAGGAATCCGTGAATTTGTTCACTCAGATCTTCCCACAGGTAATGGGTCAAACAGGTTTCCCCGCCCTGACAGTCACCTGCCCCCCGGCATTTAGTCGTATCGACCGACTCATTGACCGCATCGATAATCTCAGCGATAAAAATAGCCTCGGAATCTCGCTGCAGTTTGTATCCGCCGCCAGGTCCCCGCACGCTGTTTACCAATGCGTTCTTGCGCAATTTGGCAAATAATTGCTCAAGATAGGAAAGCGAAATTTCCTGCCGCTGCGAAATATCGGCGAGGCTGATCGGCCCTCTGTCGGAGTGAATGGCGAGATCCAGCATAGCCGTTACCGCGTAGCGACCCTTGGTAGTTAATCGCATCGAAATCCCTGCATTCTGAGAGTGAACGCCAAAGTATTAGATAACCAAGCAAAACAGTCAAGTATTGGCCAGAAGCAAATACTGCACTAGCTGCGCTCGTGGATAATTGTAGAGGGGGCTTTTCCAAGGTCCTTATCGAACTCATAGCCCCACTGCTTGCCAATCATCACCATAAGCGCGAGATAATGGGTCGCATGGGTGATCAAGCCCATTTAATTCCCGCTGCAGGTTACTGCTGACACTGACCTGGGGACTGGCGTGATGGACAGACTCGCGCACTAATAGCTCAACACTCTGTTCAATTCCCTGCTTCTCATGTCGCTGGAGATCTGACAGTCTGCGCTTAAGCGTGACAGTGGCGAATCTGGTTGCTGCCATGTTGGTTTCAATAGACTTGTCACGCTTGCGCGCATCATAATCAACAGTTCTATCTGGCAGCCCGTTGAACAGGCACTGGAATCGATCCTGCAGATGGCGCATATGTGTACCGATGGAAGCAGAATCTTGCGTCTGCTGAATATAGGCTTCCTCAGAAAGCAAGCTGAGCAATATTTCGCACTGATCAAGGCAGTGTTCGCTACCCCTGATCAATAAGCTCACTTCTATCTCTTGCGAATCGAGAGCAACTGGTGTCTTAAAGGTCATACCTGTTGTCGCCTTCAAAGTGGCACAACGGGCTCGGTAATAATCAGTTATGCGTGTAAATTCAATATAACATAGTGACCATATGGTCACTATTCAGCATAGACCATAGCAGGCCGCAAGCCTCTAGCTATCGGATTGACCCTCATAAATCGGAACTGAGCCGATGAACTTGTAAGACCATGACTTCAGAGTTTTTATCACAAACAAACTATGCCGGGCGTTTGGGACAAAGCGCCTGGCTTCCTGGACTTCTAATCATGATACGCGAGCGTCGCAACAGCATCGCAAAATGAAGATAGACTTTCATTGCCACAGCCATTTTTCGGATGGCCACCATTCGCCACAATTCCTGCTGCAGCGGGCAGTGGAGAACCAGTTAACGCACCTGGCGATTACTGACCATGATTGCATACCCGACGTGTCGAAACTGGAAATACCCCCAGAGCTGACCCTCGTACCTGGAACAGAGATTTCATGTAATTGGAACAAGCATGAAATACATCTTGTGGGACTCCAGATCGATGACAGCGAACCTGAACTGAATGCTTTCATCAACAGGCAGCAGCAGGCCAGAACAGAGCGCGTAAGCAGAATTAGCGAGAAGCTTGAAAAACTAGGAATAAACGGACTGCTTGAATTCATGGAAGCCAAGCCCTGCCTGTCATGGACGCGAAGCCATGTAGCAGAATTCCTGGTGAGCGAAGGCCACAGCAAAACGTTTCAGAAAGCGTTCAAGAAATTTTTAAAGCCGAGCGGCAGTGTTTACGTTGCAGCCCAATGGCCGGCACTTAATGAGGCGATTTCGATTATCAAGCAAGCAGGCGGCATTGCTGTGCTCGCACACCCTAGCCGCTACAACATGACCAACTCCAAACTATCGAGCCTGGTTAATGATTTCATCCTGGCCGAGGGAGAAGCGATTGAAGTTTCCTTTGGCGGCATAGACCCACTCAAATCTCGAGCTCTTTGCGACATAGCACTGCAAAGGAATCTCTTCGTTTCAGCGGGTTCTGATTTTCATACTGCCGACAGACAGTGGACTGACCTTGGAAAGTTTCCAGCCATCGAATTGCGAGCAATAAAAAATGCCATCTGGAACCACCCCAGATGGCATTCTATTGACAAGAATTGAAAGCGGCGTCGTTTACATTTTGCGCGTAACGGAAGCTACGACGTCGCGGAAGATATCCAACAAAGTCTCGTGCTTGTAGTCAGTGAACTCACCCGCATCCATGAACATGCCATGCTCTTCACAAGCTTCATACTCAAGGTGCTTCTGCTTGGGATCATTCAGTTTCTTCATCGGCTTACCACAGCGGGGACATTGAACATCACGCACCGTGTTATAGGTTTTACCTACCTGGGGATCGCCGCTATCAGCAAAGTCAGCCATCCAGTCACCCTTAAGCTGCTCGGCTTCGCCGTTATCAAACCATAGCCCATGACAGCTATTACACTTATCGATCACAACCTGACCATGCAGGGTTTCAATCTTTAATTCTTGCATCTCAGAATTGCACTTCGGGCAGTCCATTATTTTCTCCTCAAAAGCAGCTTCTTTATTCTTGTAAGCTATGTCCCGGTGATGTCCAGGCCACCGCCGCAGCCATGGCCCAAGAGCGCTAGAGCGCCTGATATCGCTGGCATTCTATAGGAATTGGGAGCGCAAAACCAAGCCCCATTTTTGGACCGCGCGAGGAGTGTAACCATTTCACACACATCCCCAGGTTCGCGCAGAAATTGAGCACATAACTCCAACGCAAGCTGGGTGCGCTCAGTAGGTATAGCTGGTGGAGCGGGCCCGCAAAGACTCCGAATCAAAAGTCTCGGCCACGCAGGCAGAGATATCCTCTTGCTTCACGATGTGAACCTTGTCCGCTCGACGCGAATCTTCCCTATCATCACCTAGCCCCTGCAGAATGAAGGAGAGGGATTCCCGCCCCGGTATATGAACCAGCGTTTCGCCATATTCACAAAGCGTGTCGTAGAGAGCGCGTTCGAAAGTAAGCAGGTCCTGCTGCCATTGGAGAGCGAAATCAGCCTCTGCCTGAGCCGATTTCTCACGCAAATCAGATGCCAGCGCCAGCACCTCAGATTTTATTGGCTCTAGTCGTTGAAGCAGGTCATTTACGCGTTGCTGGATGCCGCTTGAATCAGCGCTTTCCGCAGCGCTGTCAGGCTCCACCGGCTGCATCCTTAGCTCAGCCTCAAGTTCCCTCAGTTCAGCAACATTAGTTTCGATTTGACCCCTGAGCGCTTCAATCTCAGCAAACAACGCTTCATAACCGTCTTCGTCAACACTTCCAAGCGCTCTCAGCGCCCTGGCAGAATGAGTCGCCTGCTGAATAGCCGTATTCACGACTAATGAAAAATCTATATTCGCGATCTGATCTCGCAGCTGCAGGTAGCGACTATCTGAGCTAGTGACATCGGCAGCCAGCGCTGTGGTTTGAGCAGCTGCAACAGGCTGCGACCGGCGCATGGCAAGGAACGGATTTTCCTGCAGCTGCAGAGCCTGCATCGCTGAGCTTAGCGATGCCAGACCCATGCGATTCCGACGATTTGCCAGCGGTGAGCGCACTTCGAATACCACGCCCTGACTCATCAAATAGGTACTGCTAATGCCACCAAGACTACGCCCAAACAAGCCCGCTGACTCGTTCAGCCCTAATTCCTCTTCGAGGATACCTGTGAACAGCGCAAGATCTCGTTGAATTTCTTGCAGCTGCTCAGATTGCGCGAAGCCTGGCTGCAACAGCAGGCACAGCAGAAGTGACAGCGCAACCGAAAGGGCAGTTTTCATAGTGATAGCTCCAACATCAATTCACTGGCCTAGCGAGGAGCTTCTTGAAAGCTGACATACTGCGCCAACTCCTGCAGCGACCGTAGGGTGGCATAGTCACTGTCAGCTAATTGTTGATAGCCAAGCTGCATATCCTGCAAATCCTGCAGGCGCTGCTCCTCAAAATAAGCATAAATACGATCAAGGCTTTCCGCCGTAGATTGCTGCGTTTGCTCCATAACCGCCTGCAGTAGCTGAATATTGCTGGAGTCCTGGCGCGCTTCAAACCGACGAATCAGGGTTTCGATTTCGTCAATCTGCTGCGCTTCGAAAGCTGTGAGTGTCCGAGCAACTTCTTCACTGGCGGTTGATGAACCAAATGCAATTTGCAGCCCAGTCTCGTTGACGGCAATTGAAGTGTTGAAAAGCAGTATACAGAGCATCGCGAAAGAGGCCGCCGTGGGCAGCCACTGCCAGCGGGGAAACCAACCCTCGCCCCTGGGCGCAACCTGATGCTCGCGTTTGAACAGTTCCAGACCTCGATCCCAGTGCGGGACCGATTGTTCCTGCCAATCGAGTAATTCACTCTTGGCGGCCAACAGGGATTCGAGTTCGGCCCGGCACAAATTACATTGCGCCAGATGCCTGTCTATCTCCTCACTACTCTGGGTTGTAAGTGCATCAGAAAAATAGGCTTGCATCAGGTGCGGTGTTTTAGGACAGGACATGTTTTTCCTCCGTTGCCGATTTGAGCTTCTTCAGCGCCGTGTAAAAGCGAGTCTTCGCTGTGTTCTCTGAAATATCCTGCATATCGGCGATTTCTTCGAAGGTCATGGACTGAAAAATCTTAAGCTCGACAATCAATTTCTGTTCCATCGGGAGCTGTGTGAGTAGGGCCAGCGCGCGATTATTTTGCTGGCTCTGCATCAGCTTTATATCTGGCTCCTCGTTGAGATCGGCGGGTACTCCTTCAAAGGGATCTCCTTCCTCTTCTCCGGCCACCGGGTAGCCGGTCAACAGGCGTTTGCGCCGGCTCAGATCAATCGCCTTGTTATGGGCGATTCTGAAAATCCAACTGCTAAACTTGGCGTCGCCTCTGAACCTGTGAAGATTGCGGTACACGCCCAGAAATACTTCCTGCAACAAATCCATAGCGTCACTGCGGTTCCCCATGAGGCGCAGGCCATGGTTGTATATCTTGCTTTCGTAGCGCTTGACCAGCTTCTCCCAGGCATAAGCTGACCCGTTCAGAGCCGCTGCAATGAGCGCTTCATCTTCGTCGATCAAACTCATACCTGTTTCTCCAGAACCCCAAACACCCGTTGGCTATAAGTCTATATCGGACAAGGTGGACATTTGTGGATTCCACAGGATACTGGTTTACAGATGTATAGTCGCAGTGACCACAGAAATAGTTTGGACAATAACCGCCTACTCGGGCGAATAGGCATGCAGGTCCTCGCGAACCAGTGCGCCCCAGGCGCGGCTGTAAGGATGAATTTTCGCGGTGATGCCATTGGCGTTTTGTAACTGATAGCCCTTCTCTGCCCATTCAAATATCGAGTGGCGCAGGTTATGCACATTGCTATAGCCCATTTTCTCCAGCTCTGAGGCGACGGCTGCAGAGCGATAACCCACGGAGCAATACACAACAATAGGCGCCTGCTTGTCCGGAAACCTTGCGGCTATTGCCGCGCCCGATTCCAGGTTCAGGGCAGCGTTGAGATGGCTTACGGCAAACTCTGCCGGTTCGCGCACATCGACGACGATAGGCCGTTTTACAGATTGATACTGCTGCACCAGTTCATAGGAAGAAATGAAGCTGACTGCCGGGTACTCTTTCTCGATCTTGTCATCCACCGCCTCCCAGTCCACCCCAAACAGGCCAAAGAAAAACGAAGACAAAGAATATCCAAGGGCAAGTTTTAGCATAAGCTTTTAGCCGAGAACCAGATTCTGAATACAAACAAAGGGGGCGACCAGTCAATGCCGTTTAACTGTCGTTTACGAGACCAGGCTTAAGCAGCTACTGATTGCTCGTTCAACAGTTGGCTGACAGCGCCCATGAAGGCATTTAGTGAAGACGCAATAATATCTTTGCTAATTGCCACCCCGCTGAAACGCTGCCCCTCGCATCGAATCTGGATGTAGGTTACCGCCTCAGCATCCGCGCCTTGGCCGAGTGCATGTTCACCATACTCCATAATTTCCAGGTCCAGCTTGACCGCAGACTTCATGCCATCAACGAAAGCATCCAGGACGCCATCGCCTTCGCCATCTATCGCGATTTCCTTACCAAAGTAATTCAACTTGGCATTAAAGGATTCACGGCCCTCATGCTTGGCAATGGTGAAATCTTCAAGGCTCAGCGCTTTCTCACTATTGAGATAGTGGCGGTTGAACAGATCCCAAATCTGATCGGGACTGATCTCCTGACCAGTGTCTTCAGTCACTTTCTGCACGACGCGGCTAAATTCTATCTGCAGCCAGCGCGGCAATTGAAAGCCGAATTTATTCGCCAGCACATAGGCAACCCCGCCCTTGCCTGATTGACTGTTGACTCGAATCACGTCTTGATAGGTTCGCCCTATATCTCTGGG